>CAZFLX010000101.1:0-1022 GCA_964519885.1 uncultured Francisella sp. | reverse complement strand
CAAGCCGACGCGGCGGCGGCCAGGTAATCGCACAGATGGTAGAAGTCGATCAGGTAGCGCGCTTGTGCGCCGAACCGGGATTCCATCTGCTCGGCAATCCAGGGCGCGCCGTCGCCCAATCCGTGAATCCGGGTGCGCCGATTCAAGCCCGCCGCCACGGCCAATCGCTCCAGATCGGCGCCGGTGGCGGCCGCATCGCCCAAGGTGACCGCGAAACTTGGGGCGATGTCGTCCGGACGCCGGATCAGGGAAAGTCGGGCTTCTTTCCAGAACAGGGTTCGCCGCTTGCGTCGATCCGTCGAGCCCGCCTCGGAAGAGGTCGCGCATTGAACGATTGGAATCATGCTCCCGTCGGCTTCGGCAATCAGCGCCAGGGGGATCACGCCCGGCAATTGATCCGGCGTCCTGTCGGTTTCCGTCACCGCATGGGCATGACGCTGCGTGATCGTCGCCGCCGCGCTCAAGGGAATATCGATGCCATAGTGCTCCCGGAGTTTGTCGGCCACCCGCCCGAAGGGAATGTCCGCACCGAAATCAGTGATCGCCCGCTGCAACGGCAGGGAGTAGCCCCGGCAGCACACCCCGGCGACGGCGGCGAAGGGCCGGATCAGACGGCCGTCAGCTTGCTGGCGAAAAACCTGCTCACAAACTTCGATTTCGCCGAAGGTGCTGTGCCAGCGCAGTTTTTTTTACCTGATGGACGACCTTTCCCTGTCGCTCCAACCCCGCCGACTCCCGGTCTGCCAGGCGCTGCCCCCAGGCACCCAGCAGTTCTTGACCCATCGCGCGTAGCTCGTCAATCGCCCTTTGCTCGGCTTCGTCGGCTCGTTTGAGATCGCCTCCAGTGTTCTCCACAAGATCAAGCAGCCGTTCCACCCTTGCCTTGATGTCCGGGTTTCGGCTCAGACGCTCCAACAGATCCTTGTCTTCCATGGCCTCTTCCTCCAGGTTGCCTTTCTGGATTTACGGCATCACCACAGATTTCTTGCGCCCGCCGACGTCCACCACTTTCATTTGCACCC
>CAZFLX010000100.1:0-1026 GCA_964519885.1 uncultured Francisella sp. | reverse complement strand
GTCAAGTAGGTGTACCTTACATCGTTGTATTCCTAAACAAAGCCGACATGGTAGACGATGCAGAGTTGTTAGAATTGGTAGAAATGGAAATCCGTGAGTTGTTATCATCTTACGACTTCCCAGGTGACGACACCCCAATCATCACTGGTTCAGCATTGAAAGCCGTAGAAGGCGACCAATCAGAAATCGGCGAACCAGCTGTATTGCGTTTATTGCAAGCGCTAGACGACTACATTCCATTGCCAGAGCGTGCTGTAGACAAACCATTCCTAATGCCAATTGAAGACGTATTCTCAATTCAAGGCCGTGGTACCGTCGTAACAGGTCGTATCGAAACTGGTGTGATTAAAGTGGGTGAAACCATTGAAATCCTCGGTATCAAAGACACACAAACCACCACGGTTACTGGTGTAGAAATGTTCCGTAAGCTGCTAGACCAAGGTGAAGCAGGCGACAACGCAGGTATCCTATTACGTGGTACTAAACGTGAAGACGTACAACGTGGTCAAGTGTTAGCTAAACCAGGTTCAGTCAAAGCTCACACCAAATTTGAATGTGAAGTGTACATTCTGTCAAAAGAAGAAGGTGGTCGTCATACCCCATTCTTCAACAACTACCGCCCACAGTTCTACTTCCGTACCACGGACGTAACTGGCGCATGTATGTTGCCAGAAGGTATCGAAATGGTTATGCCAGGTGACAACGTTAAGATGTCGGTTGAGTTGATTCAACCTATCGCGATGTCAGAAGGCTTACGCTTTGCGATTCGTGAAGGTGGTCGTACGGTAGGTGCTGGTGTTGTTGCTAAAGTATTAGCCTAATCACCAGCCTAACGGCAAACGATGAAAAGGCCCGTCAGCAATGGCGGGCTTTTTTGTTGCTAGCTGATGGATTTGTTTGAAATTATTTGCATTATGGTGACTGCTATCCTATAATGCTAAATTCCGCGATGCTATATGGTGTCGTATTTCTTGTTCTTTGGAGAATTTTAATGGCAACTCAAAGCATTCGTATTCGCCTAAAAGC
>CAZFLX010000099.1:0-1072 GCA_964519885.1 uncultured Francisella sp. | reverse complement strand
GGCCGTCTGGTCCAGTTGGTTCAGGCTGTTGACGCCAATGAATGCGGCCACCCCCGACAACACCAGGAGCAGGCCAAAGGACACAGCAAGCTTCAGTTTCACCGACATGCGCATAATAGCCCCCTGGGGTGTCGTGCGTTCGTTGTATTCAGCAGCGTTCGAATTCGGCGTCTTGACCGTCGGGGCCACCCGCGCTCAGGTCGAAGGCGTAGCCGCTGCCATTGGATTTGCCGTTAGGCTTGGCACCGTTTGTCTTGCGGCCGGACGGACGCATGGCCGAGGCCGTGGGACGGGACACCGGCCGGACGGCAGGCTCGGCGCGACGGACCGGCGCCGGCTTGGTCCTGGGCTTGGCGGCACCGTTGCCATCGACGCGGAAGAAGGCGATGGTGTGCTGCAACGCTTCCGCCTGGGTGGCCAGTTCCTCGGAGGTGGCCGACGCCTGTTCCGAGGCGCTGGCATTCTGTTGCGTCACCTTGTCCAATTGCTGGATCGCCTGGTTGATCTGGTCGGCGCCGATGTCCTGCTCCCGGCAGGCGGCGGTGATTTCTTCCACCAGTTCGGCGGTCTTCTTGATGTCGGGCACCAGCTTGCCCAGCATGTCGCCCGCTTCCTGCGCCACCTTGACCGTCTCGCCCGACAGGCCGCTGATCTCGGCCGCCGCCGCCTGACTGCGTTCCGCCAGCTTGCGCACCTCGGTCGCCACCACGGCGAAGCCCTTGCCGTGCTCGCCGGCCCGCGCCGCCTCCACCGCCGCGTTCAGCGCCAACAAATCGGTCTGGCGGGCGATCTCCTGGACGATGCCGATCTTCTCGGCGATGGTCCGCATCGCCTCGACCGCGCGGCTCACCGCCTCGCCCGAGGCTTGGGCATCCTTGGCCGACTGGCGGGCGATCTTCTCCGTCTGGCTGGCATTCTCGGCGTTCTGGCGGATGTTGGCCGCCATTTCCTCCATGGACGCCGACGCCTCCTCGGTGGACGACGCCTGTTCGGTGGCGCCCTGGCTCAGTTGTTCCGAACTGGCCGACAGTTCCTGGCTGCCGGCGGCCACGTTCTCCGCCGCCGAACCCGC
>CAZFLX010000098.1:0-1081 GCA_964519885.1 uncultured Francisella sp. | reverse complement strand
GCCGATCTTCACCGAGGTGTCATTCTTGAGCACCTGCAGCGCCATGCGTCTGAGCACCGTTTGGTTGTGCGGACTTTGATCCTTGTATGACTGCGCCGCATCCTCGCGCATCGCTACGTCCAAACTCCAGTGCAACTGGTTCTCCACGCTCCAGTGCCCACGGATGCTGTGCGCCAGCACCTTCGCGGGCGTGTGCGCTGGCAAGCTGCTCAGGTAATAGCTGACTTCTTCGCTGGCCTCGCTTCCCGCTTGCTGGCGCCTGCGCACGACCTGCACCACGCTGGTCAGCCCCGGCCAGTGGGCTGCTGCTCGCTGTAACGCCTCGGGCACAGGGCTGAGCCGGTAGCTGCGTAGTTCCTGGCGCCCGTGCCCGCTGCAGCTCTCGGTATAGGTGTTCTCCTCGAACCGCTCCTGGCTATCCTGCACTTCAAAGTGTTTTCGCACCACGGCGTGCATGTGTCTCTGGTTGCCCTTGAGACTCAGCACATAGTCCGCGCCATGCTCGTGAAGCTGCTGGGCGATGCTCTTTTGGCAGCCGATGGCGTCAATGGTGACGATGCAGCCTTTGAGGTGCAGCAAGCGCAGCAGCTCGGGAATGGCCGTGATCTCGTTGCTCTTGCCATCGACCTTGCACTGGCCCAGCAGCAGTCCCATGTCTGCAGCCCAGGCGCTGACCATGTGCAGTGGCCTGTGAGCATCTCCTTTGCTGCTGCCGCGCACGCTTTTACCGTCAATGGCCACCGTGCCGTGCACCCTGCCTGCCACCTGGGCGAGCCATTGTTGGCAGGCCCGCTCCAACTCTTTGGCATCGAGCAGGCGAAACACCCGTGCAAAGGTATCGTGCGAGGCAATGCCAGAGGGCAGTGGCACCAAGCGCTCAAACCAGTCTTGGTGTTGCTGGCCGAACTCGGCCATCTCTACGCAGTTGTCTGCGCCTGCAATGGTGGCGCACAGCGCCACTACCAGGATCGATTGCAGTTCGTGGCGGCGTGTGCGCTGCACGCGCGGATCGGGGATGTTTTGCAGGTGTTGCAGCAGGCTCATCTCAACAGCGTTTGGCAAGTGACTCAAGCGCTGCAGT
>CAZFLX010000097.1:0-1102 GCA_964519885.1 uncultured Francisella sp. | reverse complement strand
AACATCGCGTAGTCGACGCGCTCGCCGCTGTGCCACATGCGGAACTCGGCGCGCAGGCGGTAGGCCTGGGGCTCGGAGGTGAAGACCTCCGGCTCGGGCAGGTCGAAGTCGGCGAAGTCGGCCTTGTAGCGGGCCACCTTGTCGGCCAGCTGTTGCGGGTAGTCGGCGGGGTCGAAACTGGGCAGGGGCATGGTGCACACGGCCCGGCCCACGGCCGAACCGATCAAAGGGGGATGAGGCCCGGAATATACGCCGGTCGGTGGGCCGCGGGTAAGCCGCGCCGCGGCCAGGCTTGAACCGTCAGATCAAACGCACCTGCCAGCGATACCACTTGGCCGACATCAGCGCTGCCAGGGCCTTGGCCATCGCTTCGAGGCGGGCGTCGAAGGCCCCGTCCTTGCCACCGGCCAGGAAGGCGATCTTGTTGGCCCAGCTCACCCGCACGCCGGGGCAGACCTTGCCGTCCACATCGACCGTCTCGTATTCGTAGGCGACCGCGCCCCACGGCTGCATCTCGAACAACTTGGCCAGCTCGCCGCTCTGCACGGCGAGCACGTAGGTTTCGACGTAGGCGGCGAAGTCCTGCTCGTCGGCGTATTCGCGGCCGGCGTCGGCGGGGTCGCGCTCGAGGGCGGTGTTCGGGCCGAGGGCGATGACCAGGCAGGCGTCCTTGTAGAGGGCCTGCATGCGGTGCATCAGGTTTTCGCTGGGGCCGTTCTCGGCCAGCGCCTTGAGCAGGGAGTCCTGCTCGATCTTGAACTGTTCGTACTTGTCCATGGTGTGCGGGGTGAGGAGAAAACCGCCGGAGACTAGCAGATTGCCGCCGCGTCGGGCATCGCCGCGCCGCGCCACAAACAAGAACGGGCACCCGAAGGCACCCGTTCCGTTTGCTGCAGGGAGAAGCGGCTTACTGGTGGTAGGCGCTCTCGCCGTGGGAGGTGATGTCGAGGCCTTCGCGCTCCTCGTCTTCCGCCACCCGCAGGCCGACGAACATGTCGACCAGCTTGTAGGCGATGAAGGCGACGACGGCCGACCACACCACGGTGATGCCGACGGCGGTGGCCTGGACGATGACCTGGTCGGCGATCGAGTAGGTGTCCGC
>CAZFLX010000096.1:0-1109 GCA_964519885.1 uncultured Francisella sp. | reverse complement strand
ACCATCAAAACAGGAGGTAGCTTATGCACACCCTAACCCTCAGAATTAATAGCGACGACGTTTGGCAACAACTTTTGTCATACGTTAACAAACTACCCGCCACCGAAGTGAGTGTTCAAGAAGAAACCACAACCCTTGATAAACAAACCAGCTGGGAAGCGATGCGACAAGCTTTACCCATGCTAGCTAATCTAGATTTGGTACGAGAACAGCCGCAACTGCAATCGAGAGATCTGTTTTGATTTACTTGCTCGACACAAATATTGTCTCTTACCTCATCAAAGCACAAGAGACGAGACTCATCGACAAGTTTGAGCAAGTAGCTAAAACGGCAATCATCGGGGTTTCATCTATTACCACTGCCGAACTTTACTATGGCGTCAAAAAGAAGAATAGCCACAAGCTAAAACAAGCGGTAGATGCTTTTCTGTCACCCTTACAGGTATTTGAATTTGATCAGTCCGCTTCTGCTGTCTATGGTGATGTTAGAACCGATTTAGAGTTAAAAGGTTCGATTATCGGTAGTTACGATATGCTGATTGCAGCTCATGCCCTGAGTTTACAGGCAACGCTAATCACCAACAATACCAGAGAATTTGAACGAGTGACAGGTTTACGCGTTGAAAACTGGGTCTAGTTTCCTAAGCCTTGCGACAGCAGGGCGTTAGTTTTGTTACCAGCAACTAAATCACCCCTGAACGTAGTTGAGGGGCTTCTCTGGCACCAACAACCTTTCGGGCAGCGATACCACCTGAGCATAACTTTAGACAATGTGAGTTGTCGTCCCGAAGGGCGTGAAGTAACTTTTTACCAGTGCAACGCACTGAAAATTACTTACGACAACGTGAATTGTCGAACCCGAAGGGCTTGAGTTATGAACAGGCTTCTTGGGCATGGTAAGCGTGAAGCGATGACAAAAAAGGGAAGATGAAGTGAAACGGAATCTGTTTTTGTCCATCGCGAACAAACAAGCAACGAACCCACAACATTCGTGACGAGCGTTAGCTGGTCACACCATAGATTAGAAGCCAGCAACTAGGATACCCCTGAGCGTAGCTGAGGGGCTTAGTTATCGGAGTATTTCAATCGGTAGACTGGTGTGTGGTTGA
>CAZFLX010000095.1:0-1121 GCA_964519885.1 uncultured Francisella sp. | reverse complement strand
AAGGAGCCCGGCCTGCTCGCCGCCCAGGTCTTGCTCGGCCAGGCCCTGCTGAAGGATGGGCAGGCCGCCGCCGCTGAGGCCCAGTTCGAGAAAGCCCTCCAGAAGGGGGCCCGCCTGGAAGACGTCGCGCTGCCCTACGGCCAGGCGCTGATGATGTTCGGCAACAGCGAGAAGCTGCTCCAGCGCATCCCCGCCGACGGGCTGCCGCCCACCCTGCGGGCCGAGGTGCTGGCCATGCGCGCCACCGCCCACGCCGACGTGGGTGACATGCCCGCCGCCTTGCGCGCCGTGCAGCAGGCCCGCGCCGCCGACCCCCGCAGCCTGTCGCCCCTGCGCGCCGAGATCGACCTGTCCCTGCGCCAGCGGGACGGCGCCCGGGCCCGCCAGGCCCTCGCCGCGGCGCTGGCGATCGCCCCCGGCGACGCCCAGCTGCTGCACCTCCAGGGCGCCATGCTGCAGGGCTCGGGCGACGCCACCGCCGCGCTGGCCGCCTTCGCCTGCGCGCTGGCCGCCGACCCCCAGCTGGTCGACGCGATGATCGCCCGCGCCTCGCTGCTGATCGACCTGCAGCGCTTCGACGAAGCCATGGCCGACCTCCAGCGGGCCGCCGCGCTGACCCGCCGCGAACCCCGCGTGGCCTACCTCAAGAGCCTCGTGCTGGCGGCCCGGGGCGACGCCGCCGGGTCCCGCGCCCAGCTCGAGGAGGTGACCCGCCTTGTCGACGCCCTGCCGGAGGCCTTCATCGCCCGCCAGCCGCCGCTCCTGATGCTGGGCAGCCTCGCCAGCCAGGCCACCGGCCGCAGCGAGCGCGCCCGCGTGCTGCTCGAACTCTACGTGCTGCGCCTGCCCGGCGAGCCGGCCGGGCGCAAGCTGCTCGCCAACCTCTACCTTGCCGCCGGCAACAGTTCCCGCGTGGCCGACCTGCTCGAACCGCTGCTGCGCGCCGGCGACCCCGACCCGCAGGTGTTCACCACCCTCGCCGCCATGCGCATGCAGCAGGGCCGCTTCCGCGAGGCGGCCGAGGCCCTGGAGGCGGCCGCCCGGGCCGGCGGCGCCACGCCCGGGCTGACCGCCCAGATCGGCTTCGCGCGCATCGGCAACCAGCAGTCCGAGCAGGGCCT
>CAZFLX010000094.1:0-1123 GCA_964519885.1 uncultured Francisella sp. | reverse complement strand
CACAGCCCCTATTGGGATCATTTCATCCTCAACTGCTGGATATGCTTAATCATGACGCTAAGCTGCCTATACATCGTCGTCGTACCGCTAAACGATTGTTTATACTGTTGCAGGAGCTAGGATATCAAGGCGCTTACGATAGCGTGCAACGTGCGGTAAAAGCCTTTAGGGATGATAAGTCAGCTTTGTCCTCTAAAGCCTTTGTGCCCTTGTCATTTGCTATGGGGGAGGTGTGTCAGTTCGATTGGAGTTATGAGACTGTTAAGCTTGCTGGCATTGAGCAACGCGTTAAAGTGGCCCATTTTCGTTTGGCTTATTCTCGTGCTTATTTTGTTGTTGCCTATCCGAATGAGCGCTTAGAGATGCTGCTTGATGCACATAATCGGGCGTTTGCTTTCTTTGGTGGTGTGCCTCAGAAGATGATTTACGATAATCTTAAAACGGTGGTCGATGCGGTATTACGGGGTAAAAACCGTGATTTCAATAAACGATTCATGGCAATGGCGAATCATTATGTGTTTGAACCCATTGCTTGTACTCCTGCATCAGGATGGGAAAAAGGTCAGGTTGAATCACAGGTTAAGTTCTTGCGTAACAACTTGTTCTTACCCATGTTGTCCTTTGATTCATTTGATGCGTTAAATGATTGGTTGAAGCTTCGCTGTACACAACTCGCTAATAATCATAAACATCCTGACTTAACTGAGTTAACCGTTACTCAGGTGTTTGAACAGGAAAAAGAGCATTTGCGTGCCATTACTATGCCTTTTGATGGTTACACGCAAGAAGTCAAAAGGGTGAATACCACTGCTTGCATCATCATAGATCGTAATCGTTATAGTGTGCCAGTGGCCTATGTGAATCAGACGCTGTCTGTACATTTAAGTGCTGATTGGGTCAGTATTTACGACAAGGAAAAAGGGTTGGTTGCACGTCATCCACGTTGTTTTGAGCGCAATCATTTTATCTTTGATGTTTGGCATTATGTGCCGCTGCTTAAGGAAAAACCAGGTGCGTTTCGCGATGGCTTACCCTTTAAGCACATGCCTTTACCGGAATCAATTAATAGGGTTAAAACAGCACTGATGAAACAATCAGGCGGAGATAAAGACTTTATTGATCT
>CAZFLX010000093.1:0-1167 GCA_964519885.1 uncultured Francisella sp. | reverse complement strand
CTAGTGTCCTGTCCCGCTGATACGTGAGCAAAGTCGATGCAACTTCTCAAGAATCGAATCTGCGGTGGCCGTCCATTTGAACGGCTGGCTGTTGGCGTTGTGGTGAGCGACGAACTGATCGATGCGCTGCACGAGCTGCTTGACGCTGGTGAACGATCCGCGCCGGATGGCCTTGTCGGTGATCAGTGCAAAGAAGCGCTCAACCTGATTCAGCCAGGAGCTGTAGGTCGGAATGAAGTGCATGTGCCAGCGCGGCCGGGTGGCCAGCCAAGCCTTGATCTTCGGGTGACTGTGCGTGGCGTAGTTATCTACGATGCAATGGATGTCGAGCTCGGGCGGCACAGCGGTCTCGATCTCGCGCAGAAACGACAGGAACTCCTGATGCCGATGGCGCGGTTTGCAACTGGCCAGCACCGCGCCGTTGAGTACGTTCAACGCGGCAAACAGCGTTGTGGTGCCATGGCGCTTGTAGTCGTGTGTGACACCTTCGGCGTAGCCAAAGCCCATGGGCAGCATCGGCTGCGTGCGCTCCAGCGCCTGGCATTGGCTTTTCTCGTCCACGCAGATGACCAAGGCGTTGTCCGGGGGGCTCAGGTACAGACCCACCACGTCGCGCAACTTCTCCACGAAGAACGGATCATTGGACAGTTTGAAGCCCTCGGTGCGATGCGGCTGCAGTCCAAAAAGCTGGAAGTAGCGTTGCACGCTGGACTTGGAGATGCCCGTCTCTGCGGCCACGCCGCGCACGCTCCAGTGCGACGAGCCATTTACCGGCTTGGTGTGCAGCGTGGTGTTGATCAACTCCGCGATCCGCTCATCGTCGATGGTGCGTGGAGCACCGGGGCGAATGTCATCGTACAGACCGGCGATGCGCCGCTCAATGAAGCGCGAGCGCCACTTTCCCACGGTGGCGTTAGTCAATTGCAACCGCGCGGCGATCGCGTTGTTGGGCTCGCCCTCTGCGCTGCTAAGAACAATGCGCGCCCGGCTGCTCAATGCCGCCGGCAACGAGCGGCTGCGCGCAAACGACTGCAATTGAGATCGCTCGTCGTCACTCAGTACCAATTCAGATTTCGGTCTGCCTGTTCTCATCGCGGTATCTCCGTTCCAAAGATACTGCACCGGCATGCAAGACTAATGCCATTTATTTGCAGGACAGAACACTAG
>CAZFLX010000092.1:0-1179 GCA_964519885.1 uncultured Francisella sp. | reverse complement strand
ATGGGGTCAGAAGCCGAACTGGAACTGGGCCAGCAGGTCGTTGGTGGTCTTGTCGGTGGCTTCGAAGGTCGTGCGGTTGAGGTTCAGCTGGAACTTGCTGGTCTCGGCGAAGAAGACGTTGAGGCCCAGGGTGTGCACCTTGATCTCGTCCCGCAGGGCGGCGGTGTTGGGGTCGAAGCGGTCGTAGCGGTAGAAGGGCTGGTAGGACTTCGGCCACCAGTCGTCGTAGCGGCCCTGGGCGCGGTAGCCCTTCACGAACTGCTCGCCGATGTTGTAGAAGAAGGTGCCGGTGTGGGCGCGGCTCTTGCGCTCGGCCACGCTGTAGGCGGCCTTGGTGCCGGTGGCGTATTCGTCGCGGCCTTCGGTGTATTCGTAGGTGACGCCGAAGGGGTGGTGGTTGTAGGCCAGGTCGAAGCCGTAGCGGTCCTTCTTGCCCTTGTCGATCAGGTCGGCGCCGCTGTTTACAAAGACGTTCTGCTTGCCCCGGTAGATCGAGGCGCCAAAGCTCAGCTGGCGCAGCCACGAGTTGTAGTCGGAGGGCAGGGTGAGGGCGACGCGGCCGACGAGGTCCTTGTTGTTGTTGTCGTCCGACTTGTTGGGCCCGTTGCCATTCACCAGGCCGAAGGCGTAGGTGAGGATGGGCGCGCGGTAGTTGTAGCCGTAGTCCACCACCGGGAAGGCGTCGCCGCGGAAGATCAGCCCCACCTGGCGCCGGGCCAGGTCGAGGCTGCCCGGCGAGGTGAACAGCGCGTTGTTGATCGTCGGCTTGAGGTCTTCGGTGGCCTGCACTTCCTGGCCGAAGGGCAGCAGCTGCTGGCCGAAGGTGACCGACAGCCGGCCGGCGTCGGCGCTGATGGTCGGCAGGATGTGATAGGTGAGGTTGGCGTCGATCAGGTTGAGGAAGCTGTTGTTGGTGCCCTGCTGGGGCGAGGTGCCGAAGCGCAGGGTGTAGTCGAGGTTGCGGCCGTCCTCGTAGTCCTTGTAGAGATTGCCGTTGAAGCCCACCAGCACGGCGCCCAGGTCGAAGGAGTTGTTGCGGCCATTCACCGCGTTGGCGCTGTTGCCGGAGGTATTCACCGCCGCGTCGGTGGCGCCGTAGCGGGCCTGGATCACGCCGCTCACGTTGAGGGCGCGGGCCGACAGGGCGGTGCGGGTGTCGCGGTCGCGCTGGACCTGGTA
>CAZFLX010000091.1:0-1183 GCA_964519885.1 uncultured Francisella sp. | reverse complement strand
AGCACCGAACTGATGCGTTTGTAGTTGTAAAATCTAATGTAAGAGTTAAGCACTGATACCAGTGCATCATGATCAACGAAACGCAGGTGATCGAGTCGTTCTGCCTTTAAGCTTCTGAAGAAACGCTCCATAACGGCATTGTCCCAACAATTACCACGACGACTCATGCTTTGAGTTATTCTCAGCAGTTTTAGCGTCTTGGTGAAGGTTTTGGCGCTGTATTGAACACCTTGGTCAGAGTGAAACATTAATTTGGTTGTATCTGGATTTTGTTTTCTAATAGCATCCATTAAGGCGTCCTTCGCCAGTTGGGCATCAGGGCTTTTTGACATGGCATAGCCAACCACCTCCCTAGTTGCCAAGTCCATTACACAGGCTAGATAGCTCCAGCCTTGGTAAGTGCGGATGTAGGTAATATCACCAACCCAGTGGGTGTTAAGGCTGGCTTGAGCAAATTGACGATTGAGCAGTTCGGGTGCCTTATTACTTAATTCATCAGGTGGGTAACGGTGTTTCTTTTTTGGAAATACCACGTTAATGCCAGCGGCTTTCATCAGCCTTCTGGTTTTGTGGCGTCCGATCTTAAGCTGTTCTTTTTGCAAGATATGACTCATACGCCTCGTACCATAAGTGTGATAAACATCTTTACTCAGATCCATGATTCGATTGATCATATTGGTTTCCTGCTCACTATTTTGTGGGCGTGATATCATTTCGTAGTAGGTCGATGATGGCAGTTCAAATAATTGACATAAATGACCAATAGACAAGCTTGAATCCGCCTTTTTCAATGTCGCAATCAATTGAGCTGTTTGTTGTCGCGAATGAAAAAGGCTGCGGCCTTTTTTAGTAGTTCATTATCCCTTTGTGCTTGTGCCAGTTGCTTTCGAAGATCTTGAATAATGCGCTGATCTTCAGTTAATGCCTTGGCGGTGGGCGTTTGACCTTTGAGTTCTGCCGTGTATTGTTTTTTCCAACGCATGACAGCACTGGCACAGGCTCCTGATATTTCCATGACTTTCTGGTTGCTGTAACCTTCTTCTACCATTAGCTTGGCATACTCAAGCTTTTGATCAGGCGTGAAGTGAGTTTTAGGTTTTCTGGTGTTTAGATTGGTCATTAGTGATCTCCGAATAGGCTAATTGTAAGCTATGTTTCTCTCCGGGATTATTAGACCATTACA
>CAZFLX010000090.1:0-1204 GCA_964519885.1 uncultured Francisella sp. | reverse complement strand
CCGAATAGGCTAATTGTAAGCTATGTTTCTCTCCGGGATTATTAGACCATTACACATACCTGCTCTAAGGGCAATATCTTCAATTGTGCTGTTACATACGCCTTTTTCACAAAATACATTTTCTGCGGCTTCTACTATCTTCTGGCGTGTTTCTTCCGACATCTCGCTATTTTTACGACGGATACCCAATGATCTTGTGCTTGTATTCATTTGATTTCCTTTCTATCACACGATGGCTATAGCTAAGGAGACCTCGTAACAAATGCGAATGCATATAATGAGTAGTTAATTCCAGCCTCCGCCAAGCACTTTATAAAGTGCAACTCGATTTGCTGACTCAATCAGTCGAATTTCGATCAAATCAAGCTGAGACAGGTAAAGCGCACGCTGCGAATCCAGCAAACCGAGATAACTATCAATGCCGCTCTTATAGCGCGCTTCAGACAATGTGAAGCTGACTTTAGTCGCCTCGACCAGTTTGCGCCGGGCGTCTAGTCGTTCTGCTAAAGTAGATTTTTCAGCAAAAGCATCCGCCACCTCACGAAAAGCCGTTTGAATAGCCTTTTCATACTGAGCCACATTAATTTCACGCTGTACTTTTGTAGCTTCCAGGTTAGCAGTTAGCCTGCCAGCCTCAAAAATTGGCAATTTAATCTGCGGTATAAAACTCCAGGTACCACCACCGCCACTGAACAAACCACCCAGAGAGTCACTGGCAACACCTGCACCGGCTGTCAGCGTGATACTTGGGAAGAAAGCCGCACGCGCAGCTCCAATATTTGCATTAGCCGCACGTAAAGCACGTTCGGCTTGCAGAACATCCGGACGACGTGTCAGCACCTCTGAAGGCACCCCGGCTGGCACTTCTGTTATTGCGCTAACAGAATCGCTTAATATGGCAGGTAACAGATCAGCAGATACTGTTGTTCCGACTATCAATGCAAGCGCATTTGCGTCTTTTGCTTCTTGTGCTATATAGCGTGCCACATCGGCACGTGCACTTTCCATCAGAGTTTCCGCCTGACGGACATCCAGCGCTGAACCAACACCCACTTCAAAAGTACGGCGAATCAGCTCATAGGATTTCTGCCTGGTCTCAAAAGTGCTGAGAGCAAGCGCCAAGCGCTCCTTATCAGCAGCAAGTATAAGCTATAGTGGACCCCAGTTTTTGAACAAATTACCGATCTGATTTAAGATGGTAACC
>CAZFLX010000089.1:0-1223 GCA_964519885.1 uncultured Francisella sp. | reverse complement strand
GGGCACCTCTAAAAACCTCCTGAGCTGAAACCGGGTAAAATACGTACATAACAATATTTGCTGAGCGTACCATGAACTTATTTGACCTCTTTGCGCATGAATATCGAGCCAAGCGCATTGACCAGAAAGATCCGTTATTGGCTTTAGATGAACTGATTGATTTTCAGCAACTCGTTGACGTGGTGGAAGCAATCGCACCTCGTAAACAGTCAGACAAGGGCGGCAGACCACCGTATCCCACTGAAATCATGTTGCGCGTGATTATTCTCAAACGTCTGAACAATCTATCCAATGATCAGATGGAGTTTATGCTCAATGACCGAATGAGCTTTCAGCGTTTTACCAAGTTAACTCATTCCCCCAATATTCCTGATGCCAACACCATTTGGGTATTTGAAGAGCGTATTGGTGAGCAAACAGCCAAAGCATTATTTGAAGAGGTTGAACGTCAGATCAATGAACACGGCTACAGTGCACGCAAGGGTCAGATTATTGATGCAACGGTTGTCCCCGTTCCTAAACAACGTATTCGCAGCAAAGAAAAAGAAATCACCGATCAAAAAGCTATGCCTATCGAATGGACAGCACATAAACGGGCACAAAAAGACATTGATGCCAGCTGGACAAGCAAACATGGCAAACATTACTTTGGTTATAAGCTTGGTATCAATGTTGATGTGCGCTGTAAGGTCATACGTGCCATTGATCTTACCACAGCAAAAGATCATGACCTCAATCAGCTTGAAAGTCTGATTGACATGAACAACAGCAACCGAGACTTTTTTGCTGATAAAGGCTATGCAAGCCAAGAAAAAGAGCAAGCTTTAGCCGAAAAAGGACTTAATCCAAGGGTTCAGCATAAAAAAGCTAAAGGCAAGCCGATGGGAAAACAGCTGGAAAGACGTAATCAGACCATTTCCAAAACACGCTCACGAGTCGAACACGTGTTTGGCGCTATTGAGCAAATGGGTGGTAAATGCATGCGGGTCATTGGTCAGCAACGAGCCAATTTTGTGATGACCATGATGGCAACTGTATACAACCTAAAGCGCTTGGTATTTTTACGACGAAGCGGTTTTAAGCCTTTATAAGGGGTTATTGTGTCCGAAATCTACCAAAACAGGTATCAAATGGGCAGAATGCCAGTGACCATACGTATTTTTTAAGCGAAAAATGGATTTTCGGGGAAATTGACGCAAAATAATGGGTAATTAGAGGTGCCC
>CAZFLX010000088.1:0-1235 GCA_964519885.1 uncultured Francisella sp. | reverse complement strand
GCGCGGCGCGGATGCGCTTCACCATCGAGGTGCAGGGCGTGCAGCAGATCCAGCGCGCGGTGCAGCTGGTGCACGAGGTGAAGGGCGTGACCGACGTCGAGCGGGGCTAGCGGGCGATGATCAGCCTGCAGCGGATGGACCGTCACCATTTTGCGTGGCTGTCCATCGCTGCGGCGGTATTCACGATCGCCCTGAAGACCCTGGCCTGGTGGGTCACCGGCTCGGTGGGCCTGCTCTCCGACGCCCTCGAATCCTTCGTCAACCTGGCCGGCGCCTCCTTTGCCCTGTGGATGATCCTGGTCACCCGGGCGCCGCCCGACCGCCAGCACCCCTTCGGCCACGGCAAGGCCGAGTATTTCTCGAGCGGCTTCGAGGGCATCCTGATCCTTGGCGCCGCGCTGGCGATCATCTGGGCGGCCGTCGAGCGCCTGCTCGCCCCGCAGCCCATCGAGTCGCCCGGCTGGGGCCTGGCCTGGTCGGCGGCGGCGACCGCCATCAACTTCGTCGTCGCGCGGGTGCTTGCCAGGGCCGGAGAGCGTTTCAATTCGATCGCCCTGCGCGCCGACTCCCGCCACCTGATGACCGACGTGTGGACCTCCGTCGGCGTGATCGCCGGCGTGGCGCTGGTGGCCATCACGGGCTGGCTGCGCCTCGACCCGCTGATCGCCATCGCGGTGGGCCTCAACATCACCCGCGAAGCCTGGCACCTGCTGCAGGAGTCGGTGGATGGCCTGATGGACCGCAGCCTCGACCGCGACGCCATCGCCCGCGCCGGGCGCGTGCTGGCCCGCTTCAAGCCCCGCGGCGTGGCCTTCGAGGGTTTGCGTACCCGGCGCGCCGGGGCGTCCGCCTTCGTGCAGGTGGTGGTGCGGGTGCCGGGCGACTGGACGGTGCGCGATGGCCACGCCCTGCTCGACGAGATCGAGGCAGCGCTGGTGGCCGAGCTGCCCGGCGTCGAGGTCACCACCCACCTGGAGCCCATGGCCTGATGCGGCGCGGCGCCGTTTGCTAGAATCGGCGCCGTCGCTTTACCGCCTGCTGCCATGATCTTCGTGCTGTCCCCCGCCAAGGCCCTCGATTACGAGTCGCCCCTCGCCACCGCCCGCTTCACCCAGCCCGAATACCTCGCCGACGCCGCCGAGCTGATCACCGCCCTGCGCGAGCTGTCCCATGCCCAGGTGGCCGAGCTGATGCACCTCTCCGACGCCCTGGCGGCCCTCAACGTGGCCCGCTAC
>CAZFLX010000087.1:0-1259 GCA_964519885.1 uncultured Francisella sp. | reverse complement strand
TTGCAACGGAAACACCATCCGCTGTTTTTTTCACAAATAGTTAATTATTAATCTGGCCATCGAGGCCCTGGAGCGTTCCCTGGGACGGCCCGTCGTCACGAGCAACACGGCGGTGGCCTAGTACTGCATGCGCAAGCTTGGCGCGTTGCCGGGGGTTCCAGGCTACGGCCGCCTGCTGGCCCGCGCCGGAGCACCCTGACGCGGTCCGGGGCGCGGCCCGACCGCCGGAGGAGGGCGGGGTGAACCTCACAACCTCGCGCCTGGGCATTCCTGCCCTCGCACCGTGTGGAACCGGCAGCAGGGCGCCCGCAACACCGCGAAGGCGGGCTCGCGGACGCCAGGGGCCTTCGCGGTTCAGAAGGCTTCGGTGTCGACCTCGTTCGCGCTCTGCGCGCTGTAGCGCTGGCCGACCACGGTAAGTTCGTTGATCAGAACGTTCAGCCGCTCGATCACCGCGGCGTGCAGCCGCATGTTGGCGGCGCCCAGGTCGTCCAGCAGGTGTTCCACGCTCGTGGTGCCGGGGATGGGGACGATGTGGCCGCTCTGGTGCAGCAGCCAGGCCAGGGCCAGCTGCGCTGGGGTGCAGCCGGCGTCCCGGGCGATCCGGCGGTAGCCGTCCAGCAGCTTCAGGTTGGCTGCGTAGGCCTCGGGCGCGAAGCGCGGCATGGCGCGGCGAATGTCCTTGTCGTGCAGCGTGCCCACGTCCGTGAGGTCGCCGCAGAGGAAGCCGCGCGCCAGCGGACTGAAGGCCACGAAGCCCGCGCCCAGCTCGCGGCACGCGTCGAGGACCGCGATCTCCGGGTTGCGCGTCCATAGGGAGTACTCGGTCTGCACTGCGGCGACGGGGTGCACGGCGTGCGCGCGGCGCAACGTGGCGGCGGAGACCTCCGACAGGCCGATCGCCCGCACCTTGCCTGCCGCGACCAGCCGCGACAGCTCGCCGACCGAGTCCTCGATGGGAACTTGCTTGTCCCAGCGGTGCAGGTAGTACAGGTCGATCACGTCGGTGCCCAGGCGGCGCAGGCTGTCCTCACAATTGGTGCGCAGCGTGGAAGGGCGGCCGTCGATCACGCGGCGCATCACGCCGTCCTCGCCCCTCACGCCGGCCATGCCGCCCTTGCTGCACAGCGTGATGCGCTGGCGATGGGGCTTGAGCACGCGGCCCACCAGGGTTTCGTTGGCGCCAAAGCCATACAGCGCAGCGGTGTCGAACAAGGTCACGCCCGCATCCAGCGCGGCCAGCAGCACACGTTCGCCCT
>CAZFLX010000086.1:0-1264 GCA_964519885.1 uncultured Francisella sp. | reverse complement strand
TGCAAGTCGAGCTTGTTGCTTTGCGCATCTTGCACCAGAATTTGTGAGGCTTGCGACAAGCCAGCCAGCAATTTATGCGTTGATTGCGTTGAGAATACCAATGACTTATCGGTACGCTTACCATCGCGTGCAATGGCGTGCATGCCTTTGTAGAAATCGTGGAAGGTAGCATGGGGCAACCAAGCTTCGTCGAAGTGTAGGGTGTCGACCCAACCATCCAAGCGTTCTTTAATCATGCCTGTGTTGTATAACACACCATCATAAGTCGATTGGGTAATGGTTAGGATGCGCGGATTAGTGCCCAGTTTGCTTGCCATCGGGTGTGCGGCGATTTTCGCTTTAATGGTTTCGGGTTCAAACTCGCTGAGCGGAATGGGGCCGATAATGCCGTAATGGTTACGTGTCGGTGTCAAAAACACGGGAATGGCACCTGTCATGGTAATGGCGTGCAAAATCGATTTGTGGCAGTTACGATCAACCAGTACGATGTCGTTGTCGGCAACACACGAGTGCCAGACCATTTTATTCGAGGTCGAAGTACCGTTAGTAACAAAGAACAAGTGGTCTGCATTGAAAATACGCGCGGCATTACGTTCAGAGGCCGCTACGGGGCCGGTATGATCAAGCAGTTGTCCTAATTCATCAACCGCGTTACACACGTCGGCACGCAGTAGGTTTTCGCCAAAAAATTGGTGGAACATTTGACCCACGGGCGATTTTAAGAAAGCCACGCCGCCAGAGTGTCCTGGGCAATGCCATGAGTAAGAACCGTCGGCAGCATAATGGGTTAAGGCACGGAAGAAAGGCGGTGCCAGACTATCTAAATAGGCTTTAGCCTCACGAATAATATAGCGAGCAACGAATTCGGGTGTGTCTTCAAACATGTGAATGAAGCCGTTGAGTTCACGCAAAATATCGTTAGGAATATGGCGTGCCGTGCGCGTTTCACCATGTAAGAAAATGGGAATTTCCGCATTGCGCCAACGAATCTCCTCCACGAAAGCGCGCAGAGCGCTAATGGCTTTGGCTTCGTATTTTTCCGTGCTTTCATCGGCGGCGGCGGCTAATTCCTCATCGTCAATCGACAAAATAAAGGCAGATGCACGGCTTTGTTGCTGCGCAAAGGTCGAAAGATCGCCATAGCTGGTAACGCCAAGCACTTCCATGCCTTCCGATTGGATGGCATCGGCTAGGGCGCGAATACCTAAACCAGAGGTGTTTTCAGAGCGAAAGTCTTCGTCAATAATGACGACAGGAAAACGAA
>CAZFLX010000085.1:0-1272 GCA_964519885.1 uncultured Francisella sp. | reverse complement strand
TGCCATGATGTCGCTACTTGATGGGTGACAGCGGGAGATGACCTGATGAGTCCAAATAGACCCGTTAACGCCAGTAAGGCGACTTGCCAAACACCAGAGGATAACCAGAGTGCTAAGAGTGCAACACCAACCGCGATGAAACGTCTTGACCAGTCGGGACAGAGGTTGTTACTCATTGACCATAAGGCCTGCATGACAATGGCTACCGCAGCCATCGCCAGCCCTTGTAAGAGTCCGCTGGGTAAATTGCCTTGAAAGTGATTTAGCCCATAAGCCAGTGTAACCAGTAATACGATTGAGGGCAGGGTAAATCCCAGCCAAGCGGCAATTGCGCCACGAATGCCGGCTTGTTGCAGCCCCAACGCCATACCCACCTGACTGCTCGTCGGGCCGGGTAATATCTGACACAACGCCACCAGTTGTGCGTAATCGGCATCGTTTAACCAACGCTTTTCTTGTACCAGTGTGCGCTGAAAATAGGCTAAATGGGCAATTGGTCCACCAAAAGCGGTTAAGCCGAGTTTGAGAAACGTGGTGAATACCTGCCAGGGGAACATTAAGAATCTTCCTAAAAGATAAAACGATTACACCCAATTCTCACAGCGCAATCCTTCGACACGTTCGAACTCTTTCATGTTATTGGTTACCATGATAAAACCATGCGCACGAGCATGACCCGCGAGCATCATGTCGTAAGGACCAATCGGAGTGCCTTGACGGTAAAGATCCGCTCTAATATCTCCAAAATGTTCGGCAGCAGTTTGGTCAAAATCTAAGACTTCTAATCGCGCAATTAAGCCTTCAATGTCTAGCAGGTTTTTCTGTGGATGAGACGAACGTTCAGCACCATAAACCAACTCTCCAATAGTAATGGTTGATATGGCCATTTGACCTACGTGTTGGTTGAATTTATCACGCACTGATGCAGGTCGATTTTTAATGGTGTAAATCAGGATGTTCGTGTCGAGCAGATATTTAATCATAATGATTCACGAAGCTGATCGGCTTCTTGTAAGCGTTCATTCATGAAGTCATCAGTGGTATTGTTCTGATCAAACCAATCATCCCATGTGTGCTCGGTAGGGGTAATGATACGGGTTTTACCTAAAGCAATGACCGTGACTTGTTTAATGTGTTCATCTAACGCCACCAGTTTAGGTAAGCGAATGGCTTGTGACTGGTTGTTTTTGAAAACAGTTGCCTGAGCTAACATCATCACGCTCCTTAAGTATGTATATGCATTTTGTATATGTTAGCATTCATTTAAGCAAT
>CAZFLX010000084.1:0-1287 GCA_964519885.1 uncultured Francisella sp. | reverse complement strand
GCGAAGCTTTTAGATAATAATCAGATTCCTTGTACGAAAAAGGGTTGACAGTCCACCAAGCTACCTTTTGTGAGCGTTTATGAAAGCTGGAACACGTCTCGTACTAAGGCTGGATTAGCGGATGTTCGCATGCACGATCTGCGTCATTCCTTCGCATCGTTTTTGGTCAATGCCGGTTGTTCAATTTATGAAGTGAAAGAATTGTTAGGTCATTCACAGATTAAAACGACCCAGCGTTATGCTCACTTGTCACAGGATACGCTAATGCGTGCGACTAACAAGGTATCGAACATTATGGCGGCGGCTAATAATGTAGAGAAGTTGGCGGCTTAATGGAAGTTTAACGCTAAACTTTCACTTGCTTTGCTTAGGGTTAAGCACTATGATAATCACAACATACCCGCTACACGTCCTAACTTAGGTTAGGGATCTGTTCAATCAGACGTGCAAAAAGCGGGTTTATTGTTTCTGAAGTACGGGAAACCATGACGAAAACACAATTCAATAAACAAGCCTTAACACCTGAAAAACTTTTGGCAAAGTATCAAGCACAAGGCCTGATCGTTGATGCTAATGAGATTGAATTGGCGTTAAATTACTTTCGTTATGTCGGTGCTTATCGGTTAAAGGGTTATTTACACCACTTTATTGATCCAATTACGAAACAACTTCCTGCAGGATATACGCTTGCGCACCTGATCCAGCAATATGAATGCGACAGGGAATTGAGAGCCTTAACGATTGATGCTGTGGATCGCATTGAAGTTGCTGTACGCAGTGTGATGGCAAATTACCTAAGTCTTAAATACTCGCCACATTGGTTTCTAAAAAACGATGTTTTCACCTCATCCGCCCACTGGACTTTTGGTCAAGTTGTCCGCAAAATCGAAACAGACGTTCACCAAGCCAAAGACAAGCATTTTATTGAGCATTACTTTAAGCATTACTTTAAGCATTACGACACACCGCACTTACCGCCAAGCTGGGCTATTAGTGAATGCGTGTCCTTTGGGTTTTGGTCAAAAACTTATGAAATCTTACGCTATCCACAAGATAAGAAAGCGATTAGCATGAAATTCAACATTGACCAAACTGAGGTATTCCGTTCATGGATTCACACGCTGACAGTGGTTCGTAATCTTGCCGCGCATCATAGCCAACTGTTAAGAATTAAGCTTCGTATTAAACCCGTCAATTACAAAACACACGCTATTCGTTTCAATCCTTCGGACTTGTAATGGTCAAGTATTTCCGGAGAGATTTTAAGCTGCTTTCTTTAAAAATTCC
>CAZFLX010000083.1:0-1312 GCA_964519885.1 uncultured Francisella sp. | reverse complement strand
ACGGCCAGGGCCGGCAGCACCGGAAAGCCCGCATCCACGGCCTTGCACACGCCCACCCACGCCAGCGCCGCCAGCACGAAGAGCAGGCTGCCGAGGTTGAGGAGGGTCTTGCCGAGGCGCAGCTCCTCGTCGTCCTGCGCCTGCACGCCGGCGCGGAGGAGCCGCTGCAAGAAAGGGGGGGCCTTGATGGCCGGCATCGGGTTTCCTGGGGGTGGGATGCCGCAAGTGTCAGGCCGCCGGGAAAGCCGGGTCAACTCCGCCCATCCGTAACTTTCGGGAAGATTGTGGCGGGGCCTCAGGGCAGGCGGCCGGCGCTGATCAGGCGGTGGGCGATGAGGTTGGGCGACAGCCAGCTGACCCGGTCGTCGAAGGCACCGCCGGGGGCGCCGGGGTTTTCGGAGGCCGGCCGGGCGTAGAAGAGGCGGCCGTCGGGGCCGGCGTTGCGGGCTTCGTCGCTGCCGGTGGGCGGGGCGAGGGCGTTGCCGTCCTGGTCGGTGGCGCCCAGCCCGTTGGCGCCGTGGGACAGGATGACCACCGGCGTGCGCCCGCCGTCGGTGGTGAGGAAGAGTTCGGTGCCGTCGATGTTGCGGGTCTTGATGTCGATGTCGCCGTCGGCGAGGTTGGCCTTCTCGCCGACCACCGTGTGGCGGATGTCCCACACGTATTCGCGGGCGACGGCGTAGCGCAGGCGGCGCGACCAGCCGTCGACGCCCGCGATGCCGAGCGTCGCCCACGGCAGCAGGCCGACGTTCTTGCGACACTTGCGCGGGTCCTCCCGGTCTTCGCTGCCGTCGGTGGCGCTCTTGGCGGGGCAGGGGAAGTAGCCCTTGCGGACCACGTGGCCGAGCAGGGCGTCGCGGGCTTCGTCGAGGGCGGCGTCGGTGGCGGCCTCGGCCCGCCGGGCCATGTGGCTGGCGATGCCGGCAGTGAGGCTGCCGGCGAGCAGGGTGAGGATCAGCAGCACGATGGCCATCTCGACCAGGGTGAAGCCGTGCGCGCGGGGTGGGGGACGATCGGGGGCCATGGTCTTCAGGGGATGCACAGGGCGACGTCGGTGGACACCACGCTGTCGCCGCTGCTGAAGGGGAGGTCGATGCGCTCGGGCAGCCCGCCCAGGTGGCCGGCGGCGAGGGCTGCGAGGGTGGGGGCCTCGAGGTAGTGGGCGGTGGCCTGGCGGTCGGCCGCGGTGAGGCGTGGCTGGCTGCTGCCGCTGCGCTCGCCGCCGAAGATGAGGGCGCCGCGGCAGCGCCCGCCGCTGCCGGCGAGGCAGTCGGTGCCGCTGCGGCAGCGGGCGTAGCGCATGGTTTCGGCC
>CAZFLX010000082.1:0-1318 GCA_964519885.1 uncultured Francisella sp. | reverse complement strand
CCGATAATCTGCATTATCGGATATGATTTCAGAAGTATTCAGAATGTTCTAGCAAATACCAAGATGATTTCATCACTATAGGTTCGATCTGCAACATTGCTCATCGTTGAATGAAGCGCTACCAAACTATCATTTGCGGAGGCAAAAATCCTACGATAAAACGATAAGTCATCTTATAAAATGAGTCAAATGAACACCAACAACCCAATCAAAACTAGAGTCAACAATTAGGACTTATCTTGTCGCACAATCGATCATGATTAGACTCATATTATTAACTGAGGAAATCATGTCATGTCAGCAACGCCTATCGAACAAGCCGCCATGAATATTACAAACGGTCTTCAAAATCTAACATATGGTCTGCAAAAAGAAAAAGTATCCGTTATCGCCAGTCGTCCAGGGGTTGGTAAAACGGCGCTGGCAATGAATATTTCTCAAATTATCGCAATAGATGGTAAACAACCTTTAGTCATGTTCAGCTTCGACTTGACTGGACCACAGTTCATCATGCGCATGCTTTCATCCGTTGGTCGAATGTCTATGCAAAAGTTACATAGAGGTAATTTAGGACCAGAAGATTGGATGAGGATGGCGAATGTGATGAACCAAATTGGAAAAGCCCCTATCTATTTCGAAAGTTGTGCTGGTTTTACTGCTTCAGATTTATGTGAAAAAGCTAGGGACTTAAAACAAGAACACAACATTTCAGTCATTGTCATAGATTACTTGCAGTTGATTGTCAGCAACACGCCAGATCATAATCAACATTATGAAATAGAACATATTTTTCAATCATTAAGATTGCTGGCACAAGAAATTGACGTATCTATCATTGTCTTATCACAATTGAGTAAAAGTGTAGATCAACGTCATAACAAACGTCCAAGAATGTCCGATTTTCATGGGTCAGCTGTTATTGAAGCAAATTCAGACTTAATATTATTTCTCTATCGTGAAGATGTGTATGTCCCAGAATCAGAGGTCAGTCATCTTGCGGAGGTTACGATAATTAAAAACCTTAACTGCTTTGTCGGAAAGGTGCTGTTATCATTTGATAGTGAATGTTGCTGTTTTGAAAGTGTTGCCTGTTGGTCACAATCAGAGTAGATATTACTCACACCCTCGTTCAGATCTGGAATATGTCAACCTACTTTGAGTCACTGTCATTGGTGAATGTGCTGGGAGCTTAATAATGTTGACAGGTAAGTATTTAATCGGTATTGTACATCTACAACTCTCCCCTTGACCGCCTAGTTTAGCTAGTTCGCTCTTGGGGCGACAGGCCACCTTCAGGTGGCTTTGTCATTTATATGGG
>CAZFLX010000081.1:0-1325 GCA_964519885.1 uncultured Francisella sp. | reverse complement strand
GCCGAATCCGGTGACGATCTCGCCGCGGTCGAAGTCGCGCGTCGCGAACAGTCCCAGACCGGGACCGCCGAATTGCAGCCCCATGCCGAGCGACTGCCCCTCGGCCACCACGATGTCGGCGCCCATGGCCCCCGGCGGTTCGATCAGGCCGAAACTGACCGGGTCGGCCACCGCCACCACCAGCAACGCGCCTTCGGCGTGGCATTCCTCGGCCAGCGGCCGCAGGTCCTTGATGCCGCCGAAGAAACCGGGATTTTGCACGATGACGCAGGCGGTGCGGCTGTCCACCCGCCCCATCAGGTCTTCCATGGCCAGCGGATCGGGGGCCAGGGTCTCGCATTCCAGACCGGTATATTTCAGCGTCGTCTCGGTGGTTTCCCGCCAATGGGGATGCAGGCTGCCCGACAGGATCACCTTGCCCCGCTTGGTGACGCGGGCCGCCATGACCGCGGCCTCGGCACAGGCGGTGGCGCCGTCGTACATGGAGGCGTTGGCCACGTCCATGCCGGTCAGCATCGCCACCTGGCTTTGGAACTCGAACAGGTATTGCAACGTGCCTTGCGACACCTCGGGCTGGTAGGGGGTATAGCTGGTCAGGAACTCGCCCCGCGTCAGCAATTGGTCCACCGACGCCGGCACATGGTGGCGGTAAAGCCCCGCCCCGATGAAGAACGGCACCGATCCCGCCGACAGGTTCTTGGCGGCCATGCGCGACAGCGCCCGTTCCACCTCCATCTCGCTTTGACCACGCGGCAGGTCGATCGGCTGATCGAGACGGGCCGCGGCGGGCACGTCGCGAAACAGGGAATCCACGTCCTTGGCGCCGATGGCCGCCAGCATGGCGCGGCGGTCGGCCTCGGTATGGGGCAGGTAACGCATGGGGGAAGTTCCTTGTGAGCTTTTATTCCAGCCCGGCGACGTAGGCGTCGTAGGCGGCGCGGTCCATCAACTCGTCCAGTTCGGCCGGGCTCGACAGCTCGACCTTGAAGAACCAGGCGGCGCCCTCGGGGTCTTCGTTGACCATGGCCGGCTGGTCGGCCAGGGCGGCGTTGCCCTCGACCACCGTGCCCGACACCGGGCTGTAAACCTCGGACGCGGCCTTGACCGACTCGACCACCGCGGCGTCACCGCCCTTGGTCAGGCCGCGGCCGGCCTCGGGCACCTCGACGAACACCACGTCGCCCAAAGCATGCTGGGCGTAGTCGGTGATACCGACGGTGCCGACATTGCCCTCGACGTTGATCCACTCGTGGTCCTTGGTGAAATAGATGCCCTTGACGGTTCCCCTTAACCTTTGAAATCGCGATGAGGGGTGAACGGCAGCG
>CAZFLX010000080.1:0-1325 GCA_964519885.1 uncultured Francisella sp. | reverse complement strand
GTTAGTGTAACCTTCTTTCTGTAATTTGATTGGCGTTTTAACCCTTGAAACTGCCAGCAGAGTTTCCCCAAAATATGTTGAGATACCATCACTTTTGGAGTAACGATACAATGACACTAGAATTAGACGATCACCCACTATCTGCAGCTTATGCCGCCATTCTGAGTCAAGGATTAGATGGTGCAGGCGAAGCCCTGAGAATCTTGGTTAATGAGGCATGCAAAATTGAAAGAGCCCAACACCTTCAAGCACAACCCTTTGAACGCACTGAACAACGTCAAGGTTATGCCAATGGCTATAAGCCTAAAACGGTCATGACGCGTATGGGAGAAATTACCTTCTCAGTACCGCAGGTTCGTGACAGTAGCTTTTATCCTAGCGCCCTAGAAAAAGGCACTCGTACTGAACAGGCGGTTAACCTTGCCCTAGCAGAAATGTATGTACAAGGCGTATCAACGCGCAATGTCATCACAGTGCTTCAAAAGCTGGTAGGGCCTGATGTGAGTATTTCCTCAACCCAAGTCAGCCGTGCCGCACAGAAATTAGATGAAGGGCTTAAGGCATGGCGTGAGCGACCACTAGGCAAAACGCCTTATCTTTTCTTAGATGCGCGCTATGAGCAAGTTAGACATGAGGGACAGATCGTTGACTGCGCTGTGTTAATAGCCGTTGGCGTAACCGATGATGGTAAGCGACGCGTATTGGGTGTATCGGTTGAGTTATCAGAGGCTGAAATGCATTGGCGTAGCTTTTTAGAAAGTTTAATGGCTCGAGGATTAACGGGAATTAAGCTGATTGTTTCCGATGCCCACCCTGGTTTAAATGTCGCTAGGCGCGCTGTTATGCCCAGTGTCCCTTGGCAACGATGCCAATTTCACTTACAACAAAATGCAGGACAACATGTCTCTCGCCTTGAACAACGTAAGGTGGTCGCTCAACGTATTCGTAATATCTTCAATGCACCGGATAAAAATGAAGCGCTAAGGATGCTCAATCAAGCAGTTGATGACTGGCAAAAAGAGGCACCTAAGCTAGCTCAATGGGCTGAGAAAAATTTAACACAAGGTCTGAGCGTGTATGAATTCCCGATTGAGCATCGTATTCGATTGAGAACGACTAACGGCTTAGAACGAATCAACAAAGAGATTAAGCGTCGAACACGGGTAGCGAGTATTTTTCCCAACTCAGAATCGTGCCTGCGACTGGTATCAGCATTACTAGCAGAGCAAGATGAGGAATGGTTGAAGGGAAAGATTTATTTGAAAATGAGCGATTAATTATTAGGACGAAATTCTGCTAATTTACAGAAAAGATGTTGCACAATC
>CAZFLX010000079.1:0-1343 GCA_964519885.1 uncultured Francisella sp. | reverse complement strand
TCGAGCAGATCCTGGTAGCCGCCGATGAGCGAGACATTGTGCGTACGCGCAGCAACGCGCGAGGCGAAGATGTTTATCTCTATCGCTTGCAGATGAATCAGGCGAGTGCCCGCGCGTTGTTTCTGGAGTTTCTGAACGCGGCCAATGAACTGCGGCAGAAACCGCGCTTTTACAACACGTTAACCAGTAACTGCACGACCATCGTATTCGAGCTGGCCCGGGTCATTGCGCCCGCATTGCCAATGGACTATCGCCTGCTGCTGTCTGGATATTTTGCGCGGTACGTCTACGACATGCATGGATTGACGCCTGGCTATCGTTACGATGAATTGCAGGCACTGGGGCATATCAACGAACGTGCCCTTGCTTCTGATGCGTCGGACGCTGACTTCTCGGTGTCGATTCGACAGGGCGTACCAGGCATCCCCGCCAGCGAGGCACACCCATGAGGTTTCCGCAGGCTTTTCGTCTCTTGACATGGGCGGCCATTGCTCCTCTGCTCCTGGGAGGCTGCTCGATAGTGCGCGAATTCGGCCCAGCGGTTGAAGTTCATACGCTGACGGCCAGGGAAGCCATCGAACTCAAGCGCGGCGACATTCTGACACGAGGCAAGCTTAGCGATGCGACTGTGCAGACCATCAGGGTGTCAGCATTAGATGAGCAGGCTTGCGCAAAACCGGTCTCCCCGGCGTGTACCAAAGCCCTGGCTGCCGTGACGGGGGTTGCCACGGATAGACGGCTGGCTGCACTGTCCGAATTATGGCTGGCACAGGCCATGGAGCCTGGTCCCGAACAACAAGCCGCCTGGTTTGAGACGGCTCGTTATGCCTATGCCTACCTCTTCCACGGCGACCATACCCCGGGTGAGCGAGCCTTCGAGGACCGCCAGACACAAGTACGGGATTGGTATAACTATGCGGTCGAGCGTGCGGCCTCCGCGATGTTGGAGGTTCTGCATCAAATGCCTACGCAGTTGCCAGCGCACCCCCGCTGGGACATTGCAGGTTGGGAGCTTCAGCTGGATATGCGCGGTGAGCGCTTGCCGGGTAGTACGGCGGTGCCAGCCGAACTCTTACCAGCCTCGTCCCTGTCTTTCCGCGGAATGCGCAGTCTCTACCGGCGCGACGGCTTTGGAGCCGAACTGGTGGCCGTCATGCCGGATGACCCCTTGACGTCTGCCCCTACCAGCGAGGGTAGCTCATCAGCTAAACACGATCAGCAGCCACTACCCTGGAGCGAGATGTCCGCGCCGCCCATGACGATTCTTCTGCACCCTGATGGAGACGATCTGGACAGCGTGCTGCATACCCGTACCGCCCGTTTGACGGTGCATGATCCCTATG
>CAZFLX010000078.1:0-1347 GCA_964519885.1 uncultured Francisella sp. | reverse complement strand
TTTCACGCTTATATTATCCGGATATGACCGCTGAAAGACAAACAAAGGACAGCTTCAAATGAGAGATCAGCAGACCGTCAGGATCGGTATTATCGGGCTCGGCCAGCGTGCGGAGACCCTCCTCGCCACCATTTTCGCCATGAAGGAAACCGCCGTTACGGCGATCTGCGATGTGCGCGAGGAAAGAATCGCCCGGATTCATGGCATTTTCGACGCCCATTCCGCTGCGCGTCCGAAAGCATATACGGATTATCGGGAACTTCTCGACGATCCCGCGGTGGACGCCGTTTTCGTTCCGACTTCCTGGAATTCGCATCTGCCGATCGCCTGCGACTGCATGAGGAAAGGCAAATACGTCGGAATCGAAGTCGGCGGAGCGTCTTCCATCGAGGAACTCTGGCAGATGGTCCACGCCCATGAATCGACCGGGACTCCGTGCATGATGCTCGAAAACTGCTGTTACGGGCGCAATGAACTGATGGTTTTCAACATGGTCCGCAAAGGGCTCTTCGGCGAACTGATTTATTGCGAGTGCGGCTATGAGCACGACCTCAGCGAAATGGCCTGGGCGACGGAAAAACGTCTGGAGCGCGCGATTCACAATATGCGCCGCAACGGAGATCTCTATCCCACGCACGGACTGGGGCCGATTGCAAAAATCCTTGGCATCAATCGCGGAAACCGTTTCCTGAGCCTGACTTCCACCGCTTCCAAGGCTCGCGGATTTGTCGCCGCCCTCGAAGCCCATACCGGGAAAAAGACGGACAAGGTTTTCAACGAGGGCGATGTGGTGACCACCGTCATCAAATGCGCCAACGGCGAAACCATCACCCTGATTCATTCGGTTTCGCTCCCGCGTCCCTATTCGCGCAACTGCCGGGTTCAGGGAACCCGCGGAATCTGGCTGGAAAACACCAACGGCATCTATGTGGAAGGGATCAGTCCGAAATACGAAAAACTCGACGTCGCCAACAATCCCTATACGGTGCATGAATGGGACAAGGTCGAATCCTTCTATGAAAAATACGACCATCCGATCTGGCGCGATTACCGCAACAACATCATTGGCGGACACGGCGGAATGGATTCCCTGGCGATGAGCGCCTTTTTCGATGCCGCCCGCCGCCGGGTCCAGACTCCGATCGACGTCTACGACTGTGCCGCGTGGATGAGCGTTACGTGTCTTTCGGAACAGTCGATCGCCATGGGCAGCATGCCCGTTGCGTTCCCCGACTTCACGAACGGGAAATGGGTCGACCGCGAAAACGAAATTCCCAGCCGCTGGTCGCTGAACGAGATTTACGAAAACTGAGCGGAAACTGTCGGATCACGCCTTCCGGCCGGATT
>CAZFLX010000077.1:0-1375 GCA_964519885.1 uncultured Francisella sp. | reverse complement strand
GCTCGACAATATCCCGAAAGATCATCACATCGTAGTATTCTTGAATGATTTTGGTATGAATGTCCTTGTCATCGATCAATGCCAGTTCTGGAAAGCCGCCCGTTTGCACATACTGATGGAAAGCCGATTGCACCTTAGCACGTCCTTGGCTGCTAATCGAGTCAATCGCAATATCTCGAAAGGCCAAATATTCGGGAAATGAAAGCGGAAATAACTCGTATCGAATCGAACGCCCACGCAAAGCGGTTGCAATGTCGGAACTGAGTAACTTGGCATTTGAGCCAGTGATAAAAATATGCTTGCTGACCGAGTCATCCAAGCGACGCACAAATTTTTCCCAGCCATCTATTTCCTGAATTTCATCGAAGAAGAAGTAACAACGACTTAAATCAATATCAGGATAAAGCTCTCGATAGGCTTGTAATAGCGCATCTAAACTGTCAGCACTTAAAGTTAAACGCTCATCCTCAAAGTTGATATAAATGATCTGTCTGACGGGTATCTGCTCGCGTAGTTGCGTGATGCTATTGAGCAATAATGAACTTTTCCCCACCCGACGCATTCCCGTCACTACCAAAATTTTTTCTAGATGGATAGGCAAAACCAAAGTGCGCGCTTTCAGCGGTTTAATCGCCGTTTGATGAAAGTCTAGAATGCGTTGCTTAAACAGTTCTTTCATATTAAAAAGCTAATACCCATAAAATTGTACTTATAAAAGATACAATTTAGATAAAATAGCCTTTTTTGTCAACCTAAAATAACAATTCGTACGAAACTCACCCACTAACATGACATCATAGGTGTTTCTTGGCTTCTCTCTTACTTAACCAACCACGGCCAAGCCGCCCGCACATACTGCACCATCGACCAAATGGTCAGAATAGCCGCCAAGTAGAGTAACCACTCACCAACGACCAACGACCAAGAAAGATTCCAAGTGAGCATACCGATAGCCACTAACTGAAACACCGTTTTCGCTTTGCCGAGCCATGAAACGGCAACGGCTGCTCTCGCTTGCAGTTCTGCCATCCACTCGCGTAATGCCGATACGCTGATTTCACGCATGATTATGACCAGCGCTGCCAAGGTAATCCACCAATTATCTAGACTTGGCACCAACAAAAGTAACGCAGCAGACACCATGAGCTTGTCCGCAACAGGGTCTAAAAAAGCGCCTAACGCCGATTGCACTTCCCACTTACGCGCCAGCCAACCATCCAATAAATCGGTAATCGCCGCCACGGTAAACAACCCAGCCGCCCACCAACGCTCACCGTCACCCTCTAGCCAAAATAACAGCACAAAAGCCGGAATCGCTACAATACGAAACCAAGTTAACCACATAGGGATTTGCTGTTTGAGTCGAAACAACACG
>CAZFLX010000076.1:0-1375 GCA_964519885.1 uncultured Francisella sp. | reverse complement strand
TGCCGAAGTAGCCCATGTAGGTCAGGCCGACCTGGAGGTTGCGCTGGTAGGTGAAGTTGGCGCCGATGCTGGCGCGCATGTCACCTTCGCCGCCGACGCCGCCGGTGATCGTGCGCCCCTTGAGCTGACGGGAGAGGCTGATCGGCACGCTGAGATCCCAGCCCTCGAAGATGCCCGGGTAGCCGAGGCTGAGGGTGCCGGAGGCGGCCAGGCCGTAGTTGGCGCCGAAGAACAGCTCCTTGGTCTTGGGGAAGATCGTGGTGCTGGCGGCGGCGGGGGCGTTGGCGGCCTCGATGCCGCCGATCGTCACGTAGGCCACTTCGGCGGTCAGGGTGGTCTGGTCGGCGATGGCGGTGCGTTCCAGGTTCCAGATGGTGTTGAGGTTGGCCTGGAGGATCTCGCCCCGGGTCGGCGTGGGCAGGTAGCTGCTGGCGGCCTGCGGTGCGCGGGGGTTGACCAGGGTCTTCACCAGCACCGGCGCGCCCTGCTTGTACGAGATTTCACCGGCGATGGAGGCTGCCCCCACCGAGGTGCTGAAGGTGGCGCCGATCAGCTTGATGTTGTCGAAGTAGCGGACGTTGTACGACCCGCCGGCCAGCGCACCGGAGGTGGCGTTGAAGGCGTTGATGACCGGCAGCGGCGAGCGGTCGTGGTAGTTGAGGTAGTACAGGCCGACTTCGGTCTCTTCGGTGAGGCGGTAGCGCGAGCCGACGCCCCACTGCGGCGTGTTGCCGGGGTCGATGTCGTTGCCGCGCTGGCCGTACGAACACACCGAGCGCCCGCCCACCGAGCGGTAGGGCTGCAGGCAGGTGCCGCCCGGCCCGGTGGAGTCGGCGCTGCTCAGGTAGGAGCCCGGCGCCGGGGCGAGGGTGGTGTGGAAGCCGAACTGCATGTGGCCGAGCAGCGACCACTTGGGCGACATCTCGATCTGGGTGGAGATCTGGTCTTCCGGCAGCAGCTGGTCCTTGGTTTCGGTGCCGACGATGCCGGTCTTGGTGCCGTCGGCGGGGCCCTGGGCCAGGGAGATGCTGGGGAAGAACAGGCCTTCGCCCCACGACACCACGTGACGGCCGAGGCGCACGTTGGCGCGGCGGCCTTCACCCAGGTCGAAGGTGTTGAACACGTAGGCGTCCAGCAGGCGGGTGTAGCCACCGTGGTAGCGGCGGGCGTCCGCGGTGAACTCGTCGACAGCCCCCGGCTTGTTTACCGGCCCGGTGTTGTCGTTGGTCCGGTGGTAGACGTCGTCGTAGAAGGTGGACGCCGACAGCACCAGGCCGTTCACGCCGTTGGTGATGCTGGCGTCGAGCAGCAGGCTGAGGCGGTTGGCGGTGAGGCTGCCCTTGTCGAAGTTGTTGGTGCCGTCGTTGCCGCCGGA
>CAZFLX010000075.1:0-1412 GCA_964519885.1 uncultured Francisella sp. | reverse complement strand
GTCTTGCCGTCGTCAGCCACGACCGCTATTTCCTGAACCGGGTCTGCACCCATATTCTAGCCTTCGAGCCGGACGGACGTCTGGTTCAGGTGATCGGCGACTACGACTCCTATTTTGCGGACCGGACCCGGCGCGGCGCGGAGACATCCCCGCAGTCCGCGTCCAACGTTGGAACCTCCGAAAAGACGGTCCAGCCCCGACAGAAAAACGCGCCGAAAAGCGGGCTGACCTACAAGGAAACCCGCGAACTGGAATCGCTGGAAGCCGCCATCGCGGAGACCGAACGGAAAATCGAAGAAATCGAAACCCTTTTCTCCGACCCGGAATTTTACCGGACCCGTTCCGCCGAAGCGGCCCCGCTCCAGAAGGAACTTGAGTCCCTGAAATCCAGACTCGACGCCGCATACGCCCGCTGGGGCGAGCTGGAAGAAAAAAAATCCGGCGCATGATGAGACGTACAAAACCGGACATATTTTTTTGAATTACCCGTTTCTTTCTTTTCCGTTCAAATTCCTGATCCATCGGGAATCCGGAATATCTCCGGAAACGAACAACGGAAAAGACAAATTCATGTTGAAAACGGGAACCCGCAGACTTTTTGTTTTCCTCTTTCCGATGGCGCCCATACCCCGACGGATCGCATAAAAAATTGTTTTTTCCTCCGCGGGGTTTTGAATTTTACCGGAAAAGAGTCTATATTATGTCGAAATATCTTTCTTCAATAAAGATGTAATTGTTCGTAACAGGGAGGAGACAGCCCGGGAAAATGGCAGAACACAATCCTGAATTATCCATCGTCATTCCGGTTTACAATGAAGAATTGAATCTGAAGGAACTGGAAACCCGGTGCATCGCCGCATGCGACAAGATCGGACTTCCCTATGAAATCCTTCTGGTCGACGACGGCAGCTCGGACCGGTCCGCGGAAATGATCACCGCGGCCGCGGAGGAAAACCCCGGTAAAATTGTCGGAATCCTTCTCTCCACCAATTTCGGACAACACGCCGCTGTCACGGCGGGACTTTCCCAGGCGCGCGGCAAATACATCATCACGCTCGACGCGGACCTCCAGAATCCTCCCGAAGAGATTCACAAACTGGTGGAAAAACTGGTGGAAGGCTATGACGTAGTCGGGACCATCCGCGAAAACCGTCAGGACACCTTCTTCCGCAAAATCGCATCCAAAATGGTCAACAACATGGTCCGCCGCCTCACCAAAGGCAACACCATGACCGACTACGGATGTATGCTCCGGGGTTACAGCCGGGCGGTGGTGACCGCGATCCTCGACTGTCGCGAACACGGCAAGTTCATCCCGATGATGGCCATGTCCTTCGCCCGGAAATCCATCGAAGTAAACGTCAAGCACGGCGAACGGGCCGCGGGCGAATCCAAATATTCCGTCTGGAAAC
>CAZFLX010000074.1:0-1413 GCA_964519885.1 uncultured Francisella sp. | reverse complement strand
GGTTCGCGTACGCGCAGGTCGCGCATGGTGTCGCCGAGGGTGGCGAGCCGGGCCAGGGCGGGCATCTTGGCCTCGCGGGGGAGGCGGATGTGCAGCACGCTGCCGGCTTCCTCGATGCTCTCGATGGCCATGCCTTCGAGCACCCGGCCGACCTGCTCGGCGAGGCCGGCGCCGCCGGCGATCTCGAGGGTCAGCGGCAGGTTCATGGCCTCGCGCAGGGTTTGCACGGTGCCGGTGGCGCGGATCAGCCCGCCTTCCATGATGGCGAGGCGGTCGACCCGCTCCTGGATCTCGGCGAGGATGTGGGAGGTGAGCACCATCGTCACGCCTTCGCCCTTGAGTTCGCGCAGGATGCGGTAGAAGTCGCGGATGGCGCCGGGGTCGAGGCCGGTGGTGGGCTCGTCGAGGAACAGCAGGCGCGGCGTGCCGAGCAGGGCCTGGGCAAAGCCGAGGCGCTGGCGCATGCCCTTGGAGTACTCTCGAACGCGGCGCCCGGCGGCGTGGGAGAGCCCCACCTTGTCGAGCAGGCCGGCGCATTCGCCGCGCGGCACGGCCTTCAGGTCGGCGAAGAAGTAGAGCGTCTCGAGGCCCGTGAGGTTGTCGTAGAGCACCACGTTCTCGGGCAGATAGCCGATCTTGCGCCGGGTTTCCCGGAAGCGTGGGCCGTTCACCGGCTCGCCGTCGATGCGGATCTCGCCGGAGGTGATGGGGATCAGGCCGAGCATCATCTTGAACAGCGTGCTCTTGCCGGCGCCGTTGTGGCCGATCAGGCCGTAGAGTTCGCCGGGGGCGATGGACAGGTCGACACCTTTCACCGCCTGAACGGTGCCGAAATCCTTGGTCACCCCGCGGGCTTCAACGATAGTGCTTGCCAAGCCAGTTTCTCCAGTCGGAATGGTCGGGGCGCATGCGCGGGTTCTTGTCCACGATGCTGGGGGCGCGCAGCAGCGGGAACTGCTGGGCGATGAGGCGCAGGGTCTGGATGGCCGGGCTGGCGATCAGCAGCTTGACCATCGGGTGGCGCCACGAGAGGCGGTCGACCATGTCGTTGGCTTCGTAGGGCACGTCGCCCAGGCCGTCGCCGTTGCGGTCCCAGCCCACGTAGTTGCTCCAGTGGTTGCCTTCCTTGACGCCCCAGGGCTCGTCGCGGGAGGCCACGTACTTGATCTGCTCCCGGTTCGAGATGAAGTCGTTGCGTTCGACGACGTTGCGCGTCGAACCGGCCCACAGGTGCACGCCCACCTGGTTATCCACCACCAGGTTGCCGCGCAGGGTGTTGTATTCGGCGTCGTAGATGAAGAAGCCGCGGGCGTTGCCGGCCACCACGTTGTTCTCGACCACCGCGTCCTGGATGGTGCGCAGCATGATGCCGTGGTCGGAGTTGCCCCAGGCGCGGTTGTTGCGCACCACCTG
>CAZFLX010000073.1:0-1420 GCA_964519885.1 uncultured Francisella sp. | reverse complement strand
CCTTCATGCTTTAGCTGAGCAAATTTCTGTGCCATGGTCGGATTTTTCTTGGTGAGTTTTTTAATGGTCACATCTTGAGCCTTATCATTGGCTAGGCGCAGGTTACGATCAGAGCCAAGTAGCGCTTCTTTGGTTTTCTGCAAGTGATCAATGGATTTATCAATTTCAGCAATCGCGGTATGAAATTGCCTAGAAGCTAGGTCATAATTTTTGCCGAATGCCGCTTTGAAGGTTTCTAGTTCCGTTTCAAAATTAGTGATGTCGATGTTTTGCGCTCGCATCAGTGCAAGTTCTGATTTGTATTGAAGTGAATTGAGGGCTGCGTTGCGCAATAGCGTAATGATCGGAATGAAAAACTGCGGACGCACCACATACATTTTCGGGTATTTGTGAGAGACATCGACAATGCCAGAATTGTAGAGCTCATTGTCGGGTTCTAATAACGAAACCAGCACAGCATATTCGCAGCCTTTTTCCTGACGGTCTTTATCTAACTCGCGCAAAAAGTCTTCGTTACGTTTTTTGGTGGCGGTGGTATCGCTTTCATTTTTCATCTCAAACATGATGGAGACAATTTCGGTGCCGGCTTCGTCAGTATCCCGGAAAATGTAGTCCCCCTTGCTTCCCGTGCGAGCATCATTGTCTTTTTCAAAATAAGCTCTGGGGAAAGCCGTTGCTCGAATCATATTAAATGCGGTTTCGCAGTGTTGTTCGAGTGTTTCACCGAGCATTTTGGTGGATAGTTTGGCTTTCATGTCACGCAGTCGTTCAATGGCTTCATCACGATCGCGTAATTGCACTTGGAAACGTTCGGTGATGGATTTTTCCGACAAGTGCTTCTCGAGTTCTAAGCGTTGCAACTCACTTCTCAGACGTTCACGTTCTTTTTCCAACTCACTCACCGCTTGAGTGATGGCAAGTTGTTGGCTAATCACCCCTGATTGAAGTTGGGCTTTTAAGGCTTGTATTTCGGCTTCTTTGGCGGAAGCCGTGCGTTGTAATTCGTTGGCTAGCTTGGCTTCAGCTAACTGGCGTTCGTTCTGACGTTCCTGTTGCAGTCTATTCAGCTCGTTAGCTAAAGCATCTTTTTGCCTCTCAGTCTCTGCTAGAGCTTTAGACACCGCCAATTGACGTTCGGTTTCACTGGCGGTTAAACGCGCTTTGAGCTGTTCAATTTCAGTTTCTTTGGCATGGGTTGTTTTTTGCAACTCAGCAGCAACTTTTGCCTCTGCAAGTTGTACAGCATTACGCTTTTCTTGCTCGGCAAACTCTAACCTTTCGTGCAACTGACGTTCAAACTCATGATCGCGTACTTGCTTAAGGATATCCGCATAACCCGCTTCATCGATTTTAAAGGCTTTACCACAATGAGGGCAGATGATTTCATGCATGGACTTAATGCTCCGTTTTAGTCAATGGT
>CAZFLX010000072.1:0-1433 GCA_964519885.1 uncultured Francisella sp. | reverse complement strand
CTTAAACCAAACAGCCTCCGCAGAAACCAGGGTGATTCCCGAGGACGCATATGCACAATCAGCACTACCGCTCGTTGCGAGGATCATCAAATTCAGCCCAGCTTGCTTTCGTAACAATCAAACGTTCACCCTAGTGTAGTGTTTGATTCTTGATGGAACCTAAATGAATGGCTCGCATCCAATGTTCTACTACAGTTTGTATTGGAGCGAGCAATTGCGAGTTGCCCCGGCGATTTCCTTGACGGATGAAGAACACAGCGAGCTGACGCGGCTGGCGCGTTCGAAGCTCACCAGCGTGCGATTGGCGCAGCGGGCGCAGATCGTGCTGTTGGCCGCTTCGGGCCTGCAGAACAAGGCGATCGCCGAGCAATTGGACATCGGGCGCGTGCAAGTGGCGCGCTGGCGTGAGCGCTACCTGGAATCGGGGATCGCCGGCATTGAGCGCGATCTGCCGCGTGGCGCGCCGCCGGTGAAGGTGGATGTGGCCAAGCTGGTGGAGTTGACCACGCAATCCACCCCTGAAGCCGCGACGCACTGGAGCACGCGCAAGATGGGCGAAGTCCTGGGCGTCAGTGCCAGCACCGTCATGCGGCACTGGCAGGCGCATGGCTTGAAGCCGCACATCGTGCGCGGCTTCAAGGTTTCGCGCGACCCGCAGTTCGCCGAGAAGCTGGAGGACATCGTGGGCTTGTACATGTCCCCGCCCGAGCACGCGCTGGTGCTGTGCTGCGACGAGAAGAGCCAGGTGCAGGCGCTGGACCGCACGCAGCCCGGGCTGCCGCTGAAGAAGGGCCGCGCACAGACCATGACGCACGACTACAAGCGTCACGGCACGACCACGCTGTTCGCAGCACTCAACGTGCTCGACGGACAGGTCATTGGCCAGTGCCAGCACAGGCACACCCACATCGAATGGCTCAAGTTCCTCAAGCAAATCGACCGTGAAACGCCCAAAGACAAGACGCTGCACCTGATCGCCGACAACTACGCCACCCACAAGCACCCGGCTGTACAAGAATGGCTGGCCAAGCATCCGCGGTTCAACATGCACTTCACGCCGACGTCTGCGTCGTGGCTGAACATGGTGGAGCGGTTCTTCCGCGACATCACCACCGAGCGGCTGCGCCGGGGCGTGTTCACCAGCGTGCCCGAGTTGGTCGCTGCGATCAACGGCTACGTCGCTCATCACAACACCAATCCCAAGCCGTTCATCTGGATCATCTGGACCAAGAGCGCGCGCGACATCTTGCAGAAGGTGATTCGTGCGAACAGTCGATTAAGTTCCAAACAGAATGGAACACTACACTAGAAATGACCTGCTCGTGCCAACACGGCAGGCCAAGGAATCACGTTTTTATGACCCGGGAGATTGGTCAATAATTACGCACAACAATCCTTACAAACCCATTCTGCTGGCCTAGCCGTTCGCTTAA
>CAZFLX010000071.1:0-1602 GCA_964519885.1 uncultured Francisella sp. | reverse complement strand
CGAATAGGCTAATTGTAAGCTATGTTTCTCTCCGGGATTATTAGACCATTACAGTGAATTGTGCGTTATATTGCGCCGTGAGAAACTTTATTCTAATCAGATTGCAAAATGGCTTCGTGAGTTTTCACTGGATGGCGTTGAAGGACAGCTGCAGATGTGCTCAACGTGTTTCGAAGTAACTTACGCTCAGACGTACAGCGCAATGAGCTCTGTGGACCGATACAGCCTTTCAGCGCTCACGCCAACACAGTGTGCAACCTTAGGCGCTTACTGAGACTGAACGTGAGATAGTAATCACCACACTGACCAGTGAGACTCATTACAATCAACCTCCAGCTCAGTTTTATCATGATTTATTGCAACAAGGGGAGTATCTGTGTTCATTCAGTACCATGCATCGGATATTACGCAAACATTAGCTTAATGTTGAAAAACGTAACCAACGTCCATCAGATGCACAGCATGCCACGTTTACGCGCTGATGCACCTAATCAAGTCTGGACGCGGGATATTACCGAACTGCCCACTCAAAAGCGGGATGAGTATTTATCGCTGTATGTGGTGATAGATTTATCCCCTGCGGCGTAAAACCTCGGGGTTCAGCCCGAGGATATAAGCCGCTTGCGAAGCAACACGGTTAGTGAGGTGTTTGTTGTTGTTGGATGTATTGCTTGATAATCTCAAGAGGCGCACCACCGCAACTACCCGCAAAATAACTCGGACTCCAAAGCATACCGCCCCAGAGTTTGTTTTTGATGCTGGCATAGTTCTTCTTGCGAATCATTCTACTCGAAACACCTTTGAGACTATTAACCAACTTCACAATAGAAACCTTTGGCGGATAGTTGACCAGAAGATGAACATGGTCATCTTCACCATCAAACTCCACCAGTTCAGCTTCAAAATCTCGACACACGCTATCAAAGGTTTCCTTAAGGTCGTCAAGGATGGCTTTGTTGAATACATCACGTCGGTATTTGGTCACAAAGACCAAATGAACATGAAGCATAAAAACACAATGCCTTCCATGTCTAATATCTTGGTTTTTAGTCATTTTGTCTGTTGTTTAATTCATTTAGACCAAATATAATTAACTCATGAAAAGAATGCAAGGCTATCAATTTCGGTTAAACCCGAAACACACGCATATAGATCACCTTAATCAAGCTTTAGGTGCTAATCGTTACGTGTGGAATAAGCTGCTAGCTATGAACCTTTTTAGGTTGGAAAACAAACAACCTATCCTCTGGTACAACGAAATGGCGTGGTTCATTACGCTTTGGAAACAAAGTGATGAATACGGCTTTCTTAACCTCGCACCATCGCAATCCTTACAGCAAACCGCTAAAAGTATCGATAGAGCCTTTAAGGATGCTTTCGATAAAAACCAACCGAATAAACGCATTCCTAACTTCAAGCGATTAGGTAGGAATGAAGCTGGCATCAAGTATCCACAAGGCGTATTGTTGGATGAAGGTAACAACGTGATTAAGTTGCCTAAGCTCGGTTGGGTTAAGTACCGTAACAGTAGAAAGACATTAGGCAAGATTAAGAATGTCACCATTAGCCGTAAAGCTGGACGTTACACTCTCGCCATTCAAA
>CAZFLX010000070.1:0-1631 GCA_964519885.1 uncultured Francisella sp. | reverse complement strand
CGATTAATTATTAGGACGAAATTCTGCTAATTTACAGAAAAGATGTTGCACAATCACTGATCTCCGAGTAAGCGGTAATCGAAACCGCCATGGCCTTGCCTTCTTCAATTTTGGACTTAAAAGCTTCGTTAACTTGGGTGGTGGTATCGTTTAGATATTGATCCAAAAACCGCTGTTCTAAAGGTGCAACAAACTTGACATACAACAGACCGCTTATTAGCAAACTACCGATAGACACCAGCGACATAACCACAACAAGGATAGGACGAAAGATACTGGTTGGTTGTTGAACAGGCATAGGGATTTCTCATTTATATGACTAAAAAATACGTATTTAGTATTGATGAATCCATCTGTAATGACAAGGAAAAACAGCCAAATTCGCCCAAAATGTTTTGATTGATAGATAAAATATTATGATTTATCATAGTCAAAAGTTTTACATATTAAATTAACCAATAAAAAAGCGACCTTTCGGTCGCTTTGATGTCGAGTTATATCAATTCAGTTGATAACTTAAAACTCACTCCATTCATCACTGCTGGCTGCTTTGGGTGCTGGCAGGCCCTTAGCTGGGCTGCGGTTAGCTGTTTTAGCTGTGGTTGGAGCAAGTCGTGCGGGTGCTGCCGTTCCCTGCCCTGTTTTGAAGAAGGACATGTTGTTGCGCAGTTCGTTGGCTTCGTGATTGAGGCTTTCTGCCGCAGCGGTGGTTTCTTCTACCAGGGCGGCATTTTCTTGTGTCACTCGGTCAATGTCGGCAATGGCTAAATGCACTTGGGATATGCCGGTGCTTTGCTCTTTAGAGGCGGCTGAGATGGCTTCAATCATGTTGGCAACTTCTTTCACCGATTCGCTGATGGTGCTGAGCATTTCACCAGATTTGTCGGCGAGTTTGGTGCCAGCGTTAATGCGTTGTACGCTGTCTTCAATCAGGCCTTTGATGTCTTTGGCGGCATCAGCGGACTTACCAGCTAGGGCGCGTACTTCACTGGCGACCACGGCAAAGCCACGTCCATGTTCTCCGGCTCTGGCGGCTTCGACGGCGGCGTTGAGGGCTAGTAGGTTGGTTTGAAAGGCGATGCTGTCAATGATGCTGACAATGTCGGCAATTTTGTTGCTTGCTTGTTGAATGGAGCGCATGGCTTCGATGGTTTGTTGCATCACTTGCACGCCGTCTGTCGATTGACCTTGCACTTGATGGGCTAGGCTGGCAACGCGGCTGGCGTTTTCGGTGTTGGCTTCTACGGCTGAGGTCATTTGGTGCATGGTGGCACTGGTTTGCTCTAGCGCAGCAGCTTGTTCTTGTACGCGCGATGAAAGATCGCTTGAGCCTTGTGAGACTTGACCAGCGGCATCAGATACGACATGAGAGGCTTCGAGCGCCATGTTAACCACTTCTTTAATGCGATTGGTTGAGGCGGCTCGGGCGTCTTGCAGTTCTTTGAAACGTCCTTTGTAATTTCCTTGAGAGACAAGGGTTAAGTCACCTTCCATTTGCGCTTGTGCCATGCGAACTAGATCATCAACCAGATGCTCTAGTGTGTCTAAGGTGCCATTGACCGCTTGCTTCATGTTGAGCAAGTCGCCTTGGGCATTGGCGTTGACGCGAGCGTCGAAGTTACCGTCATTGA
>CAZFLX010000069.1:0-1642 GCA_964519885.1 uncultured Francisella sp. | reverse complement strand
ACGCTCCTTAAGTATGTATATGCATTTTGTATATGTTAGCATTCATTTAAGCAATTTTGCAATTTTTGTTAGTTAGCCTAATGAAGAAGGAGCTGAGGGTCTTGATGCTCATTAGAGCATTGTAAAATACTCTAAGCAACTCACTCAACCAACCGCTAAACGACAGTCTTTGCATAATTTATCATACTCACCACATCGGCAATTTGATTTGCCAATTCTCGTGAAAGGTACTGAAATCTACATTCACCCAAACAAATACCGTTTTTTCACTTGCGAAGAATGCGTGGTGACTTTCCAATCAGTTCAGTAAGCCCATAGCCAGTTTGGGCAAGAAACGGACTATTGACGAACAAAAACTTATGCCCATCGACATTTGGATCTGCATCGGTAATGACCATACTAAATATGGAGTTCTCAAATGCGGCCAAAAGGCTTTGTAAAACGGGATTATTTAAAATCGGACTAGGTTCTACTATCATAGGAAAGCAATTCCGCAGAGATCCTCAAAATTTGATTCTAACACATTAAAGTCACCTAATCATGATTCTCCGAATTAGCCTATGACAGTTTAATTCATAGGCTTTAGTGCTTCAATGCTGGCAGAAACGACATAATCCGTTACAGGAACATCAGGCGCCCAATCACGAATAAATGTTTTACTCTCGTCTTTAGGTGCAATCTTAATATGTTTAAAGCCAGCAACGGATAACATCTGTTCTACTTCGGCGATCAATGATGCGCCCGCCATACACCCTGTTAATAATGCCATATCATTTCTAATGTCATCGGGTAATTCTGCAAAAGCAACAACGTCAGAAATCGCCAATCTTCCACCCGGCTTGAGTACTCTAAAGGCTTCAGCAAATACGCGTGGTTTATTCGGTGATAAGTTAATCACACAATTTGAAATAATCACATCTATACAGTCATTAGCTACAGGCAGGTTTTCAATTTCGCCCAATCTAAACTCAACATTTGTATAGTTTCCTTTTTCTGCATTCGCCCTCGCCTTAGAAACCATCGCGGGTGTCATATCTACACCAATCACTTGCCCCGTATTGCCGATCTGTCTAGCTGCGAGAAAACAATCAAATCCACCACCACTACCCAGATCAAGCACTGTTTCGCCTTGCTTTAAATTGGCAATGGCTTGCGGATTACCACAACCTAATCACAGGTTAGCCCCTTCGGGAACTAATGATGTCTCATCAACTGAATATCCCATCACTTGTGAAAGCGTTGCAGCACTGCTACTGGCGTCACCGCAGCAAGTTGGTGCACAGCCACAGCCTTCACTTTCTGCTACTTTTCCGTACTGTTGACGCACGGCTTGTCGAATTTCATCTTGTTTTACTGCATTCATAAATTACTCCATGATCAAAAAGATATCGTATTTGTACCCATAGATAATAAAAAAATTAGGCTTGAATTTTCCACGCCAGCAATCCTGCTAAGACGATCATTACAGCCGACACCGCCAAGCAGGCCTCTAGTCCCGCTAGTTGATAAACATAACCCGATAAAACAGTGCCCACCAAACGACCACCGGCATTCGCCATGTAATAGAAACCCACCTGCTTAGACGTGCCATCCGCATCGGCATAGGCAACAATTAAGTAAGAATGAACCGCTGAATTAATCG
>CAZFLX010000068.1:0-1707 GCA_964519885.1 uncultured Francisella sp. | reverse complement strand
AAGTGAATTTGTAGAGGTTTCAACGACTTAATAGTCCAACTATTACTTTCGACAATGAACCTTGTCGAAAGTAATAACACTGTCTAATTTATTGTTTATTGTTCCTGTTTGTCGTGCTTAATTTTAAGAATTTCAATAACATCGGCGTTGATTAGCCACCGATAAATAACCGTATATCCAGATTTACCGAACGGAATAATCAGTGTTCTAAGTCCGATAATCTGTTTATGTTCTAGCCCCATTTCAGGAAAAATGGTTAGTTTGTCTATGCCGTCAACTATCGCTTTTACCGCATCCTTAGCCGATTCTGGACGCTCTTTAGCAATGAAATCATGCAAAGTTTTTAAATTCTCTTGGGCCTTGGGAACGAGGATTATTTGTGGCATGTGGGTGCTGGCAATTCGTTATCAGTAAACCAGCTATTCATCCAAGTTTTAGTCTCATCCCAAGTCACATGTAAGCCCGTGTCTTGGTATTCTTTCCAAGCCAGTAATGCTTCCTGAACGTCTTGTGTCAGTGCTGGTTCATCTTTTATTAGGTATTTGGCTTCGAGTGCATCTATTTGGCTTTCGAGTAGCTCCAAAACATACGAAGTTTTGGTTCTTTTCGTACTCGCAGCAAGATGGTTGAGCCTAGACTCTAGGCTTTCTGGTAAGCGCATAGTCAGCATGGTATCTGCTCCGTATTACATGAAATGCATGATAGCATATTTTGAAATTCGTTTCTGAAATCACAATGGACTGTCAACCCTTTTTCGTACAAGGAATCTAATTTTTATCTAAAAGCTTCGTTCTCAATCAGTGCAGCCCGAATAGCAGCAATTGCAGCGCTGCGTTCTTGCTCATATCGCATCAATTCACGGATGTATTCACTGTCATTAGTGTAATGATCAGCGTTGATTTGTGATTTTACCCAATGATCCTGTTGTTCAGTCAGGCTAATCGTTTTTCGGACAATCCCCATAACACCAAATCTTTAGATTGTTCAGAATGTCGATCATGGAACATACAAACAAAGTGATCAGTTAAATGAAACTGAACGAGAAGCTCTGGAAAAAAACATGTCACTTAATTGCGTTCTGCTTGAGTGAAAGATGAAGCAACTTGAGTTTGCTTAAACGAGTTTCAATGACAACTTTTGCGAACAAGAAACGCAATCTTTTTAAAAATGTATCCCAACATTTCTTATGGTGATGAGCTGACAATCTAATCGCTCATCACCTTTCTCGAAGATTAAAAGCAGAAACAATTTATGAATGAATTTCAAATGAATGCGGTCAATTGCGACACCAACTGCGCCATCACTGCATGTCCCGGTTCAGGTAAAACGACTGTGTTGGTCAACAAAGCAAAACGCATCTTGTCGAACAGCAATCATTACCTAATTGGTGTTACCTTTAGCAAAAATTCTACTGACGAATTAGGCGAGAGATTGGTGCAACTTTGTGGCCCATCTGTCGTGACACAATTCAAAACGGGAACCTTTCACAGTCTAGCGAAAAGACAACTGGAAAGTTATTACGGCGGCAAAAAGTTGCGAATACTTGCCAACCACGAGCGAAATTTAATCCTGCGAGATTTGTACAACTCGATGGGAAGTGATCGAAAGTATCAAGACTTCGTTATGCAAATTGATGCGTTCAAATCGACCACTGGACTGTCAACCCTTTTTCGTACAAGGAATCTGATTATTATCTAAAAGCTTCGC
>CAZFLX010000067.1:0-1803 GCA_964519885.1 uncultured Francisella sp. | reverse complement strand
CTAAGCGTCGTTTTTTGCCTAACCTGCATAACAAACGTTTTTGGTTAGAGTCAGAACAACGTTTTGTTCGTTTACGTATTTCAGCAAATGGCTTGCGTACTATCGACAAACTGGGTATCGAAGCTGTAGTTGGTGCTTTACGCGCTAACGGCGAAAACATCTAAGGAGTTAGATAATGGCTAAGTCAATTCGCGAAAAGATTAAATTGGTTTCTACTGCTGAAACTGGCTTTTTCTACACGACAACAAAAAATAAGCGTACTACGCCTGAAAAGCTCGAAATGATGAAGTTCGATCCTAAAGCGCGTAAACACGTGTTATTTAAAGAAGCAAAAATTAAATAAAGATTTGTTTCTTTAGTGAAAAGCCCGACTTGTTCGGGCTTTTTGCATATTAGCGAATTTTCACTGTGTTAACATAGTACGCCATAGCAACTTTAATCGTGACCATCGACCATGCCCGAATTACCCGAAGTTGAAACCACAAGACGTGGTATAGCACCCTACATAAACCAGCATAAATTATCACGGGCTATCATACGTCAAGCGAAGCTTCGCTATCCGATCCCTGTTGAACAAGTCAACAACCTGATCGGGCAAGTGTTAATTTCAATAGAACGACGTGCCAAATATTTACTGCTCACATTCAACACCTCATCCCTGATGATCCACCTAGGCATGTCGGGTAGCTTGCGGATTGTTTCAACGGATGCAGAATGGCGTAAACACGATCATTGGCAACTGGATTTTGGTGAAATCTCACTCAGGTATCACGACCCTCGCCGCTTTGGTTTTCTCATCGCTACCGATGACATCGCAAATCATCCATTGATACGCAAACTTGGTCCAGAACCCTTAAGTGATGCCTTCAATTGTCATTATTTACAACAGCAATTTGATCAACGCAAATCTCCCATTAAATCTAGCTTAATGCATAATGAACTAGTTGTTGGCATCGGCAATATTTACGCCTGTGAATCGCTTTTTTTAGCGGGAATCCACCCACTCACCCCCTGTCGTGAATTAACAGCCAACCAGATTTGTACTTTACATGGACACATTCAAGCAACACTGAAACGCGCTATTGAGGAAGGTGGCAGCACGCTAAGGGACTTTGTTAATCCCGATGGTCAGCCGGGCTATTTTGCCCAAACACTGAATGTATATGGACGTGCCCAGCAAGCCTGCCATCGCTGTGCGACGCCGATTGAGAATTTACGTATTGCGCAACGCTCAAGCTATTACTGCCCTCAGTGTCAAGCGCTTAACTCAGGTAAAAATCAATGAAAAAATGGCTGCTATTTGTTATTCCCTTTACGGCGATTTTAATGAGCACCTTAATATGGCATTGGATGCAACCTGTCTCACAAACCAAGGCTCAAATTTTAACCATGCCCAGTCAATGTCAACTGCATACCGGCGATTGCATCATTGAGCAGGACGGCATCCGTATCGGTTTAAGCATTACGCCTCAACCCATTCCTATTGCCAAAAGTCTTAGTGTTAGCGCTGAAATTGAGGGCGTGGAGGCAGCCAAGGTGCAGTTAGATATTAACGGTAGCAATATGTACATGGGATACAACCGCGTATCCCTTGCACAGACAGAAGGAAATCTGTGGCAAGGCAAGTCTATTTTATCTTTTTGCACCATTGATGAAATGCAATGGCAACTGACACTGTTGATAGATTTAGTTGATGGTCGCCAAATTCAAGCACCTTTCCCTTTGGTGACACCTTTCAAAGTTAAATAATTCTAACGCTCTAACCCAGTTTTAAACTCGCACCACCATCAACCACTAAGCGAG
>CAZFLX010000066.1:0-1858 GCA_964519885.1 uncultured Francisella sp. | reverse complement strand
AGCAAGTCGCCTTGGGCATTGGCGTTGACGCGAGCGTCGAAGTTACCGTCATTGAGGCGTTGCATGATCTGGTTGATGTCGGCAACCACCAACGACAAGACTTTCATTGAGTCAGCAGCGCTTTCGAGCATTAAACCATAACCACCGGGGGCATCAGCTTCTACCTTAAAGCTAAATTGACCCTGCTTGAGCGCTTGCATGGCGTCGCTCATGTTTTTCATCACGCAATCAATATTCTCACCAGAACGGTTAATACTTTCTTTAAGCTGATTCAAATCACCAGCATAGCTATTGGTAATGCGCTGAGAGAAGTCACCCGAAGCCACAGCACCAATCACTCGGTTAATATCTGCTACCCCCATCTCTAAACTGCCTAACAAAGCATTTAACGATTGATTCACTTGGTTAAGCTCATCACTACGCGCAGGTAAGCGTGCATTAAAACGCATGTCACGTGACACTTGACCAACCGAGTTAACGATTTGATTCACCGCTGTAGAAACAGCACGAATCACCACAATGGCAATGGCTAATAAAATCAACACCGCAATAATAGCAATAACCAACATGGTGGTATTCGCGGTTTGTGCATCAGCCTTACCACTGGAAGCAGCTTTTAAAGCCAAGTCTTTTTGAAAATCAATAATAGACTGAAGTGCATCACGATAAGCAACAAAACCGTCACGAGAAGAAACACTGGTAATTAACTCAACAGCGGCATCATGCTCGCCTAACTCACTTAACTTCATCGATTTAGCGATAATGTCTCTCACCGACAAGCGCTTTTCTGTGGCATTAGCCAATAAAGCCTTGCCCTTTTCACTTCTGATTGATTGCGATAAAACTTCAAAATTTTTAGTGTTACTATCAATGTAACCATTTAAGCGATTTTTAATTTGTTCACGTCGATTTGGGTCGGTTACTAACACAAACTCACGGATATCACGTTGTGTGGCAAAAGCCGTGGTCAATAACTCTTGAGCTGTTGTCATCTTCGGCATACGGTCATCGACCACTAACTCAAATTCAGTTTGAATCGCTCCTAACCCAACTTTGCCGGCTGTGAATACCGCGGCTAGGGCTATCACTGCCACGACGGCCATCAGCCATAATCTTAGTTTAATTGTCATAGTGAAAGTCCTTTCTTGAAACAGAATATTATGAACGTCTAACGATTGTAGTATAAGTGCGTTACATCAATATGACAACCTATTCAATAAATAAAAAAAAAGCGCTTTTCAGCACTATTTTTTTGAACAGTTATTGCAAGCTCGCATTAACTATTTTGATTAATGACGCAATCATCTTCCCACTGTTCACTGTAGGTTTTTATGGCATCACCAATACGCACAAACGCATCAACCAATTGCGCATCGAAATGGCTATTTTTTCCTTCCACAATCATATTCAAGGCAGATTCATGACTAAAGCCTTGTTTATAAGGACGCGTGGAACGTAGCGCGTCATAAACATCGACAATCGCCATTAATCGACCAGCTAAGGGTATGGCTCTTCCCGCCAAACCTTGTGGATAGCCGCTGCCATTCCATTTTTCATGGTGGGTTAAAGCGACCTGCTCTGCCAAGGTCAAAAATTCACCGTATTCCCCCATACTGTTGGACGCTGCATGAAGAATGTCGTAGCCTTTTTGCGCGTGAGTCTTCATGATGGCAAATTCCTCATCGGTGAGTTTACCCGGCTTGAGTAGAATATGGTCGGGAATGGTGATTTTGCCAATATCATGCAGCGGTGCTGATTTGGCTATCATTTCAACCTGCTCGGCTGTTAGCTGATATTCTGGCAGACTTTCGCTGACTTCAATCGCCAATAAACGAATGTAATGCTGGGTACGCTTAAT
>CAZFLX010000065.1:0-2338 GCA_964519885.1 uncultured Francisella sp. | reverse complement strand
CGATTAATTATTAGGACGAAATTCTGCTAATTTACAGAAAAGATGTTGCACAATCTAAACGAAGTTAGGAAAGCAGAAGTTCAACAACAGACAAAAGTGGAAGAGATTAGAAACAAGCAATACATCGAAAATATGCAGGCAGTCGGCAAAGGCAAGCTCAAAGATTATTTGATCAAACTTACGCGCACAGAAGTTGCTCAGGTCAAAATCGAACCCGCCAACTCAGGGTACGATTTAACAATAGCTTTGCAATGGACAACCGATCTGGTTGACTCAGAAAACATCTGTCGTTTCGTTGAAAGTTTCTATCTTGGAAAAAACTGCCAAGTGAAAAATACCAGTGAGTCACTGTTGCTAACCTTCGATGAAGATCATCAGATATTTTTCGCAGACGAATTTCTCAAGTGGAATATCGAAGGCAACAAGTTTAAGGCAACTGGCTTTGAAAAAGTCGGCAAGATAATTTCGCTCAAGATCGGTAAAAAGCAACAGCTTTTAACTGCGCGAATCAATCAATGGGTTTACGATAAGCTAAAGCAAAACCAACAAGCAATCAACATCACATTAGAGTAATTGGAAAAATGAAAGCAACATCACTTAACAAAAAAATAATCGGCGTAGTCGCTCTCTTGTCAATCTCTCAACTGATGGGTTGCTCAGGAAATGCGATCAAAGAAATGACAGAGGGGAGCGAAGGGAGGTATGAACTCACTAAGCGATTAGACAAGTCAGGAATCAGCGATCGGTTTGAGATTGTCCATGTTACTTTTCAAAACAACAACTCGAAATTTCCGCTACATCCTACGCAAAGCAAAGCAGAAGGAAGATTAGCTTACTCAGAAAGCAAACCACGTCACGTTAAGCCAGCTTTTGAGTTTTCGTACAACCGGGATTTCAAAGGATTGATTTTAGACAACGGCGCAAAAATGAATATCGGCATAGACAACCCGGACGAAAAAATATCCAGTTGTCAGCAGCCCATCTTGCAGTATTTTGAGAGAGAGCCGCTTCCAAATGTTGGCGAGCTCAATCACAAATTCAAAGTGGAAATTTTGGAAGAAGGAAAGAGCGAGTTTGAAAACTTAATCAAGTACACAGATGTAGTCATGGCCAATCAACTTCCATCTAAGAAAGTTTCTTTGGTGAAAGAAAATGCGAACCTAGCCGCAAAAACTGCGTCAGCTATTTTTGCACCGCATGTTGTTCTTGGAGCATTAACTAACAAACAATTTCGTGACGACGCTTTTTCAGATCCCGTTTATTTAGATAGCGAAGTTTACTATCACCGTTACAAAGTCACTTCACTTTCTCGCAAACATTTTTTACCAAATGAAATGATAGGTCATCCAGTTCCGACGGATGATGATGATTGGGAAGTTCAGTATGAAAGCGTGCATACTTTTTTTGTCAAAGCAGACTCGCAAGAGAAGGCAATAATGGGTTTATGTGCGCGTTAAAAAATCACATCCTGTTGCTGTGCTTGCAACAGGATTTAGTCAGCAAAGTATGTAAGTTTTGACCGAGTGTTAACTTTCTTTTTTTGAAGCTGATTCTTTTTTCAAAAGTCTTTCTTCTTTCTTTTCTTTCTTCCTAAGTTCTTGCACTTCAAGTCTCAATTGTCTTGCAAGCTTTTCATATTTTTCTACGATTTGCATTTCCCATTCAGCAAAGTTTTTTTTCAAAGTTGCCAGGTCGTAGATGATCACTCCACGGCGTTTTTTTATGTATTCGGAGTAAACGTTCCCTTTGAAAATCTTTCGGATTTTTCGCCAGTCTATTGAGACGATCCCATCTCTGTTTTTTATGATCATCATCGCTTGAGGTACACGTTTTTCGCCTTCTAATTTTCCTTCCTTTATTGCGTTTTCTTTCTCTAAGTCAAACTCACTTCTCAACTCCAATGCCTTTTCCAACATCAAAACCATCCCATCGCTCAGATTGTCGATTCTCAGCGTTTTCCTGCCGCTTATCTTTTTTTCAGAATCAGCACCTTTTTCGCTCATTTTTCCCTACCCCTTATTTAGGTTTTCGTTCCCATATCTATCTATCGGTAACGAATTTGATTTTCGTTACCATGTGAAATTTTACTGTTTTTTTCGACAACCTTGTACATTAATTAATTCTAAAGCCAAACCCTATAAAATTCGTAAGTTGTTGATTTATAGTTTTTTTTCACTATTTAAAAAAACCTTTTCGTTCACAACAAAACTTCGTTCACAACAAAACTTCGTTCACAATGCAACTTCGTTCACAACGCAACTTCGTTCACAACGTAGCTTCGGATTTTCATCAGTCATTTTTACCCTTTTCGTTCACAACGCAGCTTCGTTCACAACGC
>CAZFLX010000064.1:0-2421 GCA_964519885.1 uncultured Francisella sp. | reverse complement strand
GCGTGCAAAAATGACCACTTTATAGGGTAAAACAGCGTCCAATTTTGACCACCCTGTTTATGTCATACTCCCGTATTTTTATGTACGGGGATAGCTTGGGTGATTTGCATGGAAACCATTAATAAAGTTCGTACTCGCCATCTCGTGCAGGGTCAGAGTATCAGTCAGATTGCACGTGATCTTAACTTGTCACGCAATACCGTTAAAAAGTACCTTAAAGATGATTATCCCGTTACTTACCAACGAGAAAAACAACCGCAGCCATTATTAGGATCATTTCATCCTCAACTGCTGGATATGCTTAACCATGACGCTAAGTTGCCTGTGCATTATCGTCGAACTGCTAAACGCTTGTTTGGCATGTTGCAAGAAGTGGGGTATCAAGGAGCCTACGATAGTGTGCAGCGTGCGGTAAAGGCATTCAGGGAGGATAAAACACCATTATCATCAAAAGCCTTTGTTCCTTTGTCTTTTTCTATGGGCGAGGTCTGTCAGTTCGATTGGAGTTATGAGACCGTCAAGATTGCTGGTATTGAGAAACGCGTTAAAGTGGCGCATTTTCGATTGGCCTATTCACGTCAGTATTTTGTGGTGGCTTACCCTAATGAGCGATTAGAAATGCTGCTTGATGCCCATAATCGTGCTTTTGCTTTCTTCGGCGGTGTGCCGCATAAAATGATTTACGATAACCTTAAAACCGTGGTGGATGCGGTGTTACGCGGTAAAAACCGAGAGTTCAATAAACGCTTTATGGCAATGGCGAATCATTACGTGTTTGAGCCCATTGCTTGTACCCCAGCATCAGGCTGGGAAAAAGGTCAGGTTGAATCACAAGTTAGGTTCTTGCGTAATAACCTGTTTTTACCCATGTTGTCCTTCGACTCGCTTGATGAGCTTAATGATTGGCTAAAGTTGCGCTGTACGCAACTCGCTGATAATCATAAACATCCAGAGTTAACTGAGTTGAGCGTAGCGCAAGCATTTGAACAGGAAAAAGCTAACTTGCGTGCCATCAGCATGCCCTTTGATGGTTACACGCAAGAAGCAAAGCGGGTTAACAGCACATCGTGCATTAACATCGATCGTAATCGCTATAGTGTGCCAGTTGAATACGTTAATCAGGTGTTGTCAGTGCATCTTAGCGCCGATCAGGTGAGCATTTACGGCAAGGATAAAGGAATGATTGCACGTCATCCACGATCTTTTGAGCGCAATCAGTTTATCTTTGATGTCTGGCATTATGTGCCTATGCTCAAGGAAAAACCCGGCGCGTTTCGTGATGGCTTGCCGTTTAAGAATATACCACTACCCACATCCATCTCACGCGTACAAGCCATACTCATGAAGCAGTCGGGTGGTGATAAGGATTTTATTGATTTGCTCCTACAGATACCCGAACAAGGCATGCAGACCGTTGAAGTTGTTTGCGATCTGGTACTGGGCTATGGTGCTGTCACGGGGGCAATTGTTCATAATGAATTACAACGTCTGATCGACAAAAAGCAGCCTAATGCTATTATCGTATCAGAAAATCTTATTCTAACCTGTGATCCCATTGCTGACCCCTCGCGCTATAACAGCCTCTATGCATCAGGAGTGCCATTATGACCATAGGTGAACGCACAGAGCGCCTTCAAGCCTTGGGATTGCACGGCATGGCGCAAGCATGGCAGGAGCTTCAAGCACAGTCATCCCGACAAGAGATGAGCATTAGCGTTTGGTTAGATCGTCTGATGGATGCCGAGCAAGCAGATAGAAACGCCAAAAGACTCAAATATCAGCTCACTAGCGCACGCTTTCCCACACACCGGGACCTATCCACCATCAATTGGCAAGAAACGCCTGTCAATACTGATCGAATGCAACAACTTGCACAAGCAACCTTTACTAACACAGCGCACAACATCATTCTTGTCGGTGGCACAGGAACAGGCAAAACACACTTCGCCACAGCATTAGGGGTCGCCACCATCCATGCCGGCAAACGGGTGAGATTCTACAACGCCGTTGACTTAGTCCAACAACTGGAAAAAGAAAACAAAGCAGGAAAAGCGGGCAATATCGCCAAGTCACTTGTCTTAATGGATGCGGTGATTATTGATGAGTTGGGTTACTTGCCATTCGCACAATCTGGCGGTGCATTACTCTTCCATCTACTGAGTAAACTGTATGAAAAGACAGCACTGATTATCACCACCAATCTCAACTTCGGCGAATGGGTTAAGGTTTTTGGTGATGCCAAAATGACCACCGCACTACTCGATAGACTGACACATCATTGCGATATTATCGAAACAGGAAATGATTCCTACCGATTTAAACACAGGAGAAAAAATACGTAAATTAGGAAGTAATTTTTTAGAATCTGGGGTGGTCAAATTTCAACGCTGACACCTGGTCATTTTTGGGTGCTGATTGACA
>CAZFLX010000063.1:0-2431 GCA_964519885.1 uncultured Francisella sp. | reverse complement strand
AGCTTTCACTCGGGTGGGGTAATACCACACCGCCACCCAGATTGAGATCAGCAATTAGCAAGGCATGATTGGTCACCACCACCGTCGCCTCTAACATATGCTTTTTGGCAGTGAAGTAAGGACAGATATCAAAATGCTGACATTTACGATTGGTACAACCGGCGGCATCGGTGGTAAAGGCTTGGTGAACACTAGAGGGTAAACTAAAGGAAAGCTCATCTAAATCACCCGCCCAACCCGCATCCATAGCAACTTTAAGCTTCTGCGCATAGTCCACCACCACATCATTCGATTCAAATAACGCGGTTTGCTGCCCTGATACCGCACTGAGCAAACGCATCGGGCATAAGTAACGGCGGCGACCCTTGGCTAACAAATAGCTAAACTCCCAACCCGTTTGTTGTTTGAGCATCGGCAAATCATGCTGAAATAACTGATCTTGTAAAGCAACCGTAGCCGTGGAAATGACTAAGCGTTTTTCCATTAATTGCACAATGGGAATTAAGGGCAAACAATAACCGTAAGTCTTACCTGTACCCGTACCTGCTTCAATTGCCATGATGGGATGCTCTAGTCCCGATGTCATCATGGTTCTGGCAATATCACCAATCATGTGACGCTGTGCTTTGCGTTGTCTAAAGCCAGGGAAGGCAGCCAAGGCTTCTAATGCCGCGACTATCTGGGTTTGCAGCTGAATGTAGGCATCAGTGTGGGTTGGGGCTTGAGTATCGGTCAAGTGAGATGGCTCTTGGTTGAAACAATGAAATGGATAGACCTAACTCGACAGAAAGTTTAGGCAATGAGGCTGATTATAACAGAAGCACTAAAATAGAACGATTGTTCTGTCGGTATTTTAAGTGAGCTTATTAACATGGGTTCACGCACTTTTGGCCAAATGATTTAAATGGATCTTTACGCGTGCGTAATCTTGCGGAAGATAATTGGGAAGGAAGGTTTTTCTCAATGCGTCGTCCTGATCGTTCGCGGATATCAGCTTTAGCGGCACTAATCGACTGAGTGATTTCTTGTTGACGGAATTTCATGTAAAAAGCCCTTGTTGAGCGGTGATTCGTTTGCCTGACAAACAGATAAAAAAATTCCCAAATTCATGCAGTTAGTTATGTTTTAAGCTGACAATTTTTACACATAAAAGATAATCATAACTAAGAGAATAGAGGGAAAAGATATGAAAAAATTATTAGCAATCGTTGCAGGGGTGGCGGTATCCGCTGGAGTCCTGTCAGAAGATCAAGAATCAAAATTAGCACCAAGCTGGTACACAGGCTTCAAAAATGGAACAGATAGTGGAAGTTTGTGCTTTGTGGCTTCGGGAGTAGGGGAGACGGAGGAGGCAGCCGAAATGGTTGCTACGTTTAGCCTCATCAAAAACATGGCAAAAACAGTCGCCGGGGAAATTACTCAAGTCAAGTTCTCGCAGGATTTAGGAATGGAAGGTTCGAAGAAATTTAACTCGCTACGATCTTCCTTCTTTGCTAAAAAACTTAACGGCGGAAACGTGGTTAAACAGCAATTCGAGAAGAAAGGGGAGGAGGTCGTCACCTACATGATGATCGAGTTCCGAGACGGCCATTGTGCTGGAAAATGATTTGAGATCGGAAAATGGAAAGCTGAACCACTTCATCGACCCCCAAATAAGCCACAGAAATAGGCCAAAATTCAAAGATACTAGGAAAAAGCATCATGAATACCAGTAAAGCAAAAAACAGCCGTAAAACGCGTTTAAATGCGATTTCGATTCTCGCAACCATCCTACTTGGATTCATGGGATCAGCTAACGGTCAAGAAATCACCGCTAAGGGTGTGTTTGAGACCTATGTACTCGACTTCCCAGTTGAGAAGGGAAAAGAGATAGCCAAGCAACGAGCCTTAGCAAATGCTGCAAAACAAACCGGAAAGTATGTAGAAGTTCGGGAGCGTCTTTTGCAAACCAACCAAGGCAACTCAACATCCAAAGATATTGCCGTTTTGTCGGCCGCCTTACTTTTGGAAAAAAGCGAGCAACACCAAACTCAACAGCTCGGCGATCGCATTCGTTTTGAAACAGAGGTCGTGGTTGAGTTCGAGGAAAAACAAGCGAAGCAATTTGAGCAATACCTTCAAGCAATGGAACACCAAACCAAACTCATGTTAGACCTTAACCAAAAGCAAGACGAGCTGGCTGTAAGTCAACTCAAGTTAGAGCAAATGGTAGGCAAGTTCAAAAGTGATGTGGTGCAGGCGGAGCTGCAAAACAACAATCAACTAACTAAGTCACTAACCGCTGATTACCAAAAAGCCAATGCCATCATTAGCCCCTTAGTGAAGGCAAGCATGCAAAATCAAATGCAGGTTATCGATGATGCGAAAGTAAACGAAGTTAGTGTAACCTTCTTTCTGTAATTTGATTGGCGTTTTAACCCTTGAAACTGCC
>CAZFLX010000062.1:0-2499 GCA_964519885.1 uncultured Francisella sp. | reverse complement strand
GCCAGTGCTAGCTTTGCGTACCGTCACTTATTGCACTGAAAACGAGGAGACCCCTGCACGAGGATCGGATCTTCGAATGAGCGGCCCGTCGCCTGCAACGAGCGCGCGAGCTTCCGCGGAGATTCCGCTGTGCCAGCCTCCCGATCCCGCTCCCCGCAAGCCCAGGCTGATCTGCCCGCCGGGGACCGCGGATTGCCATGTGCATGTCTATGGCCCCGCCGACCGCTATCCCGTGGCCGCGACGCGCGCCTTCGATGTGCCCGACGCCTTGCCGGCGCGGCTGCGCGCGCTGCACGACACCCTGGGCGTCGAGCGCCTGGTGCTCGTGCAGCCCAGCGGCTATGGCACCGACAACCGGCGGCACCTGGAGGCGGTGGCCGAGCTGGGCCGGCCGGCGCGCGTCATCGTCGCGCTGCGGGCCGAGGTGCAGGATGCCGAACTGGACCGCCTGCACGAAGCCGGCGTGCGGGGAGTGCGCTACAACATCGGCCATGCAGGTGCCGTCCCGCTGGCCGAGATGCCCGCGCTGGCGGCGCGCATCGCCCGCCTGGGTTGGCATGTGCAGCTCCACGTCATGGATGACCAGGGCCGAGCTCCGCTGGCCGAGATGGAGCCCACCCTGCGCGAACTGCCCACCGACGTCGTGATCGACCACATGGGCTCGCTCAGGCCGGGAGACGGCGTGGGGCAGCCTGGCTTCCAGGCGCTGCTGAGGCTGGTGAACACGGGGCGGTGCTGGGTCAAGCTGTCCTGCGGCTACCGGATGTCGGCGCTGCCTCCGCCCTACGAGGACATGGTGCCCTACGTCCAGGCGCTGCTGGCCGCCCGGCCGGACCGCCTGGTATGGGCCAGCGACTGGCCGCACGTCTCGTTCAAGGGCGAGATGCCCAACACCACGGACCTGCTGGACCAGATGCTGACCTGGGTGCCCGACGGAGCACAGCGCCACCAGATCCTGGTGCGCAACCCCGAGCAGTTGTACGGGTTCTGAGCGGCCCGCCCCGGCGCCGCCGACCCCCTGCGATCAAAAGAAAGAGGAGACACCCATGCCCATGTTCCATCTGCTGCGCCGCGCGGCGCAGCGCGCCACGCTGCTCGTCCCGATGCTGCTGCTACCGGTCCTCCCCGCCGCTGCGCAGGCGCAGGCCGCGGCCAGCTTCCCCGCCAGGCCGGTGCGTCTGATCGTGCCCTTCCCGGCCGGTGGGCCCGCCGACGTGCTGGGCCGAGCGATCGCGCAACGCCTGTCCGAAAAGTGGCGCCAGCCCGTCGTCGTCGACAACAAGGGCGGGGCCAACACGCTGATCGCGGCGCAGGAGGCCGCCCGGGCCGCGCCCGACGGCTACACCTTGTTCATGCCCCTGGATTCGACCTACACGCTGAACCCGGCGCTGTATTCGCGGCTGCCCTACGATCCGATCAAGGACTTCGCGTCCATCTCGATCGTCGCCCGCCAGTCCCTGGTGCTCACCGCAACCGACCGGACACCCTTCAGGGCGGTGGCCGACCTGGTGGCTGCCGCCCGGGCCCAGCCCGGCAGCATCAACTACGGCTCCAGCACCACGTCCACACAGCTCGCAGGCGAGATGTTCACGCGGCAGAGCGGGATCAAGCTGGTCCAGGTGCCGTACCGCGGCGCCTCGGAGGTCGTCAAAGGAATGCTCTCGGGGGACGTCGAGGTCAGCTTCGACGGCATCGCCGCCAATGTCCCGCACATCCAGTCCGGGAAGATCCGTGCACTGGCCACGACGGGTCCGGTCCGCTCCGCGGCCTTGCCCGACGTGCCGACGCTGGCGGAGGCCGGGCTTAAGGGCTACGAGCTGTTGATGTGGAATGCACTGTCCGCGCCCGCCGGCACGCCGCGGGCAATCATCGACAAGATCCACAAGGACGTCGTGGAGGTCGTGCAGCGCAAGGAAGTGAGGGACCAGCTCATGGCGTTCGGCCTGGAGACGGCGGGCACCACGCCCGAGGAGATGGACGAGACCATCCGGCGGGAGACCGCCAAGTACGCGCCCCTGATCAAGGAGCTCGGGCTCAAGCTGAACTGAAGGGCGCATCGGCATGACCGCCCCAGCACTCGACTACGGATCGGGCGGGCGCATCGGCGTGCTGCTGCCCTCCGTGAACCAGGCCGCCGAGCCGCAACTGCGCGCGATGCTTCCCGCCGACATCGCCATCGCGGTCACGCGGCTGAAGCTCGTGGACAGTTCGGAGGCGAGCCTGCTGGGCATGGCCCGGGATGTCGAGCCGGCGGCCGAGCTGCTCGCGGACGCGGGCGTCGACATCGTGGTGTTCCATTGCACCGCCGTGTCGACCTACAGCACCGAGCTGGAGGCGTCGATTCTCGCGCGCATCCAGTCCGCGACTGGGCTGCCCTGCGTGGCCACGTCGCAGGCCCTGGTGGCGGCGCTGCAGGCCCTGCCCGCGCGGCGCGTGGTGCTGCCCGTAGCAAACAATTCATTCAGGAACGAAGCTCCTTTTTTCATCGGATTTTCAATA
>CAZFLX010000061.1:0-2503 GCA_964519885.1 uncultured Francisella sp. | reverse complement strand
TTGGACTCATCAGGTCATCTCCCGCTGTCACCCATCAAGTAGCGACATCATGGCAGGTTAACTTAACACATCGTCATGCTTTGATCAGTTTGGGTTTATTAATCGGCCTATTAATCACACTACCACTCATTGCCACTTGGTTCATCAATCCGACACTAGCCATGATTGATCATCTCTTTAGAACGGGCGCTTTGGTGTTTGGCGGGGGTCATGTCGTACTGCCCTTGCTTTACGATGGCTTTCATCAACTGGGTGTCAACGATGATATTTTTCTGGCTGGTTATGGCATCACGCAAGCCATGCCAGGTCCTTTGCTCAGTTTTGCCGCCTTCTTAGGCGCAGTCTTACCACAAACATCACTCCCCATTTGGTTAATGGCCGCCATTGCCAGCGTCGCGATATTCTTGCCATCGCTGCTGTTTGTCATCATCGCTTTGCCTTACTGGCATAGTTTAATGCAATACGCTCGTTGGCGACAGGTGTTATGGGGAATCAATGCGGGTGTGGTCGGTTTATTACTTGCTGCCCTCATGAATCCAATTGCGTTACACACCTTACACACAGCATGGGATATACTCTGGCTAGTATTAGCCTTGGCCTTACTAACCATCTTTCGCTGGCCATTATGGGCTTACGTCTTACTTTGTGCCTTAGCAGGTATGTTACTTAGCTATGTCATAACATTCTGACAAAACTGGAAAACAATCCAATTAATGTTAGAATGAACCATCATTCTGACTCAAGGTAATCCTCATGACCAATCGACAGATTAAAGACCAGCTATTCGCTCAAGTTGCCACCTTAACCAAATCTATTGCTAGCCCCAAACGACTCGAACTACTCGAACTCCTAGCGCAAGCACCGAAAACGGTAGAACAGTTAGCAGAGGAAGCTGAAATGAGCATTGCCCTAACCAGTGCCCATTTAAAAGCACTCAAATCAGCTCAGTGTGTACGCGTGAAGCAAGAAGGTAAATATCGCCGCTACAAAATTGCCAACGATCACATTGCCCAGCTCTGGGTGATTTTGCATCGGTTAGCTGCTGAACAACTACCCGAATTACAACAACAACTAACGGATATCGCACCACAGCGAACGACGGGCATTCGATCAGTCAACGAACTGATTGTATTAGCAGAACAACAGCAGATTCAACTCATTGACGTTCGACCCAGCTCTGAATTCGCCCATGCTCATTTACCTCACGCACTGTCGCTACCTATCCACGAACTCGCAAATAAAGCAGATAGCCTAGCGAAAGACAAACCGATTGTTGCCTACTGTCGCGGTCCTTTTTGCCTGTATGCTCGTGATGCGGTGGCCTGGTTAACTGCTCAAGGCTTCGATGCCAGCCAATGGCAAGATGGTATGACGGAGTTCCAAACGGATGAAATCGGATTAAACGAATAAAAAACCCCGTTCGAAAACGGGGTTATTGTCAAAACGAAACAAGAAAAAATTAATGATGTTCTTCGTGACGCATTTGTGGGAAAAGCAGTACGTCTCTAATCGAAGGTGCGTCGGTCAATAACATCACCAAGCGGTCGATACCAATCCCCTCACCCGCTGTCGGTGGCAAACCATACTCTAAGGCGCGGATGTAGTCGGCATCGTAATGCATGGCTTCATCATCGCCCGCTTCTTTGGCTTTTGCTTGCTCTAAGAAACGCTCGGCTTGGTCTTCCGAATCGTTTAATTCCGAGAAACCATTGGCAATTTCACGACCACCAATAAATAATTCAAAGCGATCCGTAACTTCTGGATTAGTGTCATTACGACGCGCCAGCGGTGAAACTTCCGCAGGGTATTCGGTAATGAAGGTCGGTTGAATCAGTTGATGTTCGACTGTTTCTTCAAACAAAATGGTTTGTACTTTACCCAGCCCAGAACCTGGCAATACTTTAAAACCTTTTGCCTCGACAATCGCTGTTAATTTAGGCAAATCTTCTAAATCAGCAGCTGTTACATCGGCGTTGTATTTCAGAATCGACTGCTTAATGCTTAAACGCTCGAAAGGACCCGCAAAACTAATCGCTGTTCCTTGATAATTCAATTCAGTAGAACCTGTTACGTCTAAAGCCAATTTAGACAATAAGGCTTCGGTCATATCCATTAGGTCATTGTAATCGGCATAAGCCCAGTAAAATTCCATCATGGTAAATTCTGGGTTATGACGTGCCGACAAACCTTCGTTACGGAAGTTACGGTTAATCTCGAAAACTTGTTCAAAACCACCGACCACCAAACGCTTCAAATACAACTCAGGAGCAATACGTAAATATAAAGGCATATCTAAGGCATTATGATGCGTGACAAAGGGCTTCGCCGCCGCACCACCCGGAATCGGGTGCATCATCGGCGTTTCGACTTCTAAAAAGCCACGTTCAATCATAAACTGACGAATGCCCGCAATAATCAATGAGCGGCGACGGAAGGTTTCACGGCTATGCTGATTGACAATCAAATCGACATAACGCTGACGGTAACGCACTTCGGTATCGTG
>CAZFLX010000060.1:0-2511 GCA_964519885.1 uncultured Francisella sp. | reverse complement strand
GGCAGTTTCAAGGGTTAAAACGCCAATCAAATTACAGAAAGAAGGTTACACTAACCCGACACGGCTCAAGCGATTGGTCGGAAAATGGGACTCGTCAACACCCGTATCGTGATGACGGGACAAGAAATTGAGCAACTCACTGACGAAGCACTACTTGAACAAATCCCGCATACCGATATTTTCGCTCGCACCAGCCCAGAGCATAAACTGCGCTTGGTGATGGCATTTCAATCTTTAGGATTAACGGTTGCCATGACAGGTGACGGCGTTAATGATGCACCAGCCTTAAAACGCGCTGATGTGGGCATTGCTATGGGTAACAAAGGCAGTGAAGTAGCCAAGGAAGCATCAGATTTGGTGCTGGCAGATGACAACTTTGCTTCAATCGTGGCGGCGGTACAAGAGGGACGGCGTGCATACGACAACATCCGCAAGGTGGTCCGCTGGACCTTGCCCACGAATACAGCGGAAGCCTTAACCATTCTAGTGGCTCTGTTATGGGGGCTAACCTTACCCATTTCTCCTGTACAGATTTTATGGATTAATCTCGTCACAGCGGTAACGCTCGGTATTGCCTTGCTCTACGAACCCTTAGAAGCAAATGCCATGCAACGACCACCACGCAACCGTTTCGAATCCTTAATTTCTGGCGCCTTAGCTTGGCAAATGGCGTTTGTTGGTGGCCTGTTCTTTACATTAGTTTATGGAAGTTATTCTTTAGCTGCGGCATATGATTACAGTCATGCACAAGCCAGTACCATTGCCATGAATATGCTGGTATTACTTGAGGTTTATTATCTGTTTTTTAGTCGTAACCTTTATGGTTCAACCCTCACTCGCCAAACATTTATGGCGATACCAGCCTTGTGGGTGACTGTTCTATTGGTGATGAGTTGTCAGCTGCTAATCACCTATGTACCGCTGCTACAAACAGGTTTTGGTACTGCGGCTATTGGCTGGATGGAATGGGGACTGATCCTCTTCTCTGGTGCCTTAGCTTATCTCATCATCAGTATTAAACGTCGCCTGGATGAATAACAACTGACTATATGACTTAAGTATAATAAAGGTTAAGTCAGACTCTTCAGAGGAAATTCCATTGTAATTAATGGGTTATGTTGTTATTTATGATTTTTTGTTGAATGAAATTTAGGGTTTTTTCCCATGAATACTAACTGGTTGTCTCATAAAACTAATATATTGGCCGGCATCACTGTAGCCATGGCGTTAGTGCCTGAAGCCCTTGCCTTTGCTATTGTGGCCGGTGTTCATCCGTTAGCGGGCTTATTTGCAGTTGTCATTGTTGCTTTCATAACCTCGACTTTTGGTGGTCGTCCGGGAATGGTATCCGCCGCTGCCGGTTCATTAGCGGTGGTGATGGCGGCACTGGTTTTTGCTTGGCAACATGCACAAAAGGTGATGTTAGATCGTAAAGTTCAGCCAGATGGTAAGGTGATTTATCACGTACATGGTCCCTTATTTTTTGCTTCTGCCCATCATTTTTCCGAACAGTTTGACATAGAAAACGATCCTGAATGCGTGAAGATTGACTTTAAATACTCGCGTGTCTACGACCATTCTGGTGTAGAGGCCATTGATAAACTCACTGAGCGTTACCAAGCGAAAGGCAAGAAATTGGTTTTAAAACATTTGAGTCCTGAATGCCAAGCATTGTTAACGAAAGCCAAAGACTTGGTCGAAGTGAATGTTTCGGAAGATCCACACTATCATGTTTCTATGAATCGATAACACAGTAAAGATGTTGCACAATCGACAGAATGATGACTCATTCTAATATTGATTGGATTGTTTTTCAGTTTTATTAGACCGTTATGGCATAGCTAAGTAACATACCTGCTAAAGCACAAAGTAAGACGTAAGCCCATAATGGCCAGCGAAAGACGGTTAGTAAGGCCAAGGCTAATGCTAACCAGAGCATATCCCATGCTGTGTGTAAGGCGTGTAACGCAATTGGATTCAATAGGGCAGCCAGTAATAAACCGACCACACCTGCATTGATTCCCCATAATACCTGTCGCCAACGAGCGGATTGCATTAATCTCTGCCAGTAGGGCAAAGCGATGATGACAAGTAACAGCGAGGGCAAGAAAATAGCGACGCTGGCAATGACGGCCATCATCCACATGGGGAGCGAGGTTTGTGGTACAACGGCGGCTAAGAAGGCGGCAAAACTAAGTAAAGGGCCTGGCATGGCTTGCGTGACGCCATAACCAGCCAGAAAAATATCATCACTGACGCCAAATTGATGAAAACCATCGTAAAGTAAGGGCAGTACCACATGACCACCGCCAAACACCAAAGCGCCCGTTCTAAATAGATGATCAATCATGGCTAATGTCGGATTGATGAACCAAGTGGCAATGAGCGGTAGTGTGATTAATAGTCCGATTAACAAACCTAAACTGACTAAGGCATGACGATGTGTTAAGTTAACTTGCCATGATGTCGCTACTTGATGGGTGACAGCGGGAGATGACCTGATGAGTCCAA
>CAZFLX010000059.1:0-2540 GCA_964519885.1 uncultured Francisella sp. | reverse complement strand
TAGTTCGCTCTTGGGGCGACAGGCCACCTTCAGGTGGCTTTGTCATTTATATGGGATCCGAAACTCGATACGACATACGCTGTTTTGATCTAGACTGGTTTCTGGGTGCCAAATGTTGGCCATCCGAGCAGGGCGTGGTGTGTGAAGTCTATGCTGTTAATGAACGAACCCTAAGAAATCTCGATTATTTAGAAGGCTATCGCCCGCATCAACCAGAAAAAAGCACCGATGTGCGCAAAGCTCTCAATACCCGTTTTGGTGAAGCATGGCTGTACGAATATCAAGGCAATGTCGATAACTGCCCTGAAGTGCAGGATTATGTGGCTTATCGGGACAGATTGGACGCGAAATCGGACAAAGCAATTGACGTGGGACACCTTGGCTTGTTATTTTTATATCTATGTGTCTTATGATGGCAGAAAAATGTGTATTCAAAGGTATAAGATATGAATCTTGTGACGAGTTCAGATATTTTGCGTAAACCAGCACTACTCAGTTCAAACCAAGTGCTATTTATTGAAGATGGACGTAAGCACGTATTGAAAAGTGTATTACTGCCGATCGACATTTATTATCGAGTTCGTGAGTTGGTAGAAGCAGAGTTATATTTACGTGAAAATGCGCAAGCACTGGGTGCCGAGAGCTATGCTGACTTTTTAGCGATTGAAACGGTTGTTGAAGACCTAGCGAAATGATCCGACGCGGCGATATTTACCTTGTCAACCTCGGCAAACAATATAACAGTGAGTTTGGCAAAGTGCGTCCTGCCCTGATTATTCAAAATGACATTGCAAATCGGGTGTTAGAACAAATCCATTTCAAGGGGGTTACGGTAATCCCCTTAACAACCAAACTAGCATCAGGGCGTATCAGGGTTCGTATTGAGGCGCGCGAAAAGTTGTTACAAGACAGTGATATTTGCATCAATGAACTCTGCACGCTTGATTTGAGCCGAATTCAGCAAGAGGCCTTTCTAACCAGACTTACTGAATCTGAAATGAAGCTTGTCGAAGAGCGTTTATGTCAACATTTGGGCGTTGGCTGATCCAAAAGTTTTTAACCAACTCATCTTTGATCGGGCAAACGAATCTTAGCGGAGTGTCTACTGGCTTGAAGATAGGAGTACACAAATTGGCAACAGCTGAATTTCGTACCAGTGATTATTTAGATAGTCCCGATACCACTACTGCTTATTTAGAAATGGCCATGGAAGACCCAGATCCTGCCATGCTGATGATGGCTTTGCGAAATATCGCTGAAGCCAAGGGCATGAAAGAAGTGGCTGGTGAAACAGGATTGAATTTGCAAACACTTTTCTGCATCCTAAGCGATAAAGGTAATCCCACACTGCAAACCTTAACCAGTTTACTTCACGCTTACGGTTTACGTTCCGTTAAAAGGCAATAACCTTCTTTACGGAACAACTAGCGCAACCAAAAAGCTGACTAAGCAAAGAGTTCTGAATGAGTTCCAGCGCGAGTAAAAACGATCATTGAAAACTTGATGTTTTCTACCAATTTGTAGATTAATGAGAAATCACCACCTACGTGGCATTCACGATAACCCTGCCGGTTACCTGAAAGACGATGGTCTAGCCACTCAGCAGATAAAGGCGCATCTTCTGCGTTGATACTGACTGCTTCTCGCCACGCCTAATTAAGCGGCACTGGCGCAGGAGCGGTGGCGCTTCTGGCGTACCGGCAGATTCGACCCATTCAGTTCTTTTAATGGTTACCACCTTAAATTAGATCGGTAATTTGTTCAAAATCTGGGGTTTGTTTTGTCAATCTAGTTGATGTGGTAAAATACCAGGAACGATAGGCTGGAGGGAACGAGCATGCACACCTTAACATTGAACGTTAAAACTGACGCTGTTTGGCAACAGTTACTTTCATTTCTTAAGCAACTGCCTGATGCTGAAATCAAAATCGAAACAAAAGATACTTACCCAGATAATGTAGTGGGTTGGAATGCCATGCGTCGTGCTTTACCACAGCTTTCAAACTTAGATTTGGTGCGAGAACAACTCCCTTTACAACACAGAGATTTGTTTTGATTTATCTGCTCGACACCAATATAGTTTCTTACCTTGTCAAGGCACAAGATTTTGAGCTAATCGATAAATTTGAACAAGCGGCTAAAACTGCAACCATCGGCATATCATCCATTACCTCAGCCGAACTCTATTATGGCGTTAAGAAAAAGAATAGCTCTAAACTTACCTTAGCAGTTGAAACCTTTTTATCACCACTGAATATTTTCGAATTCGATCAACAAGCCTCTGCAGTCTATGGTGACGTAAGAACCGCTCTAGAAAATAAAGGTACTCTCATCGGCAGTTACGATATGCTGATTGCAGCACATGCTTTAAGCTTAAATGCGATCTTAATTACGAATAATGTTAGAGAATTTGCACGAGTATCAGGGTTAACCATCGAAAACTGGGCAGAATAACCAGAGCATGGCGACGATAAACCTGGTTTAAAAGTGAATTTGTAGAGGTTTCAACGACTTAATAGTCCAACTATTACTTTCGACAA
>CAZFLX010000058.1:0-2912 GCA_964519885.1 uncultured Francisella sp. | reverse complement strand
GTATGCGCGCGGTGAACCCATCTTGAATCGAGGGCAGTAATCGAGGATCGTCCCCACGAAGGAGATCGTGGAGACGATGGAACGATTGATCGATGGAGAGCGCCGGCTGCGGCGCGAGTACAGCGCCGCTTTCAAGGCGTCGGTTCTGGCACGAACCCGTGAGCCAGGGGCCTCAGTGGCTGGCGTGGCCTTGAGCCATGGCCTGCATCCGAACATGGTGCATCGCTGGCTGCGGGAGCAGAGCCTCAGTCGTGAACAGGATTCGCTGAGAACACCAGCCTTCGTGGCGTTGCCATTGGCGCCTACCGTGGCACCGGGGCCGGTCGCATCCCCGGTCACACCCGCGCCCACGCAGGCCAGCCCCAGCCAGGACCTCATCCGGGTGGAGATCCAGCGCGCTGGAGCGACCGTCACGATGCAATGGCCAGTGTCGGCCGCGGCGCAGTGCGCCCAGATGCTGCGCGAGCTGTTGCGGTGATCCGTATCGATGCGGCCTGGCTGGCCACCGCTCCGCTGGACATGCGCGCGGGTACCGACACCGCCCTGGCCCGGGTGATCGCCACCTTTGGCGCTGCCCACCCGCACCATGCCTACGTCTTTGCCAACCAGCGCGCCAACCGTTTGAAGATCCTGGTGCACGACGGCGTGGGTCTGTGGCTGGCTGCGCGCCGGTTGCACCAGGGCAAGTTCGTCTGGGCGCCGCCGGGCAGTCCGAACGTGGCGTTGGAACACACCCAGCTCAACGCGCTGGTGCTGGGTCTGCCCTGGCAGCGCATGGGCTCGCAAGGCGCCATCACCGTGATCTGAATCTTCCCTGTGAGGGAGTCGTCGCTGCAATTGGGAGATGTGCCAATGGCCTTGCACGGCACGCGCGGGCACACTGCTGTCCATGGTGATCGACGAGCAAGCCCTGAGCGAACTGGATGCAGAGCAACTGCGCCAGGTCAGCCAGCGCCTGCTGGCCGAACTGCGTCACCAGCGGGCTCTGAACGAGAAGCTCGCCTATGAATGCGCACTGCTCAAGCGGCTGAAGTTCGCGGCCAAGTCCGAGCGCCACAGCGCCGAGCAGCGCAACCTGCTGGAAGAAGAACTCGACAGCGATCTGGCGGCCGTTGAGCATGAGATCGGGCAACTGCGCCCGCCGCAGCCGGTCACCGACAAGCAGCCCAAGCGCACGCCGCTGCCGGCCAATCTGCCACGACGCGAGATCCGCCACGAACCCACGTCCACGACATGCCAATGCGGTTGCCAACTCAAGCGCATTGGCGAGGATGTGGCCGAGAAGCTGGACTACGTGCCCGGCGTCTTCACAGTGGAGCGCCACATCCGGGGCAAGTGGGCCTGCGCGAAGTGCCAGACCCTCACACAAGCACCGGTGGCCGCCCACGTCATCGACAAAGGCATCCCGACAGCGGGCCTGCTGGCACAGGTGCTGGTGGCCAAGTACGCCGATCACCAGCCCTTGTACCGCCAGGAGAACATCTTTGGTCGCGCCGGTCTGGCGATCCCTCGCTCGACCCTGGCGCAATGGGTGGGTACCTGCGGCGCGCGTTTGCAGCCGCTGGTCGATGCCCTCAAGACCGAGATCCTCAGGCACCGGGTGTTGCACGGTGATGAGACGCCGGTGGCCATGCTCAAGCCGGGCAACGGCAAGACGCACCGGGCCTATCTGTGGGCTTATGCCCCAGGGGCATTTGAAGCCACGCGCGCCGTGGTGTACGACTTCTGCGAATCCCGCGCCGGCGAGCACGCCCGAGCCTTCCTGGGTGAGTGGCGCGGCAGTCTGATCTGCGACGACTACGCCGGGTACAAAGCCAGCTTCAGCCAGGGCGTGACAGAAGCCGGCTGCCTGGCACACGCCCGGCGCAAGTTCTTCGACCTGCACGCGGCCAACAAGAGCCAGATCGCCGAGTTCGCCCTGGCACAGTTCGCCCGGGTCTATGAGATCGAACGGGAAGTCCAAGCTCTGACGGCACCGCAACGGCTGCAGGTGCGCCAGCAGCACAGCCGCCCGATACTGGACGCCTTGCACCAGTGGATGGTGCTGCAACGCCAGCAGGTGGCGGGCAACTCGGCCACGGCCAAGGCCCTGGACTACAGTCTCAAGAGATGGACCGCGCTCACGCGCTTCGTCGATGACCCGCAATTGCCGCCTGACAACAACTGGATCGAGAATCGAATCAGGCCCATTGCCCTGGGGCGCTCGAACTGGTTGTTCGCCGGCAGCCTGCGCGCGGGTCAGCGAGCGGCGGCCGTCATGAGCCTGATCCAGTCAGCGCGCATGAACGGGCACGACCCGTATGCCTACCTCAAGGACGTGCTCACCCGGCTGCCCACGCACAAGGCCAGCTGCATCGAGGAGCTCTTGCCGCACCGCTGGCAGCCGGCTGTCTGACCCAGACACTGCGCGCTTGGCGCTTGTTCATCGGGTGGCCGTCTTGCGCAGCAGGCCCGGGGAGACCTTCCAGTTCTGGCCTTCGTCGGTGCGCACGCTGGCGGTCTTCTTGTTCAGGCGCAGCACAACGCCGTGCTTGAGGCTGCCATCGGTGGCCGTGAAGTGGACCAGGTCACCCTCGGCGAACTGTGCCAGCTCCACCGTGCTCCTGGCCTGGGCCAGCAGGTTCAAACGCTCGACCACCATCCGGTTGAGGTAGAGCAGGTCTTCCTCACCCATGTGGCGAAGTGCCTGCGTGAACAACTCGCGATCCAGAATGGTCTGCTTGGAACTCATCGTCGGTACAAATCTTGACCGCCTGACAGGGGCGGCTCACCCAGAGTCTATGGCAGCGCAAACCCTGCGCTGGCGTGCTGACCATCAACACCGGTCATGCGCAAGATGGGTTCGCCGCGCGCATACATATGGACTGCTTTCTCAACGGCTGCAATGCAGCAATTGCCGTCATCCAGACTTG
>CAZFLX010000057.1:0-3096 GCA_964519885.1 uncultured Francisella sp. | reverse complement strand
TGTTAATTGGTCATTCATAGAATGAACAACTCGGTTTTATAACAAGGAGAACTGCATGAAACCACTTTGGTTAATAACCGCACTGGCGGGATTTGTATCAACATCGGTGCTGGCAGCACCAATAACGGTGAAATTCGATAAAGTTGCAGATAACGTCTATGCGTTTGTCGGACCGACGGATGACCGTACCATTGATAATTTGGGTTTGAATTCTAATCACGGTTTGGTGGTGACGGACAAGGGTGCGATTTTGATTGATTCAGGTGCTTCGTTCACCGCGGCAAAAGCACTGGAAAAAGCAGCAGCACAAGTGACGAAACAACCCATCGTAGCGGTGATTAATACCGGTAGCCAAGATCATCGTTGGTTGGGTAATGGCTACTTTGCTGGCAAGGGTGCAGAAATTATCGCGCTACAACGCACGGTAGACACGCAGAAAAAATTGGCTAAGGGTCAAATTGAATCTTTGACGAAAACCCTAGGTGATCAGATGAAAGGTACAGAAGCGGTGACATCAGCTAAACCCATCGCAGCTGATGAACATAAAGTGAGCATTGGTGGCACAGAGGTGCTGGTTAAATACTTCGCCGACGCGCATTTTCCTGGTGACGTCACGGTATATTTGCCTCAAGCCAATGTACTGTTCAGTGGTGACCATGTCTATTTAGATCGCATGATCGGTATTCATCCCGGTTGGTCTAATCCCAAAACTTGGCGCACCGCTGTGCATGAGCTGATGAAAGCTTACCCAACGGCTAAAGTCGTTCCAGGTCACGGTAAAGTGGCGGATATGGTAAAAGCAAAAGCTGAAACGGGTGATTATTTAGATTACTTAAATGACGTGGTTGGCAAAGCTGCTTCAGATATGGGCAGTATTGACGAAGTGTCCGCTAAATCTAAAGACTTACCTCAATTCAAACACTTAAAGCATTATGAAAGCTGGAATCCACGTAATGTGAACAGCACTTTCTTGTTTTATGAGCAAGGTAATTAAGTTGATCGTTAGCCCCGTTGTTGGGGCTTTCTTTTACCGATTGAACTCAAAGTTAGGAGATTAAAGATGATTCGAGTGGCGATTAACGGTTTTGGTCGCATGGGGCGTTTGGGCTTACGTCAGGCGTTTGGTTGGGAAGATATTGAGTTTGTACACATTAATGAGATTGCTACCGATGCCGCTGGTTCAGCACATTTGCTGAATTTCGACTCAGCGCATGGTCGTTGGCAGCATAAAGCGAGAGCTGAAGATGATGCCATTATCATTGGCAATCAACGTATCGGCTATTCGTCACATAAAGCATTGTCTGATTTTAATTGGGGTGCGTTGAATGTCGATGTGGTATTGGAGTGTACGGGTAAATTTCGTACCCGTGAGCAGGTTCAGCCTTATTTCGATCAAGGCGTGAAACAAGTGATCGTTGCTGCGCCTTTCAAAGAAGGGGTGAAAAACATTGTCATGGGCATTAATGACGATATTTTTGTCGCGGGCGAAGACAAGCTGATTACCGCCGCTTCCTGCACCACCAATTGCATCGCGCCTGTCATTAAAGTATTGCACGAACAGATCGGTATTGCTCACGGTTCGATTACCACCATGCATGACCGCACCAATACGCAAAAAGTGGTCGATCATGGTCATAAGGATTGGCGACGCGCACGTTCTTCTTTTGAATCCTTGATTCCGACTTCGACAGGATCAGCATCGGCGATTGGCAGTATTTTTCCTGAGTTAAACGGTCTCTTAGATGGTATTGCCGTGCGTGTTCCCTTTATGAATGCTTCGTTAACTGACTTGGTGATGGAAATGCAACGTCCAACCTCGGTGGAGGAGGTGAATCGCTTGTTTAAGGAAGCGTCAGAAACCTACCTAAAAGATATTTTGGGTTATGAAGAACTGCCCCTGGTATCGGTAGACTACGAAGGCGAAACCTGTTCATCGGTGATTGATGCCTTATCAACGCGCGTCATTAACGGCACACAGGTTAAAGTTTTGGCTTGGTATGACAATGAAATTGGTTATATGCAACGCATGATGGAACTGACGATGAAGGTCGGACGTGCCAATCAGGCCTTAGCAGGCTAAGGCTAGGAGAGGGTGATGAACTTGAAACAACAATATGCCATTGTCACGGGTAATTATTGGGCTTTTACCCTCACCGACGGTGCCTTACGCATGTTGGTGTTGCTCTATTTTTATCAGTTGGGCTACAGCCCGCTGGCATTGGCGATGTTGTTTCTGTTCTATGAGTTTTTTGGCATTGTCACCAATCTATTGGGCGGTTGGTTGGGTGCTAGGGCAGGCTTAAACGTCACCATGAATTTAGGGCTGGGCATTCAAATGATTGCATTGGCAATGCTCACCGTGCCAGAGGCTTGGTTGAGTGTGGCCTATGTGATGGTGGCTCAGGCATTATCGGGGATTGCCAAAGACCTGAATAAAATGAGCGCCAAAAGCTCGATTAAAGCGCTCGCCAGTGATGCCGATGGTCGGCTTTATCGCTGGGTAGCGCTGTTAACGGGTTCTAAAAACGCCTTGAAAGGTGTCGGTTTCTTTTTAGGTGCAGTCTTACTGGAGTGGCTCGGGTTTGCTCAAGCCATGTGGGCAATGATGGTACTGCTCGGTATCGCGCTGCTAATTTCACTCTTCACCCTCGATGCTGCTTTGGGTAAAGCCAGTCATAAACCTAAGTTTGCGCAGATGTTTTCTCACTCATCGGCGGTGAATTGGCTATCTGCAGCGCGTTTTTTCCTCTTTGGCGCACGCGATGTCTGGTTTGTCGTTGCCTTGCCTGTGTTTGCTGCCAGTGTCTTGGGTTGGTCGCATACGCAAATTGGTAGTTTTATGGCGATATGGATTATCGGTTATGGCATGGTACAAGCCACCACGCCACAGTGGTTGGGTAAACAGCAAAACCCAACGGCAAAAACTGCGGTACTCTGGGCGTTGCTGCTGGCATCCATTCCTCTGTTGATGGCGATGAGTCTGTCTTGGAATGCGCAAACGGTCGTGCTAGTAGGGTTATTGGCGTTCGGTGTGTTATTTGCGATTAATTCAGCGGTTCATTCTTACTTAATTGTTGCCTATGCCGATGCGGATGG
>CAZFLX010000056.1:0-3238 GCA_964519885.1 uncultured Francisella sp. | reverse complement strand
AAGTGAATTTGTAGAGGTTTCAACGACTTAATAGTCCAACTATTACTTTCGACAACGAACCTTGTCGAAAGTAAAGTCTGACTGTTCCATCTTTCTACTGCGCTGCTTGAGTCTGGTGATGACTGCATCAGCGGTTAATCTTCTGCACTATCACGGCTAAAACTGCTAGAGCAACTATGACTAGCGCTGTCGTTAACATTGCTGACAATTCATTCTACCTTGATGCTATCTGATTTATTAGGATGCATGTTAAGTTATTACGATGACAATAGATCTATGTAAGTGTCTTAAATCTCGTTTTAATGGCCTTCAATTCCAAAACTTAGAAACGGGTTTTGAATAACCAAGATATTCTCGACAACCAATCCATGTTGCATGTCTTCAGAATAAATAAAGTTTGGTACAACCACCATCTAAAGCAGCAGCCACAACATGGCTGTCCCAATAACTAAAGCGGTAATCCTGTCTTAGTCGAGAGGCTAGCAGGGATTGAGCCAGTGAGCTTTCAATGACTTCACAATCACGATACCAGCCAGTTAATAAAGCTTGTATCGTACTTTCTGGTGTGTTGGCTTTTTTCATCAGGTTACTGCAGGTTTCCCGAATCACTTGAGTGCTTAGGCATGGACGAACAAGTCCCGACAAGAATTGCTTAGCTTGCGAGTTTCGTAAATCTTGAGTTGCGTTCGTAAATAGTGCATATAACCAAATATTGGTATCAACAAACGCCTTATCGCGCATTGGCTTCTTCTCTGCTCATTGGCTGAAACGCAGGTACGATACCATTAACGAAGAAATCGGCTAAACTTGAATCAGCTAAGGTCTTTTCCATGTTCATGTTACGGTATTTTTGTGCAACAAAATGAGCAAAGTCGATTACTTCAGCTTGTTTGTCAGCAGGCAACTCGTTTAGTTGCTCGATAAGCTCCGCAAATCCCATCTCGTAGGCTCCTAACTCTGAATGACTTTATTATAAATTATAACGCAACCTATTGTGTCTGACGTAACTTGGTTTGTCCGGTTTCTCGTCAATAAACTTGTCCGGTCAGTGTGCAAAAGTAGGCTATGCTTTTGCCATAAATCGGCTAATTTATTACTTCGACAATAAATGTTGTTAAATGTATTGCAAATGCTATAACCCTCTTTACGGAACAACTAGCGCAGCTTGAAACGCTGTTTAAGCAAACAGTTCCGAATGAGTTCCGGCGCGAGTGAAAACTATCATTGAAAACTTGGTGTTTTCTACCAGTTTGTAAATTAATAAGAAGTCACCACCTACGTGGCATTCTCGATAACCTTGCCAGTTACCTGTAAGACGATGGTCAAGCCACTCAGCTGGTAAAGGCGCATCGTTAGCAGCTAATAACATCATCACAGCTTTAAGCTTATTCATGTCATAACGACCTGAATGCGACAAACGCTCCCAATCTTTTAAAAACGCCTTTGTGTAATCAGTAGTTCGAGGTAGCTGAGTACGTTTATTGTTGGCTGTTTTTTTCAAGGTCATTAATCAGTTCATCCACCTTAGAAAAGCGAGCCATACGTGAAGCAACAATTTCATCCGCCTCTTTCATAGCTGCAACAGTATCATTGTTTGGGACACGTAAATCAAAGGGAATTTGTTTGTCTGCCACTACACGTGTTAAAAACACACGTACAGCATCGGAAAGGCTTAATCCCATTGCTTGTAGTGTTTCTGAAGCTTGTTGTTTAATCGTTTCGTCGATACGCACATGCACCATAGTTGAACTCATCATAGACTCCTGTTTTATGAGATACATTGTATATCTTAATGAAGAATTAAGACAAGGACCTACTCAATAACTGTTGTTTTTTGGTGCAAATTTCTCTCGTGGCGCCTATCAAATAAGATGTACACGCATCTTTGCTTGGACGAACCGATATTTTTTATTCAGAATAGTGCGCTCAGTTTACCAATAATGTCCTTGAGCAATAATTTAGGGAACATTTGGTTGCGTCTACCGTCTAACCCAAATGAATCATTCAATCAAAATGTGTTGAATTGTCTGAACAATTATTTGATTACAGTGTTAATTTAGTTAAACACTTTTTCACTTATTCGATGCTGGAGCGTGATACATGAAAGATGCCAAATATTCTCATTATTTACAAATAATGAAAGAAGCGTGGCATGTGGGTGCTGGCAATTCGTTATCAGTAAACCAGCTATTCATCCAAGTTTTAGTCTCATCCCAAGTTACATGTGAGCCTGTTTCTTGGTATTCTTTCCAAGCCAATAATGCTTCCTGAACGTCTTGTGTCATTGCTGTTTCATCTTTTATCATGTACATGCGCTTCATTTACCCACTCAATTTAACGCAACGCTTGGCTTATCTAAGTCATTTCAAATTTTAGTTATAGACTGGAACCAGCTGATAACCTTGAGCTTGCCAGCCCATAACCGATAAGAAACCTGAACGTACCACTTTAATTTCTGGCAGAATCGTTGCGTTGTCGATTTTATATGCGGCCGTTGCTGCGCTACAGACTTCCATATCAACACCCAAAGATTTTAGTCGTTTAATCTGTTCGGCAATTTTTGGTAACAAATCACCATGCTCTATACTCACCTCTTCTGAGGGCTTGGTGGTGATGTACTTAACCGCATCGGCAATGAACACCACCCGCTGGGTCGCTTTCACCCCTTCAAGCGTCAAGTTATTGCGGTTACTCTCGATTCCTTTTAGGTAGGCTAACAAGAGTTGGGGATTGGCTTTACGAATATCGTAAACAACCTTAATTTCCTTAATGCCCGCTAAAGCCTCTTGATTGTTCAGTTCAATCGCTTGTGCTGGCAAAGACATAGTGAATGTTGATGCCAGCAGCCAAAATGCAATGCGAAGTTTTTTCATGGGTGCATCCTCTTGTGATGGTTATTTTATGGGCTTTTTTGACCATTTTGTCGTCTTGGTCCAACTATTGCAACTACTTTGTTAATCAGCGTGCAAAAATGACCACCCTAGTTTTGTGTCATACTCCCGCATTTTACTGCGGGGATTGCTTGGGTGATTTGCATGGAAACCATTAATAAAGTTCGTACCCGCCATTTCGTACAGGGTAAAAATATCAGTGAAATTGCGCGTGAGCTTAACCTCTCTCGCAATACCGTTAAAAAGTATCTTAAAAACGATTACCCCCTCTCTTACCAACGAGAAAAGCAACCACAGCCCCTATTGGGATCATTTCATCCTCAACTGCTGGATATGCTTAATCATGA
>CAZFLX010000055.1:0-3478 GCA_964519885.1 uncultured Francisella sp. | reverse complement strand
TCTATCCTTGACCAAGGATGGGGAGAGTTTAGACGGCAACTTGAGTACAAACAAAGCTGGAAAGGTGGAATACTGCTATTCGTACCACCGCAGTACACCAGTCAAACGTGTTCAGTGTGCAGCAATGTCGATAAAGACAATCGACAAACTCAAGAGCGGTTTGTTTGTACCGCCTGTTGGCATGAAGACAATGCGGACATCAATGCCGCCAAAAACATCTTAGCTAAAGGACATCTCGTCCTTGGCTCTGATAAGAACCGTGGGGCTCACGGGGTTAGCCTGCGTAGTGAACCGCATCAGCGGTCAGCAACAGGAACCAGCTCAGTATGCGCTTAACCGCACATACCAGAGGAATCCTCGCCCTTCCCGCTCACAAGAGCGGCAGCCGTTAGGCTGAGGTGGGGGAGGATGTCAAATAGTCGAACGATTGTGGCTTGGATTTTGTCGCGCAAAGAAAGTAGTGCACTATCGTCTCTAATTGAGACGCAGCATTAGTGTCATGGGGTTTAAAGGGGAAACTTGAAATCCATAGTGTTCGTAAAACTGTTTAGCTCGCTCGTTGAGGGCATGAACTACTAATGCGCGCACGCCAGCATTTTCTGCAACCGTCAGGGCACGTGACACCGCATCTTTCAATAATCCCGCACCGAGCTTGATGCCTTGCGAGCGATAATCAACCGCCAAACGCGCCAACACAATCACGGGAATGGGATCTGGCATATTACGTCTAAGGGCTGAACTGGTTTCTTGATGGCTGACAGCACCAACAGCTAAGGCGTAGTAGCCAACAACGCGTTGATGTTCATCACTGACCACAAACGTCCTACTTGCGCCAGTGCTTTGATTGGTTAAGGCACGACGTTTAAGCCAATCATCTAAGCTGCGTTCGCCGCATTCAAAGTCAGCAACCAGATGTGATTGATCGAGTAAGTGCGGCGCAGAGAGCTTCATGATTCTGTTGTTTTCCAAGGCGCTTTAACCGCCATGAGACGTTCTAGCCCTGCATTATGTGTAAGTGGTGCATCGAGTAGCGCAATAAAGTCATTGAACGCCTTGTTGTTCAACTGAAACATCACTTGATCCAATAACACGTTTTGCGCACGTTCACAGGCTGCTTCGAGCATAAAGTCAGATCGGTTTTTACCTAACAACACGGCTGCATGATCAATCAGATCGCGTTGTTCTGGCTGTGCTCGCAAATTGATCGCTGCACTTCGCATCGCTGATCTCCTTAAATTAAATACACAATAGATACACATTATGCTAATTAATTGTGTATTTCATGTCAACACAAATTGGAATTGCCATGAGCGACCTACCAGAGGTTATCAATCATCAACTAGAACAACTCTTAGAGGACACATCCATGTTAGCCACCAATATGCAAAAATGGTATCAGACTGCACAGACGCAAGGTATCGAATTAGGTATACAAAAAGGCAAGCAGGAAGGCGAACGCTCAAAAGCCATGCAAATCGCGCTTAACTTGCTGGATTTACTGGATGATGCCACGATTGCCCTGAAAACGGGGTTGACGATTGACGATGTTAAGGCACTTAAGAAAAAGCAATCTAAAACTTGATAAGTTAACAAGCTATGTTAGCCAAAAATATGAAAAATAACACAATTTTTGATTTAATTCATTCATTATGTCGCATGACGATTAAGAGAAGCTTATGAATAGTCTCGGAAGGGGTTTACACTATAGGTATGCTTTTTATTGCGTTCTCAGCCAATCTTCATGGCCGTGACGAACACGAATGATTTGAATATCGCCTGATTCATCAACACGGTACAAGATCACATGAGATCCGTAAGGGTGAACATGAATGGCTGGTGTCCACTCATCTCTTAAAGGGGCGGCTTTTGGGTGAGTGGCTAAGAACTCAAAAGTTTGTTCTAATTGGTCATGGTAACGCTCGGCTTGAATAACCCCGAATCGTTGATGACCTTCAATAAATAAGGCAATGATATCTTCTTCGGCTTCGGCTGTAAGATGCCATGCCATTAGTTAGCACCAGCGGAAGCAATTCGACTTTTAGCAATTTCTTTTAGTTCTGCCATACTGCGCGTACCCATGCCACTTGCAATACCTTCATCGATCAGTGATTGCATGTGAGCAATCTTAATGGCTTTTGCATTTTCTGTTAATTGGGTATCTTCTGTGACTTCAACTTGCTGCCATGAGCGTAACATAGCCATAAATTGGGTATAGATGGAATCGTCTTGAATTTTGAGCGTGATAGTATGCATTTATCTATCTCCGTGTTCTGATTGTATTGATGAAATTATAGCATTGAACACGTGATAACTAAATTGATCTTACCTCTACATAGTGACTAACCGCCATCAACTATCGCCCGCGGGCTATACGAGTCAGCCGTAGCTGCCATTCAACGTATGGCACAAGCCGTTCAAGCTGTTAAGCGACAATTATCTTGTCCGCTCTGACGACAATTAACTTGTCCGGTTGAGTGAGGCGTTATGATGACGATTTTTACCCTTAAGTGAGGAACATCGTTGTCAGGTAAACGAATCGCCGCTCAACAAAGGGCTTTTTATATGAAATTCCGTCAGCATGACATCACTCAGTCGATTAGTGCCGCTAAAGCTGGTATCAGCGAACGATCAGGACGACGCATCGAGAATAACCTTCCTTCCAAATCATCTTCCCCAAGATTACGCGCACGTAAATATCCATTTGAAACCATTTGGCCACAAGTGCTTGAACCCATGTTATTTGGGGAATCCAGCTTAGCGGGCTTAACGCTCTGGGAATACCTTGACGACAATTACCCTGGCGTGTATCCCTATTCCTGCTTACGAACCTTACAGCGTCGCGTTAAACACTTTAGACATACCAAAGGTCCCTGTCCTGAAGTCATCTTCCGTCAGTCGATTCCAGTGGGGCTGCAAGGTCTATCGGACTTTACCCGACCCGATACCAAGGTGACTATCAAAGGTGAGCCATTTGAACACCTGATTTATCAGTTTAGACTCGCGTATAGTGGTTGGCGTTACTGAGGAGCACAGAACCGATAGTTTATCAGCCGCCTACAACAATCATCATGATAAGCAGAACTTTACTGGGCATTATCAAAAACTGTGTGAAAATTATGGCATGAAGCTCACGCGCAACAACCTAAGCATTGCCCATGAAAATGGGGCGATTGAAACCGTGCATGGCGCCTTAAAGCATCGCATTGACCAAGCGATTAAGGTAAGAGGCAGTAATGATTTTACGAGCATTAGCGACTATCAGGCATTCATTGTCAATCAGCATCCAAATTTGACCAGGTGTCAGCGTTGAAATTTGACCACCCCAGAACCTAAAAAACAAGATAATTAAATTACCTATTTGTCCTCCTGTGTTTGAATCGATAAGAGTCATTTCCTGTTTCGATAATTTCACAATGATGCGTCAGTCTATCCAGTAGCGCTGTGGTCATTTTGGCATCACCAAACACCTTAACCCATT
>CAZFLX010000054.1:0-3720 GCA_964519885.1 uncultured Francisella sp. | reverse complement strand
TGATAGTTGGTTCGAAATTTCGATGGTCACCGCTACCCTCATGATGTCTAACGTAAAAGTCACCGGCGCTGCGCGGCTTTATCGCGCAGCGTCCGTGTGGACTGCCGGGTTGGGCGTCATGACGTCTCCCTGCGATTGGTAGTCATCTGTACGCTTCCTTTGGAAAACCTCATTGGTTTGTTGCGGGCTTTGCTCGAATAGCATCTCGATCAAACTCATGGGGTCTTTACCTTTACCCTCTGCCTGGTGCGTGCGGTAGTTAAAATCCAGATCGATCTTGGACTGTAGATCGCTGGCGTAATTTTTTGGATATTGCGCCTGCTCTATTGCAGGCAGTTCGTTGTAGTAATCAAGGACTGACTTGAAAAAGTTGGTCATTTTCCCCGTTCGGTTGTATTCATCCATGGCTTGGGCGCAGACTTTTTCTCGCCATGCTTCATCTCGGTCGTAGGCTTCACTCCAAGCTGCGCGGCGCTCGTTGACTGTATAAGTTCCGCTGTCATCATAGATGATGCTCGTTAACTGGTCATTTGACAGGCTGGCGAAGGGATTTTTCTCATTACCGCTATTGCTGCTTCTGTTAACAAATTCGGTGGCCTGCTTGGCTCTGGCTAATAATGCTGGATCGTTAGTCTTGGGAACTTCGCTGTCGTGCTTTTCCTTATTTGCTTGGTAAGAGTCTCCTGATATTTGATTCAGAAGACTTCTCGCTTTGTTGCCCAATTCGGAACGGGTGAGTGTCTTATCCCGCTCTTCGGCACGGCTGGCGCTCGCCGCCAATTGACGGGCCAGCGTGGAGATGGTTTGCGTGCTGCTGCTTTGAGTGCCCGATGTGCTCTGACTTAACTGGGTGTCAGAAGGTTGCTCGGCCGTCGAAGTCAGCTTAGACGCTACGCTGCCATCTGTTTTTGGCGCGGAATATGAATTTATGGAACCGATCATAGCTGTTCTCCTTCGTGAGCTGATACGTTGTGTCTGAGCGGTATTCGACTGTTTCCGGCGTATGGCCGTGACGCCCAACGCCGCGCTCTGCGGCAAATTTGTAGCGCAGCGGAAAATTTGTCCGACAGCAGCGCTTTGTTATAAGCCACTGCTTTAAGTCTTCCGCAGAGCCTTGGGTAAAATAGCGTCAATTTCTGCATCGCTAAATGTTAGCTCTTCAAGTTTTTTTAGAGCTTTCGTAGCTTCTTTATACGCTTTAGCAATAGTTCTTGGAGAGCCTCTATATATTTCCAATAGTTTCTCCTGAAGATCATCTCTGTGCTTTCTAATCTCACCCTCATCTACGCAACCAGACCTAATATCTGTCAAAAGAGAGAGATAAGATTCTCTCATATTCCACAAGTCGACTGCGGCGTCTGCATGCTTCTGGGCCAATCCACCTAGATCATATTGCTTTACATAGGTATTCAAAACGGTCAGAACAAAAGACAGAACTGCCGAAATAATACCTATTTCCTTAGACTCTCCAAAAACAGCAGCGATAATCCCTGTAGTTGTAATTGCTGAAAGAATGATCTGCCAGAGCTTTATACGGTTTAGCCTTGTGTTCAATAAGTCGGAGCATTTTTCGTGCGTTTTGTGTGACCACGCAACACGACCAAAACACTCTCTTAGTTGCTCTTCCAACACATTATGATGGGAATTTTGTTCCATAGATCTCTCGCCACTTCTGATTTGCTGAGTACGGCATTTTATCTGACTCGTACTGCAGCGCTTCATTAGCAATGTTATAGCAACGAAGCGCTTTGTATTCGAAGGCGCCTTTTCGCCACACATACTGTGAACTGCCAGGAGCAAGCCAATAATTTTTATCTGAATCTTGATTCTTTAGATATTCAAAAAAATCTCGAGTCATCCAATCGTAATAAATGTAGGATTTATCCTTATATTCCCACTGTTTTAGAAAATTATACGCAAGGGTATCGATAAGAAGGCCTCCCATGGGGACATCCCACTTATCTTTCCAAGCTCGTGCCATACGGCATAGGCGCTTTAAATTTTTATTCCATAGGATATTTGAGCTTGTTATCTCTGAAATTTCTTCTCGTGGCTTAGTTACTTTCCATGAGCCACCATTATTACTATCTGGGTAGGTATAACTTGAGTTATCTTTGTTAATGAACCCCGGAACAATTTCGTAGCATATTCCATCCTGGAAGTTAAGTTTAACAACCTGTCCATCACCACTTACATGAGTGGTGGAGTAAGTTTTCTTGATCGATTCTTTTACGGCTTGAATTAACGCGGACTGACCGTTTCCGTTGTAGTTGTCATATTTTTCGTACTCAGAGTATGGCAGCTCGACGATCATATCGATGTCACTGACGTGAATATCAGTTCCTCTACCATAGGAACCGACGAATAAACTGTACCTAGTATCAGAATCGATTCCACGAAAATCAGAATTAACTCTTTTGGTAATTTGCTTTGCTCTATACCGAACATTCGAGACAGTTGTATCGCTCATTCGTAAGGCGGTACAAAAATTAGAGAACTTATCACTGATGCTCAAATAGAACTCCTTGCTTATAACTATAATTATACGGCAAAATTGCCATCTATTACTAAATAATGGTATGATCATAGCACAAAAAAATCATAACAACATAGACTTTTCAAAAAAAAGCCGCATAGCAAAAATGACTACACCAAAACCAAAACTACTCGATCAAGTACGCAATGCCGTGCGGGTGGCGCACTACAGCTACCGCACTGAGCAAAGCTATATTGGCTGGATAAAACGTTATATTTTCTTTTATGACAAAACGCATCCACAAGAACTTAACCACACGCACATCGAAGCATTTTTAACGCATTTAGCCGTGGTTGGCAAAGTGTCTGCATCTACACAAAACCAAGCCTTATCTGCTTTGTTATTCTTGTATCAGCAAGTGCTGAATATCGACTTACCTTTTTTGGACGATATTACCAGAGCTAAGCGTCCTAAGCATATACCCACTGTACTCAATCACACCGAAATAAAACAACTGTTCTCACAACTCGACGGTTTGCACTTGCTGATGGCGAAACTGATTTACGGTAGCGGTATGCGCCTCATGGAGTGTGTGCGACTACGCATTAAAGACATCGATTTTGAGCGTAAAGAAATCACCATCCGCGATGGCAAAGGCGGTAAAGACAGAATCACCATGCTACCGCATAGCCTAATTGAGCCTTTACAAGCACACTTGATAAAAGTCAAACACCAGTATGATCGAGACCAGTACAACAAGCTACCCGCCGTTGAAACACCACAAGCCTTAGCGAAAAAGAAACCCAATGCAGGTAAAGAATGGGGCTGGTATTGGGTATTTCCCAGTAAAACACTATCTACCGACCCACTTTCTGGCATTATTCGCCGTCATCACACGCATGAACAAGCCTTACAACGCTCGATTAAAAAAGCATCGCTCGCTGCCAATATCGCCAAACCTGTGAGCACGCACACGCTGCGCCACAGCTTTGCGACCCACCTACTGCAATCGGGTTACGATATTCGCACCATTCAAGAATTATTGGGGCATAGCAATGTGAATACAACCATGATTTATACCCATATACTCAATACTAACGGGCGAGGCGTGTTAAGTCCATTGGATGAATAACACCTTACTTACACCGCCTCCGTCTTAAATTCGCTATAGCCTTCATAGTAATAGCTAACATCAATGCCTTTCATAAACAGCGCACGGTCATGAATTTGGTCGGTTAAGGCTT
>CAZFLX010000053.1:0-4341 GCA_964519885.1 uncultured Francisella sp. | reverse complement strand
AGCGTTCCGGTGTGTGTTTGTCGAGCGAGATGTGAATCAGTGCCATCAGCGATAAGCCGAGCTTCTCACGATCGACTAAGGCCTGATAGCCTGTAATGATGCCTGCATCTTCTAATGCTTTTACCCGTCGTAAACAAGGTGAGGGCGATAGCCCAATACGCTCGGCTAATTCTTGATTGGTGAGGCGACCGTGGCGTTGTAATTCATCGAGAATGGCCAGATCAAATTTATCTAAATTGTGCATAGTTGTCTATTTTTAACAGAATATGCTGTTAGTGTCGTATATTGCGCTATAAAAAGCAATATTGTGCGCTTTGTTTGACGTTATCATAAAGTCATTGTGATAGAGGTTGTTTAGGAGACCTTCGATGACCCAATTTAATGCTCAAAAATATCGCGCTATGACGCCTGTGAATCTGCCGAATCGCCAATGGCCTAACCGACAGCTAACTCAAGCACCTACTTGGTGCAGTGTCGATTTGCGCGACGGTAATCAAGCCCTGCCAGAGCCGATGGGTGTTGAGCAGAAAAAACAACTGTGGCAGCTGTTGGTCAAGCTGGGCTTTAAGGAAATTGAGGTGGGTTTTCCCGCCGCCAGTCAACCCGATTTTGATTTTGTGCGTTGGCTGATTGAAGCCAATCAAATTCCCGATGATGTCACCATTCAGGTGTTGGTACAGGCACGCGAACCCTTAATTGCGCGTACTTATGAAGCTTTGGCGGGCGTGAAACAAGCCATTGTGCATGTCTACAACTCGACATCACCCACGCAACGTGATTGGGTATTTGGTATGGATAAAGCAAAAGTGAAGGCTTTAGCTGTGCAAGGGGCGCAGTTATTGCAACAGTATGCACAGAATTATCCACAGACAGTTTGGCGCTTCCAGTATTCGCCTGAAAGCTTTACCCAGACAGAACCCGATTATGCGCTAGAAGTTTGTAATGCGGTGCTGGATGTGTGGCAACCCACAGTCGATAAACCTGCCATTATCAATCTACCTTCGACGGTGCAGGTGGCAACGCCGAATGTGTTTGCCGATCAAGTGGAGTACATCAGCACGCAATTGGCTTATCGCGATGCGGTGGTGTTGTGTGTGCATACGCACAATGATCGAGGCTGTGCGGTGGCGGAAGCTGAGCTGGCGATGCTGGCAGGGGCTCAACGCGTTGAGGGTACATTACTGGGTAATGGCGAGCGCACCGGTAATTGTGACATCACTACGGTGGCGATGAACCTGTACAGTCAGGGAATAGAGCCAAAACTGGATTTAAGCAATCCCGATGAGGTGATTGAGGTGGTGAAAAGCTGTACTCAGATTGAGCTGCATCCGCGTCATCCTTGGTTGGGTGAATTGGTTTATACCGCTTTTTCCGGCAGCCATCAGGATGCAATTGGTAAATGCTTGCGTGTACAACCCGCCGATGCTCATTGGCAAGTGGCTTATCTGCCGATTGATCCGAAAGACATTGGGCGCAGTTATGAAGCGGTGGTGCGGGTGAATAGTCAGTCGGGCAAAGGGGGGACAGCTTTTGTCTTAGAGCGTGATTATGGCATTCGCCTACCTAAATGGTTGCAACCTGCTGTGGCAAAGCACGTACAACACTTAAGCGAAAGCCAAGCGAGTGAAGTGCGCAGCGAACAGATTTATCAACTGTTCGAGCAACATTTTTTGCAGCCTGTGCAGGGTTGGACGATGACGGCTTATACCCTAGATAGTCAGGATCATCAGGATGTGCTTTCCTTTACCTTGGATGATGGACGCGTATTGCGTGGACAAGGAGCAGGAGCAATCGAAGCCCTGATTAATGCTTTGGATATGAACATGAGTGTTGTCGATTATCAGGAGCATGCCTTAACGCAAGGAACCAAAGCGAAAGCCATGGCTTATGTGCAGTGTCGGTTGGCGGATCGGTTGGTAATGGGGGTGAGTCCTAGTGAAGACACGGTGTTTGCCAGTTTGCAGGCAGTGTTGAATGCGGTAGCGGTTGCTACAACAGATTAATGCCAAGAGGTGTTTCGGTAATGGATTAAGAAGAGTGTGGGTGAGCCACACTCAGAGATATCAGCCATTTATTTGTTGATCTGTTCTTTTAACAAGAGTTCGATGGCATCTGGCGCTGCAGAAATGCTCATAAAATTTCCCATGCTTAAGTCGGGAAAGCTTTGTGCGATTCTGAACTTGCCGCTAAGCATATAAACATTTTTTCCGCTCACCAGCACTTCATAGGGCAGGTGCGCTGAATGACGCAAGGCTCCAGTATCGATTGCTGTCATAACGGTTTTATCTGCTCCCTCACCTTCTGTGATGGCGACACCAAAAACGGCTTCATCTTTACCGGGAATATCGATACGGTAAACCTTTTTAATGCCTTTTCCTTGGCTGAGACCGGCCTCAACTTTACTCAGCGCCGTTTGATAGTTATCAAACTCAGCCAATTCGATTTGGTCATCAAAGTAGGGCATAGCGAACATGTAGCGATACTTTTGTAGCTCGCTGGCACTCAATCCTTCCGCAGAACCAAAGCTTTTGTCTTTGCCCATGGCTTTTTCCAGTGCCGAGGCAATAGGTGTCATATCGCCTTTCATGCGGTAAACGTTTTTCATGTATTGCGGATTAACGTAGCTGGTTTGCGCTTGACCGTTAACATCGGTAACGGCAACTCGAATCATGGCGCCGTAACCACCGAATTTAGACGCTGAAGCGAGTTTTTTTAAGGCATCGTTAGTCGCAACGACAATGGTTGTGCCAGCGTAAGGAGAATAACTTCCAGCAATTTGGAAGCCGTTACTGGTTAACCCACTTTTAACGCTATCTAGGGTTAGGCTAGAAGGATTGGCGAGCTGATAGGGTTTTAAATTTTCTTCTGCGAAGCTTAAAGGTGCTGTGATGCTGGCGGTTAATCCCAATAAGAGAGCCGCTAAGGTGGTGATTTTTTTCATGAGTATTCCTTATATTATGTGATGCAGTATGCCCATACAGTATGACAGATTGCTGCATAACACGTTAAGAAATAAACAAAAAATTTATTTATAAGGCCATCAAGAATTATTGAACCAGCACCGTATGGCTGGTGAGATAAGGAAAGGGCATTGCACCTTCTCCCGTTGGGAGAAGGGTGGGATGAGGTAATGATTGGGGAAGCTTTGAAACATACAAAAGGGTTGGGGGATTGGGGGAAGGGTTGAACTGTAATAAGCTGTAACCGATTGATTTAAACCCTTCCACCAACCAAGAAATAGAAAATAGGAAGTCTGAATAACAAGCGAAGTGAGTTATTCAGACCTTCCTTAGTTCTGCACGCAATCCACCGAGTAACGCTTACGTCCGTCGTCAATTTCTTCCACAGTGAGTCCATGAACGTCGGTTTCAAAGCCTGGGAAGCGTTCGTTAAACACACGGGTGAACTTCAGATAATCGACAATGGTTTTATTAAAGCGCTCACCTGGAATGAGTAACGGAATACCAGGGGGATAAGGGGTGACCAAGCTAGCAGTGATTCTGCCTTCGAGTTGGTCAATTTCCACGCGCTCAATTTTTCGGTGCGTCATCATGGCGAAGGCATCAGCGGGTTTCATTACCGCTTCCATTTCTGATAAATACATATCGGTGGTGAGGTGAGCAATGTTGTGTTGTGCATAGAAACTATGGAATTGCTGACAGAGGTCGCGCAAGCCAATCTTTTCATAGCGTGGGTTTTTGGTGACAAACTCAGGTAACACGCGCCATAGCGGTTGGTTTTTATCAAAGTCATCTTTGAATTGCTGCAACGCCGCCATCAGCGTATTCCAACGCCCCTTGGTGATACCAATAGTGAACATAATGAAGAAGCTATAAAGACCGCATTTCTCAACAATCACACCGTGTTCTGCCAAGTATTTGGTGACAATCGCGGCAGGAATACCAATATCTTCGCTGAAAGCACCATCGACATCCAGACCAGGTGTGATGATGGTCGCTTTGACAGGATCAAGCATATTGAAGCCATCGGCTAGGTTGCCGAAACCATGCCAACGATCATTGGCTTTTAACACCCAAGCGTCACGGTCGCTAGCGCCTTCTTGATTAGAGACGTCCGGTCCCCAGACCTTGAACCACCAGGAATCGCCATATTCTTCATCCACTTTCGCCATGGCATGACGGAAGTTAATCGATTCGGCGATTGATTCTTCAACCAGTGCCGTTCCGCCCGGTGGTTCCATCATCGCAGCGGCCACGTCACAGCTGGCAATAATGGCATATTGTGGGCTGGTCGAGCTGTGCATGAGGTAGGCTTCATTGAAGACATGCAAGTCGAGCTTGTTGCTTTGCGCATCTTGCACCAGAATTTGTGAGGCTTGCG
>CAZFLX010000052.1:0-5938 GCA_964519885.1 uncultured Francisella sp. | reverse complement strand
GGAATTTTTAAAGAAAGCAGCTTAAAATCTCTCCGGAAATACTTGACCATTACAAACACCTGAGCAACGGTTAAATCAATTAACTCTGGATGCTTATGGGTAGCAGCGAGTTGTCTACAACGCAAAATCAGCCAATCATTGAGTGCTGCAAAAGACTCAAACGATGGCATGGGTAAGAACAAATTGTTACGCAAGAACTTAACCTGTGATTCAACTTGACCTTTTTCCCAGCCTGATGCAGGTGTACAAGCAATGGGTTCAAACACATAATGATTCGCCTCTTTCAGTTCTTTACCTGGCTTAAAATGAATTGAGCGGCGAGAGGGCAGAGCAACGGATTCACCCGTTTTCGGGTTTCTACCGATACGCGGTTTGAGATGATGAAGTGAAAAAGCCCCAAAGCCCCGCACCTCAACGCGCTCGTCACGCGCTAAAGCTGCACTGATGGTCTTTATGATTAGGTTAACCGCCAACTCAATATCGGCAGCAGGCAGATCATGATGGCGTCTGGCAATGAAAGTGGTCAGTTCGGATCGGGTCATTCAGTCTGCGGCTTGTTTGTTTCTATTTGCTGATTACATATATGCCATTATAACACCCAGCAAATAGCTTTTTTGATGGTGCTGTCGGCAAAATAATTCAACACATCGTCACTGGTAAAAGTGATCATGAAATTGGCTTAACGCCTTAGGTCAGTGCTCTGGTTTTAGCAGTGATCGACAATTACGGCTAGTAGGTTTTTTTAAGTGATGGCTGATGCTCGTCCAGTCCACCAGTTGACCCCTATTGTGCTGGGGCAGTTGGTCATGATGTGCGATGCTTGGATTCGTACCATCTTGTCAGTTCTGTCTCTTGTACCGAGTATTCACCACGAGCGCTTCTCCAAATTAATGAAGGCTCTCTGTTGCGCATTTTTTCTATGGCTTTTTGCGCCTTTGACATGTTCACTTCTTTTCCGCAGTAATCGCTGTAAAAAGACAGAGATGTGTTGTCGTATGGCTTAAATCGCTCTTTTTGTTCTAATAAATTTAACAAGATCGCTTGCTCTAATTTACTTAAGCCGTTGAATAGTTCCGCAATGTCATTTTCAATTCCTTGATGATAAGCAGCGGCACTTGCTAATAAGCAGCCTTCAAAGTTATCTGTTTGCTTGAGCGGGTTCAAGCAATCGCCTATGGCGTCAATAAATGGCTGCGGTCTGTGGTTAAACAACTCGAAGGCTTTAGCGATACTTTCATGGTTAACGGTAATGGAAGTCCGACGCTCAACACTTTTAGCCACAAACTCAATAAAGCCATCATCCAAGGCCGGCAGTGTTTCTATCTTAGAACCAAAAAAAGGCGCACTGTTTCCATGCACCAGCCTTACAAGCTTGTCCCTATCTGATCCTGTCATAATGAGCAGGAGGTTCGTGTGACTGGGTGAATTAATTTGATCCCTTGCTGATTTTAATGCGAACATCAGGTTTTCACCTTCAGTGCTGCTTAGTGCTTGTTGTGCTTCGTCAATAATAAGCGCTATTTTCTTCTCGTGATGTTTCTGTAAAACAATCAGCGCTTCGGGTATGGTTAACTCTTCTGCTGGTACTCCGCTTTCAAGCTTAAATCCCATAAAGGAGAAGCCTTTAATTCCGAGCAGCTTTTTCTTTCCATCTGACTTAGAAATGATTTTTATAAATTGTTCGGCAATTGCTTTTTTCACCAAAAGTGCTGGGTCGCTGCTTCGGTCAGACCAAAGGTCAACGTATATGGATATAACGTCCCTTTCTTGTAACACGGGTATTAAGTCGTGCTGCAAGAACATGGATTTTCCTGTACGTCTTGGTGCCGTGAGAAAAAGACCGTTTCGAACATCGCTGAACATGTCTGGTTCTGTGATGGCTTTTGCCATTTTTTCGGCAAGCTCAGTTCGGTGAAAGTGCATGGCTATATCCTAAAATATCTTTTATTAGATATTATATCCTATTAAGGATAATTTTAGGTATAACAATCTCGAACCATTGCTTAGTCGTTCAGAGGAGTATAAGGCTGCACGCTCTCTGAGTTCGCTGCGGGCTTTCCAACACTATTTCCACTTGATTCATTAAACCAAGAACTTAAAACTCTCATGCAACAAGGGTTGTATATCGACTTTCCCCGCTTTTCTCTGCGCATCCATCGGTAAACCTAAACTCGGTTTATGTGTTACAAATCCCCAGTACTCCAAAAAGCGCTGGATAAAACGAAGGGTAATGACGTGATTGAGTGCTGCTTCGGGTGTTTCTAAGTATTTTGGCACAGCCTCATTGAGTAAATCAGGAAAGGCTATCGCCATTTCTTGTGTCAGTTGATCTATGTCACTGTGTGATTGCAGTCGCCACAGCATAAATAGCCAAAAGATTTGTAGATTGTCACCAAACTCAATCGCATCGAAATAGTGCCAATTGAATTGTTGGGTTGCTGCTTCGAGCATGGGTTTAAAAAATGCTTGCAATCCGTGCTTTTGGTATTCCTTCTGTGCTGTTTTTTTAACGTGATAGTGTCCGCTTCGCAGGTAAATGATCCCTGCGAGTTCCGCTAATAAACGAGTGTAGTGGAGTGCATTAAACTTGGTTTCATTGCTACCAGTGTAGTCGCAAATACTTGGGTGTGTATTGTGTGCTGATACCGCAAATTTCGGCAGCAGTTCGCTGGCTTGTTTGACGATTTTGGTCGGGAGATTGCCCGTACTGGTAGCCTTAAAACTTCCTTCGTTTTGCATAGCTTCTTCGATGATCAAGCGCAAATATTCCATCACAGGGCTGCTGCTTAAATCGTTGGGAGCACTGATCCGTACGGCGACTTTTTCTGCGAAGGGCGCATTGAGCCAATTGTGCATTTGTGTGGGCGATAAACCACAAAAGTCGGGATTGGATTGGTTGTTGATCTTCTCCATCTTGTTCGCAAGCACCAAATTCAGTTCGTCCAAGGTGAGGTTGGGATTCATGGAGAGGATATGTGCGATTTCATCATGAATATCAGACTGCTGTTTATCTGTCTGATGAATACAGCAGTGCTTGTATTTTTTCCCGCTACCACAGGGGCAAGGTTGGTTGCGTTGTATTTTCATCACACACCTTATCGTTTTGTTGAGTTACTCAATTAGCCTGGCATGCCTGCATAGCATCTTAATTCTACCAAGACGGGTAAATCTAGTGCAGCGCAGGCTCTGATCCTATGGTTGCCTTCGTAAATACGAATGCCACTTTGATCGTATATGATCAGCACTGGCTCATGGTTACCAGCTTGCATGGTTACTAAGAAGGAGTGCCATTGCTCGGCTGACATTCTGCCCGTAGCAGAATGTGTAAAGAGTAGGTGTTCATCATTAGCTCCAGGAATCGGCAGTAGTGACGCGGCATCGACATAGCCGACTTTCACAAGGGTAAGGTGACTATTCGTCGGTTCGATCCACTCAGGCAAGGTTTCAACGGCTTCCGATACCAGGCTAATCCATTCAAATGGCTTAATCAACATGATTCACTGCATTCCTAAGTGCATCATCAATATTGCCCCTATCATAACGCATGGTGGTTTCAACATTGGCGTGACGCATCATCTTCTGAGCAATTCTTGGATGCACACCTGCGTCTAACAAGGTAGTGGCTCTCGTTCTTCGCATATCGTGGGGAGTAGGGAGGTTATCGACATCGATGCCTGCTGCCAGTGATCTCTGTTTTAATACTTCCCACACTTGCTTATCGGATATGCCATCAAGATTGAGTAATTTGCCTGATTTGCTAATCGCGCCGAATAGATAGATTCCTGTTAAATGTTGATCTGTTATGGACTGGGTGCGCATGTTGAGCCAAGGAATAAGGTATTGCTTGATCGATTCAGGCAGTGGCAAGACTTCTTCCTTGTTTCCTTTGCCTAACACGCGAATGGTCATATTCTCTAAATCAATACGCTTGGCTTTCAGATCGGCAATTTCAGAACGACGAAGCCCAACGTAAACACCCAAGGTGATGATGGCAGCGTCTCTGCAGCCTTTGGTTTGATTCTTATCCTGCAGACAGGTAGATAGCAGCGATTGCACTTCGTCATAAGTGATCGCACGGCCAGTCGGTAATTTAGATTGTTTCTTTTGCTTGATGTCTTTGATACGCGAGTAGGACTCATCAGATAGTGCATGCTCACGCCAAGCCGCATGACACACTCCCTTAATGGCAGAGAGGGCGGTGTTAAGCGTGGAGACGGATAAGCCTTTATCTTCCATGCTGGCAATCATCATGACCACTTGTGATGGCGTGATACCCGTCCAGTCCACAGGTTGGCCGCTATTGTGCTCTGGCAGTCGATTCAGTAATCGTTGCATCGAGGCGCGACCTTTTTGCGAGGTGAGGGTGGCCAGGTATAGAGCAGGGTAGTTTGTCATCATGGGTTAGAGGGTTGCTCTGTCGAGAAGACTAAACATGGCGCATATCCTACAAAGAAAAGCCAAAATCATAACTGGCTTGTTTTTTGACTGAAAATGGCAGCGCATTAAGCGCAACATCGGAAAATGACAATAGCGGCATTTTTTCTTGAACAAGATGAAAAACAGCTTCCGCTTGCTCTCTGTCTCGTGACTTTTTAATGGGATCACGGTCTGGTTGTTGCGACAACCAAAGCTTGTGCATGGCAAATGCACGAGGATCTGGTACAGTCATTTCTACAGGGTATCCTTTTTCGTCAAAGGCTACGGCATCATATCGAGGGCAAGATATTAACCACTCCAGTCCTTTTATTTGAACAGCAACCAGGTCATCAGTGAAATCAGACATTACCGAATTTCTCGGCTTATGTGGGTTTTTGCCTAATGGATGAATAAGATCAACCATGAAGCCTTTGTCATTTGAAGCGGTAAATGAGCCTTTACCACCAACAACAGCAAAGCTTTTGTCGATGGATTGCAAAATCCCAATGAATCCTTTTGGCTCTTGAGTTACGATGCTTACTTTTCTTCTTGTATCCCACAAAACATCAACATCACGAGTTGCAACAATACCAGAAACAAACTTAACGCCCGTTCCAGCTTCATAAGCGTAAAGTGCGTTAGTTCCAACAATCAGCGTTGTGTTCGCTAATTTTGGAATCTGTTTTAGCTTGCGCGATAACTGAGCAACAATCAATGGAACCCGGTTAAGGTGAACAGCAGAAATCATTCGTGCGTGTTCACTTTGCTGCTCTAACATCGCGTCTAGCTTGTTTTTAGTTTTCAGTTTGTTTAACGTGAAGGAGGAAAGGATAGCTTCGGTTTCTGCATTGCGAGGACCTAGGCTTTTTTGTATTTTTCTAGCTGGACTATGCGTTAGGTATTCGCTGCCGTTTGATTCGCGCCAAAACATGGATCCTGCATATTTTTTGGCATCAACATAAGCCGATTTTAACGATTCAAAACTTTGTTTTGCATCGATTAGTATCCTGGCTTGATTATTATCTATATATATGTAATTCATAGTTTTTCATGCTTTTTTAAAAATTAGCACAATTATACATGAAAAATCATTAAAAACATATAGTTAATATGTTTTTTGAGTTCTTCCACGTCACTTTCATGCACTGTAAGATTAAAAACATCGCCATGCAACCGCTGACGAATAGGCTGTAGCTGTCTGGATGGAGAAATACGTGCTTTGGTTAAACTGCTTCCACAGAAACTTTCGGGCTATATTTAACCATCAACTTCATTAACGCCTCAGCATCTTAGACATCCACTTTTACAAAGTAACTCAGTGTAGTTTGAGCAAAATTTCCAGCGTTTGAACAAGGTTGATAGCTTAACTGTTTTCCCTGTGACAATTACTCCACGAATCACTTTTTAATAAAAATGGCATCAGCTATATCATGCAATTCCGTATTAAAGTCAATGTGCCCATTATATCCGATAATCTGCATTATCGGATATGATTTCAGAAGTATTCAGAATGTTCTAGCAA
>CAZFLX010000051.1:0-5955 GCA_964519885.1 uncultured Francisella sp. | reverse complement strand
AAGAGCACCTACAAAAACACGTACTGGCTCGCACCCATGAGCAATTCAAAAAAGCGGTACGTGATGGTCGTGGTGAACGCTTAAAAGAAGACAAAGATTTATTTACCGGCTTGGTTTGGATTGGTGATGAAGCTGTTGACATGGGCTTAATCGATCAACTGGGCGATATTCGCCATGCAGCTCGTAGCGAATTTGATAACGACAATCTGGTTGACTATGCACCAGCTCTCAGTGTTTTTGACAAGTTAGCGAAAGGCATTGGCGCAGAAGTCTCGCTCAGATTGCAACAAGCGAGTCAAGCGTCGCTGAAGTTTTAATAGAATGTAACGCTCGTCATTCCCGTGCAAACGGGAATCTATCTGTTTGATGTTATGGATCCCCGCATGCGCGGGGAAGACGAAAAATCGAATAATTAGGAGTTATTAAGTCTGCTCGGTTTGGCTAGACTCATTTCTTAAAGCTTACCTCGGTAACGCATCATACCAACATAAAGTCGTTCGACCTTCTCTCTCGCCCACGCCGTTTTACGCAAAAAAGCCAAACTCGACTTCACCGAAGGGTCATGAGTAAAACAACGAATTGGGATACGTTCGCTTAACTCCTCCCAACCATAAAATGACACCAACTCAGTGACGATGGCTTCTAAGGTCAGTCCATGTAATGGATTGTTTTTTTGTCTTTCCATCAACCTTTCCAACCGTTGGTAATGGGCATACGCCAATCTTTATCGAAACTGCGTGCGGTGATTTTAATGCCCGGCGCCGCTTGCCGACGTTTGTACTCACTTAAGCGCATCAAGCGCATACTGCGATTGAGTAGCGCATCGTCGCTGGGCAAGTGTGCCGCTTCGGCCAACTGTTCGATAGACTGACCTTGCTGCATACGCTGTTCAATCCAAGTGTCTAGCCTGTCGTAGGGCGGCAAGCTGTCTTGGTCTGTCTGATCGGGACGCAATTCAGCCGATGGCGGACGATCAATAACTCGCTGTGGGATCACGCAACTCTGTTGGTTGCGCCAATTCGCCAAGGCATAAACCCAAGTTTTAGGCACATCTTTTAAGGGTGCAAACCCTCCATTCATATCACCATACAGGGTGGCATAACCCATTGCCGACTCACTTTTATTACTGGTGGTGAGCAATAAGGCTCCGGTTTTATTCGACAAAGCCATTAACAACAGTCCACGGATACGCGCCTGTAAGTTTTCTTCCGTCACATCAGCGGCTAAGCCCGCAAAGCGCTCAGCTAATGTTGCTTCAACTGCTGCATAAGTAGGTGCAACGGGTAATTGCGTGTAACGCACACCCAATAGCGTGGCTTGTTCGGCCGCATCTTGTTGACTGATATCGCTGGTATAAGCAAAGGGCATCATCACCGCTTCCACGGATTCTGCACCCAAGGCATCGACCGCTAAAGCCAGTACCAGCGCCGAATCCATACCGCCCGACAACCCCAAAAGCACCCGATTAAAGCCATTTTTACGCACATAATCAGATAAACCGAGTGTCAGCATCGACCAGATTGCCGCCCAATCGGTGCTAGTCGGTGGCGCTTGCGTTAACCAGGATGCCCCTTCACAGCTTAAGCCTGATCCAGACCAACTGACTTGCGCCTGGTGCGACTGAGCAATGGGCAAATAACGACACCCCTGAGCATCGAACACCAAGGAGCGACCATCGAACACCAGCCCATCCTGTCCACCCACTTGATTGACATAAACAATGGGCAATTGCGTTTCAGCAAAGCGTTGCGTTAACACGGCATGACGTTGATGCCACTTACCCACTTCATAGGGAGAAGCGTGCAAACTCAACAACACCTCTGCGCCCGCCTGTTTGGCTAAGGCTGCTGGCTCTGACTGCCATAGGTCCTCGCACACCAATAGGCCTAAGCGCACACCCTTCCAGTCAAGAACGCTGGCTACCTTACCCGCACTAAAGTAACGTTGTTCATCGAACACACCATAATTGGGCAAGGCTTGTTTGGCATAGCGTGCCAAAATCTTGCCTTGTCCTAGCGCAATGGCTTCATTGGTTAAACGACCTTGCGCATCACGTCCGACTGACCCCACCAGCCACAGCAAGTCATCATCGGTTTCAGCCGCTAACTGCGTTAACAGCACTTCGCACTGCTCGATAAAAGCAGGAAACAACAACAGGTCTTCCGGTGGATAACCGGTCAGCGATAGCTCAGGAAACACAATCACCTGCGCCCCAGCCGACTGGGCTGTTTTCGCTGCTTGGCGCATCAACTCAGCATTGCCGACTAAATCGCCGACTAATGGATTCAGCTGGGCTAACGTAATTCGTAATTGAGCCTTCATATTAAAAGCCATAAACCAAGGTTAAAGCCGTTAAGGTGTCTAGGTTCTCTCGTCCTAGCAAAACCTTAGAATTATGTTTTAAGGTGTAACTTAATTTCAAGGCGAGCGATTCAGTCATCTTAACTTTAATGCCACTGATCGACTCACTATGTGTATTCTGCTCGCCCGCATTCACCAACAAGTCTTGTGAAAGCCCGACTTGAGTATTAAGCGGATAACGCAGCTTTAATGCCGTTCTGAGAATAGGATGCGACTGCTCCGCCTGATTTTGTAATTTATCGACTTGATAACCCGCACCCACTTCGAGGTTTAATACCTCTGTTTTCGGTTGCCAAAAACGACGACCGATACCCGCTGTTAGGTTGGTTTGATAATCGTAACCACTGAATAAGTCTCTGTCGTAGCGTAAATTACCGAAGCCATAATAAACCTCTGAAAAGGTGCGTGATGCCTGACCATCCAGCAAATAGCGTTCGCGCGTGTTAACGCCTTCATTTTGTGCCGAAACCGCGCTTAAATTTAAGCTGTGCTCCCAATCGGCCAGCACGTAATTGATACCCAACTTGGCATTCAAACTACTGCTGTTACTGTTACCGGCGGTACTGTTATAACCCAATTCACCTTCCCCATTAAACTCTCCTGATTTGGGCGATTCCGTTGCGACAGCACTGGCCGAAAAAAGGCTGAAAACGGCCAGCAATAACCTTGGATAGCTCAACTTAGCACTCATCATTGTTCCTAATCTCATACTATTGTGGAGCTATTATAAAGCAGCGGCGCACTATTTGGCCGAATCAGGCAAACCAAAGACACGGTCGAACGCCCAAGTAAAGGCAATTGAGTAAACGAAAAACACCAACAATAAACTGGCATCGGTAACAAACGCCACCCACCAACTGACCGATAACCACCAAGCAATCAGGGGCACAAAAAACAGTGCCAAACCACCCTCAAAACCCACGCCATGGGCTAAACGACGTTGCCAGCCACGCCCTTTAACCGACTGTTTTCTTTCCCATGCCTCAAAGCCAGAATTAAACAGGTAATTCCACGCCACCGCAATCGTGGACATAGCCACTGACAACCAAAAACTGGATGCAACATCGTGATCGAACACCCAGACAATAATAGGCGTAACGACAATTACCGCCCCTGTTTCATACAGCAATGCTTGCACCTGTTTGCGTTGATTAGGTGTCATGAAGATAAAGCCAGCAACTCGCTCGCCGCTTTCACCATATCGGCATGATCAAATGCTAAATCCACATCACCATTCAAAACCGACGACAAGCTAAACCAACGCGCCTCGGCGGCATCATCACCAGCCTGTATTTCGGGCATCGCCTGAGCACAATATAAAAATGCTTGAGTCACCACCCGCTGATCGCCTTCCGCGCGTGGGTCACGACCCCAAGCGTCATAAATACCTATCAGTTGCAGCTCCGTTTCAGCAACGGCGACACCCGTTTCTTCAAACAACTCTCGTTGCGCTGCCTGCACATGGCTTTCGGCAAACACAAAGGCTTCACCCGCAGGCGTTAAACTATTAACAAAACCACCGGGTAACGCCCAACAGTCCTGAAAAGGTGGGTGTTTACGACGAATGAGCAACAGCTTGCGTTGCGCTCCTTCCTCGCTAATCACGACGATATCGGAAGTAAAATTATCGCCCAAATGCCACAATGCCATGTCCGTTAAATGCGCGTAATTAGCTGTTCTTCGGGAAAACGCGACTTGGGTAATTTCGCATTGGCATCGGATTCACTGCGATAACCCAACGCCACCACCACCGTGCTGCTCAGACCCTTTTCTCTTAGGTCCAACGCCTCATCTAACAAAGCATTATCGAATCCCTCGATTGGGCAAGCATCAATTCCCATTGTTGCCACACCCAACAACAGCGTTCCCAAGGCTAAATAGACTTGTTTATCTGCCCAATGCTGTAAATCTCGGTATTGAAAGCGGTGTAAGTTCAAAAAGAAAGAGCGACCCTTAAACTGTGCCGCTTTAGCCGCCTCATTGGCAATGCGTCCATCAACATCCTCTTGATCAATCACGCGCTGTAAATGCTCGCCATTCAGTTCCATGCGTGTACACAAGACCACCACATGCGAGGCATTGAGCACCTTAGGCGCATTGCTGGCATAAGCCCCTGTTGTGCCTTGTGCCACCAACGCCTTACCCGCTTCGGTACCGGCAATAACAAAATGCCACGGCTGCGAATTGATCGACGAAGGTGCCAGTCTGAGTAAGGTTTCGATTTCTGCTATCTGGGCATCGCTAATGCGTTTTGTCGCATCGAATGCCTTAGTGGTATAACGTTGCTGTGCTGTGGTTAAGATAGGGTTCATGCAAGACGTCCTTAAATAATATGAACTTCTGTTCTGTTAGAAAAATAATGACCTTCTTAATGCTCTAAGTAGCTTCTCATCATCAGTTTTCTCAAGTCCTGCTCCGAGCGCATGACGAATAAAATTGCGACCTTTTGATCTGTCATCTTATAAATAATGCGACAGGGCGAACAAATCACTTCACGGTAAGAAAATTCTGGTAACTCGGGTGGCACTCTGACAGACTCTGGAAATAGCCTAAGACGATCAACCACCTCAAAGACGCGCTGAACGAACGCCTTAGCCGCTCTGGGTTTATCCAAAGCAATGTAGTCCGCGATCTCTTCGAGCTCTCTCAGCGCCGCTTCCGTCCAAATCAGTTCAACCACTAACTCAATCGTTCCTTAGCTGCTTCATGTGTCAGCATTTTACCTTGAGATAAATCGCGTTCGCCACGCGCAATTCCTTCTAATAAATTCAGGCGGCGCTGTAATTGTTCGTAATCATCGACATCTAGCAAGTAAGCCGAAGGCTTACCATGTTCGGTAATCAAAATTGGCTCTTTACTCAGGCGCAAATCTGCCAAAATATTCGTAGCATGACGTTTAAGCTGAGTAACCAATTCAACACGCATCGCCTTATCCTTAAATTAAAACACTAAAGTGATACTATTGTAGCACTATCATGAAAAATGACCATAAAAAAGTAGATAGCAAAAAGCAACATCAACCGTATGGAGCGTGGTAAAAGAAACCCTAGCTGGGCATGCCCATGTGCTTGTGTTGCCAACCAAGTAAACAAGGCTGGCGGATAAGTTGGACGAAACGCCGCATAGTCTTGGGCGATACTAGAAAAGTGGTCTTGGAAGGTCATGAGAATCTCGATTTAATATGGCTATCATTATATCCAAAAATTGATATTTTTAGCACAAATAGATATAATAATATCCAATCTACTGACTTGAGATGAATAACCATGCCACCCTATCTCTCGCTCCTTTCGGTTGCTGACCTGCAAGCGGCTTTTGCACACCACCTGCGCCATCAGCGCCAGCAATTAAAACTATCACGCGAAGCACTGTCCAACAAAAGTAGTGTACCAGCACCCACCATTAAAAAGTTCGAGCTGACAGGACAAATTTCCTTGCGTCAATTATTGTTATTATGGCAATCGGTCGACCGTTTAGAACGCCTAGAAGCGGTTTGTCATGCCCCAACAACGCCACCCAAAAGCATTGATGAGGTACTCAATCGATGAAGCCAACGTTAGCCAATCAACACCTCAGCGTGTGGCGCACCTTCAG
>CAZFLX010000050.1:0-6114 GCA_964519885.1 uncultured Francisella sp. | reverse complement strand
CAATGAGGGCAGATGATTTCATGCATGGACTTAATGCTCCGTTTTAGTCAATGGTATGCAGTATAGCCCAGAGAGACCATCCGCCAGCACAGAGATTGGTTGAATTTTCATCCTAAGGAAATGTTTTAAAATGCGGTAACACATACTCTTGGAACCAAAGCGGTGTCTTATCCGTTTTAACACTAAGCTGCTGCTGGTCATTCATTTCTGCTATCCAATGTGTACCAACCCCTGAATTGTCAAAAAACCATGCCTGATGACAGTATTTAAGCGCTTCTGGTAACAGCCTTAGTGAACGGTAAAATCGGCTTTCAATTTTGTCCTGCGGGACATCATGACCGCCTTTAATGTGACGATAGCGAACGCGCGAGATGTTGATGGCTGGATCTTCCGTTGCCACATAATACAGGCAGGTTTTGAAGCCCTGTTGCTGTGCCTGTTTCAATAAATCTACCTTATCGTGAAAGGACATGACGGTTTCAAAGGTAAAAGCGGTTTTCTGCTGTAGTAATTTCTGTCGAATGAAGTCTGAGGCGACAGATGCGAAATAGGAGTTCACCATCACAGCATAAAAATCTAATTTATTGTCCGTAAAGGTTAAACAATCTGCTTCTGCCTGCATACCCGCCTTTTTCAGTAAGGTGGATGAGCGAAAAAAAGATAATACTTCATCTGCATGACTGTTGATGCCATAAGCGGACAAATCCAAAAAACCAAATCCTATGATTTCTTTTTCGATTTCGTCTGGATTAATGTAAACACCCAAAAGCTTAGCATTAATGGCAGCAGTTAGGGTCGATTTACCAGAACCGTTAGGGCCTGCAAACATACGCAATCTAGGCTGAGCGTTCATGTTAGTTACCACCCGCATGCAAAGAGGCTGCACTCACCAAGTTAAGTGCTCGAATGATCTTCTTGGTGCCGTCAGGAAACACTTCTACTAAGTGATTGTCCTCTGCAATCATCACATTGACGCCATCGGTCAAGGTTCGCCAAAAAGCCTGTTTAAATGCCCCTTCTGCCAGCTCTGGAATATGCGATTCAAGATAGCTTAGCTCATCTTCACTGTATTGAAAGCCCATTTCAATTATCCTCTAGCTTTATGAATCATGAATTCTGAATATATTGCCTGAAATCAGGATCTAGCTTAAAGCCAATACTGGCAAATGTGTGCTTTAGTGCAACGATATAGCCATGCAGACCACCAATCATATAATCAGTGATATCGGTGTGAATATCTAGCTGTTGTATGCACATTGCTATCACTTCGGCCTAGATGTTCTAGTGAGCTGGTTATCATATTCATAATCAATGCCCCCATCCTCGCTGATGGTAAACACCCAATCGGCTTTAAATCCTGTTTTTTCGTTGAGATAGCCTTTGGCATTGGTCAATACAGGCACATCAGACAGGCGGTAACTCATGCTCTTGTGGGTATGACCATGACACCAAGCCACAACCTTATGTTTTCTTGCATTCAGCCAATCATCTAGATCACTGGCATAAGCATACTGAATTCGCTGATCGTAGGCGCCTATATCTTCGTTACGGCTTGAAGCAAAACTGGGTGCGTGATGTGTAACGATCATGACGGGTTTGGTTGCCGATTGAATCATTTGTTCAAAATAGGCTAATGAATGTTGATGCAAACTCACCGTATCCTGTGGTTCAAGGCGACGCTTATTTTCGGGGCTACCTAGGTCGATGGCGTGATAGTCATTCATGTTTTGAGCACAGACGCGCATCGTATCGACATCCTCCCGATTCATATCCGTCCATAGTGTCGCGCCCAACACAATACAATCTTCCAACTCTAGATGGTCATTTTCCAGAAAGTGTAGATTATCATGAGCCGCCAAGCGACGACGAATCTGCCGCTGTGTCAAACCCATTTCTTGGCCATAGTACTCATGATTGCCTGCCACGAATACAATATGCGAAAACTGATGTTTAACAGCGATCATCCAACTGGTTACTTGCTTCCATGTGCCTATGTCACCAGCGAGAATAAGCACCGTGGCAGAATCGGTTGGTAATGGTGGTAAGCGCACAAAATTCTTACGCGTTAACTCTAAATGAGTATCGGAAATCAGTTGAAATACTGTCACCAGCTTGGCTCCTAGAAAATGAAATGGCTTCCAATCAAAAACCTGTTAATTACATTGATGCGCTCTAGCAGGGCTAAAAACTCACACTACCCTTGCGATCGACGCAGATTTGCGTGACTAGGGCGTATTCCGTTTTATCATGTGGGTGATCACACTGTACGACCCACCAGCCGACTTGACCCCCACCAAATACCTGTTGCTGCCCTTTTTGTCCGCAAAACTCACAAGTGTGATTGAGTTCAACCACCGCTTGGGGACCAAAACCTCGATAATAAGGCACTTGTTCTGAGCGATTAACCACCGGCAACCATTGGTGGTTATGACCAAAATACTTGTGTAAATAGGCTTTCATTGGCTGGTTGTCCGTTTTAATATCCACCCTATTCACCTGAGCAAACTCACTTCGAATCCGCAAATCCAAAGCATCATTTAGCCATTCTGGGTATTGAGCATACATCTCCTCTAGGTAACGACAGATTACCTTCGCCCAGGCTCTGGTCACATTAACGGTATGAATTTGAATGTGTGCCAGATGATCTGAGTTTTGATCAATCGGATGAATCATGACGTTCATGGTTATTTTCTCCAACGGCCTGCTTTTATGCTTTCAAAGCTCAGGGGGGTATAGTCAATCTTCTCGACACTGACATTGATGTAATGCCCACCACCGATCGAGTGCTGATGGACATGACCATGAATGTTCTTTTTACCAAAGAGCTGACTTTCATGCATAGGACAATGCGTCAGCCAAAAGCCTGAAAATTTCGTCATACCATGCACTTCATCAAAATAGAGCAGATAGTCCTCAACAGGCAAGTTGTCGTGATTGCCTAAAATGAGTATTTTCTTAGCCGCATTAAGCTTGTCCAAGAGCGGTAAATACTCAGCGCCGAAACAGACATCACCCAAGTGGTAAACTCTGTCCTGATTCGTCACCACCGCATTCCAGCGCTCAATCATGGTTGAATGCATTTCATCCAAGGTTTTAAAGGGGCGTTGCCCATACTCAATAATCTTGAAATGGCCAAAATGGGTATCCGAGATAAAGAAAGTACTCATTAAACCTCCATCACCTTAGGTGCATAATTTCTTGGTCCTTCATCGCGATAACCCATTGGGTGACAGATAATGTGCGTGTTGCCGATGTATTCATCAACTGAATTATGCTTATGCCCATGAACCCACAGAGGTATTAATTCACTGTGCTGTTCAATAAAAGCATCTAAGTGAGACGAAAAAGCAGGATTCAGCGGTGAGTCCCGATATTCCTTGGCCGTTCCTTTGTGCGTGGGTGCATGATGGCTCATGACAATCAATCGTTGGGCTTGATGCTTGGTTTGACTATCGAGGCGAATGTGCTCAATCCATTCAGTTAAACTCCCCATCGCGTTACGATGCAATCGCACACTATCCTCTGGCGTAAACACTGCAGACGCTGATGTTTCTTTAATGAGCCGAAAATCATTCATACCGTTTTTCGCATACAGCATATCCATCGGATTACTACGATTAAAATCGGTCCATAGTGTTCCACCCCAGACGTATAGGTCATCTTGCAGTTGGATCAACTGATTATTGAGTAAGTGAACATGGGATAAGTCAGCCACCCCTTCACAGATGAGCTGCATGGCGCTTTGCATATCCGTGCGATAGAACTCATGATTACCATAGGTAAACACCACTTTTTGGTAATGATTGGCAAAAAAACGCAAGGCCTCCACCACTTGAGATGGCTTATTTGATAAATCGCCTGCAATCAGTGCCACGCAATCTTTAGCATCAGCAACCACCAAGCTGCCTAAATTAAACTGCCGCTGGTAAGTGTTTTTATCTTCTAAGTGAATGTCGGAGAAAATTGCTAATTTCATTTGGCTACTATCCTGGTTAATTGCTTTAATTCACTCACCTCTAGCCTATCCAAATCCAGTTGATGCCTGCTCGGATCAACCGGGTAGTAATGACTAATCGATTCGCTGATATTAATCAGACTTAGCCCAGCATCAGCCCCATCGACTTGTTGAATGCCATAAACCAAGCCCGTATCGATAAACAAACTATTGCCAACCCAAGTGGGTCGTTTGACACAGGTATGACCAGATATCACCATACTCACACCTTCAACATCACGATCATAAGGGAGCATGACGTGTTTTCTCAGGCGCGTTCTTCCCGTCAATAGCCGATTGGAGATATCAACTTCTGCCATCGACTGGTAACGATTCACCAGCTCAATCACCTCTGACCAATGGCTATAGGTAGGTCTGACTTCGGCGTGAACCATGCCAACCAATCCATGACTCGTTTCAATATCCATGATGAGCGGTAATCGCTTCAGATGATCTGATAAGGCGATATATTCATCAGAGTGCCGAACTGATTGCGCCCAAGCAGTATCCTTTTTTTCATGATTGGATAAGCGAAAGGTCGGCGTCGCATCCCAAGCGTGGGTCCAGTCATGATTACCTAGCACCGCATGAAACCATGGCTGATTCACATAGTGCAAAGCCCGCATATTCTCAGGACCTCGATCCAGCAAATCCCCCACACTCATCAGTCGATCAGAGGATGGATTAAAACCGATATGTGTTAACGCACTTTCTAGTGCATTAAAGCAACCGTGTATATCGCCAACGACAAAATCTCTACCTAATGTGTTGAGCGTCAAATGCCTAATCATGCTGACTTCCTCTGACAGTTATCGGAAAATGACGATAGCTTGCCGCATTCATTCGCCCACTTTGCCAGTCGATAACGTGCAACTTTTCGTTGGTAATATCCACTAAGGTCAGTGACGCCTGATCTGCATAACCCGTCACGCCTTCATAAAAACGTGTATCGATGAACAGGTGATTTCCAACCATTTTGGCCAGCTCAACAGGCGTATGCCCACAAATAATCCAATCAATACCCTCGACTATTCCCGTATAGCCTTGGCGTTCACGGCAACGAGAGCGTTGCCAGAGCATCTCATGCCTAGCCTCATCATCATTTACCATAGCTTTACACTGCTCCCAAGTGTCTGCCGCATTCGGGGCTTGGGCGTGAATCACACCAAATCGATGTTGTTCATTGCGCAATTCAATGACGATTGGAAGCTTGGCGAGCTGCTCGCGTATCTGTGACTCTAAGCTGGCATCTAATGGTAACAACCAAGATTCATATTCGCCCTGCGCATTGGTGATGAGCGCCTGTTCATGATTGCCCAACACCGCATAAAACCAAGGCTGCTGTAAATATTCGGCTACTTGGCTACTCTCAGGGCCTCGATCAATTAAATCACCTACACTAATCAGTCGATCGTGAGCAGGATTAAAACCGATGCAACGCAAAGCCTGGTCCAAGGCACTAAAGCAACCATGAATATCGCCAACAACAAAGTCACGACCTTGATGGTTGAGGGTTAGTTGTTCGATTAATGTCATGTTTAATTCAATCCATAGACTGTTTTGATGGCCGATTCAGAGGGCTCATAGTCGATCAGTCCCATTTGATCCAATGCGTTAAAGTCCAGAGTTTCTCCGTCATCCGTGATGATAGTTTCGACATAATCCCAATCATCACAATCGACAAACACGGACAAATGCCAGCCATTACTGGCTTGATAGTGAACAATCCCGTTATAGGTTTGTTTCGGATCGCTAGTCGGCGTAAGTCGAATCTCACCAGACTCAATGGAAAGTAAAAACTGTTTAACTAACTCGCTCGTCACGGCCATCATGCCCACCTATAAGTCTTCAACAACAAAGGCACACACATCACCATACTTAATGGGGAAGCGGTATTGTTTTAATTCAGTCAATTCCACCATGGTTAACGCCGGCTGTTCATGCAAGTCCATTCTGCCTAAAATACCAAACACCAAACCAGTATCGATATTCAGATGATTGCCATGCCATGTGGGTTCATTCACAGGCGTGTGACCGGTAAAAATATAAGTCACCCCATCGACATGCTCATCTGGATCAAAGTAAGCACCAATCTCTTGATAACGCTTTCTACCCCAAAT
>CAZFLX010000049.1:0-6609 GCA_964519885.1 uncultured Francisella sp. | reverse complement strand
GACGGACTGTTAATCCGCAGGTCCCTGGTTCGAGTCCAGGTCGGGGAGCCAAATTTAGTTTGTAATTTATGTAGTTACAGGCATCACAAAAAGCCATCGTTTATTTTGAACGATGGCTTTTTTGTTTCTAAGCCTTTGTTTTTTGTTTTCACTGCAAGCAATACGCGAGCAATAGATGAGCAGAAAATATGGCAAGCAAATTCGCAAAACTAACCGATGACCTACTTGCACAGGTCAAACAACCTAAAATTTCTTCCAATCGTTTCATGATTCGTGACAGCTTGGTTTCTGGTTTTTTCGTTACCGTATCTAGTCGCAGCATTAGCTACGGGTTAACGGTGAATGAATCGGGTAGGCGTAAGGCTTTGTCATTGGGTAAATATCCCCACCTAAGTGTTATAAAAGCACGGCAAGCGGCACTTGAGCTACAAACACATAGCAATGCCATTGCATCACTAATCGTACGTAAAACGTCCTTAAATTCGCATCAGGATACAAACTCAAACCTAGTGGTAACCTCTAGCACTAACGAAACCTTATCGGAATTAATAACCCGTTATGGCAGCATACGACAATTAAAACCAAGAACCCTGTCCGATATTCACAGTTTATGCAAACGCTACCTACCCAGCTATCTAGAGCGTCCAGCCCAGCAACTGACTTCAAACACTTACCAACCTATTTACCTTGAGCTGATAGCTAGGGGTGTCATGACTTCCAGCAAACAGCTAAGTCGTTACTTATCAGCCATTTATACATGGGCAGACTTGCCGAATCCTGTTGGTGACTTGTCAAAGAAAACAGGTGATAGCATCTACTCAGGAAACGCCAGAGACAGAAGACTCGAATCTTACCAACTAGCTGATTACAATAGAATTATGTCGCAACTAACCGAATCGCAACAACTGGTTATTCAGACTGCACTGGTGACAGGGTTGCGTAAGAATGAGTTGGCTCAAATTAGCTCTGAATCGCTCCATAGCCCCACCAGATCAATTGTCATCTCGAAAACCAAGAACGGCAAGGTTCACCGTTTACCGTTGCCTGACGAGCTTTATAATCGGCTTGCTGTAAAATCTAGAGATGCCTCCAACAATCAGCCGTTACTCGTTGTAACTGAAAAGCTACCCAAACCATTAACGAACCAGATACAACTATCATGGCACGACTTAAGGCGCACCAATGCTTCAACCTTGGCAAGCATGGGAGCAAATGAGTACGTTATTAAACGTATATTGAACCACACGGACAAAAAAGACGTGACAGCCACCCACTACGCGAGAATTGACGATGAAGTGATTCGGGAATGGTTGGCAAGATTAATGCAATATTTTGCCCCATAACTAGACGACCATTAGGATTTAACGTAATCTACCACCCACATACACCAACCCACTAGCGTTCAGCTCGCAGCCGTGACGTTACCGACTGACTGACGTGAAGGTGAAGCGCAGCGGAACCGTAACGGAAGGATAGGAGGTAAAAGGCAAAGGCTAAGAGATGATGAAGCTCCGTCAGGAGCTGAGAGCCTGATAGCATGCGCAGCAACTGGGAATTAAAAAAAGAAAAAGAAGAAAAAATTGTTTCATTCTTCACTAAATACCCTATTAAACTGGAATGAAATGAAACAAAAAAAAGGGTAACTAGGAAAGTATAAACTGCATCGACTTACCATCTTTGTTGGTGTACACATAACCTAGTTCAGCCAACTTCTCTTTGAAATAATCAGACGTTACCAATCGGTTCATGGTGCTTTTGTTAATGCCTGTTTCGCTGATTAGGTCGGTTAATAGGTAAGTTTGATTGATTTTAGCCTTATCAACGAGCAAATCTAGTACCTTATCGGCATTGGTTTCTGTTTTGCCCTTTTTGATGATGCGCTTAACCTCAGGTTGCCAATCTACCACAGTGGCATAGGGGAATTGCTTTTCAACTAGGTCAATTACCTGCTGACTTTTATCGTCCTCTTTATAAAATAGATAAAAGGACGTGGGGTTACAGTCGGAATCTGCCGTCGCAATCACCCTAGCTTGTGAACGCATAAATCCCTGAACCATATCATCAGCTAGTTGTGATATTTCAAAGCGTTCAACTAATTGATCATCTAGGTATTGCGTTGTGACCAACACCGATTCTAATGCCGAACAAATACTGGCAATCTGTTCCGATGGATTTAAGTAGTTCCAACCCACCAACATCACCTTATTACAGTCCGACCAATTATTTCTACCAACATGATTACCCCAATGGGTAAAGACAATACGAGGGTCGCTATTTAACTTCTCAATATGCGTTTTGAATTCTTTATGACAGATAATTAGCATTTTATCATCTTGAACTAACTCAGCGAGAGCATAGTTTAGGTAGGTTTGGGCATTGTCTTTGACTTGTTGTGTTTCCTGACCTCTGTAAAGTGCAGACCTAGATTGATTAAAACCCTTTGCTTTATAAATCGTGAGGTTATGGTAGTTACGAATACGTTTCGCTAATACAAAACCCACATGACCTAAGAATCGATTAGCTAGGCGGTAATACTCGTTAAACTGTGCGGTGGCATCGAGTACCACACTTATCCCTAGTTTATTCGTCATGCCTTCGATGGTAAAAATGCTGTTACCTAGGTTACTTTTGTAAATGAAAAAATCTTCATTACTGAGGGTCGATAAGGTTTCGATTTGTTCATTAATACTATTCAGCAGGCTTTGTTTGTAACTTGGGTTTTGTTTAGCACCTAGGTTAATGAGTCCTTCAAAAAGTTCATCGACACGGGTTTTTAATATGATTTTACCGATTTCGATGGCAATGGACAGGCTGGTTAGGCTACGATATTTTTCATTAAATTCAACCGACGCTTGAAACCATTCGCTAGATTTTTGTTGATACACTGGATCGCTAAGATGAGAAAAATCCATATCACCATTACTTTCTGGGTATTGGTAATCTAGTTCAGGTCTGGGGTGTAACACTGCCAGATCGGGATCTAAGCGTTCACGATAAAAAGGTTCAATCACATCATAATGATTTTGACCAATGTACCGCTCTAGATCAATCGAAGACACCCCAATGACGTTTCGTTTCCTGCCCTGTGTTGGGATACCTAGCTTATGCAAGTGTTGCCTAACCGCTTCTTTATCCACTAAATTAATGAGCTTTTGCACATCACCCTGACCATCATCGGAATAGGTTAATCTTTCACCTAGGCCAGCTAGTTCAGCAGCTAGGTCATGCCATTGGGATTCTTTAATCACCAGACTGGTGTCATTCGTCACAATTTTGTCGTCTTTATACAACAAAAAGGCTTTGAGCTTTTTTAAGACAGCAAGGGTAATATGTGAACTAGGTAAGGCATTGAGTTTGCTAGATTCGCCGATACTGGTTTCAACACGGCTAATAAAAGTATCTAGTTGGGTGTAGGTCAGTTGTTTTTGTTCATAGAAAGCCAGCTTTTCATCAATCGCAATAAAGCTTCTGGGTTGCCCTTGGTAAAGGCTGAATAGTTCGGTATCATCTAACCCATTAACGCGTTTGAACATATTGTGGGTAATAATCAGGCATTGTGCAGTGTGAAGCTCTGCTGCGTCTAAGCGTAAAGGGTGATCTTTATTGGTATCGGTAATGGCATAATAACAACGAGCATAATTAGGATTATTGGTGAGCTCGTTAATTTTTTGACAATAGCTAACTGCTTCATTTACTTTCGCCACGACAATTAATGACGACTGCTGTACCAACATCGACACATAAACCTGCAATGATACCGATTTACCAATTCCTGTTTGAGCAGGAAAAACTAAGTGCTTGACTGTTGGGGGTAGCAGGGTTTCGTCGTGATTTATCGAAAAATTAAAGGTACGACACATGCTTTGTAGTAGCTCTGGCGTATCGTTAGATATTAACACCCCCATGCTAGTGAGTTCTGCTGTGACCTTAGCTAGGAAGGCGTTAGGACACACAGGGGTATCGGGAAAGTCGTAAGGGTCAAGAATGGTTTGATTGTTGGGATGGTAGAGGCTAGTTTTGTCGTCTTTGTTATCAAAATCTGGAAACTCACCACTTCCTCGCAGACCATAAAATGCTTTTTTCACATAACTAGGTGAAGCATAGGCTAGTTCATAGCTCGGTTCAAAGACCTCATATTGTTCACTATCATAATGTATGATCTCGGTATAGTCTCTGTGACTACTTCGTATGTGCTCAGTTTCGTAGTCATAGAAGTCGTCAAAGTCTGGAATCATGGGGTTCACCTAGATGGGTTGTGCTAGCGAGATGATAGCCTAGATTGTTTCATTTTTCCATAAGATTAGAAAATAGTGAGACTAGATGAAACGATTGATTGCAGATAAGACAGACAGCCCTTAATGGATTTGTCCGTCTGTCCGATGTTAGAAGTCATTTTTTAATTGGCTTTTTATGATCGTTCTCAGCTCCTTAGCGGAGCTTCGTCAGCACCAACCCTTAGCCTTATTCGGATCGTGTCTTGGTGTCCTTCGTACTTCGCACTACAGAGCAATAACCCCCTAATCGCAAAGTTAAAATAAGAAGCTGACAGGTCAAGGACAGAAATAACCGCTAACCAGGTGGCTCTTCATAATAAAAATTAACTACTCGACTTTTTGGTAAGCTTTAGTAATTTGAAAATTACGTCCATTTGAAAAAACAGCAGTGTTACCATCATTTGTAATGGCTGTAATTGTGTCTTGACCATAAGGGTTTTTGGTTTCATAAAATACTTTATTAACACTGTCATAATATGTATAGCTTGAAACATATTCATAGTTTGTGTTGGTTTTATCGACTGGCTTGATTCTTTTATAGTACTGAGATACATAACCGTTTTGCGTTGTGGAGCTGTTGCTATTCCGAATGCTAACATTACCATTATTGTAAATAGCATATTCGCCCGCTGAAAAACTTACACCTTCAATCTTGTAAAGATAATACATCCCATCAAATGTGTAGGGTTTGCCATATTCGCTGTTAGCGAAACCTGACTCTACCAGTTCAGTGGCAACACCTTGGTGCAGAACGGGAGCTGGTTTGATCTTAATGCCCACCTCTGGCATATTCAGCTCGCTATATACTCGTTTTATAGCCGTATTTCGAGTTGTATTGTCTGGTAGTTGAACAACAGCAGTTAATCCATCATTTATTATTGATACCAATTTAGTTGCTTTCTCGTAAACATTATAAGCACTCTCAACTTCATAGTATATTTTGGAGTTTTTGTCGTAACACGTGAAGCTGTTAATACACGAAGCATCAATTGCGGAATTGATTGGGTTAAATGTTGCAAATAGCCTATTTAATATGCCTTTGTCATAAATATTGTACCGAGTGTCAAATGTTTCAACTGAACCATCATCATAGATGTTTACATTAAAAGTGAATAAAGAAGAGTGAATCCCATCAACATCAAAAAGCGCCATTCCGTTAATGAAATCGTATGGTTCACTCAGGTAGGTCTTAGACCCTGTAAAGCTTGCAATAAGCGACCTTGTATCAGTAGGAGTAGATGAGCCTCCATCACCTGACGCTGAGGAGCTATCACCACCGCCACCCCCGCCGCAGCCAGAGAGCAGAACAGCAATAACCAGACTAGATAACAAATTCTTTTTCATAACAATTACTTCGCACCTTAATTATCAATATAATTCTTTTTTAACCGTTGGTTCAGCTAGCTTACAATTCTCTTTGATAGCGAGTTTTGCTTCTGCCTCCTCAACTATCTCAAAATTAGCCCCGCCAACGAACACACCCATTTTTATGTAGTTTCTTACAAAGTGTGCTTTGCCAGCTTCTAAAGCAATTTCGAAGTGATTGTCGCTAAACTCTGATTCAGTTGACAGGGTACGTTTTCCCGGTTTAGCAAAAATATGGAAGTAGGTTCCCGAAGCTGTATCACCAATCTCTTGACCGTCAATCTTTACTTTCTTTGTAAGCGCAGCCCCAAATGGTGAATCTCGAAAAATGTACAAACTAGCCATTTGAGTAGATGGAGCGGTAAAATTCTTAGCTTTTTGGTCGGCTTCTGGTGTTGCCATTGGAACAGATGCACATCCTGCTAATGCTAAAAAAGCTAACAAGAGAGAAGACAATAATATCTTTTTCATAATAAATCCTTATAAGGTTATAGATTGGAATTATCACAAGCATTTCTGCTATGTGTTGTGAACGCCTGCGATTCTAGCACCATTAAAAAAGCTTTGCAAATGTAGACTATAGTCTGTGGATTGATGGTCACATTAGCTAGATCATGACGGCATGATTTACAACTATGACCAACTACTCCAGCATCTAGCTAGCAATGTCAAAACACGACGTAAGCAGCTAGGCATCACTCAAGAAATACTTGCCTTAGATGCGGGGATAGATCGTACCTATATTAGTCAGATCGAACGAGGAATCAGCAACCCATCGTTACTGGTGCTAGTTAAAGTAGCGGAAATATTAGATGTTGATGTGGTTGAGTTATTAGCAGAACCAGAGCTACCACCAGACAGACACGACACCACCTAGGGTTTTGTCCTGTCTGTCCGTTGTTATGGTAAAATCAGACCATCAAAACAGGAGGTAGCTTATGCACACCCTAACCCTCAGAATTAATAGCGA
>CAZFLX010000048.1:0-7579 GCA_964519885.1 uncultured Francisella sp. | reverse complement strand
TAAAAACAAGAAGTTTTCGGCATCGGGGTAATCCGCATTCCAGCCCCAACTAAAAATCTGTACATTACCTGCCAACATTTTTTCTTGAAAACGATTGTAGTCAGTCGAACGAATCACCAGCTGAATCCCCAACTTAGCAAATTGCTTGCGCATCCAATCTAACTGGGCTTTGTCATCTGCGCCCGTGCTGACTGTATCGTAATAAAGCACCAACGCCTTGCCGGTAGCGGGATCGATACCATCGGCATAACCTGCTTGAGCCATTAAAGATTTAGCCTCATCAATCGAACGACGTTGACACTGTCCAGCTTCACCGACATGAGTAATGGGGTTGCAGTCCGTACTGGCACCAGCAATACCGGGTGGAATGAGTCCTTGCGCTACCACGCCGCGCCCATTCAAGAAAATGGCAATCTGCTCTTCATAATCAATGGCGATACTGATCGCTTGGCGTAAGTATCTAGCTTTGTCATTGCCTTGCCCAATAACAGGGTCACGCATATTAAAGCCCATATAGGAAGAACTGGTGGCTACACTAGAAAGCAACTGCATGTTTTTAGAACGCATTTCATCCGTGAGTGACAACTTGCCCTGCTCGTTTAACTGAATTGCTTGGTCGAAAACTTCACTCGAAACACCTGAAGCATCGTAATAACCTTGCAAAAATTTAGCCCAATATGGCACAGCTTCTTTTTCTAAGGCAAAGACCACGCGGTCAATAAATGGCAATGGTTTACCTGCATCAGCCAATAATGTTTTTGGGACTTGAGAGCCGGCTTCGTGCGGATAAGTTTCAGCATGAAAATATGGGTTACGTTGCAGCACCATACGACGATTGGGGTTATTTTCGGCTAAATAATAAGCGCCCGACCCAACAGGTTGCCATGCCCAAGTTTGGTTTTTTTCTTTCATTCCTGGCTGGGCATAATAGGCATCGACCTCCCAAGGAATGGGCGCAAAAAAAGGCATAGCGAGCCAATAAATAAACGGTGGATACTGCCCTTTAATACGAATCACTAGCGTTCTTTCATCAATCACTTCAACACCTTGCGGCCTAAACTGACGATAATCTCTCCACTCGTTCGACTTAGGTAAAACCGCCAATTCACTTGTCTGCTCTTCTAAGCCAACAATGAGTGGCATCATCATATCTAAAATGGGTGAACCATTACGCCTGTCGCTCATACGTGCAATGGCATAGGCTAAATCGGTTGCGGTTACGTGTCGTTTTTGTCCGTTAAAAGCAGAATGCGGCGCATAAGCAACGTCATCACGCAAATGCAAGGTGTAGCTGCTGGTATCACTGACAGCATCATAATGCACAACAGGCATTTGCGTTAAGATAAGCGGCTCTAGCTGATAAGGACGCTTTAAGTAATGATATTGCAGTGGCGGCTCAACGATATTGGCTAAAAATACCCATTCGTTACTACTATAAGATTTAACCGGGTCGAGCGTTTTCGGTGGTGCAGAAAAAGCTGAAAATAACGTATTTTCATGCACCCAACCGCGCGGATAAGGATTATTCCAAGTTGCCTTAGCACTCAAACTGACGATGCAGATTAATAGTAGCCACCACTTCATAGGCTTAACTCGTTCCTTGCTGATTGATTTAACTGTTGTTGTAACTCTGGCCAATTGGGTAAAAACTGGGTCATCAAAGCATGAAAACGCGGTGTATGATTGCGCTCTAACAAATGCACTAATTCATGGACCATCACGTATTCAATACATTCTACGGGCATTTTCGCTAACATTAAACTCAGCCACACGCGTTTATCGCGGGTGTTACACGTGCCCCATCGCGTTTTCATATCTTTAACGCCCCAATCTAGGGCTTCTACGCCCATCGTCGGTTGCCACTTTGCCAAGAGTTCGGGGATAAGCTGCTTGAGTGTCATACGATAAAAATGTGCCATAGCTTTCGCTTTATGCTCAAGAGTTGCTCCCCTAGGAACCTGCATAACCAATTGGTTCTGCAAGGCATCCACTGTCACACTGGAACGGCTTTTTTCGGACTCGATGACCACTAAGCGGTAAACATTTCCCAAATAAGCGTGTTGCTCACCGCTGACCCAAGTTTTTGGCTGAACAACGGGACGCTGTGCCAGTGCAGCTTGTTTTTCTTTAATCCAAGCCAATCTCGGTTGTAAACTGGTTTTAATTTGCGCATCGGTTAGGTGCATTGGGGCAGAAACCGCAACCTGACCGGCTGGGGGCACCAAACGTAGATGCAAGTTTTTAATTGGTTTTCGGGTAACAGAAACGGGAATATCAGACAGAAACAGCTGCGTCTTTTTGGGCAACGGCTCAGATGATCGACCGCTTAGGCCCATCAACCACGACATCATGATTCCGCCCCTATCGCCTTAATTAATGCCTGTATCTGACGCTTACAACAACCCGTTCCGTCACTGGCAAAGGTTTGTTGTTGTACTTGCTGCAGGCTATTTGCTCCCTCAGCGATGGCTTTAATCACATCACTTTTAATCACTTGATTACAAACACACAAAGGTTCATCCAAGTCGCGTTTGAGTAAATCAGGTAAGCGATTTAACGCCTCTTCAAAAGTCATGCCTACTTCCTTTTAATCATTGGTTGCATTGTATCATGTGACACTTGCTCAATTCGAACATTGCCTTTATGCTAAACCATTAGCTTTTGACGATACTTTTACCATGACCTTATCATCTGTGCGTTTTATCCAACATTCCCCAGAATTATCTTCCGTTATCACAGCCCTATCTCAGGCTAAATTTATTGCCCTAGACACTGAGTTTGTTCGCCGAAATACTTATAAACCCATTTTGTGCTTAGTCCAAGCGATGACAGATCAGGGCGACATTTTTCTGCTCGATGCACTTTCGTTAAACCTAACCCCTTTTTGGCAATGCTTACAACAAACAAACGCGGTGAAAGTTTTTCATGATAGCCGTCAAGATTTAGAAATTGTTTGGTTAGAATCGGGTGAACTTCCCACTCCAATTTTTGATACCCAACTCGCTGCTTTAATGCTGGGTTTGGGTGAATCTTGTGGCTTTGCCCGTCTGGTTGAAGCAGAACTCGGGGTGATTTTAACGAAGGATCAAACCGAAACCGACTGGAGTCAACGTCCTTTATCGGCCGCACAATTGCAATATGCCATTGATGATGTGCTTTACTTAGCTAAACTTTATCCCCAATTAATGCATAAGCTTCAAGACAATGGGCGCTTACACTGGATCGACGATGACAATAGACAGTTAAGTGAAATCAGCTTGTATCAAGCCGATATTATCAGTCTACGCAAGAAGGTTAAAGCCCCTCCGTTTTTTAATGCTGAACAAAAATTACGCTTAGATGCCTTGCTATTATGGCGCGAAGCCAAAGCGATGGAAGTCAATAAACCCAGACAATGGATACTCGATAACGGTCAACTCTTATGCCTAGCGGAAAAAATGCCCACTCAACTGGAACAACTTAATAAACTCGGACTCGCACCTCAAACGATTCGCAAGCAAGGACAAGTGATTTTAGATTTGTTAAGCCAACCGCCAGTTATCGCACAAGCCCCTAAAATCCCTAGCGTGGATGCAGAACAGTTAAAAGGGTTGCGCAGTCACATTGAACGCTTAGCGAGTGAATTAGGCTTACGCCAGAGTGCCGTGTTAGCTAACAAAGATGAATTGTCAATTTGGTTGGCGCATGGTGCCCGCCCGCCTCGCTTAACCAAAGGTTGGCGTAACGCACTGTTAAACGAAGCCAAAATTGATTTAATCGTTGAACAATTACGACAAGCAACGCAACCTTAACAAACCTTTCTGTTATAATCACAAAAGTTTTATTTAATATTTGAACAGGAGCTTCCCGATATGTTGCTAAGCACATACCTTAAACAAAACGCTGATGCGGATTTAGCTTATCTATTAGACAACGTGATGGTTGCATGTAAAGACATCGCGTTTCGTTTGAATCAAGGTGCTTTAGCAGGCATTTTAGGCGCTGCTGGTACAGAAAATGTACAAGGTGAAGATCAGAAAGCACTAGACGTTATTTCTAATGACCTATTAAAAGATACTTTATTATCTTCTGGCGTGGTACGTGGTATCGCTTCTGAAGAAGAAGACTTGCCTGTTGCGGGTTCTGCTGACGGTAAATTCTTAGTGTTGTTTGACCCATTAGATGGCTCATCTAACATCGACGTTAACCTTTCTGTTGGTACCATCTTCTCAATTCTACCTGCTGCTGACGGTGCTGACGGTGGTGCTGAAGCGACTTACTTACAATCAGGTCGCCATCAATTAGCGGCCGGTTATGTACTTTACGGTCCATCAACCCTGTTGGTCATGACTTTGGGTAAAGGCGTTGATATTTTCACTTTAGATACCAAAATTGGTGAATTTGTTCTGACTAAAGAACAAGTGAAAGTACCAGAAACAACGAAAGAATTTGCCATTAATATGTCAGTGCAACGTTTCTGGGAAGCGCCAATGCAACAGTACATTGCTGACTGTATCGCAGGTGAAACTGGTCCGCTGGGTAAACGTTACAACATGCGTTGGGTTGCATCAATGGTTGCCGAAGTTCACCGTATTCTAACGCGTGGTGGTATCTTCATGTACCCTTACGACAACCGCGAACCAGGCAAACCCGGTAAACTACGTTTAATGTACGAAGGCAACCCGATGAGCTTCTTGTTAGAACAAGCTGGCGCCATGTCAACCACACCTTATGAAAACATTATGGATATCAATCCCGAAAAGATCCACCAACGTTGTGGTGTGGTATTAGGCTCTAAAGAAGAAGTTAAGACAGTTCAAAGCTATTACAAAATCTAATTAAAACCGCATATGCATCCCTCCTTGGCTTGCGTGCCTAGCAATTAGGGATGCACATATCGGTTTTAAGAAAAAAATACAGTTAAGCCCCCGCAATATGGGGCTTTTTAATGAATGACGATTACAAGGAATACACAATATGAGTTTTGCTGATATTACTCCGGGCAAAGTGCCTGATGAAATGAATGTGATTATTGAAATCCCTGCCAACTCTAGCCCTATTAAATACGAAGTTGACAAAGACACCAGCACCGTATGGGTAGATAGATTTATGGCTACGGCGATGTTTTATCCAGCCAACTATGGTTTTGTGAACCAAACGCTCGGCTTAGATGGTGATCCTGTTGACGTACTCGTCATCACACCCTACCCACTACAGGCGGGTGTTGCCATTCGTTGTCGTCCCGTTGCCGTATTAAACATGAGCGATGACGGTGGTCAGGATGCGAAAGTCATTGCTGTCCCGGTGGATAAACTAACACCTATTTACAAAGACGTTAAAGACTTAGCTGACGTACCAGCTTTACTTAAAGCGCAAATTCAACACTTCTTTGAACATTACAAAGATTTAGAGCCTGGTAAATGGGTCAAAATCGAAGGTTGGGGCGATGTTAAGGCTGCAAAACAAGAATTGTTAGACGGCGTTGCACGCTACCAAGCGAGTCAAGCGTAACGACTGAGTTGCCACTAAAATGCCCTGCTTTTGCAGGGTATTTTTTTGTCATAAACTTGACCATAGGGTATAATTCTCAAGTTTTCCTTGGGCACCCCCAAGCAAGATATGTTTAATGGCTAAAAGGTCATTGAAGAAAGTCGTATATTTTCGGCTATGTCAAAAGGTTTTGCTTCCGTACAACAGGAACAGGTAGAGTGAAAGAAATTCAAGATAAGCAGTTGCGTGCTCGTGTTAAGCTACTCGGAACGCTGTTAGGTAATGTCGTACGCCAACAAGCTGGTGAGTCAGTTTATGAAGCGGTTGAGCGCCTGCGTCAAGGCTATATTAGTTTACGCAAGCAAGATGACCCCGTATTACGTCAATCACTCAATGATTTTATTGCGCAATGTGACGCAGATACCATGACGCATGTTATTCGTGCTTTCAATATTTATTTTGGCCTAGCCAATTTAGCGGAAGAAGAAGGTGCATTCCACCGTCGTCAGCACCAAATGCGAGAAGAAGGCCCGCTGTGGCTTGGTTCGTTCATGACCTCGATTGGTGAATTGAAAGCGGAAGGCATCAGTGCCGAACAAATGAACGAATTAGTTCAAGGCTTGATGTATCGCCCGGTATTTACCGCTCATCCTACCGAATCTAAACGTCGTGCGGTAATGGAGAACTTGCGTGAAGTTTTCGTTACACTCGAAGATTTAGTGTTTGATGAACGTCGCAATGATTGGAATGATCCTGACATCATCAATCGCTTACAAACGCAAATTCAAGTACTTTGGAATACCGATGAAGTGCGTTCGACCAAACCCGAAGTGGATGATGAAATCCGTCATGGTATCTTCTACTTCCGCCAATCGCTATTTGAGGCAGTACCCAAAGTTTACCGATTCATGGATCGTGCTCTAGCACATCATTATCCAGAAGCGAATATCAGTGCATCGCCTTTCTTATCTTTCGGTTCGTGGATTGGTGGCGACCGTGATGGCAATCCTTTTGTAACACACCAAAAAACAGAAATGGCCGTGCTGTTACATGCGCGCACCATTCTTTATTATTATCGTGATGCCGTATTCAAACTCAGTCGTCATCTGACACACTCACGTCACTTATGTAATATCAGTCAAGACGTGATTAATCGTGCCACGATTGTCGATTCTGACTTATTACATGAAATCTTCCACAACCGCCCCAATCGTTTTAGCGATGAACCTTATCGTCGGTTCTTGTATATTATCGAAGGCAGAATTCAAGCCACACTGAGCTGGATTGAAAGTCGAATTAACAAAGAGCCTGCTCCTCGTTCTCGCTTTGCTTACGAAAACGAATACCAGTTTTTAGAAGATTTACAACTGATTCATGATTCTCTTTGTGGACATGGCGATCAAACCATTGCCGACAGTGATTTGCTCGATTTAATTCGCGTTGTTAAAACCTTCGGTTTTTATTTAATGCGTTTAGATATTCGCCAAGAGTCAACTGTTCACAGTGAATCTGTTGCTGAATTGTTAATGCATTTAGGTATAGATTACAATGCATTAACTGAAGAAGCTCGAATCCGCCTATTGGCTGAACATATCGCGTCTCCGGTTATTATTGATCGCAAACACCTCGTTCTGTCAGAAAAAACGAAAGAAGTCTTGGCCGTGTTTGATGTCGTCCGTCAAATGCGTGAAGAAATCAGCCCGAAAGCTTTTGGTCAATATGTGATCTCGATGACGCATCATGCCAGCCATGTTATGGAAGTGATGTTCCTAGCACACCAAACAGGACTAGCTGGCGCTTCGAATGGCGAAACATATTGCCATATTCAAGTTTCCCCTTTATTTGAAACCATTGAAGACTTACAGCACATTGTACCGGTCATGACCGACTTGATGGAAAACGAAACCTACCGTGCCTTGGTTAAAAGTGCCGGTAACCTTCAAGAAATTATGTTAGGTTATTCCGACTCGTGTAAAGATGGTGGTATCGTCGCTTCGGCCTGGAACCTGTACCGTGCGCAAAAAGAAATTATGGCGGTATTTGATCAATATGATGTCGAATGCCGCTTATTCCATGGTCGCGGTGGTACGGTAGGTCGCGGTGGTGGTCC
>CAZFLX010000047.1:0-8954 GCA_964519885.1 uncultured Francisella sp. | reverse complement strand
CGTAGCATGGGCTTAGTGGTAGAGGGTTAATAGAAATGGCAAAACTAACTAAACGCCAAAAGGCAATGCGTGCTGCGGTTTCTTCAACCAAAACTTACGCAATCGATGAAGCCATCACGATTTTAAAATCATTTGCTTCAACTAAGTTTTCAGAGTCTATGGACGTTGCGGTTAACTTGGGTATCGACCCACGTAAATCTGACCAAGTCGTTCGTGGTGCTACTGTACTGCCTAACGGCACAGGTAAAACCGTTCGCGTAGCTGTGTTCACTCAAGGTCCTAATGCCGACAAAGCACGCGAAGCGGGTGCTGAGTTTGTGGGTATGGAAGACCTAGCTGAACAAGTTAAAGGCGGCATGATGGACTTTGACGTGGTTATCGCTAGCCCAGACGCAATGCGCGTTGTTGGTGCTTTGGGTACTGTGTTAGGTCCACGTGGTTTGATGCCAAACCCGAAAGTAGGTACTGTTACGCCAGACGTTGCCAATGCAGTAAAAAATGCGAAAGCGGGTCAAGTTCGTTTCCGTGCTGATAAAGGTGGTGTCGTACACACGACTATCGGTAAACTTGCCTTTGAACCGAATGCACTTAAAGAAAACTTAGTAGCACTTTTATCTGATCTGCAAAAAGCTAAACCAGCTGCAGCAAAAGGTGTTTACATGAAAAAAGTAACCATATCATCAACCCAGGGTCCTGGTGTTACTGTTGATATGAACAGTGTGAGCCTAGGCGCTTAATTGCGACTGGGTACACGAGATGGCTGTCCTTGCATGCAAGGCTGCTCATCTCAGACCGCAGGTGTTAGGAAACTAGCTTAAAAAATGCCTGCGCAGAAGGGAAGCCACCATCTTGAGATGGTTCACTCGTTAGGAGAAATTAATGGCACTTAAACTTGAAGACAAGAAACAGGTCGTCGAGGAAGTGTCTGCTTTAGCTCAATCTGCGTTAGCAGTTGTTGCTGCGGAATACCGTGGTTTGACTGCTAGCCAGATGGATAGCTTACGTGGCGAAGCGCGTAAAGCAAACGTAACAGTGCGTGTTGTTAAGAACACCCTGGCGCGTCGTGCTTTAGCGGGTTCATCGCATGAGCCTATGGCAGAGACTTTAACGGGACCAATGATCCTGTTGTTTTCAACAGAAGATCATGGTTCTGCGGCAAAAGTTACCCAAGAATTCGCTAAGAAAAATGACAAGCTCGTAGCACGCTCTTTGTCAATTGGTTCTGGTGCGTTGGGTGCTGATCGCCTTGCTGCAATTGCTGCATTGCCGAACCGCGACCAAGCAATTGCGATGCTCATGAGCGTCATGAAAGCACCAGTGGGCAAACTTGCTCGTACACTGGCTGCTGTTCGCGATGCCAAAGAAGCTGCATAACTTATATTTTTTACTCGACCCCTGTTTTAGGAGATAGATCATGGCTGTTACTAAAGAAGACATCCTTAATGCCGTTGCCGAAATGTCGGTTATGGAAATCGTTGAATTAATTTCTGCAATGGAAGAAAAATTCGGTGTAACTGCTGCTGTTGCAGTAGCAGCTGGCCCAGCTGCTGGTCCAGCTGAAGCGGCTGAAGAGAAAACTGAATTTGACGTAGTGTTGTTAGACGCTGGTGCAAATAAAGTTGCTTGTATTAAAGTTGTTCGTGGCTTGACTGGCTTAGGCTTGAAAGAAGCTAAAGATGCAGTTGAAGGCGCACCAACAGTTGTTAAAGCTGGTGTGTCTAAAGACGACGCTGAAAAAGCGAAAAAAGAGTTGGAAGAAGCTGGCGCGAAAGTCGAAATCAAATAATTTCGGCTTGCCACTTCAGGCAACACAGGCAATGGCTGGGGGTTTATTCTTCCGGCCTTTGTCTTTTGGTATTTAAAATACCCCCCCAGGGAAGGGTGATGTCCCCCAGAATTTCTACATTGTCTAACCCATGAGGTTATCGATGACTTACTCTTTCACAGAGAAAAAGCGAATCCGTAAAGATTTTGCGAAACGCGCTTCGGTGCTCCCCGTTCCTTATTTGCTTAGCTTGCAAAAGGAATCTTTTTTAGACTTCTTACAATTAGATATTGCTGCAGACAAACGTAAAAACGTTGGTCTTCATGCGTCTATGCGCTCTATTTTTCCGATTAAAGCGGTTTCGGGTGCAGCGGAATTGGACTATGTGTCCTACCGTGTAGGCTTACCAGAATTTGATGTTAAAGAGTGTAAGCAACGGGGCGCGACCTATTCAGCCGCTCTACGTGCCAAATTACGTTTGGTGATTTTGGATAAAGATTCACCCGAAAATAATCGTCAAATTAAAGCCGTTAAAGAGCAAGAAGTTTACTTAGGCGATGTGCCACTGATGACAGAAAACGGTACCTTCATTATTAATGGTACAGAACGTGTTATCGTGAGCCAATTACACCGCTCGCCAGGCGTGATCTTTGATAGTGACAAGGGTAAAACCCACTCATCAGGTAAGGTGTTGTTTAATGCACGCATCATTCCTTATCGTGGATCTTGGTTAGACTTTGAATTTGACCATCACGACATCCTGTTTGTACGTATTGACCGTCGTCGTAAGTTGCCTGTAACTGTGCTGTTACGTGCAATGGGTTATGACAATGCCAGTATTTTGTCGCAATTCTTCGAAGAAACAACCGTTTCATACGATGGCAATAAGTTTGAATTAGCCATTGTTGATTCGCAACTAAAAGGTGAAACAGCTACCTTTGACATCATGCATGGCGATAAGCTGATGGTTGAAGCAGGTAAGAAAATTACCGCTAAAACCATTCGAGATTTCAAAGCAGCGGGCATGGAAACCCTCGTGGTTCCAGAAGAGTTTTTGCTCGGCAAAGCGCTGATGAAAGACCTAGTTGATGCTGATACGGGTGAAGTGATTGCACTGGCTAACGATGTTATTAACCAAGAACGATTAGAAAAAATTAAGTTAATGTCATCGGTTAACCTTTCATTGGTTTACACCAATGAACTCGATCAAGGTGCTTTTATTTCTGAGACCATGCGTTTAGATAACACTAAAACAGCGCTGGATGCTTGGGTCGAAATTTACCGCATGATGCGCCCTGGTGAGCCGCCAACAGCTGAATCTTCAGAAAAGTTATTTAATAGCTTGTTCTTCTCACAAGAACGCTACGACTTGTCTGATGTCGGTCGTATGAAATTGAACCGTCGTTTACACCGTGATCACAACGAAGGCGACTTGGTGCTTTCAAATGACGACATCATTGATGTGATCAAAGAGCTGATTACCATTCGTAATGGTAAGAGCGTTGTAGATGACATCGATACCTTAGCTAACCGTCGTGTACGTGCGGTGGGTGAGATGGCAGAAAATGCTTTCCGTGTTGGCTTAGTTCGTGTAGAACGTGCGGTACGTGAGCGTTTGAATCTGGCTGAATCTGAAGGATTAATGCCTCAAGATTTAATCAATGCGAAACCGATTTCAGCCGCAATTAAAGAGTTCTTTGGTTCGAGCCAATTGTCTCAGTTCATGGATCAAGTGAATCCTTTATCTGAGATTACCCACAAACGCCGTGTTTCTGCGCTTGGACCAGGTGGCTTAACGCGTGAACGTGCAGGCTTCGAGGTACGTGACGTTCACCCGACCCACTATGGACGTGTGTGTCCGATTGAAACGCCTGAGGGTCCAAATATTGGTTTGATTAACTCGCTCGCCGTTTATGCACGTACCAATGAGTATGGCTTTATCGAAACGCCATACCGTCGTGTCGTCAACGGTCAGGTAACAGATATTGTTGATTATGTATCAGCAATTGATGAAGCGGATTATGTGATTGCTCAGGCCAATGCGGCAACCAATGCGGAAGGTCAGCTAACCGACGATTTCGTGCCTGCTCGTTTCCAAAACGAGTTTACGCTGAAGCAAGCCAGTGAAGTCCAGTACATGGATATTTCACCGAAGCAAATCGTATCGGTTGCGGCTTCGTTAATTCCTTTCCTAGAGCATGACGATGCCAACCGTGCCCTCATGGGTTCGAACATGCAACGTCAAGCGGTGCCGACTTTACGTGCGCAGAAGCCGTTAGTGGGAACGGGTATGGAACGTACCGTTGCTATTGACTCAGGTGTTGCGGTTGTCGCTAAACGAGGTGGCGTGGTGGTATCTTCTGATGCCGCTCGTGTGGTTGTGCGTGTCAATGAAGACGAAATCACCATGGGTGAAACTGGCGTTGATATTTACAACCTGACTAAATACATGCGTTCTAACCAGAACACCTGTATTAACCAACGCGTGATCGTGAAAACGGGCGACGTGATCGGTAAAGGCGATGTGTTAGCTGATGGCCCTTCTACCGACTTAGGTGAGTTGGCGTTAGGTCAGAATATGCGTATCGCCTTCATGCCATGGAACGGTTACAACTACGAAGACTCGATTTTGATTTCAGAACGTGTCGTTCAAGAAGATCGTTACACAACGATTCACATTGAAGAGTTGTCGTGTTTAGCGCGTGATACCAAGTTAGGGCCAGAAGAAATTTCTGCGGATATTCCTAACGTCGGTGAGTCAGCATTAGGCTTGCTTGATGACTGTGGTATGGTGTATGTCGGTGCTAACGTCAAACCAGGTGACATTCTGGTCGGTAAAGTTACGCCAAAAGGTGAAACGCAACTGACGCCTGAAGAGAAGCTATTACGTGCTATTTTCGGTGAAAAAGCTTCTGATGTTAAAGACACCTCATTGCGTGTGCCTTCAGGTATTGAAGGTACGGTCATTGATGTTCAAGTCTTCTTGCGTGATGGCGCTGAAAAAGACCGTCGTACGCGCGACATTGAAGAAGCTGAATTAAAGGTTGTTCGTCAAGATTTACAAGATCAGAAAAAGATTTTGTCGCAAGATGTTTACCGTCGCGCTCAGTCATTATTGATTGGTCAAGTGTGTAAAACAGCGCCGAACAAGTCGTTAGTTAAGCAAATTATAAATGCCGATAATTTGGCAGAAGTCGAAGCGTCTAAATGGTTAGAAATCACCGTTGCCGATGAAGGGGTCAATCTACAGTTAGAACAGTTGACAGCGCAGTTGAAAGCCAAACATCTTGAGTTAGATGAATTGTTTGAAGCTAAGCGTAAGAAACTAACGCAAGGCGATGACCTGCCTGCTGGTGTCATCAAAATGGTTAAAGTCTATGTGGCGGTTAAACGTCGCATTCAACCAGGTGACAAAATGGCGGGTCGTCATGGTAACAAGGGTGTTATCTCACGTATTTGCCCGATTGAAGACATGCCATTCGATGAGAACGGCATGCCTGTTGACATCTGTTTGAATCCGTTGGGTGTACCATCGCGTATGAACGTTGGTCAGATTCTTGAAGTTCATTTGGGATTGGCAGCGTGGGGCTTGGGTCGTCAGTTAGACACCATGTTACGTGAACAACGTCAACGTCAAGAAATTACCCGTTTCCTTGAACAGATTTACAATGAATCTGAAGGTCAATCAGTTGATTTCGCCTCATTGAACGATGCTGAGTTCACCGAAATGGTCAAAAATTTACGTGGTGGTGTTCCTTTAGCTTCACCTGTATTTGATGGTGTTTCAGAAGCTGAAATTAAACGTTTATTGCGATTAGCGGGTCAACCAGAATCAGGTCAGTTGACGCTGTTTGATGGTCGTACAGGTGAAGCTTTCGATCGTAAAGTCAGTGTCGGTTACATGTACTACCTCAAGCTGAACCATTTGGTTGATGACAAAATGCATGCGCGTTCAACAGGTCCTTACAGTCTCGTTACGCAACAGCCATTGGGCGGTAAAGCTCAGTTCGGTGGTCAGCGTTTCGGTGAGATGGAGGTTTGGGCACTTGAAGCCTATGGTGCTGCCTTCACCTTACAAGAAATGCTTACGGTTAAATCCGATGACTTAACGGGTCGTACGCAAATGTATAAAAACGTTGTGGATGGTGATGAATACATGAACCCAGGTATGCCAGAGTCGTTTAGTGTATTGATGAAAGAAGTCCGTGCCTTGGGTATTGACATTGAACTGGAGCAAGACGAATGAAAGACATTCTAAACCTAATCAAACGCCAGAACATTGTCAGTGAGTTTGATGCCATCCGTGTTGGATTGGCATCTCCTGAGCGTATTCGTTCATGGTCTTATGGCGAAGTGAAGAAGCCAGAAACGATTAACTATCGTACTTTCAAGCCTGAACGTGATGGTCTGTTCTGCGCCAAAATCTTTGGACCTATCAAAGACTATGAGTGCTTGTGTGGTAAGTACAAGCGCATGAAGCACCGTGGTGTGATTTGTGAAAAATGTGGTGTTGAGGTTACTCAAACTAAAGTACGTCGCGAACGCATGGGTCATATTGACTTGGCAGCGCCTGTTACCCACATTTGGTTCTTAAAGTCATTGCCAAGCCGTTTGGGTCTGATTTTAGACAAGCCATTGAAAGAGTTAGAGTCGGTTCTTTATTACGAATCTTACATTGTTGTTCATCCAGGTATGACACCTTTGGAAAAAGGTCAATTACTCAGCGTGGAAGAATACGAAGAAGCATACGAGCAATATCGTGATGAATTCGACGCTAAAATGGGTGCTGAAGCGGTTAAAGACTTGCTTGATAACATGGACTTGTTGGCAGAAGCGACACGTTTGCGTGAAGAGCTAGATAGCACCTCATCAGAAACCAAATCGAAAAAGATTTCTAAGCGCTTACGTTTAATTGAGTCTTTCATCGAATCGGGTAACAAACCTGGCTGGATGGTGCTGGAAGTACTGCCAGTATTACCACCTGAGTTACGTCCGTTGGTGCCATTGGATGGTGGTCGTTTTGCGACTTCTGACTTGAACGATTTATACCGTCGCGTCATTAACCGTAACAACCGCCTGAAGCGTTTGTTGGAGTTGAATGCACCTGACATTATCGTTCGTAACGAAAAACGTATGCTACAAGAGTCTGTTGATTCTTTATTAGACAACGGTCGTCGTGGTCGTGCGGTTACGGGTACGAATAAGCGTCAGTTGAAATCGCTTGCCGATATGATTAAAGGCAAGCAAGGTCGTTTCCGTCAAAACCTATTGGGTAAACGTGTTGACTATTCGGGTCGTTCGGTGATCGTGGTTGGTCCTACTTTACGTTTGCACCAATGTGGTCTGCCGAAGAAAATGGCATTGGAATTGTTCAAACCATTTATTTTCTCTCGTCTGCAGAAGCGTGGATTGACTTCTACGATTAAGGGCGCAAAGAAAATGGTGGAGATGGAACTGCCAGAAGTTTGGGACGTGCTCGAAGAAGTGATTCGTCAGCATCCGGTAATGTTGAACCGTGCACCAACGCTTCACCGTTTGGGTATTCAAGCATTTGAACCGGTATTAGTGGAAGGTAAAGCCATTAACCTACATCCGTTGGTGTGTTCGGCATTCAACGCCGACTTCGACGGTGACCAAATGGCGGTTCACGTTCCTCTGTCGCTAGAAGCACAGTTGGAATGTCGTACGCTGATGATGTCAACCAACAACCTGCTTTCGCCTGCTAACGGTGATCCGATTATCGTACCTTCTCAGGACGTGGTATTGGGTCTTTACTACATGACACGTGAAAAACTTCGTGCCAAAGGCGAGGGCATGGCCTTTGCAAACTGGCAAGAAGTCGAACGTGCTTACGCGAATAAAGCTGTCGATTTACAAGCCATCATTAAGGTACGTATTGTTGAATACCGTAAAGATGAGCAAGGTGAGTTACAGCCATTAGCGGCTAACCTAGTCGAAACAACCGTTGGACGTACGCTGTTATTCAGCATCATGCCAAAAGGGTTGGATTTTGCCCTGGTAAACCAAGCGCAAACGAAGAAACGTGTCGCTAAATTGCTCGATGCTTGTTACCGTACTTTAGGTCCTAAAGAAACGGTAGTTTTTGCAGACCAATTGATGTACACAGGTTTCCGTCACTCGACCAGTGCTGGGCTATCATTCTGTTCTGACGACATGTTGATTCCTGATGAAAAAGCGGGAATTCTTGCTGATGCCGAAGAGAAGGTTAAAACCATTCAAAACCAATACGAACGTGGTCTCGTAACACAGGGCGAACGTTACAACAAGGTTATTGATATCTGGTCGCATGCCAACGAATTGGTTACCAAGTCGATGATGGATCAATTACAGGTTGAGCCAGTGCGTAACGTCAATGGTGAGATTGAGCTGGATGCAGATGGTAAACCCTTAATGCAAGGCTCTTTCAACTCAGTTTACATGATGGCCGATTCGGGAGCTCGTGGTAGCGTCGCACAGATGCGTCAGCTAGGTGGTATGCGTGGTTTGATGGCGAAACCAGATGGCTCGATTATCGAAACACCGATTACGGCTAACTTCCGCGAAGGCTTGAACGTACTTCAGTACTTCATTTCAACCCACGGTGCACGTAAAGGCTTGGCCGATACCGCACTGAAAACAGCCAACTCGGGTTACTTAACGCGTCGTCTAGTCGATGTGGCACAAGACGTGGTGATTACGCAAGATAATACAGACAAAGCCTTGTTAGGTAAGGGTATCTTGCTAAGCTCTCGTGTTGAAGGTGGTGAGATTGTTGAATCACTTGGCGAACGCGTATTGGGTCGCTGCGTGGCACAGGATGTATTCCATCCAGAAACGGGTGAGTTGCTGATTGCCGACGGCACCTTATTGGATGAGCGTAATATTCAATTGCTTGATGATAACGGTATCGACCATATTCACGTTCACTCAGTGATCACCTGTATGAACCCGCATGGCTTAGAACGTAAGTGCTATGGTCGTGACTTGGCGACAGGTAAGGTTGTCAATTTGGGTGAAGCAGTAGGTGTTATTGCAGCTCAGTCAATTGGTGAGCCTGGTACACAGTTAACCATGCGTACCTTCCATATTGGTGGTGCCGCTTCGAAAGCCGCAGCGCAAAGTAGTATTGAAGTCAAACGTGGTGGTATTGTGCGTGTGCATAATGCACGTATGGTTACCAACTCAGAAA
>CAZFLX010000046.1:0-9126 GCA_964519885.1 uncultured Francisella sp. | reverse complement strand
CAATCAGTCCCCTTTAGCCACTTGGATACCCCACCAATTCCGCTTATGATAACCACTACCCTTACTTAGGTCAAGTGTTTTACACGTTTTTAAGCAAAAACCAGCTCATCATCCTGCATATCGACCTTGATACTGGCACCAGGCAAATAATTGCCTTGTAAGATACGAGTTGCCAAAGCATTCTCTAAATGCTGAGCAATTGCACGTTTTAAGGGACGTGCGCCATACACTGGATCAAACCCGATATCTCCCAACATATCCATAGCGGCATCACTGATTGCTAGCGTTAAATCTCGTGCCGCTAAACGCTCACGCAAGCGTTTCAACTGAATATCGACAATATGACGGATGTTTGCCTTATCTAATGGATGGAACACAATGGTTTCATCAATTCGATTAATAAACTCAGGACGGAAATGGCCGCTCACCACCTCCATCACACTCGCTTTCATAGTGTTATAGTCAGATTTACCCGCCATTTCACGAATCACTTGCGAGCCTAGGTTCGATGTCATCACAATCACGGTATTACGAAAATCAACAGTTCTACCTTGACCATCGGTTAATCGCCCGTCATCCAATACTTGTAACAAGATATTGAACACGTCAGGATGCGCCTTCTCAACTTCATCCATCAAAATAACGGAATAAGGTTTGCGACGCACCGCTTCTGTTAAGTAACCACCTTCTTCATAACCAACATAGCCAGGTGGCGCACCAATTAAGCGGGCAACGGAATGCTTCTCCATAAACTCCGACATATCAATGCGCACCATCGCCTCATCGGTATCAAAGAGAAAGGTAGCTAAGGCTTTCGTTAACTCGGTTTTACCCACCCCTGTTGGGCCTAAGAACAAGAAAGAACCACTGGGTTTATTCGGATCCGACAAGCCCGCACGCGCACGACGAATGGCATTTGCCACGGCACTCACCGCTTCTGCTTGACCGACAACCGATGCACGCAAGGTTTCTTCCATGCGCAGCAGTTTTTCTCGCTCACCTTCCAACATCCGTGAAACAGGAATACCCGTCCAACGGGATACGACTTCTGAAATTTCTTCATCAGTCACTCGGTTGCGCAATAGTTGATGTTCAACTTCTTGACCTTCACTGGCTTCGGCTGCTTTTAACTTAGCTTCTAGTTCGGGAATACGTCCGTATTGCAACTCAGACATCTTACCTAAATCACCACTGCGACGAGCCGATTCTAAGTCAATACGCGCTTGCTCCAACTGTTCTTTAATCTGCTGAGCGCCTGCTAAACTGGCTTTTTCTTGCTTCCAAATGGTTTCCAAATCGGAATACTCTTGCTCTAAACGACCAATTTCTTCTTTTAACACCTCTAAGCGCTTTTTAGATGCTTCGTCTTTTTCTTTCTTTAAAGCTTCACGTTCAATTTTCAATTGAATCAAGCGTCGCTCTAACTTGTCCATCGACTCTGGCTTAGAATCAATTTCCATACGAATGCGACTTGCGGCTTCGTCAATCAAGTCAATGGCTTTATCGGGCAATTGACGATCACTGATATAACGGTGTGACAAGGTTGCCGCCGCCACAATCGCTGGATCGGTAATTTGTACACCATGATGTACTTCGTACTTTTCTTTTAACCCGCGTAAAATAGCAATCGTATCTTCCACGCTCGGTTCATCGACCAAGACTTTCTGGAAGCGACGCTCCAGCGCGGCATCTTTTTCGATGTATTGACGGTATTCATCAAGGGTAGTCGCACCAATACAATGTAATTCACCACGTGCCAAGGCTGGCTTGAGCATATTGCCCGCGTCCATAGCGCCATCGGCTTTGCCTGCACCAACCATGGTATGAATTTCATCGATAAACAGAATAATCTGCCCTTCTGCTTTACCGACTTCTTTTAATACCGCTTTTAGACGTTCTTCAAAATCACCACGAAACTTCGCGCCAGCTAACAAGGCACCTAAATCGAGTGACAGCACACGCTTATTGCGTAAACCTTCAGGCACTTCGCCGTTGACGATGCGTTGCGCTAAGCCTTCAACAATCGCTGTTTTACCGACACCTGGCTCACCGATCAGTACGGGATTATTTTTAGTACGACGCTGTAACACTTGAATGGCGCGACGGATTTCATTATCACGTCCAATCACTGGGTCTAACTTACCCGACTCGGCACGCGCCGTTAAATCGAGCGTGTATTTGTCTAACGCTTGACGATTTTCTTCACTATTTTGATCTTTCACGGTTTCTCCCCCACGAATACTGGTTAAGGCTTGCTGGTATTGTTGTTTGGTTAATCCTGCCTGAGTCAACAGGTCGCGCGTCGTATCTTGACTATCCAGCAAGGCTTCGATAAATAATTCACTGGCCACATAAACATCACCATGTTGCTTGGAGAGTTTTTCCATTTGCATCAGTAAACGCGCAGTAGCTTGTGACAGATGCACATCTTGTACACCCTCGACCTGTGCTAGACGCGACAAGGCTGCTTCTGATGCTTGTCTGAGCTGGACAATATTGGCACCAGCCAACTGCAACAGCGACACTAAAGCCCCTTGGGGTTGTACCTGAACAGCTAAAAGATGTATGGGTTCGATGAATTGATGTTGACGCTCAACCGCTAGCGCATGGGCATTTTGTAGCGCTTGCTGGAAGGCATTGGTGAACTTGTCTATTTGCATTGGACACACCTCATAATGATTGCTTATTTAGGTCGTATATGAGGTTTTGTCCAACTTATTTCAAGAGGTTATGGACGAACAAGGTGGAAAGAAGATAAAAAAGCGGTCAAACAGACCGCTTACGCCGAATTACTGCAACTAATTAAGCGCTACGCTGACGCGCTGACTGCCAAACTCGTGCAATAGACTGATGACGTTTCATCGTTACTGTTTCAACAGGGTGAATCCAACGCATTACCTGGCTCACCCATGATGGCGATTTAGCGTCTTTTTCGACCGCTTGACCCACCCACATTTGACGACTTGAAGACCATTTTAATTGTACACGCATCTTAAACACTCCACACAACAAAATCATAAACTTAAAACAGGTTAAAACGCTACAAACCTAATCTTTAATCACTTTCAACCTTAACAAACTCGCAAAATGACGAGGCGCAAGGCGCACAGAACAAGGAGTGTAGATTACTACATGACGATGTTCGAGCACCAAAGCAACAACGCAAGATGACTGCGCAGTCGGTTTAACGGTATTTACGCATTAAACCGACTAATACACCCACCACGCGCCACTCACCCTCTGGTCGAATGACTTCATAAGCCGAATTTTCTGGCTGTAATGCCCAAACGCCTTGCTCTTTAATCAGCGTTTTTAAGGTCACATCACCTTCTATCTCTGCAATAACAATATCGCCTGCTTTATGAGCGATTGAAGTATCAATCACTGCAATATCGCCTTCCAGAATAGCGGCTTCGATCATCGAATCACCCTTCACCTCCACCAACAGCGTCGAAGCTGCATGGTGAATCAAGTAACGATCAACCGCGATACCATCCAGCACATCGTTATCAGCGATGCCTGGCACACCCGCACGCACCACTGAACTTGCCATCGCGCGTTCAAAAAACTTATCGTCTGGTGCGACGCGACGATCTGGCGTAATCGACACATAACCCGCCTGCACCAAGCGTTTAATTAACGCATGTACCGCCGATTTTGACGCTAACCCCAACACCTCGGCCATAGTGGCATAAGAAGGCAAGGCGCGATGATCGCGATAGTAATCTTGCAACTTACTTAAATAATTTAAGTCTTTTTTCATGTCATGACACTTTATTAGAACGTTTGTTCGCATTATGCGTGAACGATTGTTCTATTGTCAACTAAAATAGAACGAAAGTTCTTTATTTTTCATTTGACCCTACCATGAACTCGTAATAATCTATTTACCACAACAACAGGAACGCAGAAGATGAACGCACAGACACTGATTGAAAACTGGCACAACATTCAACAACGTATTCACAATGCAACTGTCGCTGCAGGGCGTGAGTTGGCCAGTGTGCAACTTTTAGCGGTGAGCAAATTTCATTCTACCGAAGCCATAGCAACGCTTGCTGAACAAGGTCAACGCGCTTTTGGTGAAAACTATGTGCAAGAATTACAAGCCAAAGCGCAATCACTGGCGCATTTGCCGATTGAATGGCATTTTATTGGCCCTTTGCAATCGAATAAATGTAAAGACGTTGCACCCATCGCGAGCATGATTCACAGTATTGATCGCTTAAAACTGATTCCCTTATTAGCTCAACATCGACCAACCCATTTACCGCCATTACAATTGCTCATTCAGGTGAATATTGATGATGAAGCTAGCAAGTCTGGGGTGCGTCATTTTGATGAAGCGCTTGAACTGGCCAAAAGCATTCAAACATTCCCGAGTTTAAAGTTATGTGGTTTAATGTCTATTCCCAGCCCACAAACTGACCCCACTCAGCAAAGACAAGTATTTGCACAGCTACGAGACTGGCGTGATCGGCTCTCGCTTACCTTAGCGATTGACTTGCCACACTTATCGATGGGAATGTCGGATGATCTTGAAGCAGCCATTACTGAAGGTGCGACCATAGTGCGCATAGGCACGGCTATTTTTGGAGTGAGGGTGGTAAGATAATTGTAACAGCATTGCAATACAAAGCATTCGGGTTGCAAACGCATACCGCTAGATTGATTTTTTACAAGACATTACTTTACATAAGAAAGATAAGCAGGTAAAAACTAACATACACCAATCAGCCTTTTCGCACAATAAAATCCCGTTTTTGAGCAATATAATTCCTTTTTTGTAGAAGGTAAATTCCTTTTTTGATAATATTTATCTATATTGATTTAATGGGCTAGCGTATGTTTACCAGAAAGATAAACAACAAAATTTGTGGCATACTCAGCGACACGCCTGCATTACTCATCACAGGACCTAGGCAGTCTGGCAAAACAACGCTGGTCAAAAGCCTATCGCCAACCATGACCTATTTCACCTTAGATGATGAGCTTGATCGAAGCTATGCGCTAACTGACCCGACGGGCTTTATCCGTCGAAGTGAACGCATGATTATCGACGAAATTCAACGCGCCCCACATTTGCTATTGGCAATCAAAAAAAGCATCGATGACAATCGTCAATCGGGACGGTTTGTCTTAACTGGCTCGACCAATGTGCTGACGATGCCTAGTTTTGCTGACTCTTTGGCTGGTCGTATGGAAAATTTGACCCTACTGCCCTTGTCACAAGCGGAAATGGTGAACAGCAATACCAACTGGTTAGATGCCGTATTTTCAGGCAATATTCCAGTGCCTACCCAACTTGATGTTGGCGATGTGCTCATTGATAAACTGATTTCGGGCGGCTACCCAGAAGTTGTCGCACGTAGCAGCGAAAAGCGTAAACAAGATTGGTGTGCACAATACGTCAATGCCCTATTGACGCGAGATATTCTAGACGTTGCGGGTATTTCAAAGTCGGCACAAATGCCCAAGTTTTTTGGCATCATCGCACAGATGGCAGGCGGATTAAGTAATGCCGCTAAAGCAGCAGGAGAAATTGGTATCGACCGCAAAACAGCGGCAAAATACATGAGTATTTTAGAACAGATGTATCTGATCAGCGAAGTGCCTAGTTGGTCAAGTAATGCCATCAGTCGGATTGTTAAATCGCCTAAAATACAATTTATCGATTCGGCAGTCTTGGCGACACTACTCGGACAAACCAAAAGCAGTTTGTTGCGTGATCGCTCTGCCATGGGGGCACTGACAGAATCGTTTGTGTTGAGTGAGCTGTTGAAAATGTCGAGTTATTCTGACCATCGCTACCACTTCAGTCATTACCGTGATGCTTCAAAAAATGAAGTCGATTTTATTGTTGAAAACGAACGCAACGACCTAGTTGCCATCGAGGTCAAAGCATCGGCAACCATCGGTATGAACGATTTCAAAGGAATCAAACATTTTCACAGTCTGGTTGGAGACAACCTAACGGCTGGCATTGTGCTATACGACGGCAACGAGATTAAATCTGTCGGCGATAAACTCTGGGCTGTGCCCTTGTCGAGCTTATGGGGGTAAGGTTTGACGCAAGAGGCGCGAAGCGGCGGTTAAACGACTGTAAAACACGCACGACAGTCAACACACGTTGCTGTTCCGCGTCATACCCGTCACGTTACGAATCCACCTTGCAAGTGCATAAACACACCCGTACAATAAAGATGTACAATAAAAATCGAGGCACGATCATGCAAACGCTGACTTATTCCTACACGCGCTCGCACCTATTGGAAACCATTCAGCAGGTTGTGAATAACAATCATCCTGTGTGTATTTCTCGTAAAGGTCAAACCGAAGCCGTGCTGATGTCTGCACAGCAGTTTGAACAAATCAACAACGTGCAGCGTAGCTTTGCAACCCGTTTAGCGAGTTGGCGCGATGACAACAGCACTAACTTAATCACTAGCGACGATGACTTTTTACCCGAACGCCAACAAGATACGGGCAGAGCCTTTTCATGGTAACGAGCATTTGGTTACTCGACACGAATATCATTTCTGAAGTAACAAAAGAAAACTGCCATACGAAGGTGTTAGAGAATTTGACACGTTACGAGCACGAAATAGCAGTGCCTTCAGTTGTGATACACGAGTTACGCTATGGGTGGCTCAAGATGAACACGGGCAAAAAGAAGGATGCTATTGGTCATTACTTGCAAACTGTCGTCTCGGTATTGCCCGTTTTTGATTACGATGCTAAAGCAGCGCACATACACGCGCAACTGCGTGCCGACTCGGAAAAAGCAGGGAAAACCCTTCCTTTTGTTGACGGGCAAATTGCTGCCATTGCGATTAGTCATGGCTTAACCTTGGTCACGAGGAACACGAAAGACTTCTCAGACATTGCCCAGTTGCAGTTAGCCAATTGGTTTGAGTAAGTCTATTGTGCGTTATATAACGCTCAGCTCACTGGGATTTTGTGGAGCGCTAGCGTAGCAAAATATCCGTGTGTAGCTGCTTGTTATACACAATAACCTACCATGTATACTTTATAGGATTAGACGCACCCTTTTTGCGAAATTCATCTGGTGTGCGCTTACCTACATACTGTTGTTGTAACTCTACTGGAGCTTCATGCCCTTTGAATCCGTAGCGCCCTTCAGCCGTCTCTCTTCCTGGAAAATTTTCTGTATTTGCTTCTATCCACTCATCAGCAACGAAAGCGCCCACAATTAAGCCTTGTACAGTTGCTAAAACAATCTCTGCTTCATTCGCTTTCTTTTTGCTCAAACGCCAAGCATAGCGAGTGGCTTCATAAAGTGAGCTTTCTAGAGCGCTTCGGTTAACGCTGATAAGCAAAGCTTTGTGTTCAAACTTTGCAGTTTCTGCGGAGTATTTCTTTATGATTTCGGAAGAATGCATAGCACCAAAATCACTATTCCCATGACCATCCATAATATTGGTTATTCCCGGATAAGCATCTATTAAAGCGGCTTCAACCTCGAAAGCTGATTTTTCAGACAATCCATGTCTATGAATAACATGAGCAACATCAAATCCCGCTATGTGAATTGATCTGATTCGGGTCATTTTTTCAGACAGGGAATCAGTCTCAATATCACCGCGAGCATGAGCAAATACACGATTGCCCTTTCCTTTCCCGATATAAAAGGTTTCCCCGTTCCTAGGATCAATTAACCGGTAAACATAGTATTGAAGTTTTTCTGCTACTTCGGGTGGAAAGGAATCAATCTTTGGGTCAGGCATGGGCTCTCCTTTGTGTATAACGGGGTGCGAGTTGAGCAGCAGTAAAAATTGATGATAGACGAAGTCTAGCAGAAATTTTGGCTGTGTGCTCCAAGGAGTTGTTATCCGGCGCGAAGCGGCGGTTCAACGACTCATCAAAAATAGCTTCTATCTCTACCTTCTCGCACTAACTCAACAATATCACCTGACGATAAACCTAAATCAACCCCCTCAACATTCAATGGCGATGAACTTGGTTTTACAGGCGTAATATAAAATGCATCGCCATCACGACGACTAATGCAGATAACACCTTCTTTTTTAGCCGTATCCAGCACAAAAGCAAGGTTTTGTCTTGCTTCCGTAAAGTTATATTGCTTCATTTTATATCTCCAAGGTTGAAAGACCCATTTGTTGCGCCACGGATAACAAGTTCTTATCCAGCGTCATCAAGGTGCTATTTGTCTGTTCCGTACACTGCAATAAATAGGCATCGTAAGCATAAATATTAAATTTTTCACTAATCACCAAGGTGCGCTCTAACTGAACCTCAATAAAACGAATCGGAATCATTTTGTAAACTTCTAATGCTTGTTGAGCTTGAGACAAAGTAATCGACTTACGCTTAAACATTGCAGAAAAAGCGTTACCAACCTCCCAATGCACCGATAAAGGCGCAACCAATTGAGCACCTTGCGTCTGTGAAACAAGCTTTGCCTTATGCTTCTCATTTCCGATCACGGCAATAATGGCTGAGGTATCAATGGTGACTAACATAAAACAAACTCATTTAAATTGTACATATGTACAACTATATAGCAAGCGATTTAAGACTGTCTAGTCTAACGTTCAAATTGAGGGGCGCGCCGTAGGCGCGTCCCGCTTGAGCGCAGAGTTAGGTTTGCGCAATTCTTACAACCAAAGTACTTGCTAACTTATCATGCAATGCTTGCTTCTTTTTTGTAAAAGCAACCATGATAAAGCCAATGCACAACAGTATCGCGGATAGAAATCCCGCGAAATATCTTCCTGTAGCTCTGCCAAAAGATATTCTGTTTCCAGCGTAATCAACAACTTTCATGCCTAATAGCTTTTTGCCGATAGTTGCTTGCCAAACAGATGAGTGCAAAACCGCCACATAGACCCACCAGATTGTCAACGTCATCGAGAAGTCTATGAGTTCAACAAGCCAAGCAAATGAATCGTCTGCGGGAATAGTTGCACGATATAAAAATGACACCAAGAGTGTAGGAATTAGAAGGATCACGCTGTCGATAACGTAGGCGGCGAAACGTATCCAGAAACCGCTATATTGATTTCCGCCGATTGCCGAACTTTCAATAGGTGTAATGGTCAAGTATTTCCGGAGAGATTTTAAGCTGCTTTCTTTAAAAATTCC
>CAZFLX010000045.1:0-9818 GCA_964519885.1 uncultured Francisella sp. | reverse complement strand
CAGCTGAGACAGCAATCTTAAAGCTTATAGATACCAAGAAAGACACACAAAACAACGTTACTCAAGTGAATACTGTTGCTTTTAGAGTGACGCCAACAGCGGGTTTTGTTCGTTTATATGAAACAGCAATTGATTACTCGAACAATACATCGCTAAGAATTAATTATTGAAAATTAATAAAAATTTGATACACAAAAGCCGTCCTTTCGACGGCTTTTTACATAACTAGGGTTGCTTATGTAAAGGGTTCGGTTATGGTTGTTCCTGTTAGCCCCTCAACTGCGTTCAGGGGTAACGGTATGTTAGTATCAGTTGGATTGCTCTCGTTACACGACAGCTAAGACACGCCCATCACAAGCGCACACTAAAGACCATTCCAATCGGTTCGGCTTAATAACCGCTTTCGACAATTCGCCATAACCAAAGAAAGGTATTTTCATTTTTTACTTTCGACAAGTTCCATTGTCGAAAGTAAAAAACGACGTTAAGTCGTTGATTATGCTTGGTTTGGCTTTGATAGTGGCGGTTTTTACCGTCATTAATAGATGATTAGCTATCGTTTTAGCTATTTTTTTTGGTTTTTCCTTGCTGATCGGGTTGATTGTGGTATCATGGTTTCATGAAACAAATGGAGATCGTTGACATGGCAACATCAACAGTAAGAGTACATCAGCATCGACAAAGTATACGCAACCAAGGTTATAGACTTGTTCAGTTACGAGTTAAAGATACACGTTCTGAGGATTTTATAGCTGAGTGCAGAAGGCAATCACTGTTATTGGCAAATGACCCTAATGAAAAAGAAATTTTAGAATGGATGGAAAAAGTTCAGGACTATAGCGGATGGGATGCATGAGGGGAGATTTAGTAACTGTTTCTGCTCCAGGTGCATACGGTAAGCCTAGACCAGCTTTAGTGATTCAGTCTGATATTTTTAACGCGCATCCTTCTATTGTTGTGTTGCCATTGACTAGCGACGTTCGTGAAAATGTTTCTACATTTCGTGTAAACCTAGAACCAAATCAACAAAATCAGTTATCAAAAATATCTCAAATAATGGTGGATAAGCCCTTAACCCTTCCAGCAGATAAGATCAGTGATGTTTTTGGCAAGGTTGACGCTTTAACAATGAATGAAGTAAACCGAGTTATGGCTGTGTTTTTAGGGATAGCTTGACGCTATGAGTGATGTATGCGTGTTAATGTTGAGTCATTAGCGGATGGTTTAGATCGTGCTGTTAAGGTCATGGAAGCCTTAGAACAGGGTAAGACAGTAGAGAAACAAGAGAGTATCGGCTTTGCCAATGTTACGAGTATGCTGGCTTTGTTCACGCCTAAGCGTTGGGAGTTGATCGAGACGCTTCGTAATTCAGAGGGCATGAGTATTAATGCTTTGGCGAATTTGCTCAAACGAAACTACAAAAATGTACATACCGATGTTTCGGCACTGATTGAATGGGGAATCGTGCATAAAAACGATAAGAATCGTGTTTATGTGCCTTACAGTGAACTTATTTTTGATGTGAAGTTGACGAGTAAAAAGGCGGCTCAGATCCCATAACATTTTTTTCAAAAACATCCATATCGCACACTGTTTAACTGGATTTAGTTGTGATATGATCAAAAAATTCGAATTATGCGTTAAGTCTGGTCACGCAAAAAAGTACCAGAAAGACAAAACCCCTGTGACTTCTTCAACTTGGCGGGAGATTAAGTCAACAGGGGCTCAGTACGGAATACGTGGTATGATTTTAACACATCAAACGCATTCCGCAAGCACTGAACGTAGAAAATCTACAATGTTGTGTGGTGCGGTATGTATCAAACATTAGAACAAAACGAAAAAATCAAAGCACACAAGCAGTACGATTTGTTTGCTGACGTTATTCCTCGTTTGCCTAAAAAGCCCTATGTGTTGCCCGACAAGGGATTCAAGATGTTCATCACCAGTCTTGAATCAGCCATGCGTCATAATTGTCGTTACATTCAGCAAAACACCCCTTGGCAACTCAGCTTTATGGTTTTCGACCTCGATTACAAGCAAGCTATCTACGCTCACGAGAAAGCCGACCTTCTTGCGCCTAGCTTTTACGTTGTAGAACCTACTAAAACGACTGCACATGCCGTCTATGCGCTTGAACAGCCTGTTTTACGCCATCATACAAGCAATGACAAGCCACAACGCTTATTTGCCACCTTAGAGCAAGCTTATGGTGAAAAAATGCGGGCTGATTCAGGTTATAGCGGTTTGGTGATGAAAAACCCATTTTGTGAAGACTACAAAGTGTACTTACCCGAAGAACGTAAGCCACTGCTATACAGTCTGACAGATATGGCTGAATATGTTGATTTTGATAGTATCAACAAAAAACGATTACGCAAGCCTGTTGAGATAGCTAACGCTTATAGTGAGTCGCGTAATGTTGCTGTGTTCGATATGGTCAGAAAGTGGGCTTATAAGGCGATTAGAGACTACTGGTTCGGTTCTTATGAGTCTTGGTTGTCAGCAGTAAATCAAGCTGTCAGCGAAGCTTGGGCAGGCATTGAGAGTCGTTTTAGCAAAAGTGACCATGATTATCTTTTGTCAGAGCGTAGAGCGACAGCCAAAAGCATTGCCAAATGGACTTGGCGAAATGTTACCCCTGCTAGCTTTGAGTTGTTTGTTGCTAAAACACACCAGCCACACTTACAAAGAGCAAGACAAGCGAAGTCTGTTGAGTCTCGGTTGATCAAAACACAAGATAAGCGAGATCAGGCGATTGAGTTGCGTAAAGGTGGGATGAAGCAAGCAGAGATAGCCAAATTATTAGGGGTTACAGATAGAACAATCCGTAATTGGCTAACCAATACACTAGAGTGAACAATGCCCTATTTTTGTTAAAAGCGGAAATTTGCCTATATCAGATAATAGCGGGGTATGACGTGATCGCTTTGCTTAACGTCATACCCCGTTGATCTGTCATTCGATCATATTCTGATACATGTTGAAAAGGTGCTTCACTCGATCTAATGGGGTTTTAAATCCGTTACTGTTGTAAAGCTTATCTACGGCAGTGTCCAGTGCTTTGTGGGCTTTGCGTAATGATGGCGGCATAATGTCTGGATCGTACAGATCGGCGAGGCTGGTGGTTGGGTCTTTATCGAACTCTGCTTGGCGTGCGTCTAAAATGGCTTGTGCCAGTTTTTCGATTTGCGTTTTTTGTTGCTCAGTGGTTTTTGGCCAAGGGAAATTGTTGTACACAATTTTAGCTGAGTAGTTAAAACGACTTTCTAATCTACCTGTAACTACACGCATCCAGTCCATGTGAATTTCACTGTTTAAAATTCCGAACTCGTAAAGTGTTGCATTGGGAATCATTTGGTTTCGGTCGGTAGTGATGATATCTGAAGATAAGAAAGCCATAGGTACATAAGGACGACGCTCAGATGAAACCCTTGGTAGTAGAATATAAGTTCCTTCTTTCGGTTGGCGAATTTCATCAAATAGCCATGGTGTCGTTGCTTTTTTTCTAGTTGCTTCCTTTTTGCTTGCTGAGCGCATTTGTTTTACGTTTTCAATTCTTTGCTTTACTTCAGTGATTTCCATTAAATCACTTAGTTCTTTGGTGTTTGCATTTGTAAGCCACAAACAATAACGTTCCCCATTATTCAAAAATTCTTCTGAGCCTAAAATCGGCTTTATCCATTGCATGAGTTCTGGGTTTTTAGTTATTAGTTCATTTTTTTCTTCAGGAGTTAAGAGTAAACTTCCTCCATCAGTAGGTTGGTTTCCTTTTGTCATGATAGATACATTACAAATTGGTTTTGTACGATTTCCTACAACGAGATTTGGTGCATCAATTAGATAGGGGTTAATGTTTTCAACCGCTATGGCTGTCGGTTCGCCTTTAATGTCGGCATAGTCATACAGCCATTTTGCAGGGCGATCAACATGGGAAAAGCCGACGATAATGCAATGCACCGCCGCTTTGCCCTTGGCATCGTTATCCCATGCGAAGGTTCGATGGGCAAAGTTGATTCTTATACCCATATTTAACATGGGTTGCCAGAGTATGCTTACTTGTTCACCCATGCATATTGAATTTGTGGATACTAGCCCTGCTTGTATTGATGTATTGGTACTAAATTTTGCTGCTTTATAAAACCAGCTAGTAACAAAGTCCAATTTTTTGAAGTTTTTTAAACCTTCGAGAGCTTTTTCTTGAGAGGCTGTTTGTTCAGGTTTTCGATAGACATAACCCACAAACGGTGGATTACCAATGATGTAATTTAGGTTTTGAGGTTCGACCACTTCTGCCCAATCCAGTTCCAGCGCATTCGCATGGTGAATATTGGCGTGCTCTTTTAGTGGCAGTAAGTCAGGTTCTTCACCAAAGGTTTTGGCAAATTCGACGTTCATTTGATGTTGGGTTAGCCACATGGCGACTTCGGCAATGCGTGCTGGCCATTCGTCAATTTCGATACCGTAGAAGTTGTTTAATGGAATGCCAGGTTGGATTTCTAAGCCTAACGCTAGAGAGCCTTTTTGTTGTGCGTATAGCACTTTAAGTTCTAAGCGGCGCAGTTCTCGATAGGTAATGATAAGAAAGTTACCACAACCACAAGCGGGATCGAGGAAGGTTAAACCGCGCAGTTTATTGGAAAACTCCATTAGTCGTTCATTGCGCTTACTTTCTTGTTTGAGTGAAAGGATCTCGTCTAGTTCTGTATTAAGCTGGTTTAAGAAAAGCGGCTGAATAACTTTGAAGATATTGTGTTCGCTGGTGTAGTGAGCGCCCAGATTGCGCCGCGCTTGCTTGTCCATAATGCTTTGGAAAAGGCTACCAAATACAGCAGGGCTAATGTCTTTCCAATTGAAATAACAACATTCGATGAGCTTTTGGCGCATATCTTCATCAAAACTGGGCATGTCGATACGTTCACGGAATAAGTGACCGTTTACATAGGGAAACTCTGCTTGTTCGTCAGGTAGGTTCTTTTGTCGTTTGTCGTAAGGCGTGTCGAGGATTTGGAAGATTTTTTGCAGGTGCATTTCGGTATCTGCACCCGTTTGTGCGGTGAATTTGAGTAGGTAGCGTATGAATTGGCGAGGATTAAATACGCCTGTATCTTCAGCGAACATACAAAACAGCACGCGCACCATAAACACTTGTAATGGGTGTCCGTCAAAACCGCTTTGCTGTAATGAGTCGTGTAGTTCGCCAAGCAACAAGGCGGCGCGTTCGTTGAGTTCGTACTCGGTAATGTCTTGCATCTCCTTACCCAGCATGAAGCTGAATAAGTCTAAGTTGTCTGGTAAGTCGGCAAGCTGAAAGGTGTAGTCAAGTTTTAGGTCTAGGTCAAAAAGGCGGAAGGTGTTCAGGTCGCACACCATGACAAAGCGCGGTAGTTCTTCGTTTTTTAGTCCTTTGAAATAGCCGATGCCTTGCTGATAAGCGTTATCTAGGTTCTGCCCCTGCGATTTCATTTCGACCAGAAGTACCCCAGGCCAGAATAAGTCGATGCGCTTAGTGCCTTGATCATCTACTTTTACAGGACGTTCAAAGCTGGCAACCCGACGACGGGGAATGTCGAAAATTTCAAAAAAGTCATTAAGGAAGCTTTGCGCTTCGGCGTTTTCTTTGTGGGCTTCAGTGTAGTTTTGAACAAACTTATGGGCGCGATTGCGCATGTCTCGGATGGATAGCGTCATTGAATGGGTCACTTATGATGAGTAGTTAGGCTATTTTATGCGTAGTTGTATTAAAGTGTTCACGTTTATTTTATGAGATTTTGTTGCAGGGATTATTTAGATAAGTAGAACCCACCAATTCACAGAGCTGGTCGGGAAAAATTAAAGTTACACGGTAACAATAGTCTTGCCTTTGAGTGTTTTTTACTAACCAATGCCATTAAACGCAGCTTTTGCGCTTTCGAGCGTTTTGAGTTGTTCTTGCTTTTGTTTGATTGTGGTTTCTAGCTTTTTGAGTTCGTTTTCTTGGTAATCAATTGTTTCAAAAGTCTCATCGAGGTTTATTTTTGCGACTTCTTGCGAATACTCAAGTCCAAAGATAACTTCTTTGATCTCATCTGCTTGGTCTTGCAAAGACTTAACTTGGTTTTCGGCAGTTTCGATCAGTTTGTGCGCTTCAAAGATTTTCTGTTCCTCTGGCTTGATGAATCGCAAAGAAAGGAAATGAAGGGAAGTTGCGAATGCTCCAAAGAGTGCGCCGAATGCCGCAAACTTCAAAATCAACAAGTACCAAAAAGTCTCAACACCACCGCCAAAACCATATTTGATAGCCTCTTTTCCAGGTGATGTCATTGTTGACGGGCAAATGTCGATTAGGAAATTACAGGCTTGGTAGATTGCTGCATTCTTCTCAAAAGATTCTATTTTTGCTTTATTATTGATGTGGTTGCGATAATCTTCTTTTTGTTGTTTGTTTATTTCTAATTTTAATTTAAATACTTCATCTTGCAGTGATGCGTTTTCGGCTTCCAGTTTTTTGATTTTTTTCTCGTCGGCATTACAGCCAGCTAAAAAAAAGATAAGAAGGATGGTTAAAACTTTTATCATAGTTCTCATAGCTCGATCTTCCGAAAAATTACGTCAGGAAACAATTCTGGCACGGTTCTAGTCTGCTTTATATACCATTTTCCGCTCGTGTTCTTTTCCCAAATGTGATAGTTAGCCCCAACCGATAAAGCGGACTTGTAGCGGTCGATTATTGCTTTGGAGTGGCTCAAAATACCGATTGCGTCAACTAGACCGTGTTTTGATGCGGAAAAAATGCACCTGCGCACGAAATCGTCCAAATCCCTATCCCACTTTGCTGACAACTCAACTTCTATGCCTATTTTTTTATCATCTTCGATGATCCAGATTGCATCATGTTGTTTCGTATTTTTGTCGGATTTTTGAGCCGTTTGTCTTGGAGTTAGGTAGTCAACTATGTTGCCATTGGCTAAAGCGGCTGCCGTATATTTTTGCGTGAGCAGGTCGTGGCGCAGTTGGTTCCAAGCGATGATTTTTTCACCTTGGGATGGGTAAGTGAGTAGCTGATCTTCCGTTAAAAAAGCTTCGACCTCGGCAACACCGTCTTGAGTAAGGGTTAAAACTTTGTCAGGCTTACCTTTGGCTTTGCCACCATCGGTTATGTGCTCAGACAAAAATCCTTTTTTGACAAGCCTAGCCGAAACCCCGCGACGATTGGGCGATGCATAAAAATCGACAACAGAAGGCGAAGACCAGCCCCAGTGATAAATCCAAAAAAGAGCCGATAAATCCTTTTCTCGACCGACCTGCCGAGAAGATTTATCGCCCAAAGCCGCAGCCGCCAAATCCGCCAAACCAGAAACGCCCATACCGCACCCAAAAAATACACATCAATACTACACATTATACCGCATTTTTCAATGCGGTATATATGTGCAGTATCAATGTGCAAAAAAACTTCATTACGCAACCGCTTCGCGGATGCTGCATTGCGCCCAAAGACAAGCACCGATAAGGGCAAGGCTTCGCCTTGTCGCCTAGGGGCGAAACCCTTATCTAGCAAGGCTGAACGCCTTGCTTGCCCTGTCTTTTGTTGCCTTCACACTCGCCCCTTTGGGGCTTCGTTACAGCGTCAGCCTTCGGCTTCCTCGTGAGGTGCGCCCGTGCTCTTGCTTCGCAAGCCACGGCTACCCGCTTCGCGGGCTGCTTTTCGCACCTTGTCAGCAACTTCGTTGCATGACGCGCTCAAAAGCAGGTCGCAAGCGACTCTTCGTGACCTCCCTCAAACACTGCTACGCAGCGTTTAGGGAACCCCGTCACTTCGACCCCCGCTACGTGTCCGCTAGGGCGTCCACTACGCTCGCGAGGCGGGTAGCCGTGGCTTACTTCGTTCGCCAGGCGCACGGGCTACGCCCCCACCTGCACCCTCGGACGCTGGGGCGTCCTCAAGGTTCGGCGCATTCCACTTCGACAAGCCGCCTTCGGCAGTGCTTGTCTTGTGTAATTTGCTCACCGTTGGGGTTTGGCGGCTCCCCCGCTCCTCGTCGGGGACTCGGAGGGTCTGCGCTGAACGCTTGACCCCAACCGCTTCGCGGTCGGCTCCCCGCCAGAGGCAGCACCAACCGACAAACAACGAAAGATACCAAGGTGTGAGCGTTAGCGAACGGAAGCCCGCAAAGCGGGCGGAGATTGAAGCATATACTTGATACTGCGTTACCGTGTGACGCGAAATTGAATAGTGATGGTTGCGAACGTATTAAATCGCCGCTGCTGAGCTATCGCCGAAGGTGAAATCCCGTTAGTGCTTATCTTTGTCTGACAGTTTTTGAATAACAACAGCAACCAGAGCGATTGCGACAATTCCTAGAGCGGCCCAAAGCATGACGCTCATGATAGGTTTTTACGATTTTTGAAAACCCACCTAACCAGCAAGGCACTCGCAACAAGTGTTATTACTAGACTCACGAACATTTGATAGCCTCCTCTTTCGTTGCTCTTAGAGTGTGGGCTGTTTGTTGTTCTGGCATTCTGGAGACTTCATTTGTTTTCATGTTTTCAAAAATCCTTTAAATCATAACGAGTTGAACATCTTGTGTGTTACAATTATACACTAATTAACAGCTATTTTTAACATAAAAATTAAGTGTTAATCTCTGTTCATTATTGTTCAATAAGGTTGTAAAAATGGAATCATTGTTATCTATATCAGATGCAGCAAAGCAGGCTGGAATAAGCAGAACAACGCTCTATAAGAAGTACATTGACACAGGTGTAATTTCTGTTCAGCGTGTTAACGATCAGCCTCGTATTGATGCTTCGGAGTTGATTAGAGTTTTTGGCAACTTGAACATTGATGTTAAACAGTCTTTAACATTAGATAACAGCGATTTTAACAGTAGAATTACAGAGTTAGAAGCTGAAGTTCAGAGACTTAAATCAGAAAATGAGTTGCTTAAAGCGTTAAATGAGGCTCAAGAGCGCAATTTAAGCGATTTAAGACGTGGATTTGAGTTGATTGAGCACGCATCGGGTAAAAAAAGACGATTTTGGTTCTTTTAATTGTTGAGTTACAGTGTAACGTTTGTTATAATGTAATTAATGTTACACTGTAACGATTAAGCGAGAGTGAATCCAAATGAACGAAAAACAACCGATGACAGTGGCAGAACGCCAACGTAGATACAGGCTGAAGTCTAAGACGACAGGTGAGCGATTAGATATGTATGTTTCGTCTGATACGGGACAAGACATTGAATCATTGAGCAAGCGTTACAGCGTCACAAAAAAAGAACTGATTGAGTTGTTGGTACGCAAAGAAGCCATTGATTTGCGATTACGAGCCGATATTGATGAAGATAAGTTTCAATCATTGGTCAAACTTGATTGTTTAGCTAATCATTACCGTGTAACGAAAGATGAAGTCATTGATAAGCTGGTCAATGAAGCCTATGAGAAAGTTATTCAGGGATTTAAGGATCGTGAAAAGCAAGATCGTAACTTTAACGCTGGTGATGCAATTGATGCGTTTGTGACCAATTATTAGGTATTACCTTCAAACCTAGTGGCACACATAAATCAGTTGATTATGTCCTCCAGTCTATCGTTTTTTGCGTTTTATCATAACAGCAAGTAGACAAGAAAAATCCCTAGATTTCGTCATGTCTGTGTGCTGTTATTAGAACTATATTATTGATAGTCAATGCGGATTGCTTGCGGGCATTAAAAGGCTGTGCTAAAGTCCAGTCAGTCTCACAAGGTTAACACTTTGTTGTGGTTCGTAATCAACTTAAATTTGGATTAGAAAATGAAAAAGATACTTTTTGCTTTGCCAATATTTTTCC
>CAZFLX010000044.1:0-11022 GCA_964519885.1 uncultured Francisella sp. | reverse complement strand
AAAAGGCAGTTTTCCGTGTTTAATAAAAAAAGCATTTCTTTCCCCTATGGTCAACATACCGTTACATTAGAAACAGGCGAAATCGCGCGTCAAGCAGACGGCGCTGTTTTGGTTAAAATGGGCGATACTCAGCTATTAGTCACTGTTGTGGCGGCTAAAAAAGCTAAGGCGGGTCAGGACTTTTTCCCGCTGAGCGTGCATTACCAAGAAAAAGCTTTCGCTGCGGGTAAAATTCCAGGTGGCTATGGCAAGCGTGAAGGTAAGCCTTCAGATGCTGAAACCCTGATTTCTCGCTTAATTGACCGTCCATTGCGTCCTCTGTTTCCAGAAAGCTTTTTTAATGAAGTGCAGATTATTGCCACTTTGTTGTCGTTAGACCCTGAAATTCAAGCGGATATTCCAGCTATGCTGGGTGCTTCTGCCGCTTTGGCTTTGTCGGGTGTGCCGTTTAATGGTCCGATTGGTGGTGCGCGCGTTGCTTACATCGACGGACAATATGTGCTGAACCCATTGCGCGCTCAAATGGCGGATAGCAAACTGGATTTGGTCGTTGCAGGTACGTCGCAAGCGGTGTTAATGGTTGAATCGGAAGCACAAGAACTTACTGAAGAAACCATGTTGGGTGCGGTGGTGTTTGGTCATCATCAAATGCAAGCAGCGATTGAAGCGATTAATAACTTCGCTGCTGATGCAGGTAAAGCACCTTGGGATTGGACGCCAGCGGAAGAAAATACCGCATTGAAACAAGCATTAAAAGACTTGGTTGAAACCCGTTTGGGTGAAGCTTACCGCATTACCGAAAAACAAACGCGTTATACCATGGTTGGTGCCTTGCGCGATGAGGCTTTAGAAGCCTTAGCGGGCGGTGAAACGCCAGCGTTTGAAGCACATGATGTCGAAGTTGCTTTCGGTAAAATGGAAGAGCAGATTGTTCGTGGTCGCATTTTAGCAGGCGAGCCGCGTATTGATGGTCGCGATACCAAAACCATTCGTCCGATTAACGTACAAGTGGGTGTGTTACCGCGCGTGCATGGCTCTGCGCTCTTTACGCGTGGTGAAACTCAGGCGTTGGTCGTTACCACTTTAGGTACTGAAACTGACGCGAAAATTACCGATGATTTAGCGACAGGCGCTTATCGCGATCGTTTTGCTTTGCACTACAATTTCCCACCCTATTCAGTCGGTGAAACAGGTCGTTTGGGTACCCCAGGTCGCCGTGAAATTGGTCATGGTAACTTGGCGCGTCGCGGTGTTTTCCCAGCCGTGCCTTCACAAGAAGTTTGGCCTTACACCATTCGTGTGGTTTCTGAAATTACTGAGTCTAACGGTTCATCATCAATGGCAACTGTGTGTGGTTCATCCTTAGCGATGATGGATGCGGGTGTGCCGTTGAAATCGCCTGTTGCGGGTATTGCGATGGGCTTGATCCAAGAGGGCGATCGTTTTGCAGTCTTGTCGGATATTTTAGGTGATGAAGATCACTTAGGCGATATGGACTTTAAAGTCGTCGGTACAGCACAAGGCGTAACTGCTTTACAAATGGACATCAAGACATTGGGCATCACGCCAGAAATTATGGATGTGGCGTTAAAGCAAGCTAAAGATGGTCGTTTGCACATTATGGGTATTATGAACCAAGTGTTAGAACGTCCTCGCGTTGAAGTATCTGAGTGGGCGCCACGTTTCACGGTATTCAAAATTAATCCTGATAAAATTCGTGATGTGATTGGTAAAGGTGGTGCGGTGATTCGCAACATTACCGAACAAACGGGCACAACGGTTGAGTTAAGTGATGATGGTACGGTAAAAATTGCCTCTGTGACCAAAGCAGCAGCTGCGGCTGCTCGTAAAATGATTGATGACATCACCGCTGAGATTGAAGTGGGTAAAACTTACCGTGGTAAGGTTGTTAAGCTTGCTGAATTTGGTGCTTTCGTCAATGTCTTGCCTGGTAAAGATGGTTTGGTGCATATTTCTCAAATCGCGCATGAACGTGTTGAAGATGTCAGCAAATACTTGTCTGAAGGTCAGGAAGTCAATGTGTATGTGATGGAACTGGACAAACAAGGTAAGGTGCGTTTGACCATGAAGGATGTGGATCAGTCTGTTATTCCTGCTGTGGTTGAATAAGACCTAATCAATCTCAAAGCACCGTTTAATGCGGTGCTTTTTGTGTTGTGTTTATTGCGCTAATTTTTAATGCTGCGCAATAAAATTTTGGTTTTAAGTAGGGTTTTGGTTTTTTATGGTAAGTTGAGTGAATCTTATGCCATAAAATGCAAGAATCTTGTGTTTGTGGTTTCGTACAATGAAGCCTAGATGAATTAGTTGATAATCGCCTTCGGTTTTGAAGCGCTGAACGAGGATGAGAAAATGGCTGGAAAAACTCTGTATGACAAACTTTGGGATCAACATGTGGTGCGTATGGATGCCGACGGCACAGCGCTGATTTATATTGATCGTCAATTAGTGCATGAAGTGACCAGTCCACAAGCTTTTGAAGGCTTGCGTATTGCACAGCGTAAACCTTGGCGCATTTCAGCCAATGCCGCTGTACCTGACCATAACGTGCCGACTACCGATCGTGCGGGTGGTGTCGATGCGATTGTTGATCCGATTTCGCGTATTCAAGTGCAAACCTTAGATAAAAATGCCGCTGAGTTTGGTATTACTGAATTCAAAATGGGCGATATTCGTCAAGGTATTGTGCATGTAGTTGGTCCGGAGCAAGGGCTAACCCTGCCTGGTATGACGGTGGTGTGTGGCGACTCTCATACCTCAACGCACGGCGCAGTGGGTGCTTTGGCTTTTGGTATTGGTACTTCTGAGGTTGAGCATGTCCTCGCTACTCAATGCCTGTTGCAGAAAAAAATGAAAAACATGCGCATTCGCGTGGAAGGCAAACTACAACAAGGTGTGACTGCTAAGGATGTGGTGTTGGCGATTATCGGTAAAATTGGTACTGCGGGCGGTACGGGCTATGCCATCGAGTTCGCAGGTCAAGTCATTCGTGACTTGTCGGTTGAAGGTCGCATGACCGTTTGTAATATGTCGATTGAGGCTGGTGCGCGAGCGGGCATGGTTGCTCCCGATGAGAAAACGGTGGCTTACGTTCAAGGTCGCCCCTTCGCACCTAAAGGCGAAGTGATGGCTAAAGCGATTGAAGCTTGGAAAGAGCTCTATTCTGATGACGATGCTGTGTTTGATGCCGAAGTGGTGTTACAAGGTGAAGATATTGCGCCACAAGTCTCTTGGGGTACGTCGCCTGAAATGGTGATTCCTGTTAATGGTGCTGTGCCAGATCCTGAAGCCGAAAGTGATGCCGTAAAAGCGGGCAGTATCCGTCGTGCGTTGGATTACATGGGTCTTAAACCTGGCATGAAAGCCACGGACATTCCTGTGAATGTGGTGTTTATTGGTTCTTGTACCAACTCGCGTATTGAAGACTTGCGCCAAGCGGCAGCGGTATTGAAAGGTAAAAAAATTGCCGATTCGGTCGAAATGGCGTTGGTTGTTCCTGGTTCTGGTTTGGTTAAACAACAAGCGGAACAAGAAGGACTGGATAAAATTTTTACCGAAGCAGGTTTTGAGTGGCGTGAACCAGGCTGCTCAATGTGTTTGGCGATGAATGCCGACCGCGTGCCCGCTGGCAAGCATTGTGCCTCTACCTCAAACCGTAATTTTGAAGGTCGTCAAGGTGCAGGTGGCCGTACTCATTTGGTTAGCCCAGCTATGGCGGCGGCGGCGGCGGTAGCGGGTCACTTTGTTGATGTGCGTAGTGTGATGGCGTAATAGGAAAGTTGGAGTTTTAATTATATGTATCAATTTACAACCTTAACTGCGGTGGTTGCGCCTTTAGATCGTGCCAACGTCGATACCGATGCCATTATTCCGAAACAATTTTTGAAGTCGATTAAGCGTTCGGGTTTTGGTCCTTTCGCGTTTGATGAATGGCGTTATATGGACATTGGTGAACCCGATATGGATTGTACCCATCGTCCGCTGAATACTGAGTTTTCGCTGAATCAGCCACGTTACCAAGGAGCTAAAATCCTACTAACGCGTCAAAACTTTGGTTGTGGTTCGTCGCGTGAACATGCGCCTTGGGCTTTAAAAGATTATGGCTTCGATGCGATTATCGCACCAAGCTATGCCGACATTTTCTTTAACAATAGTTTTAAGAACGGCATTTTACCCATTGTTTTATCAGATGAATTAGTGCAACAGCTGTTTGAAGAAGTGGAAGCTAACGAAGGTTATCAGCTAACCATTGATTTGCCTTCGCAAACGATTACTACGCCTTCAGGGCAGCAAATTGCCTTTTCGGTTGATCCTTTCCGTAAGCATTGTTTGCTGAATGGTTTGGATGATATTGGACTGACACTCCAACACGCTGATGAAATTAAGCGTTTTGAAGATGCGCGTCGCATTAACATGCCTTGGATGTTTAACGACTAATGAAAGCCTGGTTAAATAAACTTTTTGCACGCGATTTGAATGTGGATACTCAAGCCCAACTTGCCAAACTGCTGGATGGGGTGGTGGATGAGTGTACGGGTCAATCGCTGAATGATTGGCTGGTGGATGCGCGTCAAGGCATGTTAGGGCTGTCATTAGTGTTTGAAGTCCCTTATCCCGCGAAAAGTTTATGGTTGTATTGGCAACAGCAGATTGAGGCAAAGGCTCAGACTGCTGGTTTAACGGTCAGTCAAGTAGATTTTGTGCTGAAAGTGGTTGCTCGCCAAACCCAAGGCAATATTGATCCGATTTCAGGCGTTACTAACATTATTGCGGTTGGCTCTGGCAAGGGCGGCGTTGGTAAAAGTACCACTTCGGCCAATTTAGCCTTAGCCTTAGCGGCGGAAGGAGCCAAGGTGGGGGTGTTAGATGCCGACATTTATGGGCCTAGTATGCCGACAGTATTTGGTTTAGTTGGCAAAATGCCCCACAGTGTTGATGGTAAAACCATGGAGCCTTTGGTCGCTTATGAAGTTAAGGTCAATTCCATTGGCTTTTTAGTAGAACCAGATTCTCCGATGATTTGGCGCGGTCCTGTGGTTACGGGGAGCTTAATGCAGCTGCTCAATGAAACCAACTGGGGTAGTTTGGATTATCTAATTGTCGATCTACCACCAGGTACGGGTGATACTCAGTTGACCATGGCGCAGAAAATTCCAGTTGCAGGGTCGGTGATCGTCACCACGCCGCAGGATTTAGCGATGATTGATGCCCGTAAAGGGTTAAAAATGTTCGAGAAGGTGAATATTCCTGTTTTGGGTATTGTCGAAAATATGGCGTTGCATGTGTGCAGTCAGTGTGGTCATGTCGAACCCATTTTTGGTGAGGGTGGCGGAGCGAAAATGGCGCATGACTTTAACGTCAAACTGTTAGCATCTTTACCCTTAACCATGAGTATTCGGGTGCAAGCCGACAGTGGCAAGCCGACGATGGTGGCAGAACCAGAGGGCGAGATTGCCCAACATTATCGTCAGTTGGCACATCAAGTGGGTGCGGCCTTGGCACAGCGTCCGCAAAGTTTTGCCAATAAATTTGGTAAGATCGAGGTGAAAGCACTTTAATGGCTCCTATCCTTCGCTTAGATTGGTTTATTTAGGCCTCCTCGGTTAAAATGAGTTTATTGTTTTAATCGACTATTTCATAAGGGCACTTCATGCAGACTTCGTCGTCTGGCACACACCTCAGAGCGTCACAAAAACCCGCACTTGGATTGCTTGCCCGCTTAAGACAGCGATCTGAGCAGTTTAACGGCTTGCTTACCCATGAATGGGGGCTGTTAATTGGTTTCGTGCTGGCCTTATTTCTATTTTTAGTGTTGTTTAGCTACGATCCACGCGATGCGGGGTTTTTTTCATCGGGAACGGCCGATGGCAAGCTTTACAACTGGGGTGATGCGACGGGTGCGTGGATTGCCTCTTTTCTGCTGTTTCTATTCGGTGTCTTTGCCTATGCTGTGCCTTTTGGTGTGGCTTTGGTTAGTTGGGTGGTATTCCGCATTCGCGTAACCCAAACAGAGTTGAATCGTCGTCAATTACTCATTTCATCTGCAAGTTTGTTCTTGTTGTTATCGACAGGGGCAGCCTTGGCATCGCTTTACTTGAGTGGTCAAGATTGGTTTGTGCCTTTACCTTATTCGGGTGGGGGTATGTGGGGTTATGCGTTGGCGCAGTTTATGGTGTCAATGATCGATCGTTTAGCAACGACGCTATTGTTGTTGGCCTTCTTTGCGCTGGCATTTAGTTGGATTGTTGGCATTAGTCTGTTGCAATTGGTTGATGTAACGGGCGAAGTGCTCTGGTTGTCGTGGCATTGGACGTTAGAAAATTGGCAAGAAAAGTGGAAGCCAAGCTTGTTGGCATTCGCCGACTTATTGGTGGAAAAATACCAAGCGTGGCGACGTGGCGAACGCGTTCTTCCCACGCAACAGGCGTTTTTGGTTTGGCTTGCAGAAGGTTGGTCTGCTGTTAAAGCGCGTGTGGCCACCTTTATTTTAGGTCGTCCTGCTGTGCCTAATCGTGAAGTCGGTGAACATTTTCACGAAAAAACCGAGTCAACTCCCGTCATGGGATCACTCTCTGCGGTACAAATCCCTGGTTTATTGAATGCCTCACGGCTGAATTCGGCAGAATCTAACGCCATAGCAAAACCTGAACCAGTGATGCGGACGGAAGTCGTATCTTCAATGCCTAGTCCCGTTACGCCTGTTAGTGAGTCAATAACCACGGCATCAACTCAGTTCACCGAGGATCGGTTTGACGACAAAGTTCTTGAGCAAGCCTCATCAACTGCGCATCTTGATGCGATGATGGATATGGCGCTTAAGGTACGCGACCATAGTGATGTTAATCTGGTGGCGCAGGATGATACTCAGACGGTCAGTTTGCCGTCATTAGCCTTACTGGATGAAATTCCCAAGCAGGTTCATTCGATTGATAAGTCGGTATTAGAAAGCATGGGCGTACTGCTCGAGCAAACCCTGAAAGAGTACAACATTAAAGCGGATGTGGTGGGGATTGTTTCTGGTCCTGTGGTCACGCTATTTGAATTACAACCCGCGCCTGGTGTCAAGGTGGGTTCTATTACGAATTTGGCGAAAGACCTAGCGCGTTCTATGTCGGTGTTAGCGGTGCGTGTGGTTGATATTATTCCTGGCAAATCGGTGATTGGTATTGAAATTCCCAATCCCGTGCAGGAATCAATTAGTTTCCGTGAAGTCTTATCGTCAGATGTGTATCAACACACCAGTATGACCTTGCCCTTAGTGATGGGTAAGGATACCGCTGGTCGTCCTGTTGTTGCCGATTTAGCTAAGATGCCTCATGCTTTGGTGGCGGGTCAAACGGGATCGGGTAAGTCGGTTGGTGTTAATGCGATGATTGTCAGCTTGCTTTATCATGCCACGGCTGATGAAGTGAAATTCATTATGATTGACCCTAAAATGCTAGAACTCTCTGTTTATGAAGGAATTCCTCATTTATTAGCACCAGTTGTTACAGATATGAGCGAAGCGGCTAATGCACTGCGCTGGTGTGTTGTGGAGATGGAGAGACGTTATCAGCTCATGTCGAAATTGGGTGTGCGTAATATTGCTGGTTATAACGAGAAGGTTCAAGCAGCCATAGATGCCGGTAAACCTATCATCGACCCAACAGCGACTATGCCGATGATGGGTACCTTTGATATGGCACCACCGATGCCGACGTTAGAACCATTACCTTATATCGTGGTGATTGTCGATGAGTTTGCTGACCTATTCATGGTAGTGGGCAAAAAGATTGAAGAGCTGATTGCTCGACTGGCGCAAAAAGCAAGGGCTGCGGGTATTCATTTGGTTTTAGCCACTCAACGTCCTTCAGTGGATGTGGTCACTGGGCTGATTAAAGCCAATATTCCTGCGCGGGTATCGTTTAAGGTAGCGTCTAAAATTGACTCGCGCACTATTCTCGATCAAATGGGAGCTGATCAATTATTGGGTCGAGGGGATATGCTCTATTTAGGTAATGGTATGAGCATTCCTCAGCGTGTGCATGGTCCTTTTGTGTCTGACGATGAAGTGCATCGGGTGGTTGAGTTCCTCAAAACTCAAGGAACGCCTGAATATGTCACCCTTGACCCAGCCGCGGCCTTAGGTGGTTCAGGTAGCTCGGCTTCGCTAACAGGTCTGTTTGATGATGAAGCGGGCGGCGCTGAAAAAGATGTGCTTTACGATGAAGCGGTGGCGTTTGTGATTGAAGCGCGTCGAGTATCGGTTTCCAGCGTGCAACGTCGTTTCAAAATTGGTTATAACCGAGCAGCACGCATTGTCGAAGCCATGGAGGCAGCGGGTTTAGTCAGTGCGCAACAACCGAATGGCAATCGTGAAGTCTTAGGTATGGAATAAGGATGTCTTGAGTGAGTTTGAAAAAAAATATTTTGTTAATCCCATTATGGGGACTTTTGATTTTGGTAACGAGTTTGTCGGCGAAAGCGGCTGCTCCTGAAGTTGAGAAAGCTTTAGATACCATGACTAGCTATGAAGCAGAGTTCACACAAGTGGTTAAAGAAGCTCAGGGGTTTAGAGAAGAAAAGTCATCGGGTAAAGTCTGGGTACAACGTCCTGGAAAATTCAATTGGCGTTATGACAAAGGTCCGCAAAAAATGGATATTGTCGCTGATGGCGTAAATCTTTGGATTTATCAACCCGCTTTAGCGCAAGTGATGGTTTATGCCATTTCTGAAATTGAAAAAGATTTGCCGATTAGTTGGTTAGCCAGTAGCCAGCCAATTGCCAATCGTTATAACACGCGTAAGTTGGAAGATCGGGGTGATGGCTTAACTTGGTTTGACTTGCAAAACAAAAAGGGTGGCACACAAGAAGTTGCTTTCATCGAGTTAGCCTTGCAAGGGGATGTGATGAAAGAAGTGGTGATCACGGGTTCTGATGGTAAAGAAACACGTGTGAGTTTCAAAGCAGCGAAACGTAATGCATTGATTAATGCCAGTCAGTTTGAATATCGTCCAGCACCCAATATTGATATTATTGGAAACCCTCAGTAATGATAGTATCTGCGCCCTTAGCGGAACGGCTTCGTGCGCGTCACCTGCATGAAGTGTTAGGTCAACAACACCTGTTGGCAGCGGGTAAACCCCTAGCGCAGATGTTAGCCAAAAAGCGTTTGCAGTCAATGATTTTATGGGGGCCGCCTGGTACGGGTAAAACCAGTTTGGCGAGATTGCTGGCTGAAGCCTCGGGTGCGCATTGGCGTGCTATTTCAGCGGTACATGATGGCGTTAAAGACATCAAGCGCATGATTGATGAAGCCAAGGCGGATCAACTGCTGGGTCAGCGTTCGGTGCTGTTTGTTGATGAAATTCATCGTTTTAATAAAGCGCAGCAAGATGCGCTCTTGCCTGTGGTCGAAAGTGGTTTACTGACCTTGATTGGGGCAACCACGGAAAATCCTTCCTTTGCCTTAAATAATGCCTTGCTATCACGCGCTCGCGTGTATGTACTCAAATCTTTAACCACGACTGAGTTGGTAGAGCTTTTAAAGCGGGGTTTGGCACACTTGGCGCAAGAGCAGGGATGGCAAGCGCTAAAATTGGCAGAAGAAGCCCAACCTTGGCTACTGGCTTATGCCGATGGCGATGGTCGAAAACTGCTCAATCTGTTGGAACAACTGGCTGACTTTGCCGAGGCAGATACGCAAGACGCTGAATTGATGCTGATTTCAGCTGACGCAGTGAAAGTGGCTTTGTCGGGTGGGCAAGTACGTCGTTTTGACCGTGAAGGTGAAGCTTTTTACGACCAAATTTCAGCCTTGCACAAAGCGGTGCGTGGTTCATCGGTTGATGCCGCTTTGTACTGGTTTGCGCGTATGCTCGATGGCGGTTGTGATCCGCTTTACCTGGCGCGTCGTTTGGTGCGTATGGCCAGTGAAGAAGTTGCCAATGCCGATCCTCGGGCTTTAACGGTAGCCTTAGATGCACTCAATGCCTATCAGTTATTGGGGAGTCCCGAAGGTGAATTGGCTCTGGCACAGGCCGTGACCTATTTGGCCACAGCGCCTAAGTCGAATGCCGTTTACATGGCGTATAAATCAGTTCGAAAAACGGTATCGAGTTTGCCCAGTCATGAAGTGCCTTTACATTTGCGCAATGCACCAACACGATTAATGGCAAGTCTCGATTATGGTAAGGGCTATCGCTATGCTCATGACGAACCTCATGCTTATGCGGCGGGCGAGTGTTATTTTCCTTCAGAGTTAACTCACCCTAGTCCTGTTTTTTACCAACCAACAGACAGAGGCTATGAGCAAACCATTCGTCAACGGCTGGAGTTTTGGCAGGCGTTAGACCAAGACCAGCAAAAGGAAAAAACATCATGATGTCCGTCAATGCCTTAGCAGCGGTCGCACTGGGTGGTGCAGCAGGTTCGGTTGTGCGTTATTGGTTAGCGCATCAGGTGAATCTGTTGATGGGTGTGGGTGGCTTTGCTTGGGGCACTTTTACCGTTAATGCCTTAGGTGGGTTTGCCATTGGCTTTGCCTTAATTGCCTTGCAAGAATGGTTGCACGCTGATCCGATATGGCGTTTATTACTGGTGATAGGATTTTTGGGCGGTTTTACCACTTTTTCTAGTTTTTCTTGGGATACTTACACTCTGTGGATGAATGGCAAACCAGGATTAGCAGGACTGAATGTTTTAGCTAACGTGTTTTTTTCGCTGATTGGTACGGCGCTAGGCGTATGGTTGGCAAGAATATGGCTGGTTGATTAAACCAAGTCATTACAAACAAAGTCGATGCCATTAAAAGAGATGGCGGTCAAAACAAAAAGCGACCATTTTGGTCGCTTTTTGTATTCTGCTCAGAACGAATTAACGTTGACGCGCTTTGAATTTAGGGTTGGTTTTGCAAATTACATAAACCTTACCACGGCGACGCACAACTTGACAGTCTTTATGACGTGTTTTAGCAGATTTCAAAGAAGATAGAATTTTCATGGGGTACCTCGGTCAATTTA
>CAZFLX010000043.1:0-11474 GCA_964519885.1 uncultured Francisella sp. | reverse complement strand
GGAATTTTTAAAGAAAGCAGCTTAAAATCTCTCCGGAAATACTTGACCATTACATGGTCTGATGAATTTGTGCAAAGGTGTTTTCTAAGGTGTTTAGACTGCTATTAAAGCGCTTACTGAGCCTATCCAAATCACCATGGTAGTTTTCACTCATACGATGACTGAGATTGCCATGAGACAGTTCTGTGCTCACCTTAGTGACTTCTTCAATCGCTGATTTAATGGCATTAAAGGCGTGCAGTAAGCTGTCTTCCATAGCGCTTAACTCATTGTTGCCTTGCACCGATTTGTTCAGCTGCAGATTTCCCGTTTTGGCAATCAGTTCCAATGAATTACGCATCTGCGCCAGTGGCTTTTTGATTGACTGAGTGATGACTAAGGTAATGAGCGTTAACAAGCCTAAAGCCAACAATCCGAGCGCTAACAATTGGCTTTGACTCTCGTTGAGTGCTTCATCAATCTGTGTGTATTGGGTAGAGCGTTCAGTTTGCAACAGTTCGGATACATTTAGCAGTGCTTGCCCTCCGATGGACGACAAGTCACTGAGGGTTTGATTGTTTTGGTTAATGGTTTTAATAAAGTCTTTCAAATCGGCTAATGATTCCAAATAATCAACACGATAGGTGTCGAGTTGTTCAATGTTTTCTGCGCCAACTAAGATCGAAATCTCTTTAATCGTTGCTTCAACGCCATCACCCATGCCTTTTTCGCGTATGTCGTTAATCAGCTTTCCATCTAGTGTGGTAACCATTTTAGCCGCTTGAATTTGTGAAAATCCAATGCGTTTCTCCACTTCTGCCAGTAAGCTGTGCAGACGTTCAGATTTGTGTTGTTGATTGATTAGGCTGAGTTCACTGGTCATTTTTTTAGCATTAGACTCTAGCCCAAAACTAAAGGTCGTGAGCATGTTTTTGCGTAAGAATAAGCTGGAGTTGGTTGATTTTTTAATATCAAATAACACCTTGTCAATTTTAAATAATTCGTTGACATAAGGTAGATTGGTTGGGTTGACTGAGTCAGTATTGATTTCAAGCAAACCGTCCGAGTTGGGGGCGACTTGAGCACCCAGCAAAGTTAACAGTTCTAGCAGTGCTTGGTTAAGTTGGTTAATACGCTGATTAAAGGTGTTGGCTTTATCTTCATTCATGGTAATGATGGTGTCATTCATGGTTTGAATGGTTTGAGTATAAGAGCGCTGAAATTCACCAATAGGTTCAACCAGTGTATTTTCATTTTCGATCAGCTGTTCAGATTGCTGAATAGCGAACTGCATGGCACTGTAAGCGGAAACAGCCATGATCAGCAAAGCGGTAAAAGCAACAATCAGATTGGTTTGTAATCGTTTCGATATGCTCATGGTGTTAAATAAATGAGTCATTGTTGAGATCCAATGTATTGTTTAGATAAGTAGATTCTGGTTTTCACAGGTGTCAAAGGTGTTGCATGAAGATGACGGTTTTGTGATTTAAATGTTCAATTTTTCAGCAAGTACCAAGAATTGCCCGCAATGGCTTTGGCCTTTTTCTTAGCATCACTAGAGAAACGCGCGAGTTGATGATGAAATTCAAATTGACCAACCGTAATCGGAATAACGCCCACCGATAAACTCATTAATGAGAAAAATTGCGACTGATCGCTGCGATCTTTGCCGGTAAATCCTTGTTGTTTAATGTGTTCTTGGCTATACCAGTCAGGATAGTAGCTGGTGAATTCTTGAAAAATGCGTTCAAGTCGTTTTTGCCAGTCTTTTTCTTTCCACAGTAAGATGAAATCATCGCCACCGATATGCCCCAAAAACTCGGCATGATGAGTATGTTTTTCTAAAATTTTCGCCAGGGTGATCAGGGCTTTGTCGCCTAGCTCGTAACCGAAATAATCGTTAAAAGCTTTAAAGTGGTCTAAATCGACATATAACAGCAAAAAGTTTTTACGATTATTAAGGCGTTTTTGAATGGCATTTTCGATGGCTTGATTTCCCGGCAAACCGCTGAGCGGGTTGGCGGATTTTGCTAGGGCGATTTTGGTTTCGGTAATGGCGCGCAATAGATCATTAAAGTAGCCCAGTCCGACATAACGTCCCGCATCGGTCACCACAAACACACCTTGCGCATTATTATGGTCGCGCTGAGTAATCATTTTGGAGATGATTTCCAGCGGTGTATTGGCACTGACGATTAAACTGCGCTTGTCGATGAATTGATCGATGCGTTTGCGTGCGTTCAGCTCACGACCATAGCGGCTAGAGAAGAGGTCAGTCATCTGCTTGCGTTCTAGCAAGCCCAGAACCGTGTGTTCATTCACCACAGCAACCGCTTGGTGTTGTGGGTGTTGCAGAAAGAAATCGACCGCTTCAGCAACCAGCATCGTATCCTTTATGCTGGGTGCGTTTTGTACAATGTCGCGAGCGTAACGACTGAGCAACGTTTGGCTGCTATCAATGTTTTCAGGCATTTGCCATTGTGGTGTACGGACAGGATTGGCATTGGGTTTAGCGAAATAGTAGCCTTGACCCAAGTGGACATTAATACTTTGCAGTAATTCTAAGCAGCCTAGGGTTTCAATGCCTTCGGCAATGACTTGGGTTTCGACCGATTGTGCCAGTTCGGTAATGATTTTGACAAACTGGAGTTTGTGTTTACCGGCATCTTCTAAATGTGTGACAAAATGCTTGTCGAGTTTGACATAGTCTGGGCGAAGCTCCGACCACAGACGTAGGCTACTGTGTCCCTCTCCCAAGTCATCGAGCGCAATGGTGAAACCCATGCCCCGATAATGTTCCACTGCTTGAATCAGCAATTGGTAGTCTTGCACTGGGTGATGTTCGGTAATTTCTATCACAATGCGCTGGGGCGAGAAACCAAAACTTTCAATTAACGTGAGCGTTTGTCCTGATTGAAAGTTGGGGTCTTGCAGACTCATGGGACTCATATTAAGAAAGAGTTTGCCAGGCAGTTCGAGTTCAATAAACCGCTGAATGGCTTTTTTGCGCGCGATACATTCCAGTTCAAACAGTCGTCCCACCGCTTCAGCGGCTTGGAATAGCGGAATGGGGGCATGAAAACAGCTAGATTCGGGTCCGCGTAGCAAGGCTTCATAGCCAAGAATACAGCCATCGTTGAGATGGACAATCGGTTGAAAGACGCTGTAAACCGTTTCTTGGTCAATAATGCGATGCACCAAAGCTTGGTATTCATCAAAGTGGGGATGATCCAGTTCTTGCTCTGGGTGGCAATTAATTAACTCGGTTAACATCATCTAACTTCCTTAAAGCAATCCTGTATCAGGGCAGTGTAGATTAGCAAGCAAATGTGACGGATAGATGAAAAAAACAGCTTTGTCACCCAAGTGTCATCTGCTTGTTACCAAAACATCATCTGGCTGTCACGGGCTGTTCACAGTTGATGTTTATCATTGGCATCGTTAAGATTATTTTGCGAGATATCCATCATGGTTAGCAATGAAAAAGGGTTGAATGTGCGCATGGCGTCATCGGTTCAGGATGTGATGAATTGTCAACGTTTGCGTTACGAAGTCTTTGCTTTAGAAATGGGGGCGCAATTGCCAACCGGGCATTTGGAGCTAGATAAAGACGGTTTCGATGAAGTCTGCTCACATTTATTAGTAGAAGATGTGGCAACAGGAGATGTAGTAGCTTGTACACGCATTCTCACCGACAAGGTGGCGCAAGAAGTGGGTGGTTACTATTATTCCGATCATGAATTTGACTTAACCAAAATTCGCCAAATGTCGGGTCGGGTGATGGAAATTGGGCGCACCTGCGTGCGTGCTGATTTTCGCAATGGCGCTACCATCGGTGTACTCTGGTCTGGTTTAGCCAGTTTTATGTTGGAAGAAGGCTTCGACTTTTTGATGGGTTGTGCCAGCGTCGATTTTTCTGATGATGGTGTTCAGGTGCAAGCCATTCGTCGATACTTATCGGACAACAACCTATTAGCTGATAGTGAGCGTTGCGTCGCTCCGCGCGTTGCCATTCCACAATTGCCAAATATGCCTGAAGCGATTAGCATTAACTGGCCACCTTTATTAAAGGCTTATTTGCGGTTGGGTGCTAAAGTCTGTGGCGATCCATGCTTGGATAAGGCTTTTGGTGTTGCCGACTTTTTTATCTTGTTAGATGTTAAGGACTTGAATCCTCGTTATGCGCGTCACTTTTTACAAAGAGCCACACCGATTAATATGCACATGCCGACACCTTTGCAGGCTGCTAGCAGTGTTGCCATGGCAGCCTAACGCATGAAGTTGTGGCGAGCGCTATGGCGCTTGACCCTGTTGGTGTTGTGGTTGGTTTTGGGGGTGTTGCTGGCGCTGTGGCGCTTAAGTGTCGAAACGAATCGAGCTTACACATCCGGTCAACGGCAGTTAATTACTTGGTGGTCATCTCGTTTGCTATCGGTGCTGGGTATAAAAATTGTCCATCAAGGACAACCGATTACAGGAGTTGTTTGGGTCGCCAATCATCATTCCTGGTTGGATATTCTAGTTGTGTTGGCGGTATCGCCGGCGCGTTTTTTATCCAAACAAGAAGTGGCACATTGGCCAGTGATTGGTTGGTTGGCTCAACGAGCGGGTACGCTTTTTATTCAGCGAGGACAGGGCGAAACAGCGCAAGCCATGAAGCAAATGGCGCATTTGGTGAAAGCGGGTGACAGCGTGCTGTTTTTTCCCGAAGGTACAACCACCAACCATGCGCCCAAGTCATTTCATGCGCGCTTATTTGCTTTGCCAATAGAATTGGGTGTGGCGGTACAACCGATTTGCTTAAACTATCACGATGCACAATCGGTACGTGGGGACGTCGCTTATGTCGGCGATCAGAGTTTTCTGGCTAATTTGTGGTATGTGTTGCAACAGCAGGGCTTGCAGGCGCAGGTTCAATTTTTACCTGTCATAGCGGTGGATGCCGATGCGACGCGTAAACATTTAGCGCAGGAAGCGCAGCAAAGCATTGAACAAGCGTGGTCATCGCATCAAAAATCCCAGCATTAAGCTGGGATTGAATGTCGTAAGACGCAGTTTGCTTGATGGCGTTATTTAAGTCGTAGTCTGATTCGCTTGTTCGGCAGCTTGCTTGGCCTTTTGACGTGCAGCAATGGCTTCCCAGTCGATGTTATTGCAGGCTTCGCATTCTTCTTTAAAAATACCCACTTTAACCAACAAGGCATGCAGTTTACAGCCGACACAAAAGCCCAACACCGCTTCCATCCACATAAAGCCTAAGCACAAGAATACCAACATCGGAATCCAGATCGGCATAACCTGTTCGTCGGTAACAATGGTTAGGCCAAATAAAGCGTTCATCAGTCGGGCGAAACTGTCGGGATTAAAAAACACCAAGCAAGCAATAATCATCAGTGCACCAATCGTCCACGCCATACGTTTTGGGTTGAGTGGTTTGTAAGAAACGGGCTTATTACGCGCTAAAAAACTGGCAATCCAAATGGTGGGAGACAAACGAGATGTGGTAACAAACATACCAGCGAGCATTTCAAACAAGGCATAAAACAACACCCAAGTTTGCACGGTGTAATCGTAAGTACGTCGCAAGGCTTCGACGGTATAAATAATGCGACCATCGAAATCAATATCACCGGTATCTGTAATCATTGAGGTTTCAGGCACGACCCAGTTAGGACCAAACACCACATCAATTAAGGTGTAAAGCATATATAGCGGAATGGCAATGAGAAAGCCGGCACGAATACTGACAGCTGTTTCATTAATGTAAGTGGTTTCTTCTTTTGGGTCGCGAAACCATTGATACCAAAAGGGAGTGGATGACATGCTGGGATCCTCATTTTTTAGACTGATTAGTCTATTTATAATCGGAAGCCTATCATATCAGTAAAACCTAATTTATTATGGTTTTTGCTCATTGAATTTTTATATGTTGCGATTAGTTTTTTCAATGAAAACGCATTCAGCTGCCATACTGGGTTATCCGTTATGGCAGCATCACAAGGTGAACTATTATCGAGTCTTGGAATCGGGTCATCGCAGTGATTGTTCTATTTTTCCATAAGAGGCAGTGCCCAGCACAATGCCCGCGACTAAAAACAGTCCTTCCAATTTTCCTTCACCAATCATCGTCGGCGCTGTACCCGGACAAGCCGCTGACATACCCCAGCCAATACCGAAAAGCACCGCCCCCATCACCAAGTTGGGTGTCATGCCTTTAGGGCTAAAGTCGATGCTTGTGTGGGTTAATAGTGCGTTGGGTTGCCACTGTTTGAGTAAATAAACACCGGTAATGCCTGTCACAACAGCCGAACCAATGACAAAGAGCAGCCACAGGTTTTCAAATAGAAATAGTTCGGCATGTAAACTGAAATTGGTTGCTCCAGCAAAGGCGAGCAAAAAACCAAATAAAGTACCCAGTACAAGAGAGGTCAAATGAGCATGCATGGTGTTATCCTAAGAACAAAAGTTGGGTGGTGATGAGTGCTGAAACGAAGAAGATCGCTCCGGCCATCAAGCTGATGGGATTGAGTAATGCGCCACCCACCAAAACGTGACCGGTCGTACAAGCTCCCGCTAAACGAGCACCAAAGCCTAATAAAAAGCCTGCTAATAATAACCACAGCCCTTTTGCTGAAGGTGTGCTGGGTAAAATGGCATCGTATATACCCATGCTGAAGCTGAACTGAAAACCATCGCCCAGCAAGGTGACATGTAGAAAGCCACCTAAGGGTAGACCAAATAATAACCAGAGTCTGGGGTGGTTGCGCACGGCAAACTCGCCTCGATGAAAAAAGGGTGTATTACAGGTGTAGGCGCAGAAATTGCCATACGCCGATGAACAACCCACGGCACGCCCCGTTATCCAAAAATGGAGCAGAACAAATAGTCCTAATAAAAAACCCCCGAATAGGGCGGGTGTGATCGAGTCGTTCATGATGCTTATCCTAAAATCATAACGCCAGATGAGGAGTAACTGACGCCTTGGCTAACAAAAGTTAAACCAGATTTTAGGAAGAAAGTTGATGATTAAACAGCTTAAATTTTCTATCTAATGATAAGCAAAACTTATTTCAGGTCATAATGATATTTTATAGCCTGGTGGACAGGTCATCGTTTGTTGCGTTTACAGTGAAGCTTCTAGTGCGCTCAGTTGCTCTGCTTGATGCTCATTGAGTAATGCAGTGATGACGTCATCCAAGTCGCCTTGCACAATGGCATCCAGTCGGTAAAGCGTGAGGTTGATGCGGTGGTCGGTTAAACGGCCTTGGGGGAAATTGTAAGTGCGAATGCGTTCTGAGCGGTCGCCGCTACCCACCAAGCTTTTACGCGCGGCAGAAATTTCTTGTGCTTGTTTGGCTTCCCGTGCCGCATTAATGCGCGATGCCAGTAAGGCCATGGCTTTGGCACGGTTTTTATGTTGTGAGCGTTCTTCCTGGCATTCAACCACCACCCCGGTTGGTATGTGCGTAATGCGGATAGCCGATTCGGTACGGTTAACGTGTTGTCCACCCGCACCACTGGCACGGTAGGTATCGACTTTTAAGTCTTCGGTGCGTAACTCCACCCCTTGCACAGCTTCGACCTCGGGTAGTATGGCTACGGTTGCTGCTGAGGTGTGCACTCGACCTTGGGTTTCGGTAGTCGGAACCCGTTGCACGCGATGCGCACCCGATTCAAACTTGAGTTGTCGAAAAGCACCTTCGCCTTCTATGCGGGCAATGATTTCTTTGTAGCCGCCATGCTCGCCTTCTTGTTCGCTAATGACTTCAACGCGCCAACCTTGACGTTCCGCATAGCGAGAATACATGCGAAATAAATCACCTGCAAAAATGGCGGCTTCATCGCCACCGGTACCAGCTCGAATTTCTAGAAACAAGTTAGCATCATCATTCGGGTCTTGCGGAATGAGCAATGTACGCAAGCTGTTTTCTAAGTTTTCTAGCTGCTCTTTAAGTTGGGGAAGTTCATCTTGTGCCATGGCTTTGAGGTCACTATCGCCACTGTTAATCCAGTCAAAAGCATCGGCGAGGTCTTGTTCGGCTTGGCGAAAGGCGTTCCATTGCTCCACTAACGGGGTGAGTTGCGCATGTTCTTTCGTCAGACTGCGAAAGCGCTTGTTGTCGTTATGTACGTCAGGATCGGCCAGTAAATGGTCAAGCTCCTGCAATCGCTCGCTGGCTTGCTCGAGTCGTTGGCGAATGGAGTCTTTCATGCGGGTGATTTCTCGGGTAATAAAAGTGTGCGCGCTTGTTGCAGTAAATTGTCACCACCATGATTTCCTGCTTCACGAATGGCAAGACAGGGGGTGTGCGTGAGTTTGTTGGTCAACTGATGCGCGAGTTTGCGTAACACCGCTTCGCTGTCGTGACCGGCGTGCAATTCACGCAGTGCGTGGGCTAGGGCATCGTCGCGTTGCTGTTCGGCATAATGACGATAGTCTCGAATAAGTGGCGCAGCGTCGGACATGAGTCGCCATTGTTGCATAAAGTGGTCGGTTTTCAGTTGAACAATGTCTTCCGCTTCTTGTGCCGCTTGCGCACGGTTTTTGCGGTTTTCTTCAACAATACCCACCAAATCATCAACGGTGTACAGATAAACGTTATCGAGTTTGGCGACTTCTGCTTCAATATCTCGAGGAACAGCAATATCGACCAGTAGCATGGGCTTATTGCGACGCTTTTTCAGTGCGCTTTCGACCGCGCCCTTGCCTAAAATAGGCAGGGTGCTGGCGGTAGAGGAGATAACAATATCCGCTTCGTGTAGATGATGCGGTATGTCGGCTAGGTTAATAGCGTAACCGTTCACTTCTTGTGCCAATAAACTCGCATTGGCAAGGGTGCGGTTGGCAATGGTAATTTGCTGTACACCCTGTTCTTTCAGGTGTCGAGCGGCAAGTTCGATGGTTTGCCCAGCCCCAATGAGCAATACGTTTTGTGCTTTCAAATCACCAAAAATTTGCCTGGCTAAGGTGACTGCGGCAAAAGCCACGGATACCGGATTGCTACCGATAGCCGTTTCGGTACGCACCAATTTAGCAGTGTTGAACACATGTTGAAAGAGTCGGTCGAGCAGTCCGTTGAGGGTGTTGGCTTCACGCGAAAAGGCGTAGGCATCTTTCATTTGGCCTAAAATTTGCGGCTCGCCTAACACCAGCGAATTAAGTCCCGCTGCAACGCGATTCATGTGTAATACCGCATCCCGCCCAATATAAGTGTAGGTGTAAGGGGTTAAGGATTGATGCGACAGTTGAAAGAAGTCATGCAACCAGTTTTGAATCGGCGTTAAATCCTGGTGTCGATGAGTGAGGTAAATTTCGGAGCGATTGCAGGTGGATAAGATGGCACTACCTTGGGCTAGCCCAGACTCTCGCAATGATTTCAGCGCTTGTATCAGACGATCGGGCGGGAAGGCGACTTGTTCGCGCACATCAACGGGAGCCGTTTGATGGTTAATGCCGATCGTAGTTAAGGTTTGGTTGAGAGCTGTATGGGGCATGGGTGAGTATGATCTTGTTGAAGTTCCCTAACGTGCGAAGCGGTTATTGTGCTAACATTCTTGCAACATGATAAACAGCCATTTGAGTGATTTATCATGATAACATAAAACGAATGACTTAATCTAATGGACTCATTGTCCAAAAATAAGGTGGGCTTTGCAAGAATTATGCGCACAATCTCGTTGATGACGCGCCGCAGTCGGGTGTGGCAGTTTGGCTTGGCATGGTTATCGGTATCCATGTTATCTGCTTGTAGTGCTATCGAAACCCATGCACCGACACAAGCAGCTTCTGCAGATAATGAATTGGTCAGCGCACCAGCGGTAGCGCCTGCCGTGACGAAGTTAACGGCAGATCAGGTGTATCGTGTCTTAGCGGCTGAGTCTTTGTATTTGCGTGGTGAAACCGCCAGCGCAGCACAGGTTTATATTGATTTAGCGCAGCGTTATGGCGACGCCGGTTTATCACAACGTGCTTATGATTTATCGGCTAGTTCGGGTAATAGTGACTTATTAAGTCGAGCCAGTCAACTTAATACCGAGCTCAATCCCAATCGTATCGAGTCTTGGCAGGTGCAAGTCGTCTTAGCGTTGCGCGCTAACGATGTTGAAAAAGCCTGGCAGGCTTGGCGGGCTTTTTATCAGCAGGGGATGTCGAAAGGCAGCAGTGAGAAAAGCCTGTATATGTCAACGGCTACCTTGGTGCAGGATGATTTATCGATAGACACCCTGATTGCTTTCAGTGCGCGTATTGCCCAAGAGCAACCATCGCCCTATGCAGAGTTTTTGCAGGTGATGTTTTTAGCATCGGCCAGTCGATTGACTGAAGCTTACGACCGATTAATGCAAGCTTTGCAAACCTACCCAGATCAGCCCGAATTAGCGCAAATGCTGGCATCTTTGTCGATGCGGTTGGCGGATGGGCGAGGAGTTGATTGGTTAGAGGGTTATGTTCAGCGTCATCCTGAAGATGTGGTGGTGGCTGAGCAGTTGGGGCGTTTGTATGTCACGCTCCAACAGTTACCCAAAGCCAAAGCACAGTTCGCAACACTATTAGAGCAGAATCCACGCTTAACTTCTGTTGCTATGTCATTGGCATTAATTGAGCTGGAGCTGGGTAATGCTGATGCTGCGGAGAAGCTACTGTTACCCTTGGTGGATAACCGTCGCTTATCCGATATGGCGCGTTATTATTTGGGTCAAGCCTACTACTTTCAGCAACAGAACGAAGCCGCTGTTGAACAGTGGAAGCAAGTGGTGCAGGGCAATTATCGGTTGGATGCGTTAGTGTGGCGAGTCCAGTTGTTGAGTAAGCAAAAACGTTACGCTGAAGCTGAAAAGTTATTGGCCGCTTTTGAATCGGCTAATGATGAAGAGTATGTGCGCTGGGTGCAAGCACAAGTGAAATTACTGGCGTTGCAAAAAAAATCCAAAGCCGCCTTGCCGTTGCTGGATAAGGCATTGTTTTCTTATCCTCAAATAGTTGATTTATGGCAAGAGCGCGCCAACATTCGATACGATTTAGGTGATGGGGCAGGTTTTGAACAGGACATTCGCGAAGCCATGTCCTTAGCGCCCGAGAATGCCGACGTGCTGAATGCCTTAGGGTTTTATTTGGCTGATCAAGGGCGTTCATTGCCAGAGGCTCGGCAGTTGCTGGAAAAAGCGGATCGTATTTCGCCCAATAAACATTATATTTTAGACAGCTTAGGTTGGTTGGCTTATCAGGAAGGGCAGTACGAGCAATCCTTGGCGTTATTGGACAAGGCTTATAACATTAAAGCCGATGCCGAAATTTTACGCCATCGTTTGGCGGTGTTGCTAGCCATGAAGCAAGAAGCCAAAGCCAAGGCGCTGGCTAAACAAGAAGCAAAACAATTTAGTGACGATGTCGCTTTAATGAAGTTTCTTAAGCAAATGTCTTTAATGCCTTGACCTTGTTTTTATAAATCTCTATAATGCTAGGTTCTTATCGAATTTTTTTGATTTCCAGGAGTTTG
>CAZFLX010000042.1:0-12348 GCA_964519885.1 uncultured Francisella sp. | reverse complement strand
CGATTAATTCAGCGGTTCATTCTTACTTAATTGTTGCCTATGCCGATGCGGATGGTACTTCTAAGCAGGTGGGTTTCTATTATATGGCGAATGCCGGTGGTCGCTTGGTGGGTACTGTTTTATCGGGTAGTGTTTATCAAGTAGCGGGACTAGAGGCCTGCTTGGCGGTGTCGGCTGTAATGATTGGGTTAGCAGGAGTGCTGGCGTGGAAAATTCAAGCCTAATTTTTTATTATTTTTGGATTTAAAAACTGGCATAAAAAAGGGAGTCACTCCGGATTTGCCCACCGACCGGATATTCGGTGTCTCGGCACTTAGTTTAGCCACTCATTATTTCAGTCCGTAAATATTTTTTAGATAGGTTTCAATTGGATAACGTTGAATGAATTCAATAAACGCCGAAGCCGCTGGTGAGAGTGGTTCGTCAGTGCTATGAGCGTAATACCAAGGTTGCACAATAGGAAAGCCTTCAACGCTTAGGCGAACCAAGTGTCCTGTATGTTCTTCTAAACGAAAAGCATCGGCTGAAACAAGACCAATGCCCAGTCCAGCTATGATGGACTGCTTCAGTAACGCGTAGCTATCTACTTCTAAATAGGGCGTTACAGTTAATGCTGCGTTGGTGATGATTTGGTCAAAGGCTTGGCGAATGCTCGATTCCTGTCTGGGCAAGATTAGCGGATATTTGATTAAGCTTTTAAGACTTAACTGACCGTTATTCGCTAGGCGATGATTAGGCGCGGCAACAATTTCTAACTCTTGCTGCATAAAGGGTACAAACACTGTTTGTGGCGCTTCGACCTTTAGCCCTGTAATCACCACTTCGTGATGGTGATTGACCAAACTTTCCATGAGTTGTGTTTTTTTCAGTAAAGCGAGCTTGGGTGTTACTTTGGGGTGCAGTTTCAAGAACTCAGCGAGAATAAAGGGCAAAAAATATTTGCTAGCCGAAACACCAGCAAGGCTTAACTCACCTTCGATGGTTGAATGAGAGGCTTGAACATGGGTATTCAGGGCTTCAAAATCATTAAGTATGGTTTTAAATTGCTGGTAGGCTAGCTCACCTGTGGCGGTCAGATAAACTTTGCGTCCAACGACTTCAATCAGTGGATCGCCCATGGATTCAGCCAACTTTTTTAACTGTCCCGAAACCGCAGGCTGGGAAATGTTGAGCTCTTTCGCCGCTTGGGTAACACTCTGGTGGCGAGCAACAGCTTCAAACAAGCGAATTTGATTAAAGGTGATATTGAGCATGGGTTGGTTTTCCGATTACATATGGGCGCCCATGAGTTTAACCCATAATTAGACGTTTTATGCGTGTTTTCTACCAGTCGAAGGCGGATGATTCTCTTTTGTGTGCTGGTTCACCTTTCAGCGGTGTTCGCGCCCAAGGTTGTAAGCGGCTTTGAGGGCGTGGGCGAGATGAGGGTTAGCGTTTAAATCTAGACCGTAGTCATTGGCAATTTTTTGTAAGTAGGCTTGAGTGCCGATGGTTTGATAAAAGTGTAAAAAGTCTTCAGCATCCATGGGTAATGACGGTAAACAACATTCAATATGGGGATGAAAGCTAATGACTTGAATGGGATTGGAAAGCATCCATTCATACTGAATTGAATCTAAGTCGAGACCGTTTTGTCTTGCAATTTGTGTGGGTAAGCTATGCAGCAAGTCATCTAGATTGGTTAGGTATAAGGGTAACTCTAGTTCGGCTTGATAGCTCAATGAGTCGCCTCGCCAATCAAACTCAACTTGCACTCTAATCATCGATTGCATCGGGCTTTTTCCTTAATGAGTAAGTTTCATGAAAACCTGCGGTAACAATTCAGGCAGTTTTTCGACTTGGTCAATGACGGTGTAATGATTGCCGAACACTTGTTGAACATAGTCATCTGCTTTGGCATCTAAGGTTATGCAATAGGCATAAATTCCTTGAGCGTTAAGTTCTTTAACCGCTTTGTGGGTATCGACAATGAGTGTTTGCGGGTCTTTCGCATCGACATCGGCTGGCTCACCATCGGTTAAAATAAGCATCAACTTTTTCTGTGCGGATTGTCCAGCTAGGTAATGCGCACCGTGGCGCATGGCAGCCCCCATGCGTGTCGAGTAGCTTGCTTCCATGGCAGCAATGCGTGCTTTAACTTGGTCATCATAGCCTTCACTAAAGCCTTTGATGTGCTGATAACGCACTTCATGGCGTGTATCGGAACAAAATCCAGCAATCGCTAACTTATCACCTAATTGATCTACCGTCCAAGCGGAAATTGCCAGAGATTCCTGCGCTAATTCGAGTAGGCTTTGACTGCTGCCTGGCATTTTTTCATTTAACGAAGCCGAGGTGTCGACCAGTAGCATCACGGCAATATCTCGACTGTCGGTGGTATGGCTGTAATTAATACGCGGGTCAGGAACTTGACCACTTTTAAAGTCAATGATGGAGCGCAGTGCGACATCTAAATCTAACTCTTCGCCTTCTTCTTGAAAGCGAATACGTTTTTTGTTTTGCGGTTTGAGCATCTCAATCATGCGTTTGAGACGTTTGGCTAAGTCGCCATGTTTTGCCATTAAACGGTCAATTTTGCCTGCTTCACCACTGGGGTGTAAGCGTTCATACACGGTTGTCCAGTCGGGGCGATAGCTTTCCGATAGATAGTCCCATTCATCGTAACGGCGAGGTGGTAAGCCGCCATCATCACCGACGTTGGGTTCTTCGCTTTCGTACTCGTTCGGCATGAGTTCATCGGGTTCATCGTACTCTTCGTAAAAGAACCAAATACAGCGATTGTCATCACGATAAGATACTTCGGTGTTATGCCAAAACACATCGGGCAGACTGTCCGACGATTGTTTGCGCGATTTGACATAAAAATCGATGCCAAGCTCCAGCATGTCTTTTGAGGTAGAAGCTTCGCCTTTTTCACGCATCACGTCATGGAAACGGTCACGGAAGGCTTCGATGAGCGGATTTTGTGGGTTGAAGTTCTCGTCGAGCAGGGCGCGCGATAAACGGGTTGCACGATAGCGTAAGCAGGATTGTTTACTATCATCACAACTGCCTTTTTCAGGATAAGGGTGCAACGACAGAAACAGTTTTTTCAGCCCTGGATAGCGCGCGATGGCAAGCTGTTCAACACGACAGTCTTCAAAAATAGACACAAACAGCTGCATATGAGGGGCATAATTGTCTGCCATCAGTTTTCCAGACCAGCGTTTGTGCGCTAGCATGTGAGCTAGGGTCGCGCGATAGCGATCTAAGCCGCTGATACCATTTTCTGCTTCATACATATCAGGTAGTGCAATCAGCTTATTGTCTAAATAAGGCACTGGCTTGCGCAACGAGTCTGATGAGGTGGCGAAAGTTTGGAAAGGCAATTCGCAGCCCCATAAGGCTTCTTTAAGTTGTGTTAGGTGTCGTTCGACTTCTTTAAATGCGGTTCCCTTACGCTCACGGAGCAAAATGCTTTTGGCATCTTGTGAGGCGAGGGAAAAATAGGCAATCTGTTCATCGGGGGCATTGGCGTAGTTGCGCGCACCATAGTCGATGAAGTTAGCAACGCCTTGTAAGCAGAGCCTCGATATCAGCTGCGGCATGGACTCCAGTAAATGGGGCATACCAGGACTGTCATATAAGGAATGGTGTCCGTGAATAATGGTTTGTGTTTTGTCGACAAAGCCATCCAATATCATCAAATAGCGTTTTAAGTCTGCCAAGGTGTCGATCCGACGACAAACACTGCTTAGGGAGTTTAAAAAGGGCAAAAGGGATTTTTTATTTGGGCTTCTGGCCAGTTGGTAAGCATAGTCTGCAACGAGTTTGAGGGTTTCTTCACCAATATGCTGTGCTATGTCTGGCATTATCTCTAAATAAATGATCACAGGCTCGACACCCATACCGATTTTGCACAGGAAATTGCTTCCATTCAGATAGGCTGCTATCCCTGAGGGTGATAGCTTGGCATGTGCCTGTGCGATGCAGTGAGGAAATATATCCCTAGCTTTGGCAAAACCACAGCTGAATTGTGCCTGATAGGATGCGAGTAAATCTGCGTTCATCGGATTAGCCAAAGATCAATTCGATGGCATTGTTGAGCGTTTGGCAAATGTCGGCGTCGTCCGTAATTGGATCAACCAACGCCATTTTACAGGCTTCGACCGGCTCAATGCCATTGTTGATTAAGGCGGCAGCATACACCATTAAGCGTGTGGAAATACCTTCATCTAGGCCATGTCCTTTAAGCTTGCGCGCCGTTTCTCCAATGTGTACCAGTTTTTTGGCGGTACCCGCATCGACTTGGCCTTCGACCTGTAAAATATGTGCTTCGATTTCTGGCGGTGCGTAATTAAAATTAAGTGCGCAAAAACGTTGCTTGGTGGACTGTTTTAAGTCTTTCATCAGGGATTGATAGCCAGGATTGTAAGAAATCACCAATTGAAAATCGGGGTGTGCTTTAACCAGTTCCCCTTTTTTATCTAATGACAACTCACGACGATGGTCGGTCAGAGCATGAATGACCACCATGGTATCTTGACGCGCTTCCACAATCTCATCCAGATAGCAAATCGCGCCATAGCGTGCGGCCATGGTTAAGGGACCATCAACCCAACGCGTGCCATTGGCATCGAGCAGGTAACGACCGACTAAATCCGCTGCGGTAATATCTTCGTTACACGAAACCGTAATAATGGGCTTGCCCAATTTCCAAGCCATATGTTCAACAAAGCGAGATTTACCACAGCCCGTTGGTCCTTTAACCATGACAGGTAAGCGCGATGCATAGGCAGCACTGTAGAGAGCGATCTCATTTCCTTGCGCGTTATAAAAAGGCTCTTTGACGATTGTGTATTGTGAAATATCCATTTAAATTCCGTAATCTTGCTGATGAACATAAGTGTTTGCTTGCACGATTCTGACGCCGATTAAAACCGTGCAAGCAAACACCTTGTTGCCAAGGTGTTTAGGTTAAAACCTCTGCCGTGCTTGGCAGAGGTTTTGTGTGGTTGAGGTCACTAATTATTTGTGAACGCCCAACTTCTCACGCCAGTTTGGATAGATTTTGTCGGCATCACGTGGGAAAGACTCAAAGGCACGCGCAAATTCTTTATGAGTTTTGGCATATTCAATTGGGTCTTGACCAGACTTCCAGCAATCGTAAGCTTGGCTTAATGAGGTTGCGCCTGCCGCTGGGCTGTCGATATGACCAAAAGCACCACCACCACAGGTGTTAATGACGTTGCCATGACCTAGGTTGGCGAAGAATCCTGGTAGACGTAAGGCATTCATACCACCAGAAATGATGGGTGTCGTTGGCTTCATACCGTACCATTTTTGGTAGAAATAAGGACCTTGGCACTCGTCGCGTTCTAGCATGTAAGCCAATACGCGCTCGTCGTTGTGACCTTCCATTTTGCCGTAACCCATGGTGCCCGTGTGGATACCCGATGCGCCCATTAAACGTGCCAGTTTCATGTGACACAAAGGATCCATACCCATTGGTGATTTGTACGAAGTGACCGCACCATGACCTGCACGGTGGAAGTGCAGGTAGGTGTCAGGGAAAGCACGACGAGAAGTGGTGACACCTGCAGGACCTGTTACGAAGCCGTCAACCAAGAAAGCGACATGTTTTTCGTTACCATATTTGGCAAACTCACCCAGCACGTACTCGCCACGTTTAATCAACTCAGCGTGCCAGTCAGCAGTGACGTTGGCAGAGAATAATTTGGCTTGTCCAGTCGCTTGCTGGGCACGATCCATGGCTTCAGCCACTTTAGGAATAACCACTTCCATTGGGCAGAAGTTTTGGTTCGCTTGGGGTTCGTCGTTTTTAATAAAATCACCGCCTAACCAGAAATCATAACAGGCTTTGGCAAATGGCTCTGGACGCAAGCCCAATTTTGGTTTAATGATGGTACCCGCAATATAACCGCCATCCACTTCAGGGCGACCTAATACTTTCCATAGATCCGCAATCGTGGTAGCTGGACCATCGAAACGCTTAACCATAACTTCTGGCACCAAGAAGTCCAACATACGCAGACCTTCGTGGTCGCCCATGCCTTGGTTGTTACCGAGAATTAACGACCACATGTGAGATACGTTGTATTGACCATCGATGAGATTAGGGTCAAACAAGTCCACTGGGTAAGCCACTTTCATCAAGCCGCCTTTCTCACCAAATGCCGCTTCGTCAATTTCATACACCAGCGCATCAACACCACGGGTGAAGTCATCGGTGGTGGAAACTTCGACGTTAGTACCCGTTGAAGATTCAGCAGCAATGTGTGCAGCGACTTCTAAAAAACCATAGCCCGCAGCGGGTTTCAAGCGGTAAGCCACCAACAAGTGTTTGCCATTGGCGATAAGGTCTGATTCAGTTAAAGAAAGGTCTGCGTAACGATTGGATTGATCCATGAGTTATTCCTTTAGGTGGGTTGATAATGACTGACTAAATCCTGTGATCCATCAGATATTCAATAGTTTAATGGTTTATATATCATAAGTAAAAGTTTATTTATTTATGATATTCATAACCTAAAGGCTATGTAAATTAATTCATTGGTCCGTGATCACTCTTGAAAACAACTTTATAGCCCATTGAAAAGTAGACAAAAAAGCCTAGATCGGTAATGCAACAGGGGGTTTTTTGTGGAAAATATGCTTTATATGCGCATAAAAGTGTTAATATTTACATCAATTAGCGCATAAAAGTGAGTAAAATGATGAAGCGTATATTGCTCGATCATCTAATTGCATGGAAACATCGCCCAACACGAAAGCCATTGTTGCTTGATGGTGCACGTCAAACGGGTAAAACCTATTTATTAAAAGAACTGCTGGGACAAACCTTTAATCGGGTGTTCATAATAGATTTTCTCGCATCGCCCACTATGGCGGAAGCTTTTGCTGATAGCCTTAATCCTTTGGATATCGTCAGCAATCTTGAGTTATTGACAGGACAAGCTTTTAACCCGACTAGCGATTTGTTGATTCTGGACGAAATTGGTGAGTGTGCCAGAGCAGTAACGTCGCTCAAATACTTTGCCGAACAAACACCGACCTGGTTTGTGGCGGCCAGTGGTTCTAATATTGGATTACTCACCGCTTTTCCCGTCGGCAAGGTGGAGCAATACAATTTGCGACCATTCACGTTTGAAGAGTTTTTATGGGCATCGCAGGAACCAGCATTAATCCGTGCCTTTGAGCAGCAAGCGCAAACTAGCGCAGCACATACTCAACTCATGGATAAATTGACCGATTACTATTTTACGGGCGGGATGCCTGAGGCGGTGGCGGCCTGGTTCGACAATCCAGACAGAAGCTTGTTAGAACGTATCGCTGAGGTTTCAAGTATTCACGCTAACTTGGTCGAAGGTTATCAACGAGATTTTGGTAAGTACGCTGGAAAGGTCAACGCACAACTTATCGAAGCGGTATTTCGTCATATTCCAATGCAATTGGCATCGGTGTTTGACGAGTCGGTAAAGCGATTTAAATTTAAGGGCATCGATGCACGCAAATCACGATATGCCGATTTTGAAGGTGCGATTATGTGGTTACATCGCTGCCGTTTGGCGCTCAAAAATTATCCGATTGAGGGCTTGCCACGTTTACCCTTTGCCGCTTATCAAAAAGAAAATTTCGTTAAACTCTATCTGTTTGATGTCGGCTTGCTGAATCATATGCTGGGTACAGGGTACCGTGAAATTAAAAAACAGGCTTATGAGTACAAGGGGTATATCGCTGAAAACTTCGTACAGCAAGAATTTGCAGCCCTAGGCATTGAACCTAGCTTTTCGTGGGGAGATGCGCGAGCAGAAATTGAGTTTATATTAGCCAACGAAGAAGGACAGATTGTACCGGTTGAGGTCAAAAGTGGGTCACGCACACGAGCCAAATCGTTGCTGTCGTATATTCAAAAGTGTCAGCCGCACAAAACGATTAAGCTAACAGGTACACAAGGCTCATCGCCCTTAGAAACACGGAATTTGGTGCTGCCACTCTATTATGTTAAATATCTTTCTGAAAAATTGAGTGCGTAAACCTGCTTTTGATACATTTTCATCAGTCTTTACCTTCCGTTGACGATTAGGAGAAGAAATCAGCATTACTGGACAAATTAGATTTACGGTTAATTAGACTTATCCTTCTGTATTTATTGAAAAAATATCTTGTTATTGACTAGCGAATCAGCATGGTCAATTTGTTATCTACACTTGGCAGCAATCTACTCCCCATCGCTTTTAATGCCATTTGTGCTAGGCTATAGGCTTGTTTTAATCAATCTGGTGGAATAAGCAACATGGCTTCGGGATTACTGGTGATTTTAGATGACATCGCCGCGATGTTTGACGATGTAGCGGCTATGTCGAAATTGGCAACCAAAAAAACAGCGGGTGTGCTAGGTGATGATTTAGCCGTCGGCGCACAGCGTGCTTCGGGGTTTCATGCCAGTCGAGAACTGCCGGTGATTTGGGCGATTGCCAAGGGTTCGTTCATCAATAAACTGATTATTCTGCCCATTGCCTTTCTGCTCAGTGCATTTTGGCCTGAAGCCATTATTCCCATTCTCATTATTGGTGGCTTGTACCTTAGCTATGAAGGCGCTGAGAAGATTTATGAGTTTCTCTTTCACCGTCATCATGAAAAACCCTTAGCAATGAATGAAGGGCTGAACCCAGAACAACTGATTGCACTGGAACAGCAAAAGATTAAATCAGCAGTGATGACGGATTTCATTCTGTCGGTTGAAATCATTGTCATCGCTTTAGGAACCGTGAGTGATCAATCTTTAAGTATTCAAATCGCAGCGGTGAGTTTTGTTGCACTGCTGGCAACAGTAGGTGTCTATGGTTTGGTGGCGCTGATGGTGCGCATGGATGATGCGGGACTGCATCTTATCGAACGGGCAGGGGAGGTGAAGTCTTTAATAGCGAACTTGATGCGTCAAACAGGCCGTGCACTCATCTGGTCACTACCCAGACTGATTCGGGTATTAGCCGTAGTTGGTACCCTAGCCATGCTCTTAGTCGGCGGAGGTATCTTTGTTCATCATATTGAAGCCTTGCATCACTTAACGGATAGGCTACCAAGCTTACTGGTGGAATTAGGATCAGGATTGGTTGCCGGTGTGCTGGTGTTGGGGTTAGTGATGCTGTTTCAGAAATTGAAATCTTTAAGCACAGCCAAATGACACAAGACTTGTTTTGTCTTATGCTAGGCTAGTATGTGTTAAACCCAACGCCTAGCAGCCAACACAAGCTTAAAGTAGCCTCGAAAAATCCGAATTAACGATTTTAAGTTTGGAAAACAGTTATGTCAGAACCCACAAAAGCTGAGCACACCAGCACACCCATTCAACCAACATTAGTCAATCAGTTTACCCATAGACTACCCGGTAAAAGTCGTTGGTCAAACATGCTAGTGTTAGTGCTCATTGGATTGGTATTGTGGTTCGAGAGTGGCTTATCGATGGAAGCGACATCTCAAGTGGTGAATGATGCCTTGGCGCAAGCGGGTGTGGCTTTCGCCCTAGACCGAGCACTGGATGCCACCATTTCTTTATTTGCCTCAGCCAATGTTGGCGTGGGATTGAATGTCAACATAGGTGCCATTCTCGATCCCGTTGATTCGATCATTGAAGATTTTGCCACGGTACTACAATGGGCTATCGGCTCATTGTTATTACAGAAGCTGCTATTAAACCTGACGTTTCAGCCGATTTTTACTTACCTTATGTGGCTTTTTGGCAGTTCAATCATCATCGCCATGTTATTCAAGTTAGATAAGTTAGCACCAATGCTCGTTAAAGCTTTCATATCATTGACACTGATCAAATTCTCTATGGTACTGATTATTGTCGCCAATGGTTATGTCGATAAAACCTTTATTCATCAGGACGTCGAAGCCGCTATAGCTAAAACGCAAGGCATTGAAGACCAGCTAAGGCGTGAAGCATCAAGCCTACCCAATTCAGCTTCGACCGAGCAAAACACCGCATGGAATCAAGAAAAGGAACTGTTAAAAGTTGAACAACAAAATTTAACTGAGCAGCAGCGGCAACATCAAGAGCAGTTAAATGCCCTTAAAGCCAATGCAAAGCTGATTCAACAACAAATTGATGAGCGTAATGCGCAAACCGCCATCACCGATAGACTCAAGAAAATGTGGCACAACGACGAGCTGGATCAACAGTTATCGACCCTTCAAAACGAGATTTCAGAGCGAGAATCCACAATGAATAACGCCACGAAACGCCTTAAGCTGATTAATGAAGCAATACTGCGTTTGGACAACCAGATTAATGGCAAACCCAATGGTTGGGTAGACACAGTAGCTCAACAAACCAAAGGTGTTGTTGATAAATATGTCCCCAAGATTCCCAGTATGGATCAGCTTAAAAATCAGTTAGAAGAAACCGCATCCTCCTTGGTCAATTTAATGGCAATGTTCGTCATCAAAAGTATTGTCATGCCAATGGTGTTTCTTTACATGCTATTTATCATGAATAAAATGTTATGGCGATTCGATCTACAGATGCTGCTGCATCCCAGATCCCAAATAACTCAGCATTGAAAGGTTCGCTGACAAATGCTAAAACGATTGAACAGATTGGGAAGCTAGTAAATTGGACAACTTAAAACACCGCGTTGCCGTTTACGGCACCTTACGTCAAACACTCGATAATCACGAGCGGTTAGTTCATGCTAAATTTCTCGGATATGAAACCCTGTACGAGATCCGCTGTTTTGATCTTGGCTGGTTTCCGGGTGCCAAATGTTGGCCATCAGAGCAAGGCGTGGTGTGTGAAGTCTATGCCGTTAACGACCGAACCTTAAAAAATCTCGATTATTTAGAAGGCTATCGCCCGCACCAGCCGGAAAGAAGCACCTATATTCGCAAAGCCTTCAAAACCCAATATGGCTCAGCTTGGCTGTACGAATATCAGGGCAGTGTTGAAAACTGCCCCGAAGTGCATGATTATGTGGCTTATCGGGATAGGCTAGATGCCGAGTCAATCTAGCATCATGTAATGGTTAAGGTATGGACTACCCGAGTTGCTCGATCATCTTCTGAAATTCTTTGGTGTAGTCATTTCGACCAAAACCCGCACGCGTATTCCCTTGGTTAATTTTATCCATTAATGTCAGTTTGGCTTCATAGAGTGCGACGGCCAGAGGTACCGATGTTAAGGGATTGGCATTGATCGTTGCGGGGACTTTGCCAAGCGTTAGCAGATCGATGACTTGAATTTGATGAGTGATGGAATCATAGCCAGCACCTAAAAATTTAGTAATCGCACTAAATTGATATCCTTTGCTCAGTGCGTGTTCAAAACCATCAATAAGCTTAGCAATCTCAGGGTAACGGAGTTTGAACAGGTTAAGCGTGGCGACAACGATGTGAGTGGTCATGAAGATAAAATCTACCCGAGCATCACGGTCAGCAATGGTCTCAATGGGCATCACTGACCAACATGAATAAATCACCCCAGATGGCTTTTCCGCTATGCCATCGACCAACGTCTTCACATACTGGGTTAATTCATCCAAGGTGTAGTCATTGTCATTGGGAATCTGATTAGCAGCAAAGGCTTTGAGCAACGCCTCCATATCCGCAATTAGGTTGCGCTGTTTAGCCGTGTCCCACTGAGTGTTTTGTTGATAGGCTTTGATCATCGATTTTTTCCTCTATTGGTGGCTCTTGACCTAAGATTAACCGATGCTTAGACAAAATAACTCTTAAAGTGATCAGAAGATAAAGAATTATTAAGACACCCTGTATGTCAACATAATGTTGAGCCATCGGATTTTAAGATAACATATAAATCAGGGCGCATTAGGAGAAAGTTATGTCAAACCCGTTACCCTAATCAATCCGCATGTAACGCCAGACCCAGCACTGGAAAAGTGTGTTCGTCGTGTGTTAAGCACTGACTTTGACATCCTCCCCCACCTCAGCCTAACGGCTGCCGCTCTTTAGAGCGGTAAGGAAGGGGATTCCTATTACGCAGCTTTACGTTGCGCTAGGATAGTTCCTGTTGCTGACCTCTTTTGAGGTTCACTACGCAGGCTAACCCCGTGAGTCCCACGGTTTCTTTACATCTTGGCTAAGAAGCTTATGTCCTTTAGCCAATATGTTCTTGGCGGCATTGATGTCCGCATTATCCTCATGACCACAGGCTGTACAAACAAATTCACTTTGAGTCATGCGACTGTCTTTATCGACATGACCACAAGCTGAACACGTCTGGCTGGTGTACTGTGCTGGTACGAATAGCACTAATCCACCTTGCCAGTTTTGTTTGTACTCAAGTTGCCGTCTAAACTCTCCCCATCCTTGGTCAAGGATAGA
>CAZFLX010000041.1:0-12428 GCA_964519885.1 uncultured Francisella sp. | reverse complement strand
TCAACGGTCAAGACAGCTTCACCTACACCAACACAGAAGGCAATACAGCGACAGTAACGGTGCAAGTGAATGCGGTCGACGACATCACCGTGATTGCAGATGACAGCGCGACCACCGATGAAGATACAGGTATTAACATCGACGTGTTGGCGAACGACACAGACATTGACAGCGCGAAATCAGCGGTAGCCTCTGTAACGCAAGGAACAAACGGCAGTGTCACGATCAACGAAGACGGCACAGTTAGATACGTTCCGAATGCGAATTTCAACGGTCAAGACAGCTTCACCTACACCAACACAGAAGGCAATACAGCGACAGTCAATGTTAGCGTCACCCCGGTTAACGACACGCCTCTATTTCAACACGCCAACGTTTCAGCAGTTGTTTCCGAAGAAGGGCTTCTTCCTAATGGTATTCAAGATACTACAGGTACATTAGATATCACTAACGAGAAGTTTATCTCTGGTAATATGGGCATTACCGATATTGATAGTCCAGCCTTAACAGTTACTTTAACAGCGCCATCAGCAAGCTTAACTTCTGGTGGTCAGGAAATTGTATGGACCGGTACGGGCACAGGCGAATTGGTAGGACGTATCGGAAGTGATACTGGCGATGAAGCCGTACGAGTCAGTATAGACAATACAGGTACTTATACCGTAACCTTATCAAAACCCTTGGATCACCCAATCGATAGTGTTGAAGATGTATTAAGTTTTGATATTAGCGTGGCTGCTAATGATGGCAACGCAACCAGTACAGGTAAAATCACGGTAAGTGTTGAAGATGATATGCCTTCGGTGAGCACTAACTTTAATACATTGAATGTTCAAATTAATGATATTCAAATTGGTGGTTTACAAACTGCATGGGTTAATGTTTCGGGTTCAGCTACGATCAATAATCAACCAGCAGGTCAAAATGACGTTGTTAGTTGGGGTGGAACGAATCAAAACTCCAATTATACGTTTAATGATAACAACAGCTTAACAACTGCTCAAGCATTAGACGTAAACTCGACTTTTGAGTTAGGTACTTTTACGCATAACAATTTTCCTGTTAGCTCTTCTATTACCTCAGTTAGTTTACAACTTTCGTTCAATGCCGTTGTTAATGGTTATGCAGCAACTGTAAATCATACAATTAACTTTGATCATAATGAGACACCCAACTCTAATGATCCTGTAGCCAGTCGTGATATTGTCAAGATCAGCAATCTTAGCACGATTGTTCCAGTAGCAATAACAACACTTGATGGTGAAACTGAAACTTATAATTTCCAAATAGTTGGCTTTTTGGACGGTTTTGGTAATATTGTTGATACAATTTATACCAATGAAAGCGCATCAAATAGTTACAAGCTAATAGCGAAATTGATGTCTTCTGATGCACCAGAGATAGCTGGTAAAATTGATTATGCATTTGGGGCGGATGGTGCTGCAGATAACAATTCAGTTGTCTGGAAAGATATGATTAATGGAAAAATTCAGGGTAACTATGGTGTTTTGACGGTTGATGCTGACGGTAATTATATCTACCAAATGAATCAGGTTGCTTATGACGCCTTATCATCAGGACAGCGTCCTGAAACCTTCACTTATACTGTTATAGACAAAGATGGCGACAGTGTTACTTCTGAATTGGTCATCAATATAAACAGCCAAGCTGCTCCGCAGCTGGTTTCGGTAAAACTTAGTTCGTCTATGGGGTCTGAGCTGTCAGGCTTAGGCTTATCTGGCGAATATTTTGGTTATAACGATGATCGCACTAGTTCTTCAAATGGCTATAGTTCAGCTACACGACTTCATGTGGATGATAAATCAGTTGCCAACTTAGACAGCCTGGCTGATTTAGAAACAATTATTGAAGGAAGGGCGAATAATACTAGTCTATTGGGTTCGACAGCGAATGCTGGAGATAATGTTTCGGACGCTAAGTTTATTGTTAATACATTCGAGTTTGGCCTGAAGTCTGGAACGACAACCACCACTCAGTTTAGTAACGATCTTGGTCAAAACACAAAAGTAACCACTGGTAATATCGTAGGGTCTTCAAGTAATAATTTATATTCGTTCTTAAAAGGTACGAGTGTGAATAATGTTGGTAATATCGTTGCTACTACTGGCGTTGGTGATACAACAGATGCTATTGTTCGTGCTGTTGGATACGTATATATGAAAGCTGGAACCTACGATATACGCGTAACAGGAGATGATGGTTATCGTTTAAATATCGATGGCAATACGCTTGCTGTTCGTGATCAAAATCAATCGCCGACGGTAACTGAGTTTACTGGAAAATCAGTTGCTGGTGGTTTAATGCCAATCGAAGTGCTTTATTGGGATCAAGGTGGTCAGGCTGCTCTAAAAATCGAGGTCAAGCCAGTTGGTTCCGCGGCTTCTGCCTATGAAACCTTAGGCACAAGTAGTTATGCATTGTTTACGCCTGATAATGCTCCAACACTAGCAGTCAATCAAGACTTGGTAGAAGTTTCAAATGGTGTTTGGGCAGTTAGAACGGGAGCAGATTTTACCGGTACAGATGGGTCAGAAAAAATTGTTGGCTCTAATGCCAGTGATCTGATCAATGCAGGTTCAGGTGACGATATACTTATAGGCGGTGAAAGCAATGACGTCTTGACAGGTGGACTCGGTGCCGATGTCTTCCGTTGGGAGTTGAACGATCAAGGATCAACATCATCTCCAGCAGTCGATGTGGTCAAAGACTTTAATGCATCCGAAGGTGATAAGCTGGACCTGCGTGATTTATTGGTCGGTGAGACTCATTCCGATACTAGTGTTGGCAACTTATTGAATTACATGAGTATTGAGCAAATAGGAAACAATACGATTGTTAATATCAATACATCTGGTAATATTTCTGCAGGAGTAGACCAAAAGGTTGTTTTAGAAAACGTCAGTCTAACGAATTTAGGCTTTGATGCGACAACATCACAAGCAGAAATGATCCAGCAATTGTTACAACAAGGCAAGCTCATTACAGACTAACTTGGTGTAAACTAAACATTCAAACAAGGCGCTTGTCGCCTTGTTTTTTTATCCCTTTCAGGAGGAAAAACCATGCCTTATGCCAAGCGCAATGCCAGCGGACAAATTGTCGCCTTGTTTGCCGAAATATGCGATGATGCGACTGAGTTTGTTGACGTGAATTTACCCGAAGTACGTGCCTTTGTCGGGTTAAGCAAGAGCACGCCGATCAGCCCTGAGATTATTGAACACCTGTCTTCATCCGATATGCACATGGTGCGTGTATTAGAGGATTTGCTCGAAGTATTGATTGCCAATAAGGTGATTTTGTTTACCGATTTACCGACAGCTGCTCAAGTGAAACTACTCGAACGTCGCTCGGCGCGTAGTAAGCTAACAGCTAACAATGATAATGATTTAATTGCCAACGATAATGACGCCATCTTAATTTAAGGATGGCGCTTCTTCACACATTGCAACAGGTGTTTTTTAGTTTTACCTCACCCCAGGTCCAGTTAAGCCATCAATACCCAGTTCAATGAGGCGGGATTGTTCTGCTTCGCTGCTAACGCCTTCAGCAATCACCATTAATCCAATCGCATGTGCCACGGTAATCACGCCCTGTACGAAACTTTCGTTATTGCTATTATGCTCGATATCTCTAATAAAGCTGGCGTCCAGTTTATAGTAGTCGATACCCACATCGTTCAATTCCGCGATACGAGAGAAGTGTTCGCCAGCATGTTCAAGACCAATTTTACACGCGAAGGGTTTAAGCGATAAGCAGAAACTTCTAAAAGCCGCTAGGTGTTGGTAAACGTTGCGTTCTGGAATTTCAACCCATAATTTTTCGCTTAAAGACACGTCTAGTTGTAACAGTAACTCTAATATCCCTTCTCTGAATTGTGTGCTTTGCAAAGACTCAGCAGATAGGTTGACACATATAGGCTGTTGGTTTTCTTTTAAGCGTTCCACTGCTTTGCTCATCACCGCTAAGTCGATACGATCCTGCCAATGCAGTCGATGAATCCAAGGAAAAATGACACCAGCTTGTTGTGTGCTACCAAACACGGTTAAGCGCATCGGACATTCATGGTGTAATAAGTCGCCCGTCGTAGAACGCACGATAAATTGACCGAGATTCAGTCCGCCCGCGGTAGCTAAGGCTTCATCAATACCTTGTTTCCATTCAGAAAGCCCATAATGTTGACGCTCTTGTGCGGTATTATGCTCATCCATCGACACCACTAACTGATGTTCTAGTTCCGATTTTGCCAAACAGGTGTCTGCTCGTGTCATCACAGCAGCAATGCTTTCACCCTGATGGTAATGCGTTAATGACATAGCTAAGTGCATAATCGAGGCGACGGGTTGATAAGCTTCCCCTTCAATCAGCTGATTCAGCGCATGGGTAAGTGGCTCTAATTGCAACTCTGACTCACAAATGAGTAAGGCAAAGTCACTGCCATTTAACCTAGCTAGTTTCCAATGTGCTTTATGTTCCGCAGCTTGTCGCAAATTGGATGCAATGGCAAGAATGAGTTGATCGGTCGCCTGATGACCCAATTCTTGGTTAATTTGTGCTAAAGGAGAAATGCGTACTAAAAACACATAGCCGCGATCACTCATTTCTTCTTGGCTGAGGGCGTTTTTTAGGTGCGACATAAAAGTGTCTCGATTTAATAACCCGGTTAAACTGTCTTGCTGCAGTTTTTGACGCATGGATTCCAGTCGTTGTGTTTCCGATTCCAACATGGTTTTGATGCGAGTAGATAACAGATTCATCGAGCGAACCAGCTGCTTAAATTCCAGTGTTTTCGGTTCATGGGTGGTGACAAAACGACGTTCGCCAATGGCTTCGGCTTGTTCAACCACATTACCTAGTGGATTGGTGATGAGTTTGAGAATCCAAGAACCTAACAAGCCACTGGCTAAAGCGGCCAAGGCAAAGATGAGCAATAATTCCAGCGCACTTTTCCACAGGCTATCGTAAGCATAGCTGATTTGGCTTTCTAGTTCGATGCTGCCATAAACGGTCCAGCCATCCATGACACTACCAATTCCAGGTGCCACTTGAATATTAATCAGTCGTTTGAACCAGTCTGGCGCCAGACTTTCACGGTTTAAAGCGCTGCGTTCAACCAACACTTCACCGGTTGGGGCAGTTAGTCGAATCAGTTGATAATGTCCATTATCGAATTGTGCCGATAATTGCAATTCGACCAGGGTAGGGTCTTTGGGAAGTTGGTTCATTGACAAAGCTAAGGAGGCAGCATTATCCACGTTTTTTAAGTAAAGCTGTTCTTCTAAATAGGTTTTTGCCGTGATGGTGCTGACAAAGAAACTAATGCCAAAAGCGACCAGCATCAGGAAGGCAATGGCTAACCAAAGTTGTTTAATGAGCGACATAGTGGTTTCACCCTAATAAATTTGAAATTTGAGACATTATTCATAACCTTCCTGCTGCATTTTGGCTAACAGGTCTCGCCAGCGAGATAGGCGTTCGGTGGCATTGGCTGCGGGAGTGCTAGACGAACCCGTCCATAACCCCGCATCGTTAAAGCTAAATACGGGCGTTAAATCAGGACGTTGGTCTGCCGGCATTACATCTTCCACCAGGTTATCTAAAATCAGCGGACTGGCAGTGGGTGTGGCATAGTAACCTAACACCATGTGTGCTTGGCTGATGGGACTGTTGGCACCGCCGATTTTGGCGCGAACATAAATTAAGCGCAACTGTTCTGTCGGTACGCCCAATAGTTTGAGTGTCATGTATTTAGCAATCGCATAGTCTTCGCAATCTGCGCGTCCCAGCATCATACTTTCTAGCGGCGTTGCCCAATAGTCATTTGCACGCCAAATTTCGCTGTCTTCACCATATCTTAAGCTACGGTTAAAAAACTGATTGACTTGTTTGAGTTTATGCGTGGTTGAACGATCTTGTTGCGTATCGAGGAGTTGATTCCATTGAGACACCACTGGGTTATTGGCAGATGCAACTAACCAGCGCTCGCCAAGGCTGTGAGCGAATGCGGCTGATAAAGCCAACCCTCCAAGCAGAGTAATGTGCTGCAAGCGAACCTTTAAGGACATTCGTGACTCGATATAATCATGTTTTTGATTATTTTGCCTGTAAGTGTTAAGAAAAACAAGTGATTAAAAATTGTTCAAGCTGTGTTCATTTAATAAATTAATGTGTTAAGATTCATCAAAATAATCAAATAAAAAACACTGCGGAGAAATTCATCATGAAAGCACCCATAACTATGACCCTGTTAGCCCTTTCTATGGGATTGGCTTGGTCGTCTCTTGCTGCCCAATCAGCGAATTCTCCCAGTGCTGCGCCTGCTAAAAATCTTCAACAAGCCGCACAAAAAGCCATTGCTAATAATCCAGAAGTTGAAGCAGCATGGCATCTGTTTCAAGCATCGACTGAAGAAGAGCGCGTTGCTGAAGGACGTTATTTACCCAAAATCGATCTGAATGGTGCGGTTGGTAACCAGAGCAATCAGTTACGTGGCAATAGTGCAGTCGATTACGATCGTCAAACCTTGGGTGTCAGCTTAACACAAATGGTGTTCGATGGTTTTGCAACCAGTAGTGAAGTGTCACGATTAAGTTATACACGGTTAGCACGCTATTATGACTTTATGCAGGCATCCAGCGCCATTGCCTCTGAAACGGTGACCTATTATGAAAATGTGCTCAAGTTTCGTGATTTGGTTCGCTTAGCTTCCGATAATTATGTACAGCATAAAAAACTTTACGATGCGATTGTGCAAAAAGTGCAGGCTGGAGTCGCGCGAGGTGTCGATTTAGAACTGGCAACAGGGCGTTTGGCTTTAGCGGAATCGAATTTATTGACTGAAGCCACCAATCTTCATTCGATGAGTGCGCGCTATCAAAACCTGGTCGGTGAATTGCCTTATGAAGATCTGGATACTGAGGGCATGGTCACTACCGGTATTCCAGCTAATATTCAACAAGCCTTACGTTTGGCATTTGAAGCCAGTCCACAATTTAACTCAGTTATTGAACAAGTGTTAGCGGCCACATCGGAACTGGAAGGTCGTAACGCTCCCTTTATGCCTAAACTAGAATTACGTGCTCGCCAAGATCAAGGTAACAATGTCAGCGGTATTCAGGGTCGTGAAATGGATCGTGTAATTGAATTGGTGGCGACCTACAATTTATACAACGGTGGGAGCGATACGGCGGCGAAAAGTCAATTTCGTGAGCGTCTGAGTTTTGCGCGCGATAATCGGGACAAAATTTGCCGCAATTTACGCCAAGATTTGAGCGTTGCTTATAATGACATTCAGCAATTAACTGAGAAATTGGCTTACTTAAATCAGCATCAGTTATCGATTTCTAAGGCGAGAGAGGCTTATAAAGCCCAGTTCGATATTGGTCAGCGCACTTTGCTCGACTTGTTAGATACCGAAAATGAATACTTTCAAGCCAAACGAAACTATGTCACCGCAAAGCACGATCTAGCCATCGCACGGGCAAAAACGCTGCATAACACCGGTAGTTTGTTGACCGAGTTAAAAATTCAGCGTGAAAAACTACCGACTCCGCAGCAGTTGCGTCAAGACCGTGATTTAAGCAAAAACCAAGAGTTAGCCTGTCCAGCAGAAGTTGTTGAGGCGATGACCATTGATAAAGCCATGCTCATGGCGGCAGCCTTACCGCCGGTTGTGGCGCCCAGCCCAGTGGTTTCTCCCGTAACTGACATTAAGTTGATTTGTACCGATGTCCAAGGTCAGGTTAATCAGTGGATAACCGCTTGGACCAGTCAAGATGTGCAGGGTTATCTCAACCAGTATTCGCCCAATTTCACGGCTGGGGGCATGACACGTAATCAGTGGGTGAGTTTGCGTACCAATCGTGTCGGCAATCCTGCTAAAGGCATTCGTTTATCGATTGATAATGTACGTACTTTACAAGTGGGTAACCGCATGGAAGCTACCTTTAATCAGGTTTACGATAATCAAACCTATAAAGATACGGTTGAAAAAACACTGGTGTTTGATAATGTCGGTGGAAAATGTCGTATTGTCGAAGAAAAAGTGAGTAAAGGTCGTTTATACTAATCCGCAACCCTCGTTAAAGGATTCGTATTATGCAAAGGAAGCTTATGGACACACAACGCGCCACCGAAATTGCTCAAGTTTTAACTCAGGCCCTGCCTTATATTCGCCGTTTTGTCGGTAAAACCATTGTGGTGAAATATGGCGGCAATGCCATGGTAGACGATCAGCTAGAGCAAAGTTTCGCGCGCGATATTGTGCTCATGAAGCAAATTGGCATGAATCCGGTGGTGGTGCATGGAGGCGGTCCGCAAATTGGTAAGTTGTTAGCGCAAATTGGTAAAGAATCGCAATTTATTGACGGTATGCGGGTAACAGACCGTGAAACCATGGACGTGGTCGAAATGGTATTGGGCGGACAGGTCAATAAAGCGATCGTCGGTATGATTCAAAAAGCAGGCGGCAAATGCGTTGGCTTAACGGGTAAAGACGCCGGCTTAATCAAAGCAAAAAAAATGACACTTACCAAGCATAATCCTGCTGTCGATGTGCCTGAAATCATCGATTTAGGTCATGTAGGCGAAGTCGAAAAAGTCGATACCCATATTCTTGATCTAATGATTGCAAGCGATATTATCCCTGTCATTGCGCCTGTCGGTTACGATGACGAAGGTCACAGCTATAACATCAATGCTGACTTTGTTGCCGGTGCGGTTGCTGGGGCATTAAAAGCGGAAAAGTTGATGCTATTAACCAATATCGCTGGTTTGCAAGATAAGCAGGGTAATTTGTTGACAGGGCTCACGCACGCCATGGTTGAAGGCTTAATCGCGGATGGAACCATTTATGGCGGTATGCTGCCGAAAATTCGTTGTGCTTTGGATAGTGTAACCGCAGGGGTTAAATCGGCACACATTGTTGATGGTCGTGTGCAACATGCGGTGTTGCTTGAAGTCTTTACCGACGAAGGGGTAGGTACGCTGATTACGGCATAAGGAGCGTGATATGAAAACTTGGTTGAATTTGCTTACAGTCCTGACTTTATCAGGGGTAATGCTTACCTCGGTAGAAGCTAAACAACCGACGATTGTTGCGGCAACGCCCGTCGTGGTACTGATGCCTTTTTTAACCGACAATCCCGACTTCTTTGCCCTGACACCAGAGCAACGACAGGCTGTAACTAAAGTTGCGCAAGCTAGTGGAGCGAAGCGCGAATCACTGGATCAATCAATAATCGATTTGCGTACTGAGTTACGCGAAGAGCTACTTAAGTATAAATCGGATACTAAGCTGATTAAACAGCTGAGTGCTGAGTTGAATAAGCAAGAAGCTGCGCGTCTGCAACTATCTGTCGATTGTGTTCAAGGTTTACGTTCGGCGCTCACGGCAGAGCAGTGGAAAACGCTCACCGAGTTGGCTTTGCAATAGGTCATTAGGGTGCGACACTATGTCACATGGCGTTGATTGGTGTTTCGGATTATGATGAGTGCCAGTAGATAACATTTCCTCTGTTATTGAACACTCCTCAGCTTGAACCACTCACTTCGTGAGTGGTTTTTTTATTTTTAAGCTTTTTTTCTCGTGAGTGGTTTTTCTGTTTTTGGCTTTTTTTCTCGTGAGTGGTTTTTTTTATTTTAGACCTTTTCTAAGAAGTGAGCAGTGATGGAGTTTTGGTTTGAACAGCTAATCTTGCTTGTGGTGTCTTTAATTGCTAATGCATTTTCCGCACTCGCGGGCGGAGGCGCAGGTTTGCTACAGTTTCCGGCGTTGTTGTGGCTAGGATTGCCTTTTGCTGTGGCTTTAGCCACACATAAAGTTGCCAGTGTCGCTTTAGGGGTGGGGGCAGCCATGCGTTACCTGCAGTCTGGTGTTTTGTCGTGGCGTTTAAGTTTGTTGATCTTAGCGACAGGTTTGCCAGGCGTGTGGTTAGGTGCTATCAGTGTATTAGCTTTGCCAGAACAAGTTTTGCTCGTTGCTTTGGGCGTGTTGACCATGGCAATGGGCGTGTATTCAATGAAGCAAGCGCATTTGGGTTTATCGCCGCGCACGGTGGCATCTTCACCGTCACAAGTCATCGTGGGAGCATTGGTGTTGGCATGGATAGGAGTGCTCAATGGTTCGCTCACTTCGGGAACAGGCTTGTTTGTGACCCTTTGGCTAGTGCGTTGGTATGGTCTAGACTATAAGCAAGCCGTAGCCTACACCCTGGTGTTGGTCGGTTTTTTTTGGAATGGACTGGGTGGCTTAACCTTGGCGTTTGTGGGCGAGGTGCGCTGGGATTGGTTACCAGTGTTGCTGGTGGCCTCGGTAGTCGGTGGATATTTGGGTGCGCATTGGGCATTACTGAAAGGAAATTTGTGGGTAAAACGTGCCTTTGAGTGGGTCACATTGCTAACCGGTGCTAGTCTGTTAATTAGGGCAGTGTTTTAACTTGCCACAGATTGATCAATTTGGCGCATCCCCTATTCAATTGACTCCAGTCGGCTGGTAGCACCAATTGGGCTAATGCGCAGGTTGGAAACAGCTTCACTTCTTGCTGCAAGCGGTCATCTTGCGTTAAATGGGTCAGTAGTGTTTCTAAGCCGGGATTGTGTCCGACCAGTAGGGTACGTTTTGCAAGTGGAGTTTGAGCCAGAACGGATAGTAACGTCTCGTAACTAGACTCATACACATCCATTGCTTCAATACAGTGAATGAGGTTGTCGTGATCGAAATGACTGCGCGCACGACGAATGGTTTGCAGGGTGCGTTTAGCCGGAGAGGTAACAATTAAATCGGGATGAAGTTGTTGTTGGGCAATCCATTGACCAATTTTATGAGCATCGTCGCGTCCACGTTCGCTCAAAGGTCGGTCAAAGTCTGCCAAAGTCGGATCACTATGATCCGACTTGGCGTGACGTAAGATCAGCAGTTCACGCAACCCATTGTGATTTGTCATCAGTTACACTCCGTATGCCTGACGATAAGCGCGCATAGCCTCTACATAATGACTGAGCGTTGGGTGTTGTTCCAGGTGGCTAATCAGATGCGCCATGGTAACAATGGGTATGACCGGAATACCAAAACGATCTTCTACTTCTTGCACACTGGATTTTTCACCTGTGCCTTTTTCCATACGATCTAAGGCAATCACCACACCAGCGGGTGTCGCGCCTGCGGCTTGAATAATCTCAATGGATTCACGAATGGCTGTACCGGCGGTAATGACGTCATCAACAATCAAGATTTTACCTGCCAAGGGTGTTCCAACAATACTCCCCCCTTCACCGTGGGCTTTGGCTTCCTTGCGATTGAAGCTGTAGGCACGATCCTGTTGGTGATGTTCTGATAAGGCAATACTAGCCGCCGCAACAAGCGGAATGCCTTTGTAGGCTGGACCAAACAGCACATCATAATCTACACCACAATGCGCTATGGCTTGCGCATAGAACTGACCGAGTTTGGCTAAACTACTGCCAGAATTAAATAAGCCCGCATTGAAGAAATAAGGACTGGTACGACCCGATTTTAGGGTAAATTCACCAAAGCGCAGAACATTGGTGCTGAGAATAAAGTCTATAAAATCATGTTGGTAAGGATGCATAATAAACCAAGTTTTGAATGAATAAGGCTATTTATACGGCATATTGCGCTAAAATGGAAGCCTAGTCGCAATTACGGAGGTGTAAATGGAGCCTCAACACAAGCCTTGGGTGCTGGTAACAGGAGCCAGTCGTCGCCTGGGATCAAGCTTGGTAAAACACTGGCTTCAATCGGGTTATCAGGTTTTGGCCAGCTATCGTCATGAGTGTGAACAGGTGACAGCATTACGCCAACTGGGTGTACAGATGTTGTGTGCCGATGTCGCCACTGAGCAGGGTGTTGATAGTCTGATTCAGCAAATTAAACAGCATACCCAAAGTTTAAGGGCTGTGGTGCACAATGCCTCGGTTTGGTATAGCGACGAAGCGTTAATGAAATCGCCTGAGTTGCTGAATGTGACCTTTGCTTTGCATCTGTTTTCGCCTTACCGATTGAATCAAGCTTTACTGCCGTTGCTGCAAGCGCAGCAAGGACTGAGTGATATTGTGTTTATCAGCGATGCCAGTTGCGATCAGGGTAAGCCAGATAAAGCCTTATATACTGCTTCTAAAAGTGCCATGGAAAGCCTGATGCGTTCTCAAGCGGTGGCTTTTGCCCCTAAGGTTAAAGTGAATGTTATTGCGCCTGGTTTGTTAGCGTTCCATGAAACTGACACCAACGACTATCGCCAGCAACGTTTGGCTCAAACTCTGCTCGGTATCGAGCCAGGTTTTCAACCGGTGCTTCAGGCAATCGATTATCTGTTAGCCAGTCCTTACACCACGGGAACTCGCTTAGTGGTTGATGGTGGTGCGAGTTTAAAACTGGGTTAGAGCGTTAGAAT
>CAZFLX010000040.1:0-14256 GCA_964519885.1 uncultured Francisella sp. | reverse complement strand
ATCTGAATTTCGGCGAATGGGTTAAGGTGTTTGGTGATGCCAAAATGACCACAGCACTACTGGATAGACTGACGCATCATTGTGAAATTATCGAAACAGGAAATGATTCTTATCGATTCAAACACAGGAGAAAAAATACGTAATTTAATTGTCTTGTTTTTTAGGTTCTGGGATGGTCAAATTTCAACGCTGATAACTGGTCAAATTTGGATGCTGATTGACAGAATCGAGTGCAGTCCCTAAATCTCATGATGGATTAGTGGAATCACTCAGATATTTAACTGTGGCAAGAAAAAGTGCGGTTAAAGCAAGAACTCAAGCAATTAACCAAATCAGAGCGCTGTTAGTGACAGCTCCTGATGATATTAGAAGTATTTGCTACGTTCCCTCGACTTATCGGTGTATTCAAGCCTGTTTAAGCTTAGTTGAAACCAATACCACAATACAAACCCAGACGTTATTAGATATTCTCAAACTGCTTGCATTACGTTGGCAGAACTTGACTGATGAACTAAGATTGATTGATAAGCAACTGAAAAAATTAACCCAAATGGCGGCTCCAAATTTACTGGAATAATTTGGTGTTGGGCCATATGTTGCAGCAACCTTGTTGGTTGCAGCTGGAGACAATCCAGATAGACTCCAAAAAGAGTCTTCATTTGCCGCACTTTGTGGGGTAAGTCCAATTCAAGCGTCTTCAGGAAAAACACAAAGGCATAGGCTAAATCGAGGAGGTTCACGGGAAGCTAACAATGCACTATGGACAATAGCACTGATACGAATGCGATCAGACCCTAGATCGAGACTTTATACAGCCAAACGCACAGCTGAAGGTAAATCCATAAAAGAGATTCAGCGGTGTTTGAAGCGTTATATTGTCCGTGAACTGTATCCAATTATGTTGTCAGATTTGTCGGTGTTGACATAGGAGCGTCAATGCGGTAGCGGAAAGCTTTTTCAAGACACTTAAAGTTGAAATGGTGTATCGACAACTTAGTTTAACTACGGCGCAACATATGTGCCTGCTAATAGGAGATTATATCGGACATTTTAATCATGTCCGACCACACAGTAAGAACGAATACTTGTCGCCTGCGCTGTTTGAACAGCGTCAACGTGAGATGGCGAAGATTTTAGAAAGGAATCAGATTCCTTGTACGAAAATGGGTTGACAGTCCACATCATACTAACAATCCAATCATTAAACATAAAGCGAGTTTGCTCAATTTTGTTAGGTGACAGTTATCTTATCCTTTCTGACGACAATTAATTTGTCCGGTTGAGTAAGGCGTAATAATACGCCTAATTCACCATGCTTAAAGTTCAAATTATAAGGGTAAATCCAAAAGAGTTGACTGGGATTGCAGATCCAGCCACTTCAAGCTATTAACATTTTGGTTCATAGAGAAATCCCTAGTCTCTGAAACTTGCTCATTCACAAAATAAGAATTAACAGAGTAATTAATGCTCGACGACTCAATTGGAAGAGTTTGATCTGCTCGCTCATCGATGAACATCACGGTTAGTTGATCAAATCTATTCACAAATATCGCCACTGCGACGCCTACCGGCAAGCTATTATCAAACTGAAAGCGATGACGTGCGCCATTTTTAGTCTGGAAATCATCAAAGTGCACGATGATGTAAGGTGGTTGTGAATCAGCATCGGCATCACGTTCGTAATAAAAAAAGCGACCGCCAGGATGGAAAGCAAACTGATCAATATCGTTCATACCAATCTTAATTTGTTTGAACATCAATCCACTGCGAAAAGCATCTGTTTTTGTCTCGGTTGATAAATCAACTAAGGTAGCACTAGACTGCTGAGGTAAGGCACCCACAGCCACATAAGACAATTCATTAAAATATTTTTCTAGCTCTTGTCTTGAGCTAATGCTGGGTGTATTGTTCAAATTATTTCTTACAGGAACCTGATATATGGGTGGCATAGACTCCATTTGAACCCGCGTTATCACATCCGGAATTTGACTCACATTCTGCTGGGTATCGAAGTCGTATCCGATCATTCTGTCTTGATCATCTTTAAGCACTGCACGGACAAATTTTGCGCCGCCATTTAACGTCAACTCTAAGTACCCATTCGCTATATCGGGGAGTTGCTGATAACGCGTTAAACTCAAAGGAACTGGGCAGAAAGCATTAATCTTACCCTCGCCACTAAAGTTTAGATTATTTTGAGAATAAGGATCGGTTTGTCCTAACGCATACTTCCATGAACCTGTTTTGAGGTTGACTTCAATTTTGGCGTCATTTTCATTCGGGAAATTATTGTCATAAACATAAATATTGCCAATGTCGCCAAGCTGCTCCAATTTATAAGGTGTTACAGCATGCCCGCCCATATCAGATCGATCATCTATTCCTATCGCAGCAATAGGGTCATTAGTACCGAATGCATCGCGAACTCGAGCATATTCTGTGAGTACATTGCTTTGCTTACATGCAGCAATTCGCTGCTGAACCTGAACAGTACCCTGATTTGTAAACTTAGCTGCAATTAACTCTCTCGTGTCATTTCTGGTAAGCTCGAAGGTGCTTCTAGCATCAGGATTAAAATCTGCGGGACGGCTTTTCCCTTCAAAAACTGGTAATCCATATATGGACTGATGATAAAACTGTGCTGCAGCGATGGCCATACCATAACATTGGCCACCCATTTGATTTCTCGCTTGTTGAACTTGCTTAAGTTGGGCAAACGCAGTCAGCAAACAGTTCTCTTTTTGTTTATTATAACAGATGTTTTCTATGCCATACCAATCGACCAGCGTGTTAACAGTTATATCTTCAACATTTACCTGTTCACCATTTGCGTAACTAAAACCATCGGGGTTAGGTAAAAAACCATAACTATACGTAAGCGTATTTGAATTGCTCGTACTTGATTGATTATCACTGTTATTACACGCAGTTAATGAAATAACAGCTAAAATCGCAATGCATATTTTTTTATTAATTTTTTTTAGGTTCATCGCGATTTCTCCTCTATAATATGACAAATCCTGAATATAAACAGTAAGTTCGGTCGTTTTATGCAGGCTGTAATTAGTCATACTAGCACAATTACTGTCCATAATGATTAAGTTTGGATCGAATGACACCTGCAGATTACAAGCTCAACAAAAAGATTCCCTTTTTTAAGATGGTATGCTTTTCGAAAGCTCAACAGAGCTTTCATTAATTAGGCTTTACTATTTAATATCATGCAAACAGAAGATGCTGACTCGCTGGGGTCTATACTGGACCTTTCCACAAACTCATTAATCTTTTGCGCTATGGTAAGTGCTTGCTCATTGGGAATTTGACGAATCAATTCCTCTGTTGAGGCGTCATAAATAGCTACCACCATTTTTCCAGAACTTTCTTCAGCTATAAAACGCAGATCACTTTTCCTAAGCTCCATCTGGCGATTAGCCTTGTCTAGCATGTCATTGAGTTGCTCCGAGTTTAACTTCTGGGATAAGTTAGGTTGTTCACTATCATTAGAGCTTAATTTACCAACGTCAAGTGAATCTGGTTGCAATAATCTTGGATCGATAGCCGTTTTACCAAAATCTGCGCTTGTCGCGATATTTTTCGTAGTTCAAAAACACCTGATAAATTTGCAGTTATGCCTTGCATAATCACCACCCTAATTGCTTGAATCTAGAACGAATAAAGTCAGAACACAATAGCTGAATCGGAGTCAATAGCTTGCGACTGTAACTCTGGCTTTACGATAAATTCGTCATTCACTATTAGACCTCATTAATGGGCTATTACAGCTTATCCCTGATATTACTCAGGTATGGTTAACCTATCCCAAGCTTGTTGGTAGCTGACTTCATAGCTGCCATTGCCATCTAAGTCGGCACTCATGGTGAGTAAGCCGTCGGCGTTGCTGTTGGTCTTTAATGCTTGCTTGTTCCAGCTGGTGCTGTATTCTCCCGTGCGTGTGGCTGCATAGGTGCTAGCTGTCATTGAGCCGGTGAGTGGCGTTGCTGTGCCCAGGATTAGGTTGGCTTTGTCATTATTTACCAGTATTTCCATGTTTCCAGCAAGGCTCACTTGCCAGTCGGTGCCACTTTCAATATATTGACTTTGGTAGCCTGCTTTTTGCGTGGTTTGATTGATGTCGCTATTGTTTTGCGTACGACTAACCACATCACTTGAGGCTTGGGTGGTCACGAACAGACCGGAACCTGTATCTATAGCTAGACTTTTACTGCCTTGGTAACTTTGTGTCACGCCATTTTGCACGGAAGTTAGGTTGTTATAGGTTAAGTTGGCGGTGAGCGTTGTGGTTGTGACTGCGGTTAAGCTGTAAGCCAGTGAGCCATTGGCCGTAAGGGTGCCATTGCTGCAGTTGTTAAAGCTGAGTTGCTCGCTTTCACCGGCTTGGTTAATAACACCATCACTATTGCTGTCAGTTAGGGTGCGCGTCATGCTACCTGTAGTGCAGTTATGCGTGCCGGCACCAGCAGGTAAGGTATCGATAAAGCTTGTTTTTAGGCTAGTGGCAATACTAGGATTGAGCCAGAGACTTTGCGTTAATCTCAACATACTGGCTGTTGGATTATGGTAGCTGTTACGAATGCTATTCACTTCGTTGTATAGGCTACGGTTAAACAACAGGCTGTAGTCGTCGAAGTTATCAGTGGTTAAAGCCAAGCTACCATAAGTTGGACTAGGGGTAACTGGGTTTTCTGGTGTGGGGGTTGTTCCACCACCGCCACCACCGCCGCCACATCCACTCAGGATGAGGCTGATGGCTGTCACTAAACTCAGTTGCGCTAATGAATGTTGAATCATCATAGTTGTTCTGTCCTTTTTATTCTTAGAATAGGTTGATGTTTTGTTGGAAGAGCACATTTAGCCATTGGTTGTTACCCGCTAGGCTAATAGTCTGATCGGCAAATTCAGCAAACTCTATTTCTTTTAGCGTGTCAGTGCCTTCAATACTATGACTGACGGTCCAACTACCGTCACTATTTTGGCGAATTTGGTACTCATTCAGGGCGTATTTAAACAGGGCAATATCGATGCCTGTACCACCCGTTAGCGCGTCATTTCCAGTGCCGCCGAATAACACATCGTCTCCAGCATCACCAAAAAGTTGGTCATTACCACCTTTAGATCCCACTATGTCGTTATCATCGCCACCATGCAGCTCGTCATCTCCTTCTCCCAAAATCAAAGTTTGACTACCAGCACCAGCAAATACAATGTTAGCACCTTCCCCGCCAGTTACTTGGACATCATCACCAACAATCACCGCAAACTCGATATTTTGTAAATTAAGGACACTTCCTTTAGGTAAAGAGCGGGTGTCAATTACCAAAGCTTCCACTGGAGCGCCGGTTGTGCCTGTAGTGGTGGTTACTGGCGTTGAGGTTCCGGTAATTAAAATGGGAGCGGGCTTGGTGTTAACAAAATCATTTGCTACCGTTAGCGTAACTTTGTTGACAACCAATGTTTCAGTCGACTGTGTTGAAAGCGCATTTAAGAAGCTTTCACCTCCTGCCAGCATTTTCACTTTCGTGGTGTCGGCATCCGTTGTATTGTCTTCAATTAATTGAACCAACTCGGTTAGGGCACTTGCTGCTGTTCGATCGACAACAGGCGCTCGACTACCCTCAGTGGTTAAACCAACTCCTGTCGGCAAACTCACTGTGGTGGCTTGTTGAGTACGTGTCGACTCCCCCCAGAAGAGTACAATATCAGCCAGATCATCATTGGCTGTAGTACCATCTTCCACACGCGTGTCGGACACGGGTGCAATAGTAACACTTTCAGTTAGGCTACCATCTGGTTTCACCACGGTGCCCGACTCAACTTGTGTACCATCGATGGTTTCGATCGTTGGCGCAGGCGTTGGAACCGGAGTCGGAGCTGGCGTTGGTGCCTGTGTTGGAACCGGATCGGGTGCTGATGGGTTACTTGCCGTTAAACCATAGCTAGCGGTAGTGGCGGTGATACCATCAGACACGCTGATAGCAACATTCGCACTACTCGCTCCAGCAGCCGTAAAGGTAGCAGCCACCAAGGCGGTGTTAATGTCGCTAGCCGTCCCATTTAGCTGGATGCCTGCCTTCGTGCTGTCGGCATCGGTCAATCCGCCAATGGTTCCGTTAGTAGCCGTTAGTGTCACCGTCAATGACTGCCTGGTGTCTTTGTCGGCAACCGTAAAGTCGGCTAACGACGCCGTAGAGCCAACCGTTACCCCTTGCGCGGTTACCGGAACGCCGCTGATGGTGGGGGCATAGTTGATTCCGCCGCTTCCATTGCTGCCCGTGGTCAACACAATGACCCCCTCCGGCACGTTCACGAGGTTGACCACGCCACTGCCGTCGTTGTCGATGGTGATGGTCTGGCCGCTGCTCAGGTGGCTCAAATCGACAAGGATGGGTTGGGTGCCCGTGGTGGTCAATGTGGCACTTGGTTTGAGATCTTCGACCGTGACAGTGCCCGTTCCCGTGTTGGCAAGACGCAGATTGCCCTCTGGGTTACTGATGGTGACCGGCCCCGTACCGCTGCTGCTGAGGACGGCACCCGCCTTCATGCCATCGACCGAAACCGTACCGCTGCCGTTGTTCACCACGCTGACATCGTCGTCCGGGTCGGTCACCCGGACAGGGCCTGTGCCGTTGCTGTTCAGCACCGCGCCATCATTCAGCCCCGCCACGGTGACCGTGCCGCTACCGCTGTTGCTGACGCTGAGATTGCCTTCGGGGTCATTGACCAAGGTGGGGCCGGTGCCGTTGGCCGTCAGGCTGGCGTTGGGGTTGAGTCCGTTGACCGTGACTATGCCCGTGCCGTTGTTGGCCACGGCGAGGCTGCCGTCCGGGTTGGTCACGGCAGTGGGGCCGCTGCCGGTGGTGGTCAGCACCCCGCCCGTATTCAGACCGTTGACAGTCACTGTACCCGTGCCGCTGTTGGCCACGATGAGACTGGCGTCAGGGTTTTCGATCAAGGTCGGGCCGCTGCCGCTGGCCGTCAGGCTGGCATTGGGGTTGAGTCCGTTGACCGTGACAGTGCCCGTGCCATTGTTGGCCACGCTCAGGTTGCCGTCCGGGTTGGCCACGGTGGTGGAGCCACTGCCCGTGGTGGTCAAAACGCTGCCCGTATTCAGGCCATTCACCGTTACTGTGCCGCTGCTGTTGTTGTTGTTGATGCTGAGACTGCCTTCAGGGTCGTTGACCTGGGTCGGGCCTGTACCGCTGGCCGTCAGGCTGGCACCGGGGTTGAGTCCGCTGACCGTTACCGTGCCCGCGCCGTTGTTGGCCACTTCCAGGTTGCCGTCTGGGTTGGTGACAGCCGTGGGGCCGCTGCCGCTGGTGGTCAAAACACTGCCCGTATTCAGGCCATCGACTGTCACCACACCGCTACCGCTGTTATTCACCGTCAGGTGGCCTTCAGGGTCGTTGACCTGGGTCGGGCCTGTGCCATTGGCCGTCAGGCTGGCACCGGAGTTGAGTCCACCGACAGTCACCGTACCCGTGCCGTTGTTGGCCACGCTCAGGTTGCCATCCGGGTTGGTCACGGCCGTCGGGCCGCTGCCGGTGGTGCTCAAAACGCTGTCCGTATTCAAGCCATCCACCGTCACCGTGCCCGTGCCGCTGTTGGCCACGGTAAGACTGCCTTCAGGGTCGCTGATCTGGGTAGCGCCAGTGCCGCTGGTGTTGACCGTGGCGCCAGGGTTCAGCCCTTCCACCACGACGGTACCTGAGCCGCTGTTGGCAATCGTCAAATTGCCGGCTGGATTGGTAATGGTGGTGGTGCCACTGCCTGTGACGTTGATTTTTGCGTTGTCCGCTGGGGCAGTAATCGTTTCCGAACCGGCACCACCCGTTTCGATGGGGTCATCGGCACTGGTGTCGTCGGTCACGTTGATGGTGAGCGTTTGCTCGTCGGTCAAGCCTGCGGCATCAGCCACTTTGACCGTGACGATATAGCTGTTGTTGTTATCGGCATCGGCTGGAACCTCATAGTTGGGGCTGTTCCTGAAGGTCAGCGCCCCGGTGCCGGCGTTGATACGGAACAGGTCGGCATCGTCCCCGCCGCTGATGCTGAAAGTTTGGGTGTCTCCGCTGTCCGGGTCGGTGGCCGTGACGGTGGTCACCGCAGTTGTACCGTTTTCTTCGTAGTCGATGGGGGTTGGTGCATCACCGCCGTTGCTGCTGATCACCGGCGCATCATTGACCGGCGTGATATGGATACTGGCCGTTCCCAGAGTGATGCCACCTGATTTGAGCGTCAGCGTGGCGCCAGGGGTGCCGCTGTCGTTCAGCGCGCTGGTGTATTGCAGACTGCCAATGGTTTTCAGCCAGGTGCTGATGTTGCCCAGCGTGCCCACCAGAGTCAGGGCGCCCGTACCGCTGTCAGACACCGTTACATCCAGTGCGCTTGCACCGCTGAGCGTGCCTTTGCTGGCCTTCAGCGTGACGGTGGCAGCACCCGGGAAGTCAGGGTCGCTCAGGTTGAAGCTGTTGCCAAAGTCGATGGCCATGGTCACGTCTTCGGTGACCGTGAACGTGGCGGGCAGGTTGCTGACCACCAGGGCATCGTCGGCGCCGGTCAGGGTGATGGTCAGCAAGCCCACGTCCGACAGCTGGGTGCCGTCAGCGACCGTGTAGTTGAAAACGTCGGTGGCCGTTTGACCTGCCGTGAGTGCCTGCACGTTGGCGGCATCTTGGTGGACGGTGTAGGTGTAGGCGCCAGTGCTGGCGGTGATGCTCAGTGTGCCGTAGGTACCCTCGAGGGTGTAAGCGCCATCGACCAGCACCGCGCCATCGCCCAGGCCTTCGACATTGCCGGTGCGTAGCCCGGTCACGGTTTTGGTGTCGCTGGTGTTGAGGTCGGTGTCGTTGCCCAGCACATTGCCGCTGGCGTTGCTGCCAGCGGTGGCGTTGTTCAAACCGCCTGCTTCGGTGGCAGTGCCCGTATCGTTCACTGCTTTGGGGGGCTCCGCACCCAACTGAATTTGGCTGCTGCTGCCGGTGACGTTCTCGGTGGTGCCTTCGTTGTCGGTGTAGGTCACGCGCACGGTGATGAATTTGCCGCCGTCGTCGTTGCTCAGGGTGTAGGCGCTGAAGTTGCCACCGACCACGGTGGTTTGTGCGCCGGAGGTATCTCCCCGGTACCAGGTGTAGGTTGGCGTAACGCCCACGATGCCGTTGCCATCGCTGAGCGACGCCACCAACGTTTGACCGGGTAGCGGGCTGCCGTTGACCGTGACAGTGCCCTTCAGGTTCAGTGCAGGGATGGTTAGCGCATTCGAGACGGGGGCCTCAGCAAAACCGCCAGCGTCGTTGTAGAAAGCCTGCACGCGCAGCTGCTGTTTGGATTCAGCCTGGGTGATGGTGAACGCACTGCCCTGGGCGCGTTCGCCGCCAATGTCGATCCAGGTGTTGCCGTCGCTGGACTTCTGCCACTGGTAGGTGACGGTGCCGGTCAAGCCATCGCCATCACTGGTGGCGGCTATCAGCTCTGCGCCGAGTGTGGTGCTGCCACTGATGCTGACCGTACCCGTGGTGTTGGCCGCCGCCCCGCCGCTGGTGGGGCTGGTCAGGTTGAGGGTGAAGGTGGTGAAAATTTCGGCATTGCTGGCGTCCGTGCCGATGACCTTCAGGTTCAGGGAGGGCAGGCCCGCAGGTGGGTTGCCGCTGAAGGTGTGGGTGGTGGCATCGAAGCTCAGCCAGCTGGGCAAGTCGCTGCCATCGGCCAGCGTGGCACTGTAGGTGATGGTCTCGGCTTCGGCATCGGTGAACAGGTTGTTGTCTGTGCCATCGACATCCAGTTCCCACAAGGCATTGCTGGCATGGGTGACATCGGACAGCTTGGTAGCTACCGGCGCATCGTTGACTGGCGTCACCACGATGCTGGTGGTGCCGATGTCGCTGGGGTTGGCGCCGTCGTTCACCTGCCACGACACGGTGCGGTTGGTGCCAGGGTTGTCGCTGCTGGAATAGAAGGTGACGGCCTTGAGCGCAGCTTCCCATTGGGCAAGGGTGGCGGAGCTGCTGGCTGAGGCCAGCATGAGCTGGCCATCGGTCGCGTTGTATGTCGCGAGGATGTTGCCGAAGTTGGTGGCGTTGTCGTTATTGAACGCCAGCAGGTCGCCATCGACCTTGCCCGCGCTAATGGTCACCGTGGCGCTGGCCAGGGTGAGGCTGTCACTATCGGCAATCGCCAGTGCAGGGGCCAGCGCCTTGGGCGCGGCGTTTTCGGTATAGGCCGCATCGCCTGCAATGGCCAGCCCCGGGAAAGTGGCAGCCGGGGTAGGTGCTGTCACAGCTCCAGGAGCAGGGTTGTCAGCAGAATTGGGTTGAACCAGCGTCACCGTGAAGGTGTCAGTCACCACGTTGGTGCCGCCGTCCGAAGCGGTGATCTTGATGTTGAGCGGCAGCGGTGCCGTGGCGGTGGGTTCGCCGCTGAGCGTGCGCGAGTCTTCGTTGAAGATCAGCCAGTTGGAGGGCTTGTTGGCATCAGTCCCAGTTGCGTTGGTGATGGTGTCAATCACATTGCCCGAGTCATCCACCACCTGAACGGTGTAAGTCAGGTTCGTGCCGTCGGCATCGGTAAAGATGTCGGCGGGAATCTGGTAACTCCAGCTGCCGGTGCCGTTGAATTTCTGGTCGGGAATCGGGTTGGCACCCGCCTTTACCAGCGGTGTGTCGTTGGTGCCGGTGTAGGTGATGGTCAGCGCCTGGCGGGCGGTGGCACCGGCGGCATCAGTGATGCTGAACTCGAAAACGTCGGTGGCGGTTTGCCCGTCGTTTAGCGCGTTGATGGCGGTGAAATTGCCGGGGACGTAAGTCCATTCCTTGGTGCCGGTGTTCAACACCAGCGTGCCGAAGAAACCGGCCTTGGTGACGGTGCCGGCGACGGCGTTGCTGGTGCCGCCGCGAATGCCGTAGGTGACGCCAGTGCCATCCTCCACGTCGCTGGCCTCCAGCGTGCCGGTCAAGGCGCCCGAGGCCGTGACGCTGCTGTCCCAGTCAGCGGTTTCGGTCAGGCTGGCCGCGCCAGCGGCGCTGGTGATCTCCGGCAAATCATTCACCGCTGCCACGCTGGTGGTCAGATTGACCGCATTGGTGGATGCGGCAGAGCTGGCGGGGTTGGTGGTGGTGTCCAGCGTGACTTGGGTGGCGCCACTGGTAAAGCTGGCCTGGGTGTTGTCCAGCAGCTTGACGGTCAGGGCGCCGGGAGTGCCGTTCCAGTCTTGGGCGGGAGCAAAGCGCAGCTGGGTGGCGCTACCGTTGGCGGTGCTGTTGGACAACACCAGACCCGCCGTAGTGCTGACAGTGCCAATGGCGTACCAATTGGCACCGCTGTCGGTGCTGTACTGCCAGGTGCCTTGGGTGGCTGTCGATGCGTCCCCCACCACCACGATGCCGCTCATCTTGGCGCCGCTGTCCACATCGGTAAAGCGGGGGGCAAACAGGCTGTTGACCGTGGCGCCCGCGTTGGTGGCGCTGCTTTGGTCTTCGTGGATGCCGGGCAGGGTTGCTGCTGTGCCAGCCGAGGCAATGACTGGCGCATCGTTGACGGCAGTGATGTTGACCGCAATCGCCGAGCCCAGCGTCAGGAAGCTGCTCATGGTGCTGTCTTTGTAGCTGACGGCGATGGTGGCGGCTGGGCTGCCGTTGTCATTGAGCGCGCCGGTGTACTGGATGTGGGTGGCGGTATCCAGATAGGCGCTCACAGCCGCTGGCGTGCCGGTCAAGGTCAGGGTGTTGGAGCCACTGCCCACCACGGTGACCCCATCTGCGCCAGTGGCTGCCAAGGTGCCCTCGCTGGCGGCCAGCTTGATCGTGACGGTGTCGCTCGGGTCCTCGTCGCTGATGCTGATGGCCGACAAGTCCACGTTGACGGTTTCATCTTCATTCACCGCGATGCTGGCCGGCAAGGCGCCGGTGGTGGTGGGCACATCGTTGGCGTTGGTGACGTTGACCGTCAGGGTCTGGCTGTCGGTCAGGTTTGCACCATCTCTCACCGTCACCGTCACGACATAGCTGTTATTGCCATCGCTGTCGGTGGGAACTTCGTAGTTGGGGCTGCTTTTGAACGTGAGCGCGCCGGTGCTGCTGTTAATCGAAAAATCGTCAACATCGGTGCCGCTGATGCTGTAGCTCTTGGTGTCCCCGCTGTCGGCATCGGTGGCGGTGACGATGGTGACGGCTGCGGTGCCGTTTTCAGCGTAGTTGATGCTGGCCGTGGCGCCGCCGTCGTTGCTGGTGATGACCGGCCTGGCCTGCACCGTTAAGGTAGAAGAGGACGATGCAGCAGCCTCGGTGGGGGCGTCACTTCCCATGCCGCCATATTCAACGACGTAATACTTGAGTTTGCCAGAGGCAGCGCCGGCTCCTGGGAGGTCATTCCATTTGCCTGGTGATCCGCCACTGACATAAAACTGTCCGTAATCTTCCCCTTCGGGAGATCCCGAGTGGCTGGCGCTGTTGTTGGGTTCATTGGAATTCCAGTTGTGGTATCGGCTGCTAACCGTCACGCCTTTTGAGCCATCCCAGTACCAAAATTCCTGGCCAGCTTCAGGCCCGGTGTCCCACTTCCAATGACCTTCCTGGTCCTTGTCGGTAGCGCCAATCCAGGCATCGGCGGGCAGTTTGTTCAGGATGAACTCGTTTTCTTTCGCACTGGTGATGGTGGCCAGGTAACCTTGCAGGCCGTTGAACTTGAGTGGCGCAGAAGCCGCTGCTGCCTTGGCATCCAGCCAACCAATGCCCCCCGAGGAATAGATTGCCTGGTAGTAATGCCCGTTGTCGGGGTTGTAGGCGCTCCCTGCCTTGACGGCGCTGATCTTAAGATTGGCCAGCTGATTTGCATCGTTGTTGAAGGCCTGCAACGACAACAACGCAGCGTTCACCTGCGTCTGACTACCCTCAAAGGCAATGCTTTTGGCTGAGCCGCCATACAGATCGCCGTACCCTTGGGTAATGGCAGTGACGCCGGTGCTGCTGTTGGCAAGCTTGATGGTGCCGCTACCCACCTCCACCACAATGCGCACGGTGCCACTAAAGCCGCCAACTGGCGCCGAGTTGTAAACATTGGTCCACTCATTGACGATGATGTTGGTGTTGCTGGGGTTTTGGATGGAAGTGGCCATGATAATCTCCGAAAGCTGTGCTTTAAACAATATTTGTAACGATATTACTAAAGCAACTTTTGCCAACCTTGCAAAAAACTGCAAGCTTTGAGTTTATTTGGTTAACCTTCTATACTAACCACCCTGCATTATTTGAACAAAGTTAACACAACCATTTGATAAAACTATATTTTTAATAAAAATAAGGTAATCATGTTATAAGCAAAACAAATTCAACCATAAGAAAATTTAATAAAAATTTCATCTACTCACTTATGGCATCAACTAGTTAATGCACCTTGAAGCTCATATTCAATTGATAACCTTTATGACGCAGGGTTTCCAGCACCTGTTTGTCATGCGTTAATTCGACCAACTTTTTACGCAAGCGAGAGATAAAAACCTCGATGACGGCTTTGTCTTGGTCGGTTTTATTCAGTAACGACAAAATTTGCCAGGTCTCTAATTGCTTATTGGCCGAAAGCATAAAGGCACGAAGTACATGTGTTTCATCACCAGTTAGCCTTAGGGTTTCGCCCGACTTACTAACCATCAGCCGACCCTGCACGTAAAGCTGAAAATGGCTCGCATCGGTGGCTAATAGCACCTGATTTCTGCTTAGCAAGGCATTAAGTACACAAATCAGCTCAGCAGAATCAATGGGTTTGGTCAAGTAAACATCGGCACCTGCTTGGTAAGCACTGACTTTTTCCGTCAGCTCTTTTACTACCGTAAACACCACAATACCCATTTTAGGATGGCTTTGACGTAACCGTTGCGCCAGCACCGTTCCTTTTTCACCAGGCAAATTCACATCGAGCACCGCTAAATCCCAATCATCCAAAGGCTTTTCTACCACTTCCTCTACCGACTCAAATGCTGCAACGCTAAAACCTGCTTGGCTTAACTGATGGCTTAACGCCTCGCGTAACAACTCATGATCTTCGACCAGTAATAGTTTCATTCGCCCTCCTCTGGTATTTCGATTGGAAAGTAAACCGTGAAGCAAACCTGCGTATCGGAATAGGTGTAGCTAATGCGTGCGTGCATGGCCTCGCTTAATGCTTTAACCAAATAAAGACCAATACCCGACCCACTAACCCGATGCGATGTCGGTGCACGGTAGTACTTGTCAAACAGTCGTTCCGCGTCTG
>CAZFLX010000039.1:0-14939 GCA_964519885.1 uncultured Francisella sp. | reverse complement strand
AAAACCTATCCTGAGTTATTTGTTAAAAAAGCTTATAACCAGTCGAGACCCGACAGCTAATATTGGCGATATTTTTTATATGTATAGAAATGGAAGTATTGTTTTGTTGGGCGAGATAGTAGAAAATAATGTTGATAGAATTTTAATTCCTAATAATTATGCTGACTTATCAAGGGCTACTGGAATTCATCGTTATAAGATTCTAAAACAAGCTGTAGAACAACCTAACGATCAGCTTGTTAACCTTGGACGGCAAGGATGGCTACCTTCAGGTAATTCAACTTTTTTTGAAGTTCCCATAAATAGCTATAAGGATTTTGAAAATAAGATACTAATTCCTTTTTTTGACATTAAACTTAATGACATTGGTGTTATAGAAGAAACAAGATCTAAAGATAAAGAGCGCTCTAATAAGGAAAAAATTTCTATGAATCAACCTTTAAATCGTATTTTATTTGGTCCACCAGGAACAGGTAAAACCTACAATACAATCAACCATGCTTTGAAAATTCTTGATCCTAAGTATTATCAAGAAAATATCAATAACAGGCCCCTTTTAACAGAAAAACTTAAAAGCTATGTGGATTCTGGTCAAATCGTTTTTACCACATTTCACCAAAGCTATGGATATGAAGAGTTTATTGAAGGTATTAAGCCTGATATGGATGCTTCTGAAAGTGAAGAGATTCGATACACAGTCAAAGATGGTGTATTCAAGAAATTATGCACTATAGCTCAATCACAAGGTACCGCAAATGATTTTTATGAAAAAATTGAATGGTTAAAAAGTCAGTGCAGCGAATTAGATGGCAAAGAACCACTAGATTTAGGCGGATTTACTATTAGTTATCGTGATGGTCGGACTTTTAGGGTTAAGCCAAAAAAAACAACTAAAGATAATGCTGATTATCCAGCATCAATTCAAAATATTGAAAAGCTTTATAAAGGTTGTGAAAGAAAAGATGTCTATAATCCAACCTACGTCTCTGGAATTTTAGAATATCTTTTCAAAAATGGGCTTGATAAATATGATATTTCAAAAAAATCTAGTAAGTTAGATTATGTTATCATCATCGACGAAATAAATCGAGGTAATATTTCCAAGATTTTTGGAGAGCTTATTACTCTCATTGAACCATCGAAACGCTTAGGTTTAGCAGATAGCGAAAAATTAACTGTAACACTACCTTATTCAGGGGAAACCTTTGGCGTTCCAGGCAATGTGTATATTATTGGCACCATGAACACTGCTGACCGTAGTATTGCGCTGATGGATACTGCGTTACGTCGTCGCTTTGAGTTTATTGAAATGATGCCGGATTATAGTGTGTTAAGTGAAAAAATGGATGCTATTAATCTAAAAAAACTACTAGAAGTCATAAATGGGCGAATTAGCTACCTCTACGACCGAGACCATCAAATTGGTCATGCTTATTTTATTGGTATTAAAGACATTGATGATCTTAATAATGTTTTCAAAAATAAAATCATTCCATTGCTACAAGAATACTTTTATGATGATTGGGAAAAGATACAAATTGTGCTAGGTGACCATGACAAACAATTTTATCAACTTTATAAAGGAAAACAGATAGATATTGAAACAGATCGTTTTATTATATCGGAGCAAAAATCACAAAAATCAGCATTGGGTTTTACGGACTATAATGACGAAATTGCGGATGAAAAAGTAGTTTACCGTGTAAATCCTGAGTTTACGCCTCAAGCCTACTTAAAAGTAACTGGTCAATTGTCTTCCGATGCTTCTGGGAATGTTGATAATGACGACCCAGAAAAGTAAGCAAATCACCCTAACAGAGTATCAGTTCCTTCACGCAGCTGAGGAGACTGTTACCAATGGTGTTCGTATCACGAAAAAACAGTTTGATGCAATTGAATCCTTTGTCTTGCGTAATGTGGATGATGAAGTTGGTTATTTGCTCAGACTTGGTCAGCGTAAAGGTGTTGGTAAAATCTTACAGGCACAGCAATATGTGGGTGTTATTCAGCTAACTGATGGTACCACCATTGAAATTTTGCCAAAAATAACTCAATCATACGAAGCTCAGCATCAGGATGAAAGTCGTAGAGTTCTCATCAATATGCTCAGAACACTACCCGACAGTCACTTCAGACAGGTAGATTTTGCTTCGCTAAAAGCCACCAAAATGCCGTTATATGAAGTGTTTATAGCGATGTTTTTGCAAGCACTGGCTAAATTGGTGCAACGCGGCATAAAAAATGACTATATCACTCGAGAAGATAACACGCCCTTCTTGAAAGGTAAGCTACTTTTCTCACAACACATCAAGCACAACCTCGTACACAAAGAACGCTTTTATGTTGCTTACGACAATTATTTACCAGATCGCATTGAGAACCAAATCATCAAAACAACCTTAGTAAAGCTTTACGGATTATCGCGTTCAGGGACTAACCAACAGCGTATTCGTGAGTTTCAGTTTGTTTTCGATGAAATTGCCAGCGTGCATGACATTAAAGTTGCTTTTAGTAAGGTCAAACCCAGCCGTCAAATGAAAGACTATGAGCAGGTACTTGATTGGTGCAAGATTTTGCTATTGGGTAATAGCTTTGCGCCGAGCAAGGGTTCCGATGTTGCTCCGTCGCTGTTGTTTGATATGAATAAATTGTTTGAAGCTTATGTAGGCCATTATCTGAAAAAGCACGGATTGGATGTTTCATTGCAGGATAAAGGACATCACCTAGCCTGTCAGGATAACAAAAGGGTATTTGCCCTAAGACCCGATATTGTCGTTGGTGAGGGTGTAACCCTTGCTGATACCAAGTGGAAAGTGTTGTCTGAAGATAAAAGCTATCAGGGCATCTCACAAAGCGATGTTTATCAAATGTATGCCTATGCCACCAAGTACCAAGATTGTCAGAAAATCGCATTGATTTATCCCAAAATAGGGGATAGCAAAGCTCCTTTAAGCTATCGGTTTCAGTCAATCCAATGCGCTGTTAATGGTCATAAGGACATTCCGTTGAGCATTCTGTTTTTTGATTTATTAAATCCGTCAAAAGACCCTGATCAACAAATAGGTATCAATGCTTTCTTTCAACTATTGAAGGTAGGATAAGATAAACATGCCCTTCCCCATAGAATCCAAACTTGTCATCGGCATTGCTTCCAGTGCCTTATTTGATTTAACCGAGTCCAATCAGGTGTTTGAAAGTCAAGGGGCTGACGCTTATCGTGCTTATCAAGAGCAACATCGGCAAACACCCCTAGCACCTGGTGTAGCCTTTCCGTTTATTCAGCGCTTGTTGTCGCTCAATGACATTTTTGCTGACGAGCAACCAGTCGAGGTGGTACTGTTTTCCCGCAATTCTCCCGAAACAGGTGAGCGGGTATTTCACTCTATAGCGCATCATGGTTTGCCCATTACCCGTGCGGCATTTATGAGTGGTCGTTCACCCTTCGCTTATTTGCCAGCGTTTAATGTTTCGCTGTTCCTCAGTGCCAATGAATATGATGTACGCCAAGCGGTACTGGCAGGTCATCCTGCGGGGATGGTATTACCTGCTGCATTAAGCCTAATTGACGATGATCCGCAACTGCGCGTCGCTTTTGACTTCGATGGTGTCTTGGCCGATGATGAAGCAGAGCGGGTGTATAAAACTGCTAATCTGGCGGCGTTTGAAGCCCATGAAGTTAGTCGATCGGATAAGCCACATAACGCTGGTCCTTTGTCTGTTTTTTTCAAAGGGCTAGGGCGATTACAGCAGTTAGCTAAGGCAACACACCATGATGATTTGGTGAGAATCGCCATTGTCACCGCCAGAGCCGCACCAGCGCATCAACGTGTCGTCACCACCTTAAAGGCTTGGGGTATTACCCCCGATGAAACCTTTTTCCTCGGTGGCATGAATAAAGCACGGGTGCTGTCGATTATGAAACCCCATTTGTTTTTCGATGACCAACTCTCGCATTTGGTCACCGACGATAAGGAGTTAGCGATGGTGCATATTCCATTTGGGGTGGCGAATACCAACGCAGTTTGATGAATTGAATACGTGATAAACAGTGCTTTGTTAGCTTGACTAACCCTTTTAGTTTGCTCATAATTTACAAATCCAATTTATAAAAGTGAATTTGTAAAATGATTCAGCGTCAAGCACAAACCACGCTATTAAGACTGGCTAAGGGCTTTCCAATTTTAGTGATTACTGGACCTCGTCAGTCGGGTAAGACTACCTTAGCCAGAATCACCTTTCCTGAACATCGATATGTTTCACTTGAAGATATTGATGAGCGCGAATTTGCGCTCTCAGATCCGCGTGGATTTTTAGCACGTTTTGCTAACCAGGGCGTCATATTAGATGAAGTGCAGCGTACTCCCGAATTATTGTCTTATCTGCAAACCGTCAATGACCTGAATCCTGAAATGGGACGTATTGTTCTGACGGGATCACAACAGTTCGGATTAATGGCAGCGGTCAGTCAAAGCTTTGCTGGACGCGCTGGCATGGTTCAATTACTCCCACTAGCGGTATCAGAACTTAGTGCGAACAATCAGTTAACGCAACTGGACACCCTATTAGCCACTGGCTTGTATCCTGCGTTATATCAACGTCAATTACTGGCGAGTGACTGGTATGCCAGTTATGTCGCCACTTATATTGAGCGCGACGTGAGGCAATTGTTACAGGTACGTGATTTATCGCAATTTACCCGCTTTCTGAAGCTTTGCGCGGCAAGAACTGGTCAACTGCTGAATATTTCTAGCTTAGCCAATGACGCAGGCATTTCACAAACGGCAGCAAAACAATGGCTTTCGGTACTGGAGGCGAGTTACATTGTATTTATGCTACAACCCTACCATGAAAACTTTGGTAAACGCCTGACCAAAACACCAAAACTCTTTTTTTATGACACGGGGTTAGCTGCCTACTTACTGGGGATTGACTCAGCTGAACAGATGAACACCCACAGCGCAAGACCGGCCTTATTTGAAACACTCATTGTCACTGAACTGTTAAAAGAGCGATGGAACAATGGCAAAACCAACAATCTGTATTTCTGGCGTGATCATGTTGGTTTAGAGGTAGATGTACTGATGACATGCGCTGATGGTATTCAGCCGATTGAAATTAAGTCAGGGCAGACGATTGCCAGCGATTGGTTTTCAGCGATCAACAAATGGCAGAAACTCGCGAATAGTCAGCGTCAAGCCATGTTGATCTATGGGGGTCATGAATCTTTTCTACGCCAAAATGTACATTGCAATTCATGGAATCACATCACCATACCCAATTGTTGAACGCGGTATGCAAAATTTATGAATAACAATAGGTTCACTTGGTTGTAACGCCACATCAAGGGTGACAAATCACCCATCTAATTGATTTCTAGTTGCTAGAAAAATCTAATCGAACCTAGATTTAGGATTGTGTTATTATACATACAATTAGTAGTATAAATGGAAAGTGAGTCATGCAAACCATCGGCATTAAAGAGTTACAGACCAATCCCGCTGTATTTACACGTGCTTTAGAAAGTCATCAGTTAACCATGATTACCAAACACAGTAAGCCTTTAGGAATTGCCATTGCGTTTGATGACACGATCGTTACGCAAGGATTACGTACCGCCTTGTTGGTTGAAGCCTATAAAAAATCAGACATTAGCCTTGGTCAGTTGAGTAAAGCCATGCAGATAACATCTGATGATGCGATGAGATTATTATCGATGATGGGCGTTGATGTGATTGATTACGATTTTAATGATGATATGGCACTGCTGGATCGCTTGACATGATTGTTGTGAGTGATAGCACAACTTTGATTGTATTAGCCAATTCGCAACGTTTTGATCTTTTAAGTAATTTATTCAGCTGCGTTTATGTACCAAAAGCCGTGTGGCAAGAAATCAACATTAAAGCGGGTCTTCACTTTCCCGAATGGATACAGGTGGTTGATGTTGCTCCAGATGATTCTTTGCCTCTATTGCTTCATTTATTAGATCAAGGTGAAAGTGAAGCAATCTTACTGGCAAAACAGCGTCAATTACCACTGATTATTGATGAAAAAAAGGGCAGGAAGATTGCCTTGCAAATGAAAATCGACATACTCGGGTTGTTGGGTGTTGTCCTGGCTAATATTAAAAGACAGCATATCAGTGAAATAGAAGCGCATGATTTTATCGCGTTGGTTCGTCAGGCGGGCTACCGAATTGCTCAGCCGCTAGTAGATGCTATGTTTCATCATCTGCATTCTGGGTTATAAATTGTTTGCTTGGCTGACAACGCCCCCAATACAAGCAGTGTTCCAGTTCAGATTTTAAGATACCAGAGGGCGAGGGGGCTTTGGTTGGGCTGCGGGTATCTAGTGTTCGATAGATGTGAATAAAGTTATTGAAAGATGTTTCGAGTCGTTGGTTGATGAGTTCCGCCGCTAAATCGCAAACGTGGGTTGCTACCCAAACAACCTCATCAATCATAAAATTGTAGGTCTGCTTAATATAAACAACAATCTGTTCATCGCTAACACTGGGATCATCAATGAGGTCGAATAATTGCTGATTGCGTTGTCGTTTAGAAGCAAAACTGGCGAACATCAGTGATTCTCCCACATCATCACGCTCTTGCTGAGATAGGTGTTGTCGCTTTGCATCGACGCGCTGACCAATTTCATAACGATGAATCTCTTTCATTAATGTGTACAAAACCCGTTTCATTTTGCCGTAGTCTTCCGATTTTTTCCCATTATCGGATACATATCGCTGTCGGTTAATGCCCACTAATAGGGTTTCCACATTAGCGATACCGTTTAAGGCGGGGTTAGGTTCATAGTCGGTGCTGATGGTTAAGCGATAACCTATCTGCTGGCATAAGGCTTGAAGTTGCTCTATTAATGCAAGTTGGACAAAATCTGGGTGATAAGCCACATAAAAGTCTGTGTCGATGTCGGTTGACTCTACACTGCGACAATCAACCAAAATTGCATAGTGCTCTTTTTCAATTTGCTCAGTGAGCTTAGGTAAAAGGGTGTCAAAACGCTTAAATTCAATTTTGGGAACATCACGCATGACAAATAAGTCTTGTGCCATCCTATCTGTTTTCACGTTCTGACTATCTATGTCATGCTCGATTAGCTTATTGATCGGAGTTTGTACGTTGGGAATAACTAAAATCACCTGCTTATCCTTTTTAATGTTTGTTGCTGTTTCAATGATAACGCTTGGTGCGACAAGATAAGTCAATAACTGCGTTATTTATCTTTATAAATAATTTATGCTACTATAATAGTATAAATTATAAAGGAATGATTTTATGCTGGTCAGAAGTATGTTGCCTTTGTTGCAGATGGCGATGTATGTGTCGCCTATCGTATTGCTAAAAGGGGCACGACAAGTCGGCAAGTCTACTTTAGCCATGCAATTTAGTGATGAATATCGGGTAATGGATGATGTGGCTGTGCGTTTGAACGCCAAAGCATCGCCCCAATTGTTCATTGATATGTTACCAAAACCGATTTGTATCGACGAAATCCAAAAAGCCCCTGAGCTGTTGGAAGCAATTAAGCTTTATGTTGACCGACAACGACGCAATGGTGATTTTCTCATTACGGGCAGCGCCAATCTGCTGGATATGAAACAAACTAAAGATACCTTAGCAGGACGAATTATTGAGTTGTCTCTTTATCCTTTAAGTTTTAAAGAGCAACGAGGTAAACCCTCAGATAATGTCGTTGACCGTCTATTTCAGCAAGATTTCAGTACTGAAATGATTGATAGCGAAACTTTGCTTAATGTAATGTTGCAGGGCGGTTATCCCGAATTGTTGCGCATTTCGGATGCTCGAGCGAGAAAGCTATGGTTTGCTTCTTATATTAGCAGTTATGTCGAGCGTGATGCCCGTGATTTGGGTGAGTTGCGAGACTTAGACAGTTATTTCCGATTCTTGAATGTCATCGCATCGCGCAGTGCCACCTTGCTGAATAAGTCCGACCTGGCCAAAGAAGTTGGTGTTCGTATTGAAACACTCGACAATTATCTCACCATATTGCAACAGACCTTTCAGATGCACAGTATTCGACCTTATTATGAGAATATGGGTAAACAATTCGTTAAGGCTCCTAAAACCTTTATGGCGGACACAGGAGTGCTTTGCTACTTTTTTGACATTCAATCGGCACAGGCTTTATCAGCGTCACGTTACAAAGGTCAAATCGTCGAAACCTTTGTCTTGAACGAAATTATTAAGCACCTTCAGTGGGCAGAGAAATCCTGTCAGTTATATCACTATCGAACCCATGATAAACAAGAAATTGATTTCATTTTGGTTGCTCAAAATAAAACAATTGCCATTGAAATCAAATCTTCAAGTAGTGTTCAAAAAAACGATTTCAAGCATATTATGCAATTTCAACTAGCGCACAAGGCCCCTGTTTTGGGTGTGGTATTTTACATGGGCGAACAAGTATTATGGTTCGATGAGCAATGTGTTGCCCTGCCAATGAGTTTTTTTGGCTAAATCGCTCAGTTAACTAAAAAACATTTTAGAACAACGCACTCTTATGTTAATATCCGCGCTCAATCATTAAAGGAGTAAAGTACATGGCCAAGCCAACGCAAGAAAGCGCTATTAAGCGTATGGTCAGAACCCCGCAATACAAAATGCGCGTGGAAAGAGACAAAACCAAGTTTTACCGCAAGGAAAAACACAAACAAAGCCCAGATCGCAAACATGACTGGGCTTTTTTGTTATGGATTATTTAGCTTTCTGTTTTTGTTAAGACTCATTCTGTCACAACACCCTTTAATCTGATCTCATCAATCAAACAGACGGGAGATCAGCAGATGAACACCAAACCACTTGAAGTTAGTGAAACGATAGCAGTCAGCTCTAGCGATATTTGGTTGACCAATGCCAAGCAAGATACTTGGTTAGGTTTTCGCTTTCATCCTTTACATCACCCAAATCTTGAATGGTTCGAGTTGATTAAGTCGTCTAAAAAGCCCGCTAAGATTGCTACAGCACCCGTTATCACCCAAGAATATTTACTGCTTGCTGTGCTAGAAGAAAGTGATGAGCCAAGCTCCAGGTTAGATGGTGACTTAGTTCAACGCTTAATGACGGTCTTCACAGAATACTATGTGCAACAGTCCTCAGCTGGGCAAACGCCAGAGTCATCCATCAGCGTCACGCCTACCGAACCCCTGGTTAAGCTGTATCTACTGCGCATTATTCTTAAAGCGGGTGCAATTAAAGAATTTATCAGTTACCGCGGTTATCGAGATGATGGTGCGGCACGTTATTTAGGTGTCGATTATTTAGAGAAAAACGACGGCATTAACCTTGCCCAACTTAAATTCGTGCTGAATGAACAACTCAAAGACCTAGAAGCTTCACCGATTCCATTCGATGCAGTAATGGAAGCCAACTTAGCCAGCTTGCAGCAAGAATTAGCCTTGAGTGATGTCGATATCGCCATTTTTCGATTCACGCTCTGGTTACATGCTTCATCTGAATTGGATAACACCGCCGATATGCTCGGAGCCTTAACCGCCGTTCAGGTGAATCGTGTTTTAGCGATTGTACTTAACCTGCCAGAAGAGCAGATTTACAACGCCATGAGTCAGTATTCAGCGTTAATGCGCACTGGCTTAGTGAAAGTCGATCGTGATGGTGCTCATCGTTTGCGTGCAAAACTGGAATTAATCAATCGTCGTGCGTTTGATCTATTAATGGATCGCCAGTTTAAACCAATGGATTTGGTCAGTCATTTGGTTAAACCCAGTGAAGCGGCAGAGTTGACTTTAGACGACTATCCGCATTTCGAGAAAGAATTAGCCGTCATTCTGCCTTATGTAACGCACAGCCTGAGCCATCAACAAAAAGGGGTGAATATCTTTCTTTATGGTGAGCCAGGAACGGGTAAAACCCAACTGGTACGCACTTTAGCACAAGCCTTGTCTGTTGCCTGTTATGAGGTGAGTACCAGCGATGAAGATGGCGACCCAATTTCAGGCGAAAAACGCTTACAAGCCTGTGCTGGTGGTCAGGTGCTGTTAAAAGACACTCCGTGTTTACTGATGTTTGATGAAGCAGAAGATGTGTTTTCGGCGCGTGGTCACCGTGAGAAAAGTCCCGCCGAAGCCCGTAAAGCCTGGTTCAATAGCCTGTTAGAAAATAATGACGTGCCGACCATTTGGATTTCAAACCAACATCATGGTATCGATGCCGCCTTTATTCGTCGCTTTGATCTGGTGTTGGAAATGCCGATGCCAGCACCCAGTCAACGCGCGAAAATGATAGCCCATTATGCTCAAGGTATGGTTTCTGAAGAAGCCACCGAACGCTTTGCTCAGCACAGCCATTTATCGCCTGCAGTGATTGAACGCACCGCTAAAGTCGTTAAGCCCTTGGCAGATAAACTTAGTGCCGACGAAACGGATGCTACCTTTGAACTGCTGGTCAATCACACCCTAGTATTGCAATCGCACGATAAGGTCGAAAGTAAAAAACAGCAGGTGGAGAAAAAAGTCTCAACCTATAACCCCGCTTATATGAATGCTAACAGCAATATGTTGGAGTTGGCAGAGATGTTAAAGCAACATACCAGTGCCCGTTTATGCCTATACGGACCACCAGGTACTGGCAAAACAGCCTATGGCCATTACTTGGCCGAGCAGTTAGAGCGTCCATTACACATTAAAAAAGCCAGTGATTTATTGAGTATGTGGGTGGGGGGAACAGAAGAAAATCTAGCCAAAGCCTTCAAAGATGCCACGACCGATAACGCCATTTTACTCATTGATGAGGTGGATAGCTTTATTTCAGACCGCAGTAATGCTGTGCGCTCATGGGAAGTCACTGCCATTAATGAAATGCTGACACAAATGGAAGCCTTTGAAGGCCTGTTCATTGCCACCACCAATCGCATGGACGGACTTGATCCTGCTGCTTTGCGTCGATTCGACCTAAAGGTCAAAGTTGATTATTTAACCTATCAGCAGCGTATTGGACTCTTTACCGACACTTGCCAACAACTAAGTTTAACGAGCGATGAAAGCCTAAATGATGACTTAATCAGCCTAACCAACCTAACCCCAGGTGACTTTGCTTTGGTGGTGCGTCAAAGTCGTTTTCGTCCCATTCACTCAGCTAAAGCCCTGTTCGATGCACTGGCTGACGAATGCCAGTTAAAAGGTGGTAGTAAGGCAAGGGTGGGGTTTTAAACACTATTACTGTTCGCTAAACAAGCCCAAAATGGTCTGTGCATCTGTCCAGACACTTAACGCATCCTCGTCACCAAATAAACTATCGGCGAGGGCGCGCTTCTTCTCCTGCATCTGTAGTATTTTCTCTTCGACGGTATTTTCAGCAATTAGCTTGTACACGAACACTGGTTTATCCTGACCAATTCGATACGCACGATCCGTCGCTTGCGCTTCAGCGGCTGGGTTCCACCAGGGATCATAATGAATGACGGTGTCGGCAACGGTGAGGTTTAAGCCAACGCCTCCGGCTTTTAGGCTAATCAAGAAAACATCGGCTTTGCCTTGGGTAAAGGCATCAATGGCGTCTTGGCGTTTACGGGTTTGACCAGTGAGTTTGCTGGTAGTGATTTTCGCTTGGTGTAGGGCGTCTTCAATCAATCCCAACATGGTAGCAAATTGTGAGAACACCAAAATCTTACGACCTTCAGCCACCAATTCGCTGACCATTTCGACTAGCGCTTCAAGTTTGGCCGAATGTTTCACTTTTTCTGCCGCTGGGATTTTTAACAGCCTTGGATCACAACAGGCTTGGCGCAGCTTGAGCAAGGCATCCAAAATTTCAATGTGACTGCGTTTGAGTCCTTTTTCTGCCATCAGCTCACGCACACGTTTTTCCATCGATAAGCGCACACTAGAATAGAGTTGCCATTGCGCTTTATCCAATGCCACGCGATGAATCACTTCCGTTTTCGGTGGTAATTCTTGTACCACATCGGCTTTGGTTCGCCTGAGCATAAAAGGAGCCACACGCTGGGATAAGCGGTGTTGACAGTCTTGATCGCCATGCTGTTCGATTGGGTTACGATAACGTTTCTTAAACGTCTGTTCATCTGCTAAAAAGCCTGGCATGACAAAATCAAATAAAGACCACAACTCACCTAAATGATTTTCCATGGGTGTGCCTGTTAAGCAGAGTCGGTGTTCGCAGTTCAGCCCCCGAATGACCTGCGCCGTTTTGGCTTTGCTGTTCTTCACGTATTGGGCTTCATCAATAATTAACGAGTGTAAAGGAACCCTGTGCCAAAACTCAGTATCCCTTTGAAGCAAAGAAAAACTGGTGACGATGACCCGCGCTTCACCTAAACTGGATTGCAATTGCTTGCGTTCGCTCCCATCAAAGCGAACTGCACTTAAGCTAGGTGCAAACTTCGCCAGTTCAGCCATCCAGTTGCCCACTACGCTGGTCGGTGCGACGACGAGAGCGGGCTTGCTCAGCTGACCTTGTTCGTGTAGTTTGAGTAAATGACTGATGACTTGCAGGGTTTTGCCTAGCCCCATGTCATCAGCCAAGATACCACCGAGTTGATGTTGGGTGAGAAACTGTAACCAACTAAAGCCCAGCTGCTGATAATCCCTAAGTGTAGCTTTTAGGTTTTGTGGTGGCTCAACCGGTTCAATACCCGAAATGTTGGCCAGCTGACTGACCATGCGACGAATGGCTTGGGCTTTTTGTCCCGTCACTTTAACTTGTTGACTATTTAAGCCCATCACATCATAGCGCGATAATCTCAATTGCCCATCTGCGTTCAGCGGTCTATCGTAAAGTTCGGTAATGGTCTGCAGAATGGGCGCTAATTGCGCCACATTAACCCGCACAAAACCGCCATCTGGTTTTTCTAGGAAAATATCGCCATCTTCAGGCAGGGGGTTGTCTTGGGCAAGATACTGATGAATGAGTGGCAATAACGGCAGCTCCCCCTCAAGGGTTGAAAGCGTGGCATCTAGGGCAAAATCACCTTCATCATCGTAGAGATTAACAGCAACACCGTCACTGACTTGTATGTCGTTAAGGGCTGGCAAATCAATAATCACTTGCCAGCCCAATTCACGAAGACCATTCAGTTGTTCTAAATAGGGCAACCAGTGATAAGGCTTAACCTCGACTGAATGACGCTGCGCTTGGGGAACAAAAAGCATAACATCTTTTTGTGCAGTGTCCATATAATGCCAATCTAATCCCATGTCTAATAACGAATAGACTGCTTTAGCCTCTTGTGCTAAATCGCGCTCGACCATTAGGCGATGACCTTGTGCATCTTCAACAATTTCAGTTTGGTGGTTCTCAGATTGCTCAGGTCTGAAATAAAAATCATCATATCGAATGGAAAACTTAGCAATAACGGGAGCGGGTAAATGGGTGACTGTGCCAGCGTTTAGTTGCGCGAGTTGAAGCACGGGAATGGGTGACACTTGTAAACGATTGGGTAGCAAGGATGCTGGTAATGGCGGTAATTCTGGATAAATGTCCAGCAAGGGTTGCCATAAATCGAATAATTGATGGCTGGGAATGGCCGCTGGCTTATGTAATAACGCCACCAATAAAGCGGTGGGTAAAGGACTAACAATCGGTGTCAAGTAAGCACATTGACCATCGACATCAAAACCTAACACATAGGGTGGTGTGGTTTCTACTAACCGAAAGTCACCTGAAATAGCGAGATTATGTTTCAACTGCCAAGCATCATCATCGACCGACTGCCAAGATAATTTCAGTTCAAAAGGCTCAAGCGCCACAACTGGCACTAACTGCTGATGAATTTCGGCAAACAGTTTATTGTGAATAAGCAGTTTACGTAAAATCACCTCACCCAATTCACCCTTTAAAATGACGTTATGAGTGTAATTTTCTCTGGCTGCGATCAGCAAGTTCAGTATATCTAAATCAAAGCTGTCGCAATATGCGGGTACTCGACCATAACCCGTAATGAAATTTGACCAAGTGGTGACGGGGGAGTAGCTTGTACTCAGCTCACCGTCTTTAAGGCGTCTAACCTTAATGGGCGTAATATCGGTAAATATACCACCCATTTTGATTAAGAAAAGCATACCTTCACTTTTAGGCGCTATCTCAGTGGGGAGTTGTGCTAAATGACGTTGAGTGATGTGGTAAATATGCTCAAAATAGCGGCTCACCGCTGGCACAACATGTTTCGTTGTTTTTGACGTGTTTTGAGTTGCTTGAGTTGGCTGGGTTGCTTGAGCCGAAGCAGTTTGTTGGGATTGGGCTTCGTGCAACAATAAAGCGACAGCATGTTTACAACGGTAACCCACTGGGCAACTGCATTCGGTATCAAAGCTGATACCATAGCGTTGATTTTGTTTAACCTCAACTTTGACACGGTAGGGTTCAGAATCACTGCCATCAACTAAACCACTCAGTTCATGATCCTGCCAATGACTGGCTAACACAGCTCTCTTTGCGTAGGGAATGGCTTTTTTGATGGTGCTGTCGGAGAAATAACTCAGCACATTATCGGTGGTAAAAGCAATCATGAAATGGGCTCGTCTCCTTAGACGGTTCTGGTTTTGTCTATTATGACGAATCTGATTACCCAAATTCAACTGATAGTCTAACGGATGATTGCATGAGAAGTACAATGAGTTAAGCTAAAAATGAATTATGATTAAACGACGTAAATCTTTAGGGGTTGATATGGAAGTTTGTAGTGCGGCAACCGCAGCTTATAAAATTGATAATGCAACAATTTTGCCAGAAATTAAAGTGGTAGGTTCAGGATTCCTATCCGTCACGGGGTGGCAAGCTCAAGGTTATCAGCTGGTACCTGTTTACAACTAAAGACTAAGTTAGGCTGGTATGTCGATGGCATTTATTTTCATCATTCAGCTATACTGCACACCATTGACTAAAACGGAGCATTAAGTCCATGCATGAAATCATCTGCCCTCATTG
>CAZFLX010000038.1:0-15064 GCA_964519885.1 uncultured Francisella sp. | reverse complement strand
ACCAAAATCATTCAAGAATACTACGATGTGATGATCTTTCGGGATATTGTCGAGCGATACCAAGAAAGCAACTTGCCTGCGTTGAAATACTTTCTTAAGCGTCTTATTGAAAGTGTGGGTAGTCCCATTTCAATTAGTAAAATTCATAATGAAATGAAGTCACTAGGCTATCGTGTCGCTAAAAACACCCTGCACGACTATTATGACATTGTTGAAGCCGTATATCTGGTGGTTAATGCCAGCAAATACGATCCTTCTTTAGTGCGACAGACAATGGCAGATAAGAAAGCTTATATCATCGACAATGCTTTTTTAACGCAACTAACCTACCGTTACAGTCAGGATTTAGGCAAACTACTCGAAAATATGATTGCGGTTGAGTTGCGTCGTCGCCAATTACCCGTACAATTTATTAAAGGCGCGAAAGAATGCGATTTTGTCTTGCAAACCCAAGAGAAAACACTCCCCTTACAGGTGTCAGTCGATATTAGCCACCCCGATACCAAAGCGCGTGAAGTGGCAGGCTTGATTGCAGCAGCGCATTATTTGCAGTGCAACGAGGGGGTGATTATCACCCTAGACCAGTCGGCAGAATGGCAAGAATCTGGGGTGTCGATTAAAGCGATACCCGCATGGCAGTTTTTGTTGGGGTGATTACTGTCACTTGATAATTGATAAATTTAATGGTGATTTTATCAATGAGTTTGTGAAGTAGCTACACGTTTTCGTACAAGGAATTTTTTCTTCTAACGCCAACTTCCTATTCACCGCGTATTATGCGGCGATTAGGTTGATTTTACGCCGCAAACAGCGCATACTGCGCCTATGAACACACCATTACTCTATATCTGGCAACAGCCAGAATGGCCACACTGGCAATATAATCCAGGTCAATTACTGCCTTTACTCAGCAAAGTTGCTTATGCGCAAGGTTCGCTCTTGGGTCGTGTTGCCGACATCGGTATGGGTCAGCGTAATCATGCCAGTTTAATGGTGCTAACCGATGATGTGGTCAAAACCAGTGCCATTGAAGGCGAGCGACTGGATGTGGCATCAGTAAGATCGTCCATTGCACGTCGTTTAGGGGTTGATATTGGTGCCTTAGCACCAGTCGATCGCCATATTGATGGCGTTGTTGATATGGTGCTGGATGCGACTCAGCATTATCAACAACCCTTAACTGAGCAGCGATTATGTGCTTGGCATGCCGCCTGGTTTCCCACGGGCTATTCTGGCATGAGTAAAATTCGCGTTGGTGATTGGCGAGATGATGCTAAGGGGGCAATGCAAGTCATATCTGGTGCGATTAACAAACCTAAAGTGCATTTTGAAGCGCCACCTGCACATGCCATTGCTGATGAAATGGCAATCTTTATTACTTGGTTTAACCAAAACAGCCCAGAACCATTGATTATTAAAGCTGCCTTGGCGCATTTGTGGTTTGTGACATTACATCCGTTTGATGATGGCAACGGTCGTATTGCGCGCGCTTTGGCTGATTTACTATTGGCACGCGCTGAGCAGAGCGATCAGCGGTTTTACAGTTTGTCTGCACAAATAGAGTTACAACGTGGTGCCTATTATCAGGTTCTGGAGGCAACCCAAAAAGGGACGATGGACGTGACGGCATGGCTGGTGTGGTTTTGTGAGACCTTATACGAAGCTATCGTTCAAGCACAATCGCGCATTGATGCTGTCCTGGTTAAAGCGGTTTTTTGGCAGCGTTGGTCAGCCGTTGTCTTCAATGAGCGTCAGATCAAACTGATTAATCGGTTATTGGATGGTTTTGATGGTAAGTTGACCACCAGTAAATGGGCAGCGATTGCGAAGTGCTCACAAGATACGGCATTAAGGGACATCAACGAACTGATGATGGTTGGTCTACTGCGTAAGCTGCCACAAGCAGGGCGCAGCACTGGGTATGAATTGGTTTTATGAGTGAGTGCTCACAGGATCAAATGCTAGTCTAATTTGCCGTTTGTCTGTTTACCCGCTCCTGCAAATCCAACTGCCGAATCATGGCTTTACCCAGTCTTCTCAGTAATAACCCTGTTGTCGTGGCTTCAGAGCCTTTTTCGACCACTTTGCCTAACACGCCTTGACTGACTTTTTGCATACCCGCATCGACGAGTAGGTCAACGCCTTGTTGAATAATCATGTTTTCGATGGCGACTTTGAGCAGTTTAAAGCTACCGAAAAAGCCTGGTCGGACACCATACACGCCAGCAATGTCGCGCACCAATTTGGCGCTGCGCCAGAGTAAAATTAAACTATGAATCAGATTATTCGGGCTGAGTAAGCTGATGCCAGCGCCTTGAAGCATCGCGGGTTGAATCATCGCTTCTGCCGATTGTTTCAGCGGTTGACTGACGAGGCGTTGATAGAGTTCTAAGCGTTCCTCCCCTGTGTGATGCGCTTGCACTGTTTGCCAGAAAACTTGGTGATAGCCTCGTGCTGTTTCGCTATGTTGATGATGCTTTGTGAGCTGCTCTAACCAACGCGTTATGGCGGTTTTATCGCCTTCACTGATTAGATTCTGTAGCGAATCTCCTTCATCAATGACTTGATTCACTTGTCTATAAGCGACAATTTCTCGCCCGATAAACCAGAATAACAAGCCAACAAACAGCAGATTAACTGTCAATAACGCAGTGGAAAGAATGGGAAGTTCGGCGTAACGGTTGAACCATGACTCGATTCCCGTTACTAGCAGTCCTAGTAACAGTGAACTGATGCCCGTGAAGACTAACCAATAACCCGCACGAGCATACCAAGGTTTTTGTCGGTTTTTTACCTCTGCGGTGGGCGATTGCACGACGGGCTGATAACTGGGCAAGTCATCAAAATCATCATTGATAATGCTATCGCGACTTTGTGGTTGTGTCATACATTCCCCATCATACGTTTCAGCAGGTGGTCTAGGTGCATACTTTGAATGTCCGAAACGTCTTTAATCAGCGGCGGTAGACAATCAATGAGTGGATAAACCGCTTGCTCATTTAGGTCGGTGATACGCAGTGGTATCGGGTCAAATTCGACTTGATGGGTTGTGCCATCGACATGCTTATACCTGAGTGCTTGCGGATTATTGGCATCGGGTTTGGTGGCGACCAATGCCGACAACAACAAATGTTCAAACTCAATCTGTTGTGAACTCAGTTGCTGGCTAGCACCCTGGCTGACATGCTTGAGCAATGACAACAAGCGGGGTTGTTCGCTGACAGGAATTAAATCGCATTTACTGGCAACAAAAATAACCTGTTCGATACTCATGGGTTTATGTAGTTTTTCATACCAGCGGCGCTTGCCATAAATAAACCCACTCATTAATTGATTCAGCGATTCTTGCATCTCTAATAAATAAGCTTTGCCGAAATTTAAGCCTTCAAACAAATCGAGTAACACTATTTGTTGTTCAGCACGACGAAAATAAGTGTCGCGCAACGGCTTAACCCAAGCATCCACATAATCTTCATAGCGTTGCTGAAAATGCACTAACCAGGGATGATTCGGCTGTGCCAATACCTTTGCAGGCAAGGGACAGAAACGCCCTAATAAATGCGCTGGGTCGGGTGGGGTGAGTAATAGCGCTCCTGGTTGTAATCGACTGATGCCATCACTTTTTGCTTGTTGCAAATACTGCTGATAGCTATGTACCAGATGATCGCTGTAAAGATTACTGACAGGTAAATCAAAATCGAACTGATTTAGCAAGGCTTGCCAAGCTTTGGCGTGACTGAGCTGTGGCTCGCTGGCTTGTTGTGCCAACACATGTGCCGACCAATCACGATAGCTTAATTCAGCTAAGCCAAGATCCATCAACCATTCACCAGGGTAATCGTAAATGATGAATCGGTGGGTTTCGTTACCGAATAAGCGCTGTTGCCATGCGTGTGGGCGTTTTAATGTCAGTTCTAGCGTAAATTGACTAATCTGTTGGGTGGCTTGTGGCCAGTGCCTTTGTTGCAGTTGAGCGAAGTTGCCTTCAAAGTCGAAACTGGGTGCATCATGGTTCACCACCAATTTGACTGAAACCAAACGTTCGGGCGGAAGGTTACTGAGAAAGGGTAGTCGATTCAGCTTACCTGTTTGATCGGCATGTTGGTGCAAGTGCGCCAACAAACTGGTGAGTAGGGTCGATTTTCCACTGCGACTCAACCCTGTAATGATGATATGGCGTTCACTGGTCAGTAGATTGGCTAGGTGTTTTTTCATTCTTTCTGACCAGTGAGGGCGCGCTTAAAAAAGCACCATTTGCAGTTTACGACGACCTTCTTTCACCACTTCGGGATGACTTTCACTGAGCATTTCAAATAAACGAATTAAGGCTTTTTTCGCAGCACCATCATTCCAGTCTTTATCGACCACCATGATTTGTAAAAACATTTCAATGGCATCACTAAACTGACGGTCGATAATGGCGTAAGAGGCTAACTGATAAAGGGCTTCGCTGTTTTTCGGGTTGGCTTGTAATTGTTGGGCTAACTCACCAGGTACAGGAGCGGCGAGAGCCGTTTCAATAAAGGATAATAAAATACCAATCGGTTTACCTTCTTTAGAACCCTTAGCGTCGTCATTGAGCGCTTTGTAAAGCTCTAAGGCATCGTTGAGTTTGCCTTGTAAGATAAAAATACTGACTAAATCTAAGTGGATTTTGTAGTTTTCTGGGGTAATGCTCGCGGCTTGTTTCAGCGCATCGATGGCCACATCGACTTGACCTTCTGCCAGTGCTTGTTTAGCGACCATGCGTAGGTTGTCGGCATCGCTGGGGGTGATGTAAGGGTCGAGCATGGCACGAATCGCCGTTGCTGGCTGTGCGCCCATTTCGGTTTTAACTGCCACACCATCTTTGAACAGCATAATGGTTGGTAAGCTACGGATGCCATATTGTTGCGCTAAGGCTTGTTGTTCGTCACTATTCACTAAGGCCAATACGAAAGCACCCGCGTATTCTACTGCTAATTGTTCTAAAACGGGTTTTAGCTGACGACAAGGCGCACACCAAGGCGCCCAAAAGTCGACTAATACAGGTTTTTGCGCTGACATAGCGAGAATTTCAGCAAAGTTTTCTTGAGTGGCTTCGATAATAAAAGGGCTGTTGCTCATGATGAGATTAACTTCCTATAAGCTGTTTAAGTTCGTAAATTAAGGCTAAGGCTTCTCGTGGCGTTAAATTGTCGGCATCGACTGCCATAAGTTGCGATTTCAGTTGTTCGGCTTGGGTATCACTGCTGAACAGTGCCAGTTGTTGCACTGTTTCTTGTGTGTTTAATGGGGACGGCGCTAGTGGTTTTTCAAGGGGGTGATTGCTCACTTCCAGTTGCGTCAGGTGTTGTTGTGCTCTTGCTAATACCGATTTGGGCATGCCTGCTAGGGCAGCAACGGCAATACCATAGCTTTGATTGGCCGCACCTTGCGCGATTTTATGCAGAAAAATCACTTTACCTTCATGTTGCATGGCACTGACATGGGCGTTGAAACAACGTGTGTGGGTGTTTTCTAATTCGGTTAATTCAAAGTAGTGGGTAGCGAATAGACACAAAGCACCTAGGTTAGCGACTTGTTCGCTAATCGCCCAGGCTAAGGAAAGACCATCATAGGTAGATGTCCCGCGTCCAATTTCGTCTAATAAAATCAGCGATTGTGGTGTAGCGTGATGCAAAATATGGGCGGTTTCGCTCATTTCAACCATAAAAGTCGAGCGCCCACTCGCCAGGTCATCGCTGGCACCAATGCGCGTGAAAATGCGGTCGATATTGCCAATACAAGCCGATTCTGCTGGCACAAACGATCCCATGCACGCCAGAATAACAATAATCGCCGTTTGTCGCATATAAGTCGATTTACCACCCATATTCGGGCCAGTAATCAGCATTAAGCTTTGCGTTTGACTGAGCTGTGCGTCATTAGCAATAAATGGAGTGCGTAAGGCGCTTTCGATAACGGGATGACGACCTGCTTTAATGTCGATTTTGGTATCTTCACTAAAACTGGGTCTGTTCCAGCGGCATTGAATGGACAGCTGCGCTAAATTGCTCAGCGCATCACACATGGCTAGGGCGTGTGCCACTTGCGTTAGGGGTTCAAGCTGATTACTGACGGTTTGAATTAACTCAGCATAAAGTTGACGCTCACGCGCTAAGGCTTTTTCGTCGGCTTGCAATACCTTGGCTTCGTGGGCTTTGAGTTCGGGGGTGATGTAGCGTTCGCTGTTTTTAATGGTTTGACGACGCACATAATCATCGGGCAGGGGTGTGTCATCACTACGCGATACTTCAATGTAAAAACCGTGTACACGGTTGTAGCCGACCTTTAAGTTACTAATACCTGTACGTGCTTTTTCTCGTGCTTCTAGTTCTAATAAATAAGCACCGCCATCTTGTTGCAGGCTGCGCCATTCGTCCAGTTGTGTGTCGAAGCCGCTGGCAAAAATACCCCCGTCGCGTACTAATAATGGCAAGTTTTCCGCTAAAGCCGATGAAAGGTGTTGCTGCAGTTCGGGTAAGGGACCGAGTTGCAATGCCAGTTGTGACCATAATTCATTACCGACATGATGAGCCAATAACGGCTGTAACAAGGGTAATTTAGCGAGGGTTTGTTCAATTTGACGAAACTCGCGCGGTCGAATCGAACCCAGTGCTAGGCGCGTTAAAATGCGCTCTAAATCGTGGCATTCAGCTAACAAATTGGCAAGGATTTGCAGTTGTGAACCCTGACTCAGTAGGCTTTGAATCGCATCTAAGCGCTGATTAATGGCATCGGCATGACGCAGCGGTTGATGTAACCAACGGCGCAATAAGCGGCTGCCCATTGGGGTTTGACACTGGTCGATGGTTGAAAACAGCGTGTAGTCAGTACCACCAGACAGGTTGGTGTCCAGTTCTAAATTGCGTCTTGTGGTGCTATCAATCAGCAAATAGTCGTTGAGTTGGTAACTTTTAATGGCATTAATATGAGTCAATGGCTGTTGTTGCGTGTGTTGAGCATAACCCAGCGCAGCGGCGGCAGCGCCAATCGCTAGTGGACTGTTTTCTAAACCAAACGCATGTAGGTTTTGTACACCAAAATGCTCACAAAGTTTATTTTTGGCCGTTTGCGTTTCAAAATGCCAAGCGGGATAAGGCGTAAAGTTATGTAAACCTTTCAGTGAGTCGGGAATAGTTTGCGTTTCTGGCCATAAGACTTCAGCTGGTTTGAGTCGGTTAAGCTCATTATCCAGTTGCGTTAGGCTAATTTCACTGGCTTCAAAACGATTACTGCTCAGTTCTAACAAGGCCAGACCGACGTGATTACCGTTAGGATAGAGAGAAACCAGTAAGCATTCTTGTTTGTCATTCAGTAAAGAATCATCGGTGAGCGTGCCAGCGGTGACAATACGCACCACTTTGCGTTCAACAATGCCCTTGCCTTGACCAGGTTCACTGACTTGTTCGGCAATGGCAACCGACTGACCCAACTTGACTAAGCGAATGAGATAGTTTTCTAGCGTATGAACGGGAACGCCCGCCATCGCAATGGCTTCGCCTGCTGATTTTCCACGATGTGTGAGGGTTAAATCCAGTAATTTAGCGGCTTTGACAGCATCTTCATAAAACAGCTCGTAAAAATCCCCCATCCGATAGAGCAACAGCTTATCGGGATTTTCCGCTTTTAAACGAAAATACTGTTGCATCATGGGGGTATGAGCTGAAGGGTCTGTTGGTTTTTGTTCAGAAGTTTTCATTTTTAACTAATTGGATTTTAATTTTTAATCAAATTCCGACTGGATAAACTCTTGTTGTAGAGTTCGTTCAATCTGTTCAATACTGGGCAATTTGTCTTCTAAATCTTGTGGCAGAGCTTGTGCTAGTTGATATTCGGCAATGCCAATCGGTTTACTATTATCACGTAATGCATATTCAGCAATGAGTTTATTGCGGTTTTTGCACAATAATAACCCAATGGTCGGTGCGTCTTGTTCACTTTTGAGTTGTTCATCGACGACAGTGAGATAAAAACTAAGCTGACCCGTATGTTCGGGTTTAAATTCACCTGTTTTCAGTTCAATGACTAAATAGCAACGTAGTTTTAGGTGGTAAAAAAGCAGATCGATGTAAAAATCTTGTCCGCCCACTTCTAATGGGACTTGTTTGCCGACAAAGGCAAATCCAGCACCCAACTCCAGCAAAAACTGACTGATGTGTTGCGTTAGTGCTTTTTCTAAATCTCGCTCTCTCGCTTCGGTATCTAGGTTTAAAAAATCGAAGACGTAAGGATCTTTGAGGGTTTGTTGCGCCAGTTCAGATTGTGCTTTTGGCAAGGTGTTGTTGAAATTGGTCGTGGCCTTACCTTGGCGTTGCAATAAACCGCTTTCGATTTGGTGTTGTAGTACATTGCGTGACCAGCCATGTTCAATGCACAAACGAGCATAGTTAAGACGTGTTTGTGAATCGTTTAGTTTGGTCAGTAAAACGAGATTATGCCCCCAAGGAATTTGTCCAACAGCTTGTTGGACAATTAGGTTTTGGTCAAAATCATACCAATTTTCAGCAAACGAACGCATGTAAAGTAAGTTAGTACGCGAAAAGCCTTTAAGTTCGGGAAAGCTTTGGCGTAAGTCAGTCGCTAATTGTTCAATGACTTTAGCACCCCAACCTTGGTCTTGTTGACGCTGTAAAATATTTTTGCCGATGCGCCAGTAAAGTTTGATCAGTTCTTGATTAACGGCTAACACGCTGCGCTGTTGTGCCGCGCGAATGTCTAATTTAAGCTGGTTAAGCCAGACTTGGTAACTTTCTGAAGGTAAGTTGGTCATCGTTCAGTTCTTATGGTTTGGAATCGTTATCAGGTTATTCTGTACTTGTCTTATACATTGAGTAAGTATACATGTTAAATTCTGCGAATTGGATTCTAGTCATATAAATTCAGAGAAGGTTTAGTGTGCTGACTTGTCAGTAGAGCGTAAATAGCGCATGATGCACTTAACACATAATTGAATGATAACAAGGAAGCTGACATGCAAGAATCCATCACCAAAACCATTCATGAACTGGCTCAGTGCTTAATAGAAGCTAAGATGACGGTAGCAACTGCCGAGTCATGTACAGGCGGGATGGTGGCACAGTATTTGACCCAACTGCCTGGAAGCTCCAAGTGGTTTGATAGAAGCTTTGTGACCTATAGTTACGAAGCTAAATACGAAATGTTGGGCGTTAGACCCACCACGATTATGGCACATGGAGCAGTCAGTCAAGAATGCGTCGAAGAAATGGTGTTGGGTTGTTTGCAACAATCGCATGCTCAGTTGGTGGTGGCTATTTCTGGTATCGCAGGACCCGATGGCGGTACGCCCCATAAGCCAGTTGGCAGTGTTTGGATTGCTTGGGCTGGTCATCATATGTCACTGGATAGCCAGTTGTTTCATTTCGACGGTGATCGTCAGTCAATTCGTGAGCAAGCAACACAGGTCGCTATTGATGGTATGTTAACCCGTGTACGTACTAAGCTGGTGATGGTCTAGACATTTCTAGCAATGGTTCAAAGCATTTTGTGATGCTTAGCTGTCGCTAGATCAGTTAATTTATGCGATAATTCGCCTTTCCCCTCGTCGTAATATGCCTTACAAATTTAGGAGACTTAAACGCTCATGGACGAACAGAAAAAACAAGCATTGACCGCTGCTCTGGCTCAAATCGAAAAACAATTTGGTAAAGGTTCGATTATGCGCTTGGGTGATGGCAATGCCATGCGCGATATTCAAGTCGTTTCAACAGGTTCTATAGGGTTAGATATTGCGTTAGGGGCGGGTGGTGTACCCCGTGGTCGTATTATCGAAGTTTACGGTCCAGAATCGTCAGGTAAAACGACGTTGGCGCTACATATTGTGGCGCAAATTCAGAAATTGGGTGGCACTGCCGCCTTTGTGGATGCTGAGCATGCGCTAGACCCGCAATATGCGGAAAAATTGGGCGTTGATTTAAAAGACTTGCTTATTTCTCAGCCAGACAATGGCGAGCAAGCGCTAGAAATCACCGATATGCTGGTGCGTTCGGGTGGTGTGGAAGTTGTGGTGGTTGACTCGGTCGCTGCCTTGACGCCTAAAGCGGAAATTGAAGGCGACATGGGCGATTCGCACATGGGTTTGCAAGCACGTTTGATGTCGCAAGCTTTACGTAAGTTGACAGGTAGCATCAGTCGTACCAACACCTTGGTAATTTTCATTAACCAAATTCGTTCAAAAATTGGTGTGATGTTTGGTAGCCCTGAAACCACCACAGGCGGTAATGCGCTCAAGTTCTACGCTTCCGTGCGTTTAGATGTACGTCGTATTGGTTCGATTAAAAAAGGCGATGATGTTTTAGGTAATGAAACACGCGTTAAAGTGGTTAAGAATAAAATTGCCCCTCCGTTTAAAGAAGTGGTGTTTGAAATTCTTTATGGTGAAGGGATTTCACGTGAAGGCGAGTTGATCGATTTGGCTTCTGAGTTGAAGATTATTGAAAAATCAGGCTCTTGGTACAGCTACAATGGCGAAAAAATTGGCCAGGGCAAGGATAATGTGCGTCAATTCTTGAAATCTAACCCCAATATTGCAGCTGAATTAGAAGCGAAAATTCGTGCTGAAAAGTTGCCTCAGACAGTGCCAGTAGCGGATGCCGCTGCTTAACTGTCGAGACATTCTGCGTGCCAAAGCACAACAGTTGCTGGCGCAGCGAGAGCATGGCACGCAAGAACTGATTCGTAAGCTTAAACTCAAGCACCCAGATTGTGAGACAGAAATCACCGCAGTCGTCGAAGAGTTGAATGAAAGTGATTGGTTGAATGAAGTGCGCTATGTTCAAGCCTTTATTCGTAAAGAAATTGCACTGGGACATGGACAGCGTCATATTCAGCAAGCGTTACAACAAAAAGCTGCAAATGTTGAAGTCGTTAGTCAATGTTTGCAAGAAGCCGACGTGGATTGGCTTGAGTTGGCCATTGCGGTTAGAGTGAAAAAGTTTGGCTCGACTTTGCCTAAAGCAGCAAGTGATGTGGCAAAGCAAATGCGTTTTTTAAGCTATCGAGGTTTCGATGGCGATACGGTGCGTTTAGCACTCAAAACAGAAAGTGATTAATGGAAATTGGTAAAGCAGTGATGAAAAACCTCAGTTCTCAACAAATTCGTGATGCCTTTACAGGCTTTTTTGCCGAAAAGGGTCATACGGGCGTGCACTCATCTCCCGTTGTGCCTGGCAATGACCCGACCTTGTTGTTTACCAATGCGGGTATGGTGCAGTTTAAGGATGTATTTTTAGGACAAGATAAGCGAGCCTACAATCGTGCCGTTAGTGTCCAACGCTGTATTCGTGCCGGTGGTAAGCACAACGATTTAGATAATGTTGGTTACACAGCGCGTCATCACACCTTTTTCGAGATGTTAGGTAACTTCAGTTTTGGTGATTACTTTAAGCGCGACGCCATTTTCTTCGCTTGGGAGTTGCTGACACAACGTTTGGGCATTCCAGCTGAAAAACTCTGGGTAACGGTCTTTCATGAAGACGACGAAGCGGCTGACATTTGGTTGAAAGAAGTGGGTGTGCCTGCTGATCGTTTATCACGTTGTGGCGCGAAAGATAACTTCTGGCAGATGGGTGATACGGGACCTTGTGGTCCTTGTACCGAAATTTTCTACGATCACGGTGAAGCAATTCCAGGTGGTCCTCCTGGTTCCCCCGATGAAGACGGTGACCGTTATATCGAGATTTGGAACCTGGTGTTCATGCAGTTCGACCGTTCTGCAGACGGTACACTAACGCCTTTGCCTAAGCCCTCGGTGGATACTGGTATGGGGTTGGAGCGTTTAGCGGCAGTCTTGCAAGGTGTGCATAGCAACTATGAAATCGACACCTTTGTTACCTTGATTAATGCCGTTCGTGCATTTGCACCCAATACCCCAGTCGATCATCCTTCACTGCGCGTGATTGCCGACCATATTCGTAGCACCAGTTTTATGATTGTCGATGGTGTATTACCCTCGAACGAAGGACGTGGTTATGTGTTGCGTCGCGTGATTCGTCGTGCCTTGCGTCATGGTAACAAACTCGGTATTCAGGGTCATTTTTTCCATCAGCTAGTGAAAGCTTTAGTCAATACTATGGGTGCGGCTTACCCAGAGTTGGCGGCAGCGCAAGTAAAAGTAGAACAGGCTCTATTGCAAGAAGAAGAACGCTTTGCCTTAACTTTAGCCAATGGGATGAAGTTGTTAGGGGAAGCTTTAGCTGAGCTGAAAGGTACTGAACTACCTGGTGACGTGGTATTCAAACTTTACGACACCTATGGTTTCCCAGTCGATTTAACTGCTGATGTGGCGCGTGAGCACAACCTGACCATTGATGAAGCGGGTTTTGAGCGTGAAATGCAAGCGCAACGTGAGCGTGCGCGTAAAGCCAGCAGCTTTGCGGCGGGCGAGGCGGGTGTGACTGACTTCTACCAAGCCACAAATTTCCTAGGTTATGATTCAACACAGGCAGAAGTCACTGTCGCGGCTATCTTTGTGGGTGGCGAACGTCGTTTTGAAGTCTCAGCAGGTGAAATCGCGCTGGTGGTACTGAACCAAACGCCATTTTATGCTGAATCTGGCGGTCAAGTGGGTGATACGGGTAGTCTTACCGGTGGTATGAATTCCGCTCAGGTTATCGACACGCAAAAACAAGGCGATATGTGGGTACATCGTGTCGAAGTGACGGCTGGCAGTATCAGTGAAGGTCAAAGCCTAACCGCTCAAGTGAATGCAGAGTTGCGCAAAGCGATTGTCGCTCATCACTCTGCGACGCATTTATTGCATGCTGCCTTGCGTGAAGTGTTGGGAACCCACGTCGAGCAGAAAGGTTCGTTAGTGAATGCTGAAGGTTTACGTTTTGACTTCTCACATGGTGAACCGATTAGTGCAGAGCAAATCATGCGTGTCGAAAGCATCATTAATGCGAATGTGATGCGTAATTTACCCGTAGTGATTGAGCAAATGAGCATCGATGCCGCTAAAGCGAAAGGTGCGATGGCACTGTTTGGCGAAAAATACGGTGATGTGGTGCGTGTGGTCGATATGGGCGATGCTTCTATTGAACTTTGTGGTGGTATTCACGTACAACGCACAGGTGAAATTGGCTTAATTAAAGTGGTGAGTGATGGCGCTGTTGCATCGGGCATTCGTCGTGTTGAAGCCGTTGCAGGTGCTAAAGCGCTGAGTTATGTGCAGCAACAAGATGCTCAATTAGGCGCTTTAGCGAATGGATTTAAAGTGTCACGCGATAAAGTAATGGATCGTATTGATGCCATGAGCCAACAAATCAAGTCATTGGAAAAACAACTGGAGTCAGCAAAACTAGCTGTCGCTTTGGCGAAAGAAAGCGAGTTGGTTGCGGCTGCTCACAGCACTGCATCAGGCAAGTGCGTCGTTGCGCAATTAGCCGATATTGATGGTAAGTCATTGCGAGAACTGGCTGAGCGTGTTCGTGATAAGTGCCAGCCAGCTGCGGTCGTTTTGGCTTCGGTTTCAGAAGGTAAAGTGACCTTAATTGCGGCTGTTAGCAAAGCTTTACATGGTAACTTAAAAGCGGGTGAGCTGGTATCAACGATTGCACAAGCGATTGGTGGTAAGGGCGGTGGACGTCCCGATGTGGCTCAAGCAGGCGGTAGCGATGTTGACGCTTTGCCAGCCGCTTTAGCCGCTGCTAAAGATAGCATCATAAGCAAATTAATTTAAACTTGGTAACGGGAAAACTGTAAGAAAATGGCGTTAATCGTTCAAAAATACGGCGGTACTTCCATTGGCACTGTCGATCGCATTCAAAATGTGGCCAAAAAAATCAAAAAATGGCGTGAGCAAGGTAACGAGTTGGTTATTGTTGTGTCTGCTATGTCGGGGGAGACCAACCGCTTAATCGGTTTAGCGCAGCAAATCACCGCTAAACCTAATCCGCGCGAGTTAGATATGATTCTGACCACGGGCGAACAGGTAACCATTGGTTTGTTAGCGATTGCGTTAGAGAGTATTGGTGTGCCTGCGATTTCTTTTACAGGCCAGCAAGTCGGTATTGTTACCGACCAGTCATTTAATAAAGCGCGTATTCAGTCGATTGATAATCAAAAAATTCGTGCTGAGTTAGATGCAGGTAAGGTAGTCGTTATCGCTGGTTTCCAAGGGGTTGATGAGCAAGGTAACTTAACAACGCTAGGTCGTGGTGGCTCGGATACCACTGGCGTGGCTTTGGCTGCAGCATTAAAAGCCGACGAATGCCAAATTTATACCGACGTTGACGGGGTTTATACCACCGACCCACGCGTTGTACCTAAAGCGCGTCGTTTGAATCGTATTTCTTTCGATGAAATGTTAGAAATGGCCAGTTTAGGTTCTAAAGTATTGCAGATTCGTTCGGTCGAATTTGCCAGTAAATATAAAGTGCGCTTACGCGTACTGTCTACATTTGAAGAAAACCCGCAAGGGACACTGATTTGTTCAGAGGAAGAGTTGATGGAAAACCCCGTTATTTCAGGTATTGCTTTTAGTCGTGATGAAGCCAAATTAACCGTACTGGGTGTGCCAGACCGTCCAGGTATTGCTTACGCGATTTTGAAGCCGATTTCAGAAGCGAATATCGAAGTCGATATGATTATTCAGAATCAATCGGTTGCGGGTACGACTGATTTTACCTTTACCGTTTCGCGTAACGATTGCGAGAAAGCGCTGGCTATTTTGAATACCCATGCTACCGAGATGGGCGCGAAGGAAGTATTGTCAGACAAGGGCATTGTTAAAGTGTCTTTAGTGGGTATTGGTATGCGCTCACACGCTGGTGTCGCTGCTCGTATGTTTGAAGTGCTTTATAACGAAGCCGTGAACATTGAGATGATTAGTACTACTGAAATTAAGATTTCTGTGGTCATTCGTGAAGGCGAATTAGAACGTGCGGTTCAATCCTTGCACGCGGCATTTGATTTAGAATAAACCTTGCAAAGGTTGTTATAACTCCGTATAATGTACAAATTACTTGATGGTGAGTTGGCCGAGTGGCTGAAGGCACACCCCTGCTAAGGGTGCATAGGGGAA
>CAZFLX010000037.1:0-16975 GCA_964519885.1 uncultured Francisella sp. | reverse complement strand
TGGCTCCTGGCCAATATCAAAATGGCGCAGTCAACATGTTCAATAATGTGTTCTTCCCAGCCATCACCGAACAACACTTCTCATTCGGTGGCGGTTACGATATTACCAAGAGCGTAACCATTGAAGGGTCAGTGATGTACGCTCCAGAAGTAACCAACACGGTTGACACTAGCTCAGTCAGTCAAGCATTTAGTGGTGGTATGTATACCGGCTCAAGTTCTAACACTACCAAACACTCACAAATGGCTTATACCATTCAAGCTAAATACAAATTCTAATTTGGTTTGCTAACAGTTTTGTGAGCTTGAACCACCCCTAACCGGGTGGTTTTTTTATGCCTATTTTTATTCATCAGTTATAATTGGGTGATGAATATTCAACAAACCCTAAGTTGGTTACGCCACCAACTGCCCCCCGAAGAAGCCAGTCGAGAAGCTGAACTCATGCTCTGTCGTGTCACAGGGTTAACACGCACTCAACTACGTACTTATCCCGAAAAAGCAGTGACTGATGCCCAACAAACACAGCTCAGCGTGTGGATAAAGCGACGCTTAGAAGGCGAACCCCTCGCCTATATTCTGGGGGATACAGAATTTTACGGATTACGACTTTCGGTCACACCCGATACCCTCATTCCGCGTCAAGATACCGAATTATTGGTCGATGCCGCCTTAGAACTTATTCCTGAGCGTGCGCCTTGGACAGTGTGTGACTTGGGAACAGGTACAGGGGCGATAGCCATTGCCATTGCGCATCATCGACCGCTTGCTCAAGTGACTGCTTTAGATGCCAGCCAACCCGCCTTAGCCGTTGCTCAAGACAATGCCTGTGCGCACCGCTTACCCAGTATTCGATTTATACATAGCGACTGGTTTAGCGCCCTATCTCATCGCCGCTTTGACCTAATTGTCAGTAATCCGCCCTACATTGCACAAAACGACCCGCATTTACAGCAAACGAGTCTACCCCATGAACCCATAAGCGCCCTCACCAGTGGTGTCGATGGCTTAGACGATATTCGTCATCTGATTGCACAAGCACCGAAACACCTAAACCCCGACGGCTGGTTGCTACTTGAACATGGCTACGATCAAGGGGCTGCTGTTAGACAACTGATGCACTCGGTCGGCTTTAGTGCCATTGCCACCCATCGAGATTATGGTAATAATGATCGCATTACCCTTGGTCAATATACCCATGCATAGGAAAACCATGTCACCACAACCGCTAAATGAAATCCTAACCGCGCGCTACGACCGCCAAATTCGTTTAAGTCAAATTGGTTTGGAAGGACAAACCACTCTGGCTAACAGTCACGCACTCATTATTGGCTTAGGTGGCTTGGGATCACCCGCCAGCTTGTATTGTGCAGCCGCAGGAGTTGGCACCTTGACCTTAGTCGATTTTGATGTGGTAGAAGCCAGCAATTTACAGCGTCAAATTGTACATCGAGAGGCTACTGTGGGCATGAGCAAGGTTGAGTCGGCGAAACAAACCCTACTCGAGGTAAATCCACACATTAGCATTAATGCCATCAATGCTTTTTTAAGTCCAGAACAGCTGTTAACCCTGTGCAAACAAGCCGATGTGGTGGTTGATTGTACCGACAATGGCTTTTCCCGCACCGCTATCAATGAAGCGGCGATGATGGCGCAAAAGCCATTGGTGTCTGCGGCGGCGATTCGTTGGGAAGGTCAACTGAGTGTGTTTGATGGACGCAATCCCGACGCACCCTGTTATCTGTGCTTCGACCCGCAAGCCAATCAAGGAGGTGAAACCTGTGATGCGCAAGGCATTGTTGCGCCAGTCGTTGGCACCTTGGGGGTGATGCAAGCCTTGGAAACGCTCAAAGTATTATTGGGTAATGCCAGTTTAATTGGTGAAGTAATGCTGTTTGACGGGCTAACCATGAACCAGCGTCGTTTTAAATTGACACAAGACCCAGATTGCCCCGTGTGTCGGGCGCGAAAAAACCTTAAGGCCTAGGAAAAGCCCTCACCCCAACCCTCTCCCTCAGGAGAGGGAGTCCTACTTCGACTTAATTGCGGCTTTTTCAGTCGGCAATGGCACACTCTGCTTTTCCAGCAGAATCACCACACGACGATTTTGCGCACGACCGACGTTGGTGTCATTGGCGACTAAAGGCTCTGCATCCGCACGCCCCGATACCGTCATATACGTCTTATCCACGCCAAAATCTTCAAATAAACGCGCTACCGATGAAGCACGAGCCGAAGACAATTCCCAGTTGGAAGGAAAGGTAACATTGCGAATAGGCACATTATCCGTATGCCCGGTAATCACTAATTTATTACGACGACTAGCCAACTCTTCAGCCATTTTTTCTAACTGAGCCTTAGTCGCTTCTTGCAAACTGGCACGACCGCTTTCAAAGGCTTTGTCGGAACGCAAAGTAATGACAAAATGCTCAGGTGTTTCTTCCACCGAAGCATCCATTTTCTTGATCATGCTTTCAATGTCAGATTTGGTTAAGGGCTTAAGCTCAATCGGGTTAATCAGTACATCACCTTTTTGCTCCGGCATCGGGCTACTTTCTTGCACCCCACCCTCTGACTTAACCGTGGCGAAGCTATCGGCTAAGGCACGTCGGTCTTCTGGATCCATAATGGCTGACAACCACATGACCAAGAAAAAAACCATCAACACCGTCATCAAATCGGCTAACGCAATTTTCCAAGAACCACCGTGGGCGCCACCGCCCTCATCATCGTCGTCGTGGGCGCTCATGCATTTTCCAATAGTTTTTCTCGGTACTCTGGCGGTACGCGCTGACGACCAATTTCAATCGCCAAGTTAGGCGAAACACCGTCGGCGTAAGCCGCAATGGCACCTGCAGCCATTTCAAACAGCATTTTATCTTGTCGTAACATCACTTCCATGGCGTGGGTAAAAGGTCCGACAATGGCAAAAGCGAAGAAGATACCATAAAAGGTACCCGTGAGTGCTGCCCCAATAAACTGAGCGGTAATTTCAACCGGTCCACCCACCGTCGTCATCGTTAGAATAACGCCCATAATGGCTGCCATAATACCAAATCCAGGTAGCCAGTCACCCACTTTGCCAGTCAGTTTCGGCACTTCCGAAGCAGATTTGAACCATAGACTGATACGCTTTTCAGCCATTTTATCAATTTCATGTCCTTTAGGTGGATTCATCAACACGTAACTGAAACAATCCAGCACAAAACTCGACAATTCTTTGTGAGCCGACACTGCCGGATATTTAGCGAAAACGGGACTCGAATCGGGGTCTGAAATGTGCTTATCCAGTGCTAACACCCCTTGAGCCCGCGATAATTTGAACAGTTCTAATAGCAATCCGAGTAGCTGTTGATAAACTTTAAGGTTCGTTTTGTCGCTCTGAAAAAAACGTAATGACATCACAAAGGTGCGTAGCACCACGGGTATGGGTGCTGCCAACAAAAAAGCAGCCAAGCTAGCCCCTAAAATCACCACCAACTCGGAGGGATGCCAAAGTTCACCAAGCGGTCCTTGCATAATGGCAAAGCCACCAATAATGGCTAGGGCTAGTATTAAAAAACCAACGGGTTTTAACCACATAACGTATTTGCCTATTTCATAATGAATGGGTTATCGGCAGCTAAGCAATAAACTTAACCTACTCCATTATGATGGAAAAGCAAAGCTTGTGCCATTAGGAAGCTGTTTCTGACTGCATGCGACCTATGGCACAAGAAACAAACGAGCGCACATCGGCTTGAATAGCCGATAAACCTTGGCTAGTACCACTGAGTGGATAACCCAAACGCGCCAGCTCAGCGAGTATTAAATTTTCGCTAGCTTCATCCGCTTCTACCCTAACTTGCGCCAAGCCGACATCCACTTCCACCAAACTAACACCCGCTAACTTGCTTAATTGTTGACGAATACGTCCTGCACAGCCACCACACTTGATGTTGTCAACTTGCCAGATAAACCTCATAAGATCCCCTCGCCTAATAAACTGCTTAAAGGTTGCGCTTTATGGAAATGCCAGCCTTGCGCATAATCCACATCAATCGATTTCAATGCTTGCGCCACCGCGTCATGCTCAACAAATTCGGCAATGGTCATCATACCCAACGCCTGCGCAATTTCTTGCATACCTCTCACCAAAGCTTCGTTGGTTTTATCCACTAACATCGACTTAACAAAGCTACCATCAATTTTTAAATAATCGACTGGTAACTGTTTTAGGTAGCGGAAAGAGGACTGACCCGAACCAAAATCATCCAGTGCAAACTGACAACCTAAGGCTTTAAGCGCGACAATGAATTCATGCGCCTGACTGAGCTGAGTAACGGCTGCCGTTTCGGTAATTTCAAAACAAATCTTATGACCTGGAAAATGCGTTTGCTGAATCAAGTCACGGACAAAACTCACTAAATCCGGTTGTGAGAAAGAAGCCCCCGACAAGTTAATACCACACACTGCAATCCTTTCCAACAAGCTGGGATGTTGACTCAGGTAAGTGAGCGTGTGCTGAATCACCCAACGATCGATTAAATGCATTAAACCGTAACGCTCAGCAGCAGGAATAAACAAGTCGGGCGCAATGTATTTACCAGACTGATCACGCCACCGCAATAGAATTTCCAAATGCAACTGCGTTTCATCTTTTTGCAAGGGCATAATACGTTGCGCATAAAGTTCAAATTGGTTCGTTTCAAGGGCGGAATGCAATTCACTGACAATGCGCATTTCTTCTTGTTGGCTACGCAAATAATCATCGGTAGATTGGTACAACCACACATGATTACGTCCCGCATTCTTAGCGGCGTAACAGGCAGCATCAGCCATTGCCATCAGCATTTTGGCATCTTGCTCGGCACCAATGTCGGGAACAACGCCAATACTGGCGCCAATTTGGTATTGACGCTCAAAGTAAACAAAGCGGAACTCAGCCAGCATATAACGAATACTTTCGGCCATCGCCATCGCCTGTTGTGCATCGCCCACCATGATAATCGCAAATTCGTCACCACCCATTCTGGCAAGTATCATATCCTTAGCCAACATGGTCGCTAAGCGTTGCGCCACTTGTTTCAGCAACTCATCTCCCGCCATGTGACCCGAGGTATCGTTAATCAGCTTAAACTGATCTAAATCAATATAAAGCAAAGCATAAGATTGAATCGCTTGCTTAGGCAACTCCGACAAGGCTTGTTCAAATGCAGAACGACTAAGCAAACCTGTTAAGCTATCATGATTCGCTTGCCAACGCAGGCGCTGTTCAAGCTGATGGTTTTCTGTGACATCTTGGTATAACCACAAACGCCCGACAAACGCCGCAGAACGCTCATCACGCATGGGGATAAAGTCTTGCATCAGCCAGCGCCCATCTTGCATAGCAAATAACTGTCGATGCGATGCTTGAGATAAGGCAGTGACCGATTGCACTTTTTGCACAAACTCATTGGGGTTAGCAAACAACAAGCGTGTATCCATCATCAAGGTTTCGCTTTTATGACCAACGAGTTGCTTAGGGGTCAGCGCAATTTTGAAAAAGTCACAATACAACTGATTCGAAAAAACCACCTTCGCATTGCCATCTTCGAGCAATACCGCTAACGGTAAGGTATTCAGTAAATTTTTTAACCAAATCAAACGTTGTTCATTTTCATCACTCAACACCCTTAAGGCTTGTTGTTGCTGCTGCGCCTTATGACGATTTTCTTGTAATGCCTCGCGCATTTGCTCCATCGACAAGGAAAGCTGCAAGACTTCGGCAGCGCCACCAACACGGATGGGTTCGGTTAATGATCCAGACCCAATCCGTTGAGCATCCTTCGATAAAAATTCAATCTGCTGAATAATCGGCTTGGTTACCAATTCGATAATCATTACCAGAATCAAGACAATAAAAGCCAGCAATAACAACCAGTAAAGCATTAAATACCATAGGTTGTTAATGACACCATTACTATCACCTTCAATTTTCAGTTCGCCATATTGTTTACCGAACCAATCGACCGACTGAATCACACTGATGTCTGCTTGGGCAAATAAGGACTTAAACCAGTCTGGCACCACCAAAGGTTCATTAGAATAGGATTCGAGTGGTTTCTGCCCTTCTATCTGCCAATAAATACGCTTAACGAAACTCTGTTTTACGTAACGCTGAAAACGCTGATCTAAGCGCGCATAGTCATCGGTAATATTGGCAATCACAATGTCTTGAGCAACCAAATCGGACAATTCATGCACACGCTGTTCCGTATCTTGCGCCACGTAGCCCCTAGCTAGCCAAATAAGCAATACAAAACTGGATAACACGGTAAACATCACAATACCGCTGAGAAATAGATAGAGCTTGGTTCTTAACCCCATAGCCACCCCCTGAATAGTGGACGAATGACCTTATTTGATCGGCTCATGCACGCCTCCGCTAATGGGTTGAATCAATTGATAACTCTTTATGGCAAACTCATAATCTTGATCGGTCGCCGCTACCCAACCCGACCAGCGCACACCCGGGCGGGCATTCACTCTGGCTAAGACTTCTTTACCCTCTGGGTCTGTTGCCATATCAACAAAAGCACGCTGCACCCGCTGCGCAACTCCTTCGGGAACCACCTGATACCTAACTAATAAAGGATAATTCATGATGGGTTGAGACTGCCAAAGCACACGATGGGGATAATTATCTTGACCAATTTGACGCTTAAACCCCATTAAGTTCACCGCAATGGCTTGAAATTTACCCAGTTTAAACTCAGTGATTAGCGATTCTTGATTGCCCACCATAATAGGTTTTACGGCAACGCCTGCACTCAGCAACGCCGACATAGGCACCACATTGGCAATGAAAATGCCATGACTTCCCATGGCGACCGGTTGACCTTTGAGATCGGATAGCTGACGATAGGGCGATTGCTCTGACACAATAATGGCGCTTTGTGCCGTACCAGCTGATGCCGCCAAAACGCGATAGGCTAGTCCTTTGCGAATATCCGGTTGCAGCGCCGGAAAGCCGATATAGAAATCATACTCACCCCGTGCAAGATGACGTTGCATATCGTCAAAGTTATAGCCCGACTTCATCACCAGCTCAACACCGGCACGCTCTCCTACCCATTTCAAAATGGGATTCAGTTGAGCCGCCATACTGAGATTGGCTTGAAAATTGGCCACCCCAACCGTATAAACCCGTTCTTGAGCTAAGCTAGCCAGACTGAAGCAGCTGAACAAGCACAACCATAAGTACTGCACGTTTTTTTTCATGAGCATTTTCTATCTTGGGTATTTCTGATCAGAACATGTTATATTTTTTCCAAAGTTTACCACGAATCGCTTCTAACAACTGAAAGGATTTAGTTATGCCCAATCGCAACCTTGCCGACATTCGTATTCATTATCAAAAAGACGCCTTAGATTGGGATAAACTAGCCGCTGATCCGCTCGTCAACTTACAGCAATGGATTGATGATGCCATCGCTGAGAAGATCTACGAACCCACCGCCATGATGCTGGCTACCGTGGACAGCCATTTGCAACCGCATGCTCGTGTGGTGTTGTTGAAAGGACTCGATACTGGCTTGGTGTTCTACACCCATTACACTGGACCAAAGGGGCAAGACTTAGCCCACAACCCAAAAGCAGCACTGACGTTTTTCTGGCCAGAAATGGAACGTCAAGTGCGTGTAGAGGGCATGGTAGAAAAAGTCAGTAGCAAACAATCGGATGCCTATTTCTCCAGTCGCCCCCGAGACAGCCAACTCGGTGCTTGCGCTTCAGCACAAGGACAAGTGGTTGCCGATCGCCTCGAATTAGAAGCTCATTTCGCGCAAGTTGCCGAACAATTTGCTGGTAAACCTGTGCAACGTCCCGAACATTGGGGTGGCTATCGACTCATACCGCATCGTGTTGAGTTTTGGCAGGGCCGACCCAATCGTCTGCATGATAGATTGGTATTTAAGCGTGACAGTCAAGGAGATTGGGTGAAAGAGCGCTTAGCACCATGAGCAACATTCAATTAGAAGATTCTTGGTTAAAGTTGCTAGCGAATGAATTTGAACAAGACTACATGAAACAACTCAAAGCCTTTTTGCAACAAGAAAAAGCGCAAGGAAAGCAGGTTTTACCCGCTGCAAATCAGTGGTTTGCTGCCCTCAATGCCACACCTTTCGATGAGGTTAAGGTGGTGATTATTGGACAAGACCCCTATCCTACCCCTGGTCATGCGCACGGACTGTGCTTTTCGGTGCAGCCACAGGTTAGACCCTTGCCAAAATCTTTAATCAACATATATCAAGAATTAGTCGATGATCTTGGCGTTCGCAACACCTCTGGTTACTTAATGCCTTGGGCAGCACAAGGGGTACTACTCATTAATGCGGTGCTCACCGTCGAAGCCGGTAATGCCAACAGTCATCAAGGTAAGGGCTGGGAAAACTTTACCGATGCCATCATTCAAGCATTAAATCAGCGAGACACTCACTGTGTGTTTGTAGTTTGGGGCGCTTATGCACAGAAAAAAGGCGCACTCATCGACGAACAACGCCATAGCGTTATTCGCAGCGCTCATCCCTCTCCGCTATCCGCTTACCGAGGTTTTTTCGGTAGCAAACCTTTCTCAAAAATCAATAGCGCACTATTAGCTCACCAACAAACACCGATTGACTGGAAATTACCCGAGTAAAAATAAGCAAGCTTAAGCCCACCACGTCTTTTCAAAAGAAAGACTAAACCTAGTCAACTTAAACGGTCATTCCGCGGATGCGTGGGTGATTTTTCCACCCACTCGCCTTCAATCACCGTGCTGCTAGTGCGCGTGTACTGCGTTGAATCCGCCTGCGCGCTGTCATCATTCGCTGCTGATGGGCGGTTTATTGAAGACTTACGACCTCGTAGCACTTTTTGACGCAAACTCGGCAGCCACAATAACACAGCAACCAAATCACTCAGCACCCCAGGAATAAAAAACAAGATACCCACTAATAACAGCCAAGGTGTTTCTTTAATGGCTTCGACGCGCTCCGAGGGTGTGGCAAAAATACCACCCAGACTTTTTAAGGTATCGCCAGCATCTAAAATGATCAACACACCCAAAATCATCGCGCCCAACACCCATGCCAGACTCCACCAAGCACCAATGGCATCTGCTAAAACAAACAGACTAAACAAATCGGCAATAAATACAAACAACACCCAACCGAGCGACAGTCTAAACATGGCTTTCCTCTTGTAAAACGAGCGCCTTACACGCATAATCTTGACTTAATGATAACAATAAAGTCGAAGCCTTAGCAAAAAAGATACAGGACGCCTCTAAAAACCCAAGGGTAGGAGGTCTGGAGGAAGGGGTTACGGAAAATAACATGTAACCCATTGATAAAACCCCTTTCTTCAGTTAAAAAAACAAAATTGGAAAATCTAAAAACCAGCGAAGCGAGGTTTTTAGATCTTCCTACGACAAGGAAAACAACTCATGAAACACATCCTACTCTGGTTTATGCTATTCATCACCAGCCTAACCAGTTTATCAGGCAAAGCCAACGAAGAAGAATTTCTAGACCCCGAAGTGGCCTTTTCAGTCACCGCGACCATGAAGGATGCCAATACGCTTTCGGCTCACTTTAAGGTTGCCCCTAAATACTATCTGTATCAAGAACGCTTAGGCTTTAGTGTCACTCAAGGTGACGTTCAGCTCAGCAAACCCCAACTGCCCAACGCGATCCTTAAAAACGACCCAAACTTTGGTGACGTGCTGATTTATAAAGAAAATTTCACCGTTGATATTCCGCTACAGGGTACTGGAAAGTTCGATTTACTGGTCAAGTTTCAAGGCTGCGCCGATGCTGGCTTGTGTTATCCACCACAGAAACAAACCATTAGCTTAACGGCAGAAGCTGGCAGTAGCAGTGAAAACAACAGCGTTGATCGTTTCATTCAACAAGCAAAGCAACAATCTACGGCAGCGGTTAATCAATCAGCACAAACCAGCATCCCAACAAACGACTTTGATAAAGCCGCGCAACAAGAATTATCTGAAAGTGATCGTATTGCTGGTATGTTGACGGGTGGCAATATTGGCTTAACGCTGTTGTTTTTCTTTGGTGTTGGTTTGTTACTGGCTTTCACACCCTGCGTCTTCCCAATGATTCCCATTTTGTCATCGATTATTGTCGGCCAAGGTCAAGGACTCACCACACGTCGTGCTTTTACCCTTTCGTTGGTGTATGTGTTGGCGATGGCATCTACCTACACCATTGCGGGCGTTTTGGCAGGGCTGTTTGGGGCTAACCTGCAGGCGGCTTTCCAAAATCCATGGATTCTAAGCGCTTTTAGTCTTATTTTTATTGCGCTAGCCCTTTCGATGTTTGGCTTTTTTGAATTGCAATTGCCTGCCAGTGTGCAAGCTAAACTCGCCGACATTTCTAACAAGCAACAAGGCGGAACACTAGCCGGTGTTGCCGTGATGGGTTTCTTATCGGCATTGATTGTTGGTCCTTGTGTCGCCCCTCCCCTAGCAGGTGCGTTAATTTACATTGGTCAAACAGGCGATGCCTTTTTAGGTGGCGCTGCGCTTTTCGCTTTAAGTATGGGTATGGGATTACCGCTGCTAGCAGTCGGCACGGCTGCGGGCAAGTATATGCCACGCGCAGGCGGATGGATGGATGCGGTTAAAGCGGTATTTGGTGTTGCTCTGTTGGCCGTGGCCATTTGGATGCTGTCACGTATTCTGCCTGAAAGCATCAGCCTGTTACTTTGGGCGGCATTAGCCATCAGTTCGGCTATTTACTTAGGCGCTTTCGATGCGGCTACCAGTGGCTGGCAGAAACTGTGGAAAAGCCTAGGATTGTTGGGCTTTATCTGGGGTGTCTTCCTACTCATTGCCGTTGCCAGCGGCGGTAAAAGCAGTTTAACGCCTCTATCTCACTTCGCGGGCAATTCATCTGCAGCTGTCAGTAGCGGCAATGCGCATGACCTTTTCCAACGCGTCAACTCCACCGACGAGTTGGATGCGGTTTTAGCAGAAGCCAAAAGCAAACAACAGGTGGTGATGCTCGACTTTTACGCGGACTGGTGTGTTTCTTGTAAAGAAATGGAGCAATTCACCTTTACCGATGCTCGCGTTGCCAGTCAAATGCAGCAAATAAAACTGGTACAAATTGACTTAACTGACAACACAGCCGAGCATCAGGCACTACTAAAACGCTTTGGCTTAGTCGGACCGCCCGCCATTTTGTTCTTTGATGCTCAGGGCAATGAACGTCGTGGTTTGCGCGTGGTTGGTTTTATGAAAGCAGAAGCATTTGCTCAACAATTGTCAAAAGCCCTTAACCCTTAATGGTCATAGGTGAATCATCTGCGCTATAATTAGTCTTATTAGTGAAAGTGAACATCAGCATGGCAAATATTTTGGTACTTAATGGACCCAATATCAATCTTTTGGGTCGTCGCGAACCGGGACATTATGGCACGAGAACGCTGGCCGATATCGTGCAGGAGCTGGAACAGTTAGCCGATGAGTTTGAGGTTCGCTTGTACCATTTTCAGAGCAACTCTGAAGCCGAACTAATCAATCGTATTCATCAAGCGGTTGAAGATGAAATCAGTTTTATCATCATCAATCCTGCGGCTTTTACCCATACCAGTATTGCCTTGCGTGATGCCTTAGCCGGTGTTGCCATTCCCTTTATTGAAGTACACCTTTCTAATGTGCATAAGCGCGAGCCTTTTAGGCATCATTCTTATTTTTCCGACTTGGCTGTCGGTACCATTGTGGGGCTTGGCCCAATTGGTTACGCCTTAGCGCTGCAAGCTGCATTAGATCACTTGGACATATAAATCCCAGACATTACACAGCCATTCAATATATTAACCAATTAAATTATTCAGAGAGAGCCCTTTATGGACATGCAGGATATCCGCAAACTATTCGAACTAGCCGACAAATACCAAGTGGCTGAAGTGGAATTTAATAATGATGAAGTTAGCCTGCGCATCACACGCGCCCACCCTGTTGAAGGGGGGGTGATGATGCAAGCTCCGATGATGCACACGGCAGCTACTGCACCAGCCATCACAGCACCCGCTAGTGATGCCACTCCACCTGCAACACCAGCAGCTAATAGCTTACCTGCAGGCACACAAGTCAAATCACCCATGGTCGGTAGTTTCTATGCTGCGCCTGCGCCTGGTGCGAAAAACTTCGTCGAAGTGGGTCAAAGTGTTAAAGTGGGTGATACCCTGTGTATTATCGAAGCAATGAAAATCATGAACCCAATTAAATCGGAAGTCAGTGGCAAGGTGATTAGCATTCTTGTTGAAAATGCTGACCCAGTAGAATACGGTCAACCTTTATTCATTATCGGGTAAAGCTTGCTATGATTAAAAAATTACTCATTGCCAATCGTGGCGAAATTGCGCTACGCATTTTACGCGCCTGTCGTGAACTGGGCATTAAAACCGTTGCCGTTTATTCAGAAGCTGACCGTTCACTTAAACACGTCGGCTTGGCCGATGAAACCGTTTGTATTGGTCCTGGTCCTTCAGCAAAAAGCTATTTAAGCGCAACCGCTATTTTATCTGCGGCTGAAATTACTGGGGCAGATGCCATTCATCCAGGCTATGGTTTCTTGTCTGAAAACCCAGATTTTGCTGAACGGGTTGAAGCCAGTGGCTTCATTTTTGTTGGACCTCGTTCCGATTCGATTCGTCTGATGGGGGATAAAGTATCCGCCATTCGCACCATGATGGCGGCTGGCGTGCCCACAGTTCCTGGCTCTGGCAAACCACTTGATGATAATGCTGAAGAAAATTATGCCATTGCAGAACGCATTGGTTACCCTGTCATCATCAAAGCGGCTGGTGGTGGTGGCGGTCGTGGTATGCGTGTTGTCTATGACAAAGAAATGCTGTTAGAGTCGATTGCCCTCACCCAAAGTGAAGCAGGTATTGCCTTTAACAATCCTGAAGTTTACATGGAAAAATTCCTGCAGACCCCCCGTCACATCGAAATTCAGGTGTTGTCTGACGGTCAAGGCAATGCGGTACATCTGGGTGAACGTGATTGCTCGATGCAACGTCGCCACCAAAAAGTGGTCGAAGAAGCGCCAGCACCGGGCATTACCGAAGCAGAACGCGAATTTATTGGCAATCAATGTGCCAAAGCCTGTATCGAAATGAATTATCGTGGCGCAGGTACCTTTGAATTCCTGTATGAAAAAGGCCATTTTTACTTTATCGAAATGAATACCCGTATTCAAGTCGAGCACCCTGTCACCGAAATGGTCACGGGTATTGATTTGGTGCGCACGCAAATTCAAATTGCAGCGGGCTTGCCACTGCCTTTCACCCAAGCAGATGTTCAATTACGCGGTCATGCCATTGAATGTCGTGTTAACGCTGAAGACCCAACCCATAACTTTATGCCTAGCCCTGGTAAAATTACCCGCGCCCACATACCGGGTGGTATTGGTGTTCGTTGGGACTCGCACATTTATGGCGGTTACAGCGTTCCACCTACCTATGATTCGATGATTGGTAAAATCATTGTCCATGGTGACACCCGTGAAAGTGCGCTGGCACGCATGGAAAATGCGCTGTCGGAAATGGTGATTGAAGGCATCAAAACCAATATTGGCTTACAAAAAGACATTATTAGTGATGATGGTTTCCGTAAAGGCGGTGTGAATATTCACTACCTTGAAAAAAAACTAGGAATGCACTAATTGTCTTGGATTCAGGTGTACACCGAAGTACCCAAGCGTTATGCTGAAGCCTTGTCGGATGCGTTAGAAGCCATGGACAGTTTAGCTGTGACCCTCACAGATGCTGCGGACAGCCCGATTTTTGAGCCACCCATTGGTTCTACACCCATTTGGCCAGATACACGTGTGACTGGATTGTTTGAAGCTAGCCGTGATACCGATGCGTTATTAGCGCTGTTAGCTTCTCGCTGGCCTCAAGTTGCGCAATTTCCGGTTCGTGTCGAAGCGCTAGAAGATAAGGACTGGGTACGTGAATGGATGGATCAATTTCAACCTGTCAAATTCGGTGAACGCCTATGGGTGGTGCCCAGTTGGCTAACGCCACCTGAACCCGATAGCATTCATTTATTGCTTGATCCTGGTTTGGCTTTTGGTACCGGCGACCATCCCACCACCGCACTCTGCTTAACCTGGCTATCCAATCATGATTTAGCGGGTAAAACGGTGATTGATTTTGGCTGTGGTTCTGGCATTCTGGCCTGCGCCGCCGCTAAACTGGGTGCTGAACGAATTGTTGGTACGGATATTGATCCTCAAGCCATGCATGCTTCGGCACAAAATGCGGCACAAAATCAGGTTCAACTGGAACTCTATCTTCCCGATCAAATGCCCAGCGTTAAAGCCGACATTGTGGTGGCAAATATCCTATTTAATCCATTGAAAATGCTCGCACCACAATTGTTAGGACTGCTCGCACCCAATGGACTTTTGGTTATGTCGGGCATTTTAGTGGAACAAATTGAGCCACTGATTGAACACTATCAAGCACTTGGCACAAAACTTGTTAGCTCAACCACACAAGGTGATTGGGCACAGGTGGTGCTTACGAATGCAGAAGGATAGGATTATGAAGCCTCGTTGGATGATTATTTGGACAGTGCTCTTATTTAGTCACGCGTCAGTTTGGGCAGATGCACCCAAAGTAGATTTGATTCCTGAGTTGAAAGACATTGAAAAAATCGCTGCCGAACAAGAAGCAGCGATTCGTGCGCAATCTGAAGCGTTACAAAAAGCGCAACAAGAAAAAGAACTGGCCGAAAAAGCCGCTAAAGAAGCCATCGACAAACAAACTGCCGTAGCCAACTCGGCACCAGCAGTAGCTTCTGAAGCGAACACTAAACCCGAGCGCAAGGTTGCCACAACACAACCTAAAACTTCGACTAAACCTGTTAAAAAGGCACCGGCAGAGCCGATTGAAAAAACCAATCCTTGGTTAGCACAAGAAAGGCGTTATAGCTTTCCTTAATGGGGCTGAGTTTGTTGCATTAAACGCTGTAAACAACGCTCTCTCTCACCATCGGGTAATGGGTTGCACTGTTGTTTAGCTGCTTCTTGTGCAGAATGTTGCCATGCATTGCTCGTGCATGACGACATGGGCACCAAACTTACTATCAGCATAAAGTTCAATAATATAGACATAGTATTTCCTTCTATTTATCAAGACACTAAAACCAAAACAGCACCTTAAAGGTGCTGTTTTTCTAGGCTTAACTCAGCCGATGCTGCTTAAGCACCCCAAACATCTTGCGTGATACTGCTGTACCAACCCTTAGCGTAGATAGCTTCCATAGCACGGAAGTCGTTATCCGCTTTAGCGGGCGACACACCACCAGCACCTTTGATTTCGTCAATTTTACCATTTTGCACGGCATAAACGCCCACGATTGAAATGGCATAACTATCGGAAACTAACGAATAACAGGTATTGGCATTAATGGTCGGGAAATCGCTTTTGCCTGTTAGCGCATTAACCACCGCAGCAGCCGTCATCTTAGCATGAGATACCGCACTGTGCGCCGATTTAGGCATAGCACCCGCAATAGCCGCATCACCAATGACATAAATATCTTTTTTCAACGTTGATTCAAAAGTCGTTGGATTGACAGGACAAAAACCCGATTCATTCGTTAAACCTGCGGTAAAGGCTAAAGCACCTGCTTTTTGTGCAGGAATAGCATTGATCACGTCCGCTTTAACTTCGCCCGCTTCGGCATACACGGTCATGGTATTGACATCGACTTTAGTGACCTTACCACCATCCATAGCACCCGTCCATTCGACCATGTCACCATATAAATCTTGCCAAGCTTCCACGAACAACCCTTGTTTAGAGAATTTGTCTTTCGGATCCAAGATAATAATCTTGGCTTTAGGATTGTGCTTTTTAAAATACTGAGCCACCATACCTACACGCTCGTAAGGGCCTGGCGGACAACGATAAGGGTTAGGCGGAGCGATCATGACGAAAGTGCCACCTTGCTTCATCGATTCGATTTGTTGTTTCAACAACAGGGTTTGCGGACCCGCCTGCCAAGCATGAGGCATTTTCTCTGCATTCGCTTGCGTTACGCCTTCAATTGCTCCCCACTTAAAATCAATACCAGGTGACACAATTAATTTGCTGTAAGTCAGCTTCTGACCACCCGCTAAGGTGACTTGATGCGCTTGCTCATCAATCGCTGTCACGCTATCGTGAACGATCTGAACACCGCGTTTCTTTAAGCCATCGTAATTAAATGTCAGCTGTTCCATGCTGACCAAGCCCGCTAAATGCCAGTTAGAACCCGGACAAGTGACATGCGTGGTTTTAGGTTCAATCAAAGTCACCATTAACGAGGGCTGATATTTTTTAAGGTATTTAGCCACCGCGCTACCACCGAAGCCACCACCAATAACTACGACATGTTGTGTTTCTGGCTTAGTCGAACAACCAACCAAAGGTAACAAAGCTGCACTACCTGCAACCGCCATAAATTGACGACGATTCATATTCATCATGTTATTGTCCTTGAATGCCAATATACTTTGCTAACTGAGCGATATCTTCATCGCTGTAACCCTTCGCGTGACGATTCATTACTGTGCTCACACGTGATCCATCACGAAAAGCTTTCATTTGCGAGACAATTGCTGAAGCTGGATACTGATTAAGATTAACGATGGTCGCGTTTTGATCCACTCCTGCATGACAAGACAAACAACTATCCGCTAAAGCCTGACCGCGTTCCACAGCCAGCGTAACGTTTGATAGGGTCATTAACGATAGCAGACTAACTGCCAGCGCCTTCCTTAACAACATACACTTCACCTTTTTGTAAGTAAATACGAATTAATAAGCAACGTAATATAACGAATTACTTACATAAAAACCATATAACAACCTTAATTTAAGTCATCAGAAGATTGTAATGGTCAAGTATTTCCGGAGAGATTTTAAGCTGCTTTCTTTAAAAATTC
>CAZFLX010000036.1:0-17658 GCA_964519885.1 uncultured Francisella sp. | reverse complement strand
TTCTGCGTCTCACTCGAAGCGATGCGTTGTTTCGAGAAGCTGAATTATGGGACTTCAGCAGTCTTTTGGCAAGCGTTATTTTAAAAATTTGTCATATTTTTGTCGTAAAACTAAAATTTCAACAAGTTAGCGACATCAATAGTGCATTTTCTGAATCACCCTTCGTGTTACGGTAGTAGTTCTTACGCACGCCATCGAATTGAAAACCCAGTTTTTGATATAAGGCAATCGCTCGATGATTCGTTTCTCGCACTTCTAGCACAACACGTTCACAACCAAGCGATTTAGCTTTATCTAGCGTTAAGTCTAATAACTGAGTGGCGACTCCTTGTCGTTGATAAGCAGAAGCTACCGTAATCTGTAACACTTCGAACATATCGCCCAAATTCGAGCTTAAGACATATCCAGCCATCTGACCTTGTTGATAATGAACATCAAGGCTAGTTAGTGGATTTGCCAAACTTTGCTCAAATTGTTCAAGCGTCCATTGACAGCCTTGCTCTTGCTGTTCAAAAAAATAGAGCGCTTCAGCCAAACTCATTTCAGCCATTCAGCAACTCCCTGTGCTGCCCAACGTGCCGTTGCTAAACTAGCCGTGAGCAGGTAACCACCTGTTGGCGCTTCCCAGTCCAGCATTTCCCCAACACAAAACACACCAGGCTTAGTTGTTAGCATTAACTTTTCATCCAAGGCGGATTGTTTCACCCCACCAGCACTACTAATGGCTTGCGCTATCTCTCCCACTGCAATTAGTGAAACGGGATAGTGTTTAAGCAATTTAACCAAACTTGCATAATTAGGTTTCACATTATGTTGTTTAATCCATTCTTGCACTAATCCAATCTTAACGGCCGATAAGTTCAAACTACTTTTTAACTTATTGCTTAAGGACAAACGCGCAGAAGATTGATTTAACTTATTAAGCGCTTGTTGCTCATTAAGACTGGGAAGCATGTCTAAATAAATGGTTTGAGAACCGAACGACTGGATAGCATCACGCAACACAGCTGAAAAGCGATAAATGAGACCACCCTCTAAACCAGAAGCGGATAGGATCAACTCGCCTTGATGCTGATAACTTTGACCAGCACTATCTTGATAATGCAAAATCACGGGCTTAATGGGAGCGCCAGCATAATGCTGAACCAGGTGCTGACTCCAAGCGACATTAAAACTGCAATTCGCGGGCCTGAAAGGTGCAACCTCAATCCCTTGTTGAGCAAAGGGTGCTAACCACTCTCCTTTAGAACCCAATTGCGGCCAACTGGCACCACCCAATGCCATGACGACAGCATCGGCGCTCACCAGCTCTTGCGTATCAGCATGGTTAAATAGAAGCGACGCTCCTTGCCAACCAATAAAGCGGTGTTTCATGTGAAAGCTAACACCAGCTTGTTTTAATCGATGCAACCAAGCTCTGAGTAAGGGCGCTGCTTTTTTATCGATGGGGAAAATACGTCCCGAAGAGCCAATAAAACTATCGATGCCCAAGCTTTTCATCCAAGCCTGAATTGCGAGAGCATCAAACGCGCGTATCATGGGTGCTAACCAGTTTGCCGCTTCACCATATTGGAGCAAAAACTCGTCGATGGCTAGGCTATGACTAATGTTGAGTCCACCCCTGCCCGCTTGCAGAAACTTTCGACCTGCTGAAGGCATGGCATCATAAACACTGACTGAAAACCCTTGACTGACTAAGACCTCTGCTGCCATGAGTCCAGCAGGACCAGCGCCAATAACCGCAACCTGTTTAGCCATGTACCAATAACTGCTGACAAAGTGTCTGCCAAGTTTGTTTTTTCAACGCGGGCTGCGTAAGCAAATCGTTTAACGCAGGCAAAGAAACCATATTAGCTGCCGAACGTCCAAAAGCTATTCCCCAAGCATCTTCTGGTTTGTCTTCAGGCTGATCGCAAGGAAGCAAGTGATCTGCAGAAAAACCCAAAGCTTGAACCATGTTTAACAACAATCGCCAGCGCGGGTCTTGGTCATCATCCCAAAAGGTGTCCAAATCGACCGACCAAACCCAAAGCTCTGATAATGACTGTTGGTTGGCCACTTCAGAATGCTCAGCGTCTTGACGTTCAAGGCGCTGATCTTGCCAATCAACAATACCGAGTGCTTCAGCCAAATTCACACGCCACCTTGATATTGAGGATGAGAGCGTTTGGCACGAACCTCGAGCTTATTCAACGCGTTAATGTAAGCTTTAGCGGACGAAGTCATAATATCGGTGTCTGTTCCCTGACCGTTAACAATACGACCACCTTTTTCTAAACGTACCGCCGTTTCACCTTGTGAATCAGTGCCATTAGTCACATTGCTGACCGCATAAAGTGAAAGGTTTGCTCCTGAATTGACCATGCTTTCAATCGCCTTAAAGGTGGCATCGACCGCACCTGCGCCTGCAGACTCAGCACGCTTTTCCTCTCCGTTAATCCAAAGTGTGACTTCCGCTTTAGGTTGCTCACCCGTTTCAGACACCACTTTTAACGAGACCAAACGATATTGATCGCTTTCTAACTCCACTGCATCATCCGCAACTAAAGCCAACAAGTCTTCATCGTAAATATCATGCTTTAGGTCGGCTAATTCTTTAAAGCGCACAAAAATTCGGTTCAACTCTTCTTCGCTCGCTGGGGCAACGCCAATCGATTCTAAACGAGAGCGCAACGCATTACGACCTGAATGCTTACCCAATACCATTTTATTCGCCGACCAACCCACATCTTCTGCCGACATTATTTCGTAAGTTTCGCGATGCTTCAACACGCCATCTTGATGAATACCCGATTCATGCGCAAAGGCATTGGCACCAACGATCGCCTTATTTGGTTGTACCGCAAACCCCGTAATGGCCGATACCATACGCGAAGCAGGCACAATTTCTTTGGTGTTAATACGCGTATCAAACGAGAAAAAGTCTTGACGGGTGCGGATCGCCATGACGATTTCTTCTAATGCCGTGTTACCTGCACGTTCACCCAGTCCATTAATGGTACATTCGATTTGACGTGCGCCATTTTGTACCGCTGCCAATGAATTAGCCACCGCTAAGCCCAAGTCATTATGACAATGGGCGGAGAAAATGGCTTTATCTGAATTAGCGGTATTGGTAATCACGTATTTGAACAAAGCACCAAATTGCTCTGGTAAGTTATAACCCACCGTATCGGGAATATTAATCGTTGTTGCACCTCCTTTAATGACGGCATCAAACACGCGACACAAAAACTCAGGATCAGAACGTCCTGCATCCTCTGCCGAAAACTCAACATCATCGGTGTACTGACGCGCACGCTTCACGGCATAGACGGCACGTTCAACCACTTCATCAGGGGTCATACGCAGTTTCTTTTCCATGTGAATCGGCGATGTCGCAATAAAGGTATGAATGCGTCCACGTGTTGCTGGCTTAACCGCCTCACCCGCCAGATCAATATCACGATCCACCGCACGCGAGAGTCCACAAACCACCGAATCTTGTACCGCTTTAGCCACTGCTTGTACCGATTCAAAATCCCCTTGACTAGCCGCGGGGAAACCCGCTTCGATCACATCGACACGCAACTTTTCTAACACTTTGGCGATTTTGACTTTTTCTTCGCGCGTCATCGAAGCGCCTGGGCTTTGCTCGCCATCGCGCAAAGTGGTATCAAAAATAATTAAGGTATTTTTCATATCTACTTCTCTTAGTGTAACTCAGTAAACTGTGACGCTTTGTCCGATGACTCTTGTGTTGTGTTGATTGTTTCCGAGGTTTGTTTTGTTTTTTGTCTTAAACTGCGACGTTCTTTCAGTCCCCACAGCGTCACCACCAAACCCGATGCGCCATAGACAAACAATATCAGGAACAACAGCGTTGCAGGATCAATCAAAATAATAATCGCCACGCCAACCAATAACAACATGGTAATAAAGGGAACACGGTCTTTCAGCTTAAACTCTTTAAAGCTGTGGTAACGGAAATTACTCACCATCAATAAGCCTGTGGCAATGGTGAGTAAGCTGACGAACACCACGGTAATTTGGCTAAAACTGGCATCGCCCATAATCCACACAAACGAAGCTAACACCCCCGCAGCTGCTGGGCTAGGCAAACCTTGGAAATAGCGTTTATCAGCAGTGCCGACCTGGGTATTAAAGCGCGCCAAGCGCAACGCTGCCGCTGCAACATAGATAAAAGCCGCTACCCAACCAAACTTACCCAGTTCGTTCAGCCCCCAACTGTAAACCAACATCGCTGGTGCAATACCAAAAGACACCATGTCAGACAGGCTATCATACTCAGCACCAAACTCGCTGGTTGCATTCGCCATACGTGCGACGCGACCATCTAGCGCATCAAAGACCATGGCGATAAAAATCGCAATCGCTCCCTGTTCAAATTGCTGATTCACGCCTGCAATAATGGCATAGAAACCACAGAACAAAGCAGCCGTGGTCAACATATTCGGCAACCAATAAATTCCCTGTTTGGGTGTTTGCACAGGACTCTCCTTCATTTGATCATTACCTTGCTAATGCTAACACAATCAGAGGCGTTTACCACCAGCCTAAAACTCCCTACAAACAAAAACGCCAGCAAAATGCTGGCGTTTCCAATCGAAGCTTAACCAAAAATTAGTTTTTATCTTTATCAACGATTTTGTTGGCAGCGATCCAAGGCATCATGGCGCGCAGTTTATTACCCACGACTTCGATACCGTGCTCTGCATTTTGACGACGACGTGCTGTCATTGAAGGATAGTTAGACTGACCTTCTAAAATGAACTGTTTCGCGTACTCACCTGATTGGATGTTTGCCAAAGCTTCACGCATGGCTTTACGTGACTCTTCATTGATTACGCGAGGACCCGTGACATATTCACCGTATTCTGCATTGTTAGAAATTGAGTAGTTCATGTTAGCGATACCGCCTTCGAACATCAAATCAACAATCAATTTCAATTCATGTAAACATTCGAAGTAAGCCATTTCTGGTGCATAGCCCGCTTCAACCAAGGTATCGAAACCAGCCTTAACCAATTCAACCGCGCCACCACACAATACTGCTTGCTCACCGAACAAATCAGTTTCACATTCTTCACGGAAAGTCGTTTCGATAATGCCTGTACGACCACCACCCACGCCCATAGCGTATGAAAGTGCCGTTGCTTTAGCATTACCTGAGGCATCTTGATGAATCGCGATTAAGTCTGGAATACCACCGCCACGCACGAATTCTGAACGCACTGTGTGACCAGGCGCTTTAGGCGCGATCATGATGACGTCTAAGTCTTCACGTGGTTCGATTTGGTTGTAAATGATCGAAAAGCCATGTGCAAATGCAAGGGTAGCACCCTTCTTGATGTTGGGTTCGATTTCTTGTTTGTACAATTTAGACTGAAATTCATCAGGCGTCAAAATCATCACCACGTCAGCAGCAGCAACCGCAGTAGCTACGTCAGCTGTTTTTAAGCCATAGCCTTCAGCTTTTTTGATTGAAGGTGAGCCAGCACGTAAACCTACAGTCACGTCAACACCGGAATCTTTCAAGTTAGCCGCGTGAGCGTGACCTTGAGAACCGAAACCAATGATGGCTACTTTTTTGCTTTTGATGATTGATAAATCACAATCTTTATCGTAATAAACTTTCATGAACATTACCCCAATAATAAATTTGTTAAAAAGTTAAAAATAGAAACTAGATTTGTAGGCGTTTTTCGCCACGCATAATACCCAATGCACCCGAGCGAACCGTCTCCAAAATTAAGCTGGCATCTAAGGCGTTCATAAACGCATCGGTTTTGCTTTTATTACCGACTAATTGAATGGTGTAGGTGGTAGCGCTAACATCAACGATTTGAGCACGGAAAATATCGGCTAAACGCTTTAACTCTTCACGATGCACACCTGTAGCCATTAATTTAATCAACAGTAATTCACGCTCAATGTGCTCACCATTGGTTAAGTCCACCACTTTCACTACATCCACCAAGCGGTTCAGATGCTTAACGATCTGCTCAATTTGTTGCTCATTACCCTCGGTAACCAGCGTCAAACGTGACACAGTCTCATCTTCTGTTGGTGCAACGGTTAATTCTTGGATGTTATAACCACGTGCTGAGAACAGACCCGCCACACGTGACAAGGCTCCTGATTCGTTTTCCATCAGCATGGAAATGATATGACGCATCTCCTAGCCCCCTTATACCAAAATCATTTCGTTTTGACCCGCGCCTGCTGGGATCATCGGGTAAACGTTTTCTGTGTGATCGGTTTGAATATCCATGAACACCAAACGATCTTTCATGGCAAAGGCTTCTCGCATTTTGCTTTCCAATTCCGCTGGGTCAGTCACTTTCATACCGACATGACCATAGGCTTCAACCAGCTTAACGAAGTCTGGCAAAGAGTCCATATAAGACATAGAGTAACGACGATCGTAGAAGAACTCTTGCCACTGACGCACCATACCTAGGAAACGGTTATTTAAGCAAATAATCTTCACAGGCAAGCCATACTGCAAACAAGTTGACAGCTCTTGGATATTCATCTGAATACTGCCTTCGCCCGTCACGCAAGCAACGGTCGCATCAGGAAACGCCATTTTGACGCCCATTGCATAAGGCAGACCGACACCCATGGTGCCCAACCCGCCCGAGTTGATCCAACGACGTGGTTTATCGAATGGATAGTACTGTGCCGCCCACATTTGATGTTGTCCTACGTCCGACGTGATGTAAGCGTCACCATCAGTAATCTTGTGCAATAACTCAATCACGGATTGTGGTTTAATCACCTTGGTTGATGGCTGATAAGCCATACACTTGATGCTGCGCCATTCGTCAATTTGCTTCCACCAAGCTGCAATCGCTTCTGCACTGGGCTTACGCTTTTCATGACGTAACATGTCCAGCATATCATCTAAGACTTGCGCCACAGGACCGACAATCGGCACATCCACTTTCACATTTTTAGAAATGGAAGCAGGATCAATGTCGACGTGAATAATTTTAGCTGTCGGGCAGAACTTTTCGATATTTCCTGTTACACGGTCATCAAAACGCGCGCCAATGGCAATTAATACATCACAATGATGCATCGCTAGATTCGCTTCGTAGGTGCCATGCATACCCAGCATACCAATCGATTGCGCATCGCTGGCTGGGAAAGCACCCAACCCCATTAAGGTTTGCGTGATGGGATAACCCATGGTATGTACCAGTTCGGTAAGTTGTGCTGAGGCATCGCCCAACACCACACCACCACCTGTGTAAAATACGGGACGTTCTGCACTCATCATCATGTCAATCGCTTTGCGAATTTGACCTGAATGGCCTTTATTAACGACATTATAAGAGCGAATATTTACCGATTCTGGATAAACATAATCTGTTTTAGCATTTTGAATATCTTTAGGAATATCAATTAAAACAGGACCTGGACGACCAGTTGTGGCAATATAAAAAGCTTTTTTAAGTGTTTCAGCTAAGTCAGCAACATCTCGCACTAAAAAATTATGCTTCACAATCGGACGGCTGATACCGACAGTATCCACTTCTTGGAAAGCATCTAAACCAATAAGACCCGTGGGCACTTGACCGGTAATGACAATTAACGGAATAGAATCCATATAGGCGGTCGCTAAGCCGGTAATGGCATTAGTCGCACCTGGCCCTGACGTCACCAATACGAGTCCTGGTTTACCCGTGGCGCGTGAATAGGCATCGGCAGCATGGGTGGCAGCCTGCTCATGTCGAACCAAAATATGTTGTAACTTGGTCGCTGTTGTGTCTAAAGCATCATAAATAGGAAGTACAGCACCACCCGGGTAACCCCAAAGATGATCGACTCCTTCGTCCTCTAAAAATTTGACGACGATCTGAGCACCAGTCAACTCCACGCCACTCTCCTTCAATCCCAATTATGATTAGGGTGTAAAACAGCATATTGTAATACAAATTAAAGATTACAAACGATGTTTTGTTAAAAATAATACCTGACCATTTTGGTCAACTATTCATTGAGAGTCAAGCACCAATAATAAATTTGTGACGATAATGACGCATCTCAGCGATGGATTCATGAATATCCGATAAAGCCGTATGCGTTCCTTTTTTCTGCACCGCATCAAAGACAGGTTTATTCCAGCGACGCGCAGCCTCCTTAAAACTACTCACATCAAGCAGGCGATAATGCAGGTAGCTATCCAAAGCGGGCATATACTTTTCGATAAACTTACGATCTTGGCAAATACTGTTTCCACACAATGGCGAAGATTTAGCAGGCACGTATTGTTGAATGAATGCTAAGGTCATCTCTGTTGCTTGTTCAATACTAATGCTACTTTGACGGCAACGCTCAATCAGCCCTGAAGCGCCGTGTGTTTTCAAACACCATTCATCCATTCCGGCCAATACTTCGTCAGAGAGGTGAATGGCAATTTCAGGGCCTTCGGCAATTACATTCAACTGACTATCGGTAATGATGGTCGCCACTTCCATGATGGTTTCAGTTGCTACCGACAAACCCGTCATCTCTAAATCCATCCACACCAAATTATCTGCGCTCTGCATAACGACTCCTTAACCAAATAATGCTCACTTCTTCTATAATGATGCGATTATTGATGACATAACCGCTCATTTTGGGAAGTTTAACCTATGCTAGATATTACCACGTTACAGAACCAATCCTGTCAACCCATTGCGCCAAATAGTCAGCGCATGGTTATTCCTACAGTAGAAAGTTACCTAAGTGTACTACCTGGTTGGCAGGCTGGCTTTGACTACAACAGCATTGAACGAAATATCCAATTTAAAAATCATTATCAGGTAATGGCTTTTCTGAATGCCTTAGCCTTTATCAGTCACGAACAAGATCATCATGCCGAAATTTGCTATGGCTACAACAAGGTCAGCATTAAGCTCACCACGCATAGCATCAAGGGCGTTAGCTTAAACGACATGATTATGGCAGCAAAAATCAACCAGTTGCGCCCCGTATGAGTAAACGCCGCCTGTCGCAACAACAACAGCAGCGCGTCGATCAACGTCGTTCGGGGAACCAACATCACAGCCAAGGTTTTGAAGGCTTAGTGGTGATGAATTCGGGCAAAAAAGCCACCGTACAACTGGATGATGGTCGCTTACTCACCTGCCATCAACGCGCCAACTTGGCAAATGTGGTTGCTGGCGATAAGGTCATTGTTTTGCTTGATGAACAACATCCACCGGTGATAGAAAGCTTATTACCCAGGCGCAGCCTGTTATCCCGCCCGGGATTTCGCGGCGTAATTAAACCGGTTGCCGCCAATGTAGATCAACTGTTAGTGGTGATTGCCCCCGCCCCCGGCATCGACTTAGACTTATTAGACCGCAGCTTGTGCTATTGTGAATGGCAAGGACTAGATGCAATCATTATTCTGAACAAAGTCGATTTGCTGGCAGACGACTATCGAGCACACTGTGACCAACTTGCCAACACCTATCGTGCCATGGGCTATGTTTGGATCGAAACCAGCACTGAAGCCAATATCGGCCTTGAAACACTTAAAGCCGTTTGCACGAACAAAACCAGTGTGTTTTTAGGTAACTCGGGAGTCGGTAAATCTTCGCTAACGCAAGCCCTAGTCCCAGACGTTGCCATTCGTACCCAACAACTATCAAGCTCCACAGGGCTAGGTCAACACACCACCAACAATGCCACCTTGTATGATTTGGAAATTGGTGGACAGCTCATTGATGCTGCCGGCATTCGCAGTTTAGAGTTGAGTGAATTTGCCATCGAACACCCCGACCGTTACTGGCGCGACTTTCGTCCTTATCTGGGACAGTGTCGCTTTAACAACTGTACACATGACCACGAACCCGATTGTGCGATTCAAGCCGCTGTCACTGAACAAGCGATCGCACCGCACAGATACCAACACTACCTTAGACTTTTGCACAGCAACCCAACTTAGAAACATATTATTTTTTGCTAATATCTCTTGACAGAATCGCAACACTTGTATGTAATAAGCAACAATCGGTGAAAAACCGGGCTATTAATCTAGACATCCTTAATGGAGCTTACACCATGAAAAAATTAATCGTTGCAGCAGCACTATCTGTGTTAGCAATGGGCGCTCACGCTGCTGACGAAGCAGCAGGTAAAGCAAAATACGCTTCTTGCGCGGGTTGCCACGGCCCTAACGGTAAAAGTGCTTCTCCTGCTTTCCCAACCTTAGCAGGTAAAGATGCAGCTTATTTAACTGCTGCACTGAATGATTACAAATCGGGCAAGAAAAACAACCCGATGATGTCTCCACAAGCTAAAGGCTTGTCTGATGCTGACATCGCTAACATCTCTGCTTTCTTAGCTGCTCAAAAATAATCGAGTTTTGCTGATTAAGTCACTAGGGGAGCTTCGGCTCCCCTTTTGTTTGGGCTTGAATACTTGACGCATTCCGTTAAAAACGGTTTAATGGTCGAATAATTAAGAACCACACTGGAGCACTCACATGAAACGCTTTTCGTTACCTCTTGTTGCCATGACCTTAGCACTGCCCGTATTTGCCGGTGACAAAGCGGCGGGTGAAGCAAAAGCTCAAGCCTGTGTTGGCTGCCATGGAGCGCAAGGTAAAAGTCTTGTGCCTACCTTTCCTAAATTGGCAGGACAGCATGCGATTTACCTAGAAAGCACGCTGAAAGAATTCCGCAGTGGCGCGCGTAAGAACGATTTGATGTCACCCTTTGCTGCCGGTTTATCCGATGCCGACATTGCCGACATTGCTGCCTACTACGAATCTCAGAAATAACCTCTCGCATCATCCCGCGCCTAGCCTTGAAGTTGGGCGCTCTGACCCGCTATCACTGCTCATAGTTTAACAGGATAAAACAGAAACCTCCTAAGTTTCGGATCTGCGTTCGAGTCGCGGTGAGCAGACCAATTAACGAATTAAGGCGTATCATAACGCCTTTTTTTGTATCAGAAATAAATACAAATCAATCACTTATCTAATATTAACGCATCATAACGTCCTATAAAAACCATTTACAGCCAAAACAATCAGGGGTAATATTAGGGGTAAATAAAACCAAACCCATACCCCTGCCAAAACAAATACCCCTTAAAACTGTCTATTGGGGTACATGAAAGGGGTAGGAAAAACAGCAAAGAGTCCTTAATAAACATGGCTTTAACAGATTTAGAGTGTAAGAGCGCAAAACCCAAACCCGATAGCAAGCCGTTAAAACTGTTTGATGGTGGGGGTATGCATTTATACGTTACCCCCAAGGGCAAAACATGGCGGCTTAAGTATTACTTTCACAACACTGAGAACCTAGCGACAATCGGACAATACCCACAGGTTTCATTGACACAAGCACGAAAAGAACGGGACAGGCTAAAAGAGCTGATTGCGCAAGGCATCGACCCGAACCAAGCCAAAGCAGAAGCTAAGGCGCAACAACAAGCGCAAGCCAAAGCACTAGCCGAACAGGTTACAGTGCATACATTCAAAGACGCTTTTAATGATTGGTTTCACTTTAAGTCGAGCGAATGGACGGACAAGCACGCTAGCGGTTTACAGGCTAGGTTCAACAATTACATGCAACCACTGGCAGAAAAGGCGTTAGCTGATATCACCACGGCTGATTGTATTGCTATGCTCAAGGCGATTGAAGTCAGCGGCAAACTATCTACTATGGCAAAGGCACGCATTCAGCTAGGGCAAATCATGCGCTATGCGGTTAGCACTGGCAAGTTGGCAAGCAGTCCAGAACGTGACATATCAAACGACATTTTTACCAAGGCACCTAAAAGCCATTTTGCGCATCAGACCGACCCGAAAACCATTAGGGGTATTTATCAGACGATTGCACTACCCTATTCGGGGTATGTGGGGGTACACAATGCGCTTAAACTTTTGGCACTGACATTTTTAAGAGCAAACGAACTGGCAGGGCTAAAGTGGCATGAGGTTGATTTAGATAACGGACTGCTGAGAATCGAAGCTGGCAGGATGAAGATGAAGCGTGAACATCTTGTGCCATTGAGTAGGCAAGCAGTCGAAGTATTAGAGCAACAGAAGGCGTTTTATGCAGGGGGTGAATATGTGTTCGCATCGTGGCGCAATCCTAGCGGACACATCACGACCCAAAGCCTATTAGCGGCATTGCGCAAGCAGGGGGTAAAAGACGAGGATTTTACCAACCACGGCTGGCGACATGCGGCATCTACCCTTTTACATGAGCAGGGTTTTAATAGTGATTGGATTGAAGCGCAACTGGCACATGCTATCACAGGCGTTCGTGGCGTTTATAACAAGTCGCAGCATTTGCCAGAACGGGCAAAGATGATGCAAGCGTGGTGTGATTTTTTAGGTCAATAATTTTTTTAAAAAAATTTTTCTATTTAACTTAATGATACCTAACGGAATTTAAAAATAAATCAAATTGGGGCGAAAAGAAACATCTTTGGACAAATTCGGTCGTGACAATTAAATGAACTTGGCACTTTTGCCGATTGGAGTTTGATCATGTCACCGAAATTGTATCGCCTTAAACAGCTTTTAGAAGTCGTCTGTCTTTGTAAATCAACCGTTTACCGCCTTATTTCGTTGGGTTTATTCCCCGCACCCGTCAAAATTGGTCTGCGAGCATCTGCTTGGAGAGTGGAGGACGTCGATGCTTGGCTGGTGTCACGCGAAACGCGTTCTGGCGAGGGGGTTTAAAAGTGAAAAAAGCCGCCAACCTTTGCGAATCAGCAGCCCTTACAAATCAAAACAGCAACGCTATTGTAACCGATACCAGCAATCAAAAACAGCGGGATGCAATCTTAAAAATGCTTGCCGTTGGCAGTGTCAACACACTGGAATTTAGAGCCGTTGGCATAGCTTCACCAGCACCTAGAATCAAGGAATTAAGGGAAGCAGGCTGGCGCATTCATAGCACCCGTGAGACCGCCACCGATTCAGCAGGCGTTAAGCATAGACGCATTGCCCGCTATTGGTTGAAGTTGGAGGGTAAACTATGAACCCTAGTCTATTCAATGCACTAGCCGCCATAGGCTATCCCACTGGCAAAATCCCAACACACCCCGCATTCGGTAAATTCTACCGTGCTGGCGCGTATTGGTTAAAGATGATCGGGAGCGGTGTTGCTGTTTTCGGTAATTGGTCAACCAGTGAGAAGGCAACATGGTTTGCCGATGACCTACCGACCGACCCCGCATCTATTGCAGAACGCAAACGGCTGATCAAGTTAGAGACGCAACGAATCGCAATGCAGCAAGAGAAGGTGTGGGAAGAAGCCGCCATTCGAGCGCGTCATACGTGGCTTGATGTTTGCATTGCACCCGATTTACAGCACCCCTATTTGCGTAAGAAGGGATTGAAGCCGTTCGGATTACGTCAATACAGTGATAGCCTTGCTGTGCCCGTTTACAACTTGCGAACTGGCAAAATCCAGTCATTGCAGTTTATCGCGCCCAAAAAACACCCTGTAACCAAACAAGACAAACGCTTTTTAGCAGGCGGCAAAACGAAAGAAGGCTTTTATGCTAATCGACCCATAAACCTATCAGACAAGCGCATCATCATTGCTGAGGGTTGGGCAACCAGTCAAAGCCTAGCGCAACAATGGCGGGTTCAAGGCTGGCATATTACAGCCTTTAACGCTGGCAACCTGTTAGCCGTTGCTAAATCAATGCGCCTACAATTCCCGAAAATTGAGATTGTGATAGCAGCCGATAATGATGATTCTGGCGTTGGTGAAGTTGCAGCAATGCAAGCCGCAAAAGCCGTTGGGGGTGCTGTATCAATGCCAACCTTTACCGATGAAGAGCGCAAGCAATACGGCAAGATTAGCGACTGGAATGACCGCAGGATGATAGACCAACGCAATAAAAAGGAGGTATCACGTTATGCTGATTGATACCGCTATTGCAGAAAATACAGCGTTTGATGATGCGCTGACAACAGCCAACGAAGTAACCAATAACGTCCCTTTAGAGGGGCAACACCTTTATTCATTCGGCTATGGCGGTGGACGATTCGAGGTATCAGACACAGGCGTTTACTTTGTTGGCACAGACGATGACGGCAACGATAAAAAGCCGTTATTTATTTGCAGTCGAATAGATGTTATAGGTTACACCAGCGCAACCAGTGGCGACAATTGGGGGCGCATGGTTTCATTTACCGACCGCAAGAACCGAACAAAACGCCTACCCATACCAGCGACATTATGGCAAGGGGACGGCTTGAGATTACGTGAGATGCTGGCAGATATGGGGCTGGATATTTCAAGCAATGGGGCAAGCCGTAAGCTAATGATGGACTATTTGGCATCCGCCCCAGCCCCGACTCAATTCGAGAGCGTGGAAAAATTGGGCTGGCATGATGACGCATTTGTATTGCCGAATCAATCAATCAGCAACAACCCGATTGATTATCTGATTTATCAGAGCAGTAATCCGCCCCCGCCATACGCACAAGCTGGCACGCTGGAAGAATGGCGGGAAAATATAGCAATCCATGCAAGCGGTAACAGCCGTTTGCTGTTTGCTATTAGCGTGGCGTTTGCAGCACCGATGATGCACCTATCAGGATTTAGAACGTCAACAGGCTTTCATTTGCGTGGCAGTAGTAGCAGCGGTAAAAGCACCGCAATGGAAGCCGCTGTGAGTGTTTACGGCAAGCCCGAACACTACATGAAAACATGGCGAAATACCTCCAACGCTTTAGAAGGTACAGCACTGGCACACAATGACGGAATGTTAGCACTTGATGAATTGAGTCAGATCAACCCTAAAGACCTTGATACCGTGGCGTATATGTTGGGCAACGGACAAAAGAAAGGTCGTGCAACGGTAACAGGCAACGGCAAACCAGTTAGCACGTGGCGGTTGCTGTATCTAAGCAATGGCGAGGAATCGCTGGCAGGTATGCTGGCAAAGGCTGGCATCAAAACCAATGCAGGGCAAGAAATGCGCTTTATCGACATAGAAGCCGATGCTGGCGCGGGGTTAGGTTGTTTTGACGCTTGCCACGGGTTAGACGGTGCAAAGCTGTCAAACGTAATCAAAGCCAACGCTGGCAAGTATTACGGAACGGCTGGCATAGCATGGTTTCATGTGCTGGTTGAAAACAAGGATGCAATGGACACCAGAGCATCAATAGACGCATTTAAGCGTGAAGCACTACCACCAACGGCAACCAGTCAACACGGGCGCGTGTGTGATTATTTCGGCTTAGTGGCAACAGCGGGCGAGCTGGCAACAGCACACGGCATTACTGGCTGGCAACAGTTTGAAGCGTGGGAAGCGTGCAAGCGTTTATTTGCTGAATGGATGGAATCATTCGGGGTTGGTAACAAGGAATCTTCCAACATCATAGCGCATGTAAGGGGCTTTATTGAGGCGCATGGTGCTAGTCGGTTTGAAAGCATTAATTCAGATGGAACTGAGCGCGTTATTAATCGGGTTGGCTTCATTCGAGAGCATAACGAAGGGCTTGAGTATCTGTTTATGCCGTCAAGTTTTGACAGTGAGTTATGCAAAGGCTTCGATAAAAAGCTAGTCATTAGCACCTTGATAGATGCGGGTATGCTTATCGCTGGCAGTGACGGCAAGGCAACGCAAAAACCACGAATCGGGGCGTTAAAGACAACGGCAAGGGTTTACGTTTTACGTTTACCCCACGATTAAATCAGGGGGACAAAGGGGACAAAGGGGACACCCTAGAAAACACTAGGTCAAACCTGTCCCCCAACATGATTTTAAGAAGGGGACAAAGGGGGACAAAATTAAGTTTTATGCAGTTTGTCCCCCACTGTCCCCCGCTGTCCCCCAACCAAGGGGACACATAAAACCCTTATAAATCAACACTGTCCCACCTGTCCCCCTTGTCCCCCCCAAAAAAACACGTTACCCAACTTAAAAAAGGAATTTTTAGCCATAAGGCAGAACTGACAAGAACGACATGCCATTTCGACCATGTAAAAATGGACGCAAAAGTCTGAACAAATTGTAAAATCGCATTTGCACGCAAGAAGGTTTGGGGCGGTTGACAGTCACCGCTACCCTTGTCAACACCCCCTGTCAACCCCCACATCAGAACAAAAAACAACGTCCCCACTGGCAAAAATCAACGACTTAAGCGTAAAAACACCAGAATCACCCCCAGTTAGAGCATTGCAGCCGTCAACCACTTGACCGTCATCGTCAACCACTTTCGGTAAAGGTGACACATCTTTTCAAAAGCATGGCTACAAACTCATGGTGTGACGTATGGTATTATTTAGGCATTAGATAGAGGGTTTAATAATGGCAACAATCGACTTACACCCATAATATGTAACCGATAGCGAAGGACATAAAACAGCGGTGCTATTGCCGTTCGATGAGTTTCAGGAGTTACTAGCGGACTTGTCAGACTTGGCGGCTATTGCCACACGCATGAATGAACCAGCACAAAGCCTATCAAGCCTTAAAGCAGAATTTACAGCCAATTATTGCAAAATTGATTGCCACCATTGAATCACTAGCAACAGAACCTAGACCTAATGGCGTTCGTAAACTTACAGGCACGCAAGACCTGTACCGCGTAAGGGTTGCTGATTATCGAATTGTTTACCGAATAGAAGATGATAGGCTAGTGATTGAAGTGGTGCGAGTGGCACACCGCAAAGAGGTTTATAGGTAGTTTGATTATTCGCTTACAACACCCCTAGCGTTTACAAAAAGGGGTATAAATAGGGGTAAAAAAACGATTCATTAAAATAAATATCAATAAAATCAACAATGATTCGAGTTGCGGTGAGCAGGCCAGTTACAGCGTTACAGCTAATACTTGAATTCAGGTTAAAACAGTCAATACTAATTAGTTAACCCTGAACAACACCACTTTTCTTGCCCTAAATTTTTTCATAAATTCGCGACTTAAAACACTTAAATTCAATAACCGCCAGGGGCTTGGATTATCTGTAAGCGGTTAAACTAAAATGGCAATGCTTGATCTGCTCGAGACCAATTTTTTATCTACTGGCTAGGACACAAGTTAAGTTATCTGGTGTCAGCTAGCGTTATGTTTTGAACTGACAATACCGCTACCCCTGAACGCAGTTGAGGGGCTCAGAACGCTAAAGCTCAAAAGGGTTTTGAATAGTGAGGATATTTTCGACAACTAAACCATGTTGCATGTCCTCTGAATAAAGTTTGGTACAACCGCCATCTAAAGCTGCAGCCACAACATGACTATCCCAATAACTAAAGCGGTAATTTTGTCTTAGTCTAGAAGCTAGTAGCGATTGAGCCAGTGAGCTGTCAATGACTTCACAATCACGATACCAGCCCATCAATAGAGCTTGTATCGTATTTTCTGGTGTGTTGGCTTTTTTGATCAGGTTACTGCAGGTTTCCCGGATCACTTGGGTGTTGAGACAAGGGCGAACAAGGCCCGATAAGAAATGCTTTGCTTGCGTGTTTCGCAAATCTCCAGATGCATTCGTGATGTAATGGTCAAGTATTTCCGGAGAGATTTTAAGCTGCTTTCTTTAAAAATTCCCTGCGTTCCACAGGTGTTTGATAATTGAGCACCGAACTGATGCGTTTGTAGTTGTAAAATCTAATGTATGTAATGGTCAAGTATTTCCGGAGAGATTTTAAGCTGCTTTCTTTAAAAATTCC
>CAZFLX010000035.1:0-18645 GCA_964519885.1 uncultured Francisella sp. | reverse complement strand
ATACTGAGATTTAAGATAATTGTAACTCATCCAACCAGTCGAGACCCGACAATTAGCTATATTAATAAATGCATTGCCTTGATGGGAAGTAGGCTTATGATGAATAGCAATCAACGAATTTTCTAACATATATTGAAATGTTACATTAGAGAAGTTTGGCTGACTACCCAAGGACATCTTCCAAATTTTCATTAAATACTCCAGTTTATAATAGTAAATATGCTTTTAGCAAAACAACAATGTTAAATTATTTTCCCTCACCCAATTCACTGCCAGCCCTAACACGGGCTTATCGAGTTTTAGTGCTTGGGCGTAAGCCATGAGCTGCGAGTGATGCTTGCTGTATTCCGCCACCTTGTCTGTTTTGTGGTCAACGATCCAATAACCCGCTTGAGTTTCGATCAATAAATCGATGGTGCCACTAACGGTTTGCCCCAGTTCATTGACTGAGAGCGTTGGCAATTCGCAGTGATACTGAGCTGGTTGCCAAGTGTTTTCGAGCCATGTGGTGAAGTTGGTGAGTGATTGTTTGATTTGGGCGATCAGTTCATCCGTTAGCATGGCTTTCGTTACGGGTGCCATGTTCAGTGCATCATCCAGTCGGCTGGGTTGTTTTATGGCGACTTGGTAAAGTCGATGGACCCAAGTACCAATCTCATTCGCGGCGAGGTGTGCATCTAAAAGCGATAAGTCTAATCCTTCACCGTAGCTATGGCTTTGCGTGACCAATGCATCAACAGGCTGGTGGTCATGCCCCGAAGGTGAAATGACTGCGGATAAGCTTGCTGGTAGTGGGCGTGGTACTAGGGGTAATTGCGCCTTACTGGTATGCGTTTCCACTGCTAGGGGTGCGCCGAATGGACGGTGCATGGTCTTTTCTTTAAAAGTGAAAACAGGCGATGATGCGCTAAACAGCGGTTCTAGGTAGGCCTGCATCGAGTTTTCTTTATGCCCCTCTTTAGACTCATACCAAGGGAGTAGGATTTGCTCTCTGGCACGGGTTAAGGCAACATAAATCAGGTTCTTTTGCGTGTTGTTGCTTTCTTTTTGTAGTTCTGTGATGAAGTTTTCCTTAGTTGCGGGATCGATCACTTTGGGTAAAATTTCGACATAGCCTTGGCTGAGCATTTGTTCAATATCGTCGGTGGGATAAAAAATGCTGCTATTGGGTAGTTTGGCCTCTCTGGGTTCATTGGCTCCCAAAATCATCACTACTGGCCATTCCAAGCCTTTAGATGCGTGCCAAGTCATCAGGGTAACGGCGAGTTGATGGCTGCTGGCATTGGGTTGACGATCTTCTTCTTGTTGCAGTTCGCTTAGCCATAATCGGAAGGTGTTGCTGTTGCGACCGAAAATACCCATGGCGTTCAATGAGGCATCTTGCAGTTGATCGAATTGTTGAGCCAAACCGAGGAGTTTAATGATATTTGCACGATACTGCTCCCCCTCTTCTAAGGCATTAATGCGTTCATCAAAACCCAGGTTTTCGACCAAGCGCATACACTGTGATTGCAAGGGTTGATCGAGCAAGGTGCCACCAGTTGATAAAAAGTCGTTTCTTAATTTATCGATTGTGGTGATGAGTGCATGATCAAACCTTTTTTGCTCAAAAAAGTGATGTAACTGCTGTTGCAAATCGGCACCTACCAGCGGATTGACGATATCGGCACCTACCAGCGGATTGACGATAAGCGATAAAGCAGCGAAGTAGTCAGTGTCGTTATTCAAATATTGCAAGGCATTGAGTAACCATTGCACGGGTGTCGATTGGTAAAAGCCTTCTTCTTGCAGGCGTGCAGGAATCCCCGCTTGGCGCAGTTTATGTGCAAATCGTTTGAGTTTACTGTGGGTAGGCGCTAACACGGCGATGTCTTGATAACCGATAGCGCGCTGTTTGCCGGTTTCTTTGTCGGTAACACACACACCCGATTCAATACGTTGCTGCAATTCGCTCACCAGCAAGTCATAACCTTGGTCGGTCATAACGGGTTTTTCGCTTTTCGCGTGTGCTTTTAGCAACCAAACATCTTTGTTAAAGATAAAACGCTCTATTGGCACTAAGTCTGACTGATTTCTATGGGCGGCTTGTGGCGTTAAAGGCGTGTAATCTGTATCGTAAAGGACATTTCCCATAGCATTAATAAAGTCCATGACACCGGAGGTACTGCGCCAGTTGCCTTTTAGCTCGGTGACTTCATCCTGTTGGGCATTGGTGAGCAGACTTTTGAACAAGCGACTATCTGCACCTTGAAAGCCCATAATAGATTGTTTTAAGTCGCCCACCATAAAGGTTGGGATACCTGCTTGTTGAAAACGGCGCAATAAGGCATATTGCAACGGATTGGTGTCTTGAAATTCATCAATCACCAAACACCCCACCCCTGCCCGTATTTCAGCAAAGCAATCTGGGTCTTCAACAATTTCCTTCGCTAGGTGAATCATGTCAGAAAAATCCACCAAGCCTGCTTGGGTTTTGCCTAGCTGATAACTGGCCAAGGCCTGCGATGCCGCATTGAGCAACGCAGCGACGTGAGTTTTCATTTGTGCTAAGGGGCCGGGGTGAGCGGAGAGTTTTTTGGCGGCAAGACTAACGTTAGATAAGAGCGGATAATGCTCATGCTTTTGCAGTTTTTGCGGAGGCGAGTCTGGACCTTGTAATTCTTTCCACAATTTCCAATCTTGGGTTATTTTCTCTTCACTCGCTCGGTATATCTGTTTTAGCCAACTTTTAACATCTTTACTCGGTGAAGGTAAGGCATTTACAAAATCCTCCGTTACCGGAAATTGATGTTTAACCGCCCGAATCGCCGACCATAAATCGCTATTGAGCGTATCGGCATTGGCGATGTAGTCGCTGTACAGGGCATCTAATCGAGTATGTGCGAGATCCACCAGTGAGCTGCATTCTTCTGCCTGTCCAAAACCCTTACCTAATGCCCGCATCTTGTTAATTACGCCGAGAATATGCTCTCTAAACTCATCGGCTTTGCTGACAAATCGCTCACCCTTTTGTGTGCCCGTGTAGCCGTATTGATCAAGCTTTTCTGATAATTCAGCCACTTCCGTCAGGCTGGCTAGGGCTTGTTTGATCAGCAGCGATTGTTCGGCTTCGGTGAGTTGACGAGGTTTGGGATTAAGGCCTTTTTCGTAGGCAAAGCGTTCAATTAGGCTTAAGCCAAAACCATGAATGGTAGTAATGGTGGCTTTATCTAGTTCATTTAGGTCAATAATCAAGCCTTGCTGATGAGCAGCTTCAAGCAGTTTACTGCGGATGCGATCACGCATTTCGGCGGCGGCGACGTTAGTAAAGGTTACAGCTAGAATGGTTTTAGGCTGTAAGCCTTTGTTTAATACCCAGTCCACTAAGGTGGTTTGGATTTGATGGGTTTTACCCGCCCCTGCACCAGCTTTAACTAGGGTAAGTGAAGGCATTGTGGCTTGTAATGTCTGGCTCATGCGTCATCCCCTTCATCATCAAAGTCTTCAGCATCTGGGTGCATGGCTAATTTAACCAGACTGTTTTCAAAAGCATAGACTTTAATGCCCCGTGATTTCCACTCCTTGGCTTCGCTGGCATGATTGAGCATAATCTGTCCTAATTTAAGTTGAGCAAAACGCTCGGTCACCAAATCCACCGCCTGTGCCGACTGCTGTTCGAGTGGTAGGTCGGGGGTTTGCACTTCAATATCGTTACTACCCTCAATGGCTTGATCTAACACCATCACTCGATCATTCAAGTTAAAATAGCCAGTAACGATATTGGCTGAACTATCACTTTGTGTATAAAGCTGTCGGTAGATATAGGTTTGTAAATCAAAGCCAGCATTGAGGCGTTTATAACGGTCATCAGACTTAGATTTTTTATAGTCCAAAATGAATACCTGATTTGACGAATGCAAAATGGCATCAATAAACCCTTTGATTGGCCAATCCCATAATTGCCCTTCCATTTTTTGCTCAACCTTACGAATCTCCCATTGATGCGTTTTACACCAAGGCACAAAGACTTCAAAGGCACGGTGGATTTCTCGTTTCAGATTGGCCTTTTCAATGCGCCAATGGGCTTGGTGCATAAAGGGTGCGAGTTGATTGACCGCTGATTCGTAAAGTTCATCAAACAGATCGCTGCTTATAGGGGCGTTTTGACGCTTTCCGTACAACTCAAATACCTTATGCGCAATACTTCCTTGCAAAGCATTATCCAGTTGTTGTACCTTCCATTCACGAGTCTCGATACCCATACGACTAAAGAGCCAAGCTAAGGGTGAGACCATCAGCGTTTCTAAACTACTGGGTGATTCAGGACGTTGAGTGTCATTATTCAGCGCCGTCAATTTATCCAGTAGCGACTGATTAAACTCATAGCTTTCTGGCAAGCTTGGACGGATTATCGGGCTTAACGGAACCTCATGCCAATTTAATAAGGGATGAGTTGCGCTTTCAATGGGGGTGATCAAGGCATCGACTTCCAATTTTGTGGCCAGTGTTTGCGCTAAGCTTAGCCAGCTTCGACTGGGGTGTAACACGCTACCATCATAGCCTTGGCGAGCAGTAGTTATGATGATCTGCTGTTGCGATTGTGCTAATGATTGAACCCACTGAGTAAACCAAGCGGTGCCATCAAACTGCGGATGCGGGTAAGCATAAGCGAGTGAACTTTGCTGGTACTCAAGGGTTAAGCCTTGCCAGTCTTCAAAGGCAATGGCACCTGCATTAGGGTTAGGTTGCTCATAATGTCCGTCATTAAATCCCATCACATACAGGCGATGCACTGAATAGGGCAAGCGTTGATCACTATTAATGAAGGTGACGGCATTCAGACGATAACGCACCTCATCAGATAATCGGATGGGGGATACTTGCCATTGGTTTAGCACCCGAGATAAATATGTCGGCCAATCAGTCGCATCCACTTCGTCTAACACACTCTGCAATAATTGTCGTTGACCGCTCAATCGTGCTGTAGTCAAAGGCGTAGCAGCCAACTCTTTACAGTGATCCAATATGCTATCTATCCATTCACTGAGTGCGTTAGGAGTGTGACTGCTTAAGGGGTGCTGAATCAGCTGAATGAATGCCTTGTCTTCAGGTATTTCATCCAAGGGTTTTAGGTCATTATTGGCAATACGGGTGGCATAAAATTGACCTTTAGAACGCGTCCAAGGCATCAGCGGATTAGTGATAATCGACTGTAACTGCATCGTCGGTTGCTGTTGCGCTTGGTAAATGAGCAAGTCTTTAATCAGTTGCGTTTGCCAGTCGGTCATCAGCTGACTGCGCGAATCATTACTGACCAAAATACCCGCTTGGTTGAGATAATGTCCCAACCAATGCACATAATCAGCCTGCCCGGTTGGTAGCATGACAATGATTTTATCGGCTGGGATGCCCTGCTCAACTTCAGACTGAATCATGCTGGCAACCGCTTGGCATTCGGCTAATATATCGCGACATGAAAAACAGACAACAGGATGATCTGCATCACTTGGCTTAGACTCACCAGCCAATAACGCCTGATGCCAAGGCTTCAATTTAGGAAAGTCCGGCTCTAATAGTGGTTTAACGACGGGAGTTAAATCTTGCAAACGCTCGACGATGGTTTTCTGCCATGGTGTGAGTGCTTCCCCATCCATAACACAATGCAGTGCTAAGGGTTCAATCGGTAATTGGTGTGATTGCGTTAACCAAAGCGCCGCTCGCATCTGATCTTGAGGTCTTACTCCTTCCATATGCGCCCATAGGCGAGATAAGTCGCTAAAATATCGACCCAATCGTGGATGATCTGATTTTTGGAAGCGCACAGGCGCTTCTGGTGACGATGTCCAGGTCAAAGGCACGCCTTCTAGCACTAAGGCTAAACTGGCACGCACCTGCGATAAGGTGGCGGTTTCATCGACGGCTAGACTGTTAAACCAAAAAGCGTCGGAAAAATTGAGTGCAGCAAACTTGAACTTTTCCTTCCAGGCATCTTCTAATGGCGGCAACAACCAAAGTTCAGATAAGAGATCGAGCAAAGCTGAAAAGTTGCCCACTTTTACACCGGTGGTGTTGGTTAACGCCAACTGGTGTCGAACATAAGATGCCGTTAAGCTATCGGACACCAACATAAAAGTCATCATGGGCTGTTTCCTTTATCAGCACAAGGTTAAACGATGGATTTTACGCGATTGTCATCCCATTAGTCAGTAGCCAATAGCGGTAAAATTCCGTAGCATTTAAGCAAAATTATTGACCTGGTATTTTGCCTTCAAAAGTCTCAGGATATTTCACTTGATCTAACACCTTATTACAGCTGATTTCAAAAGCAAGATAGCCACTAGTTCCCGGTTTAACACCCGTTTTCGTTACTGGCTCCATACATTGATCCATCAGCAGATCGTAGTTGACATAACTCAGCCGCTTTTCTTCACCGTGGATAGTGTAATAATTGGGTGGTGATTCTCCATTCACTTCAAGACTACACAGCACCGCGAACAAGGTTAATTTGACTAGCTTCATATTGTCTGCCCTCATTTCAACTGTTTTGCCACGCCGACACAACCAGAAACGGCACGAATCGACCCTTCTACCGTAATGACCCGACGGTTATCGTTGGTTAGTTCAGATACTTGGCCGACACATTGGGTATAAAGTCGTTCTTCACGACTGACTTCATAAGCGTTATTGTTATCGACTTTAGGTTGACTGCTACAACCGCTTAGTAAAAGTGTTGACAGGGTAAAAACGATGATTGATTTCATGGATGGCCTCCTAGATACCTTGTTGATGTTTGACAAGTTAAGTGTATCTAGGATTAAGACAGAATGAGTCTAATGCCTTTTAAGATAATCCATCACCGCACGCCAATCGGGGAAACGCTCAGTGCCAAAATGAATATGCTCACCAACAAATCGATCGGCACCATTTCGGGTACGGTCATCGATGAGGTAATCGCCATGATTGAGGTTTTTGTGGTGTGACAAAATTAAACGCTTATAAGCGGCTTTTCCTAAGTGACGTTGAATCCAGAGCAACTTATCTGTCCAAGCGCTAGGGTTATCCCAAGGGGCTGTTGAAAGCACGTAGGTGTCGTAGTGTTGAGACAAGTACTCAAACGAAGCAATCGCATCTGGCATCGGAGACATGAGCGAGAAAATACCGGGAACATCGTCATACCGACCTTCGTAGACTGCTAAAGTCTGTTCATCAAGCTGATTAATGCCAGAAACAAAATCAACCAACACATTGTCCATATCAACATAGATGATGGGCTTCATATTTCACCTCGTAAGTAAGTTCTTTATTCTGTTGGCAATTCATCGACATTTGGGTTCCAAATTGAAATACATTGGGTAGGCTCGTAGTAAGCCAATTGGTAGCACAGGCTGTAGGACTGAATATTACCCCAAAAAGTAACCTTGCCTTCAGACGAGACAAAATGTTCTTGTGCTAATTCTCTCGCTCGATTCACTAAGCTAGGCAAATCTTGAATATCATCGGTCATTTCAATGGGAATCTTGCAAAATTTTGCAAGCCCAGATAAGGCGAATAATGGCATGGTATTTTTCTTAATGGTCCAGTCAGTTTTAATCGACAAAAATGCTTTGAAAGATTCATGACTGAAAGGTGTTTCTGATATTTCTGTGCTCATATTCTACTCCTTAACTATTGATAAGCTTATTATCAGACACGCTAAGACAGAATGAGTCTAACCAAGATTACTCGCCCAGCAACCAACGACTGATATTTACCAATGACTCTGTTGCCGGCTCGGTATAAATTTCATCAAAAATCGATTCCAACATGTACTTGCTAGGATGCAAATTACACAACACCTTTTTGCAAGGCTTATCGGCTAACATAGCTTGAATGGGAATGACGGCACCATCTGTGCCAATAACAATCACGACATTATTAGAATTTGAGGCAATACGATCGAACAGTTCATGCATGTGCGCATACAAGGGGGCTGCTTCTTCAAAAAAGACAATATCGGGTCGTGTGTCAGGCCTATCTTCAGTACAACACATGGCAAAATCTGGATCCCAAGCTTTATAGCCAATATCCCACATATCCAAACAATGCTCACAGCGCATGCGAGTAATCATGCCATGCACATGCATCACCGAATGACAGCCTGCTCGCTCTAACAAGTCATCGACATTTTGCGTAATAATATGCAACCTATCTTGAAAAATTGATTGCCAACGTGCAATTTCATGATGCGCGGCATTAGGTTGCGCTTGACCAATCGATTGACGTAACTCACTGTAAAAAGCATGCATTTCTCGGTAGTGCGTGCGCCAACCTGCGGCATGGCAGACTTGCTTAATATCAAAGTTCTGCCATAAACCATCGGCATCACGATAGGTGCTGATGCCACTTTCAGCACTCAGGCCAGCCCCTGTAATGAGGAGAATTTCAGAAGTTTCGTATGCTGTATTCATGAGATTAACCTATGCTGTCTGTGTTTATGCGGATTAGACTATTTGATCTAATTGCATCTTAATCTGTTGCATAGCCGATAACGCCCCCTCAGCAATGACAATATCAGCATACTTAGCAGGGTTAGGGTTGATCTGAATGAGGGTGTGAGCATACTTATGCCTAAGACTCCTTGCTTGATAACGGATGGTCGGAATGGCATCGCCTGCACCAATTTCGAGTACCACGACTTGCTTACCTTTTAGTGTGTCTAACCAATCCTGATAACGTTGCTCTTGAGCATTCATTCGATCTTCTTGCCAACAATAATCATTGAACATCATAATGTTTGGGCGCAGTAACTCACCATTTTTGGCACGCGGTAAATCGTCTTCATTCACTCTCAGTGTCGCTTCATCAACGGTGAGTGACACATCATCAGCAGGCATAATGACATCATTGGGTTCTGGCTCTAAATACTGAAGATGGTGAATCGAACCATGACATTCCACAATACGACGTTCATCAAAGCCAGCTTTTTGAAACTGACCATCAACATTGCTGGTGTAAACAAAATAGCCGTCTGGCTTTGATTCAGCAATCGACTTTAAAATCGCAAAACCTTGGTGTGGTAGGCTATTACGGTAAAGGTTGAGTCGATGACCGTAAAAGCCCCATGCCAAGGTGGGGCGTTTTAAGAATGCTTCTGGGTTAGCCATATCCCTGAAATTGAGCCGTTTATCTTTTAGCATCGGATAGGCTTTCCAAAAGCCTTCCTTACCCCGAAAATCGGGTAAGCCACTGTCCACACCCATCCCCGCACCCGCCAAAATAATCATGGCATCGGCTTGTGCAATGGCTCTAGCAGCTTGTTCAATCGACGTTGCTGGCATGCGATGATTTCCTCAGTTAATAGTATGAGTCTTATGATGCATTGTTATGCGACAATATGCGTCTTATAGATATTGATAACCTCGATGATCCTGCTCATAAGCTATCAGAAGTTTCATCACTCGCTGGATCGCTTGCTTGGTGTCAGAGTAATTACCTGAACGTTGAAAATCTTCGGTTAGGTAACAACGCTTATTGATTTCAATCATCACCGTTTCAAAGGCATCATCAACAATCGGTGCGATGGAATATTGGTAAGGCATATCGACGGCCACCGTGTAGCCTTGGCTTTCAAAGCCATGCGTAATCAACTCAACCAACGCCCTACTCGTGCCAACCGCATTGGTACCAATGTTAATGTCAGGTAGCTCAAATTCTGGTTGAGACACTTGATGGTTGCTAAAGCTATGGCAATCCACCAACACGGCATAACCATTGTCTTTAATCTGTTGCTCGGCGGCATGTTTTAAATCTTCATGCCATTGCTGATATAGTTTCATCACATGGTTGTACTCAGGAAGGCTTTTATCGCGGTAAGTCACTCCCCACGGTGTTTGCGTATAGAAAATACCCATACCTTTTGATTCTAGTGGATCATTGTCTAAGCGTTCCATGTCGGCGTAAAACCTTGAATAAGGAAACACAAAATGTTCAGCTCCTTCTATCATAAACAAGTCATCGGTAAACCAATCGGTATGACGTGCTAGGTGCAAATCGGGCAGCGCTTTGTATTGAATTGGCATCAGGGTACGACTGTGGGGAATATGTAACAGCATCTTAGCTCCTTAATCGGCGTTTCATTCGATGTGGCTATGATAGGAGTTTTTGCGACAATATAGGTCTTACCAATAATTTTCGTGGGAAGATATAATTAATACATGACGGATATCATTTTTTTACGGTAGTTGTGTAATCTCTTAAGTTGACGAATCGCTAGCAATAGAATAGCATTGTTTTAACAATGTTATTACTATTGAGTGGTCTGCTATGCAAGTAACGCTAAGAAAAATCGGAAACTCTAGAGGCGTCATCATTCCCTCCGTAATGATCGAACAGCTTCGTATTGATAATGCGGTCGAAATGTTTATCCAAGATGGAACACTTCACTTAAAGCCCATTCATCAAAGCAGACAAGGTTGGTTCGATCACTACGACCCTAACCAAGATGACACGCCACTGGCCAACATGAAAACCTTGGAAAGTGAGCAGGAAGACTGGGAATGGTAAAGCGAGGAGAAATTTATTGGGTCGAGCTTGATCCAACGGTAGGTTCAGAAATTAAGAAAACAAGACCCTGTTTAATCATTTCACCTAATGATATGAATGATGTTTTGCCTCGTGTCATCATTGCGCCAATTACTTCAAAAGGTCAGCCATTAGGTTGCCGACCAGAAGTAGTTATTGATGGCAAAAAGGGACTTATCCTACTCGATCAAATTAGGACGGTTGATAAAATTAGGTTAAAAGCTAAAGTTGGCGAGGTTTCACAAGAGCAGTGGCATCCTGTCTTGATGGAAATGCTGAGTTGAAGCCTGTCTTCTCCTAAAGTGCTGCTGGCCATTCTCGAATATTGGCATAGCGTCAGGATAACTTAGAGTTATGAGCGAGCTTGCTCAATGAACCGTTCCTTATTTCTACCGATACTTCCTTGGTTTCCAATCTCCGGATGATCATAAAACTTGCCACTGCCGATTAGCCAAAAAAGCTTATCAACGTTGTAGGCTGATACACCTTTTGCATCGGCAATCTGGACGATAATTTTTTGAATTTCATAGGGTCTTGCTCCTCGTTGGCACAAACCAAGCCCCTCAAAAATGTCAATGATATGCACATCGGGTTTTCCGTAATTGACAAATCCGAGCTCTTTTAGAAAATCGCACGCCAGTGGATAGCCGATGCCGTAGATTTCTTCGGACAGAATCATCGGCAATGCAGCAATAGACCGCTTGTCTTGATAAAAGTGATTTGCCCAATCGTAGAATTCACTTCCAGAGGCAAATTGCATGAAGAATCGTGCAGCCGACAAAATTGTTTCACAGTATTTTGGCCAAATACTTTTTGATGTTTTTCGGATTTTCCCAGATGGCTTTAGCTTTGATTCGATATCTAACAGGACTTGTTCAGAATTACCCCTATAAGCATCAGAAACCATTTTTGGATTGAATTCGAATAGAACGACAGCGAGTTTTTCAACGCCCCCAATTGAACCACCAATAACACCTGCCTTCATGTTCGCATTTTGTGCGGACGCTAACATGCGAAAATAAAGCTTTTCAAGCGACACCACTGATTGGCTCTTGTCGGGCACTGATAAATAATGATCTAGGATGGAATTAGCGTTTTCGATTTGTAACTGTTCAATGAGAAATTTTCTTGCCTTGTCATAGGCGTCTTCCAGGCTAGGTATTTTGTTAGCTGTCATGTGTGCTCGCTTATGAATAACTTGGTGCGAATTGAGCGCCATGAAAATTGATGATAGACGGAGTCTAGCAAAAATTTGAGCTGTCTGCTACAAGGGGTTTTTAATCGGCGGGAAGCGGAGGTTCAACGACTGCAAAACTTGCACTCCGACACCCTGACTCATAGTTTCACGGTACTATAAGGATGCGGCACAAAAGCTGTATGACTGATAAATTTAAACATTGTCATTACAAACAATCCCGTCTAATTCTTAACTAAGAATTCCGTGCTATTTGGATAACATTTTCAAGCAAAACTTGCATCAGCCAATTCCCAAGTTTTGAAATGAAACCTATCCAACTGGCCTTAAAAAGTCCGATATGAGCACATGAAGACGCTATCTCAGTAGAAACAGCTAATTCTGCTAAAACCTCGCTAATGAATCCACATAGCGATTGGCTTGTACACCACCCCAGCGTTGAAAAGTGTATTGCCATATTCCAGTTAAATCATTTTCAGCAGCAGGGGTTAAGCGATACTCAGCCATGAATGCTGTGCATTGTTTGTTTAAATCTCTCTAAATCGAATTGACGCGGCTCACCACTTTGTTCGCCCTCAATCAGTGCAGCTTGAATAGCGGCGATTTCAGCGCTGCGTTCTTGCTCACGTCGAATCAAATCACGGATGTATTCACTGTCATTGGTGTAATGACCAGCGTTGATTTGTGATTTTACCCAATTATCCTGCTGTTCAGTCAGGCTAATCGTTTTTCGGACAATCCCCATAACACCGCCTTTTTAGGTATGATTATTTCATACTATTGATGTAACCAATGACAATTATAGCTATCTTTGAACCCAAAAGAGAAGCTGACCGTTCGTATTGTTATGAAAATCGCAGATTATTCGCGTCCAACTTATCCCGATAAGCCACATAATCATGCACTTCAGGGCAGTTCTCAACACTGCCCTGATATTCGTACAGCCAAGCTGAGCCATATTGGGTTTTGAAGGCTTTACGAATATAAGTGCTTCTTTCTGGCTGATGTGGACGATAGCCTTCTAAATAATCAAGATTTTTTAAGGTTCGATCATTCACGGCATACACCTCGCACACTACGCCTTGATCTGATGGCCAACTTTTAGCACCTGGAAACCAGCCAAGATCAAAACAACGAATGTCGTACAGGGTCTCATATCCTAGAAATTTAGCGTGAACTAACCGCTCGTGATTATCGAGTGTTTGACGTAGGGTGCCGTAAACAGCAACGCGGTGTTTTAGGGATTCCATCAAGACCTCTTATCTAGCTAAATATTCAACCTTTAACATAACAGACAACGAGACAAAATGGTTCTTATCTAAGCTGATAGCTTCGATGCATCTGCTCTACTTGCGTTTGTATTGCGGTGCGTAACTCACTGGGCGATTGAATGACAATACGCGCGCCTTGCGAGAGTATCCACCATTGCAGTTGCCAGGTATCATGCACGCTGGTCGTGAGGGTAAAGCCCTCTTCAACAGCAGTTAAAGTTTGATCCTGTGATAAGGGAGTTTCTGTTAGTAAATTAGCGAGTTCGGCATTGACCCATGCTTTGAGTTGAATAGGCGGCGCGGTGGTTGAATTAAATCCTGCGGCACCGGATGCCAAATAGTCTTTCCATTGCAGATTGTTAGGCGGTGTTCTAGCGTCATCTAAGGGTTTAATGCTGGCTTGGGTGAATCGATGTAGCGCAAATAAGCGAATGTCGTCGTAATCATTGACCATAGCGCCTAGATAGCTTACTTGTCCGCGTTGCATGATGCCTAATGGATGGAGCGTGTAGTGTTTGAGGGTATTGGCTGATTGGGATTGGTAACTGACGCTAATTTGCTTTTGTTCAAACAGAGCTTGATAGACGGCTTGTTGCACTGCGGGAAGTATCTTGGGCGCTAACATGGGTTGTGTGGGTGATTCGACGAAAACACTTTGTAGCCAATGACTGACTTGGTTTTTACTTCCTAAATGATTAATCGTTTGCTCGGCTTGTTTGAACATGGGCATTAAGTCATCGAGCATGGTCGGCGGAAGAATCTGCACCAAATGCTTATTGACCAAGTGTAGGGTTAAGGCTTCTTGTAAGCTCATCATGGGTAGATGGGCTTTGGCATCCCTCGCCCATTTCCAACCATAGGGTTTACTTTTGTCGTTACACTCTAAAGGCATGACACTGGCAATGTCATTTAAATCGCGTTGCACGGTTCGTCCTGTAACCCCAAATCCCAATTCAGCCAAAGATTCTGTTAGTTCTGCCACCGTGACTTGTGCCGGTGAGCGTGGGATGAGTTGCAACATTTGCAGTTGCCGCACGAGGGTTTCATGACTGACGGCTGAGGGCATGATAAGTCCTTAATATGATTGGAGGCTTGTATTGGCTGCTAGGCGTTGGGTTTAACGCATACTAGCCTAGCATAAGACAAAACAAGTCTTGTGTCATTTCGCAGGGAGAAAGGTTTTCAATTTTTGGAATATCATTACTAACCCCAACACGACCACGCCTGCAACCAATCCCGATCCTAATTCCACCAATAAGCTAGGCAGGCTTTCGCTTAAATGATGCAAGGCTTCTATGTGATGAACAAAGATACCTCCGCCAACTAATAGCATCGCCAAGGTGCCAACCACCGCTAATACCCGAATCAGTCTGGGGAGTGACCAGATGAGTGCACGTCCAGTTTGACGCATCAAGTTGGCTATTAAAGACTTTACCTCCCCTGCTCGTTCGATAAGATGCAGTCCAGCATCATCCATGCGCACCATCAACGCTACCAGACCATAGACACCTACCGTTGCCAGTAGTGCAACAAAACTCACCGCCGCAATTTGAATACTTAAGGATTGATCACTCACGGTTCCTAAAGCGATGACAATGATTTCAACTGATAGAATAAAATCAGTCATCACCGCTGATTTAATCTTTTGCTGTTCCTGTGCAATCAGTTGCTCTGGATTAAGTGCTTCATTTAAGGCGAGGGGTTTTTCATGATGTCGGTGAAAGAGAAATTCATGGATCTTCTCAGCCCCTTCGTAGCTTAGGTACAAGCCACCAATAATGAGAATGGGAATAATGGCTTGTGGCCAAAAAGCACTGAGTAGAAAGGCAATGGGCAGAATAATCAGTTTATTGATGAACGAACCCTTGGCAATCGCCCAAATCACCGGCAGTTCTCGACTGGCATGAAACCCCGAAGCACGCTGTGCGCCGACGGCTAAATCATCACCTAGCACACCCGCTGTTTTTTTGGTTGCCAATTTCGACATAGCCGCTACATCGTCAAACATCGCGGCGATGTCATCTAAAATCACCAGTAATCCCGAAGCCATGTTGCTTATTCCACCAGATTGATTAAAACAAGCCTATAGCCTAGCACAAATGGCATTAAAAGCGATGGGGAGTAAATTGCTGATGGATGTTATAATCACAGCCATGTAACCAGTAAAAAAATAACGAGACGTAAACTGAATGACCCGCTCCGAACTAACCACTTTCATTGCCAGACGCCATCATGATTTACCTGCCGTAGATATTGAATTGGCGGTAAACCTAATCATCAAAACCATGAGTGAGGCAATAGCTCGTGATGAGCGCATTGAAGTGCGTGGCTTTGGCGCTTTTTCACTCAATCACCTTAAACCGCGAATCGGTAGAAACCCGAAAACCGGTGAACCCGTTACTTTGCCCGCTCGTCGCTCAATTCACTTTAAGCCAGGTAAAGAACTGAAAGAGTCGGTGAACTATGGCTGATACCAACTCCTCAACCGAAAACAGCAATGCCTTTTTGGAATGGATGCGACCGTTTATCGATAATGAGCAAGTTGATGCTGAACTTGAAGATCAGCTAGATATGTTCAAAAGTGAAAATCTAACCGCTGATTATGAGCCTGTCACTAATCCATCATGATTAACTACCCTGCCCTTTACCTTAGCACCTTAAGCTCGTTAAAAGGGCGTGTTTCTAGGCATCGATTAGGCAATCCTTTGCATGAGCATAATGCCGGGCAAGCAATAGACAGTAACCCAACATAACAATAAGGTGTGTGATGAAAATACAACGCAACCAACCTTGCCCCTGTGGTAGCGGGAAAAAATACAAGCACTGCTGTATTCATAACAAAGATAAACAGCAGTCTGATATTCATGATGAAATTGCTCATATCCTCGCCATGAATCCCAACCTCACCATAGATGAACTGAATCTGGTGCTGGCGAGCAAGATGGAGAAGATCAATAACCAATCCAATCCCGACTTTTGTGGTTTATCACCCACGCAAATGCAGAATTGGCTTAATGCACCATTCGCCGAAAAAGTCGCTGTACAGATCAGCGCTCCAGACGATTTAAGCAGCAGCCCAGTGATGGAATACTTGCGCTTGATTGTCGAAGAAGCCATGCAAAACGAAGGAAAATTCAAGGCCACCAGTGCCGGCAATCTACCGACCAAAATCGTTAAACAAGCCAGTGAACTGCTGCCGAACTTTGCGGTATCAGTACACAATACCCACCCGAGTATTTGCCACTACACCGGCAGCAATGAAACCAAGTTTAATGCCCTCCACTACACACGCTTATTAGCAGAACTGGCAGGGATCATTTACCTGCGAAGCGGACACTATCACGTTAAAAAAACTGCGCAAAAGGAATACCAAAAGCACGGATTGCAAGCATTTTTCAAACCCATGCTCGAAGCGGCAACCCAACAATTCAATTGGCACTATTTCGATGCGATTGAGTTTGGTGACAATCTACAAGTCTTTTGGCTATTTATGCTGTGGCGGCTGCAATCACACAGCGACATCGATCAACTGACACAAGAAATGGCGATAGCCTTCCCTGATTTACTCAATGAGGCAGCTCCAACATACTTAGAAACACCCGTAGCAGCACTCAATCATGTAATGACCGTTCGTTTTATCGAACGCTTTTTAGAATACTGGGGGTTTATAACACTAGAGCCGAGTTTAGGTTCACCGATGGGTGCGCGGGGAAAAGCGCGGAAGGTCGTTATATACCCCTTGTTGCATGAGAGTTTTAAGTTCTTGGTTTAACAAATCGTTTTTAAAACTTTAGGTTACAGGGTGTTTTAAGGCGTTGGCCGCGTTTTTCCTATGCCCAAATACTCTTTCTTCGAAAGACATACAGGGAGGTGGTGAATAGTTCACCGCCATTTGCCCGCGACTAGGGCATATAAACTCATCGCAGCAGCCACCATAAAAAACAACAGAATGCCTATACCGATAAGCAAGCTGATATTCTCGATAATTTGATAAGGCCATAGATTGCTATGCAACTGAGTCTGAGCACCCGCTAACACAATACAGCTGAACACCATATAAGCAGGACTTAACTCTAACCAGCTTATTTTGGTGAATAACAAAATACCCAAAAAGCCAAGCACCAAGCCAACCAGTAGTCCACTGTCAGCAGGCAAAAATAACACAGGAGATAGCAATACGAAGCTAGCTGCGAACCCTGTCATCAACGTTTTGATAGCCGACTCCATCAATCCAAACCACCCTTCATAGCCATCATCACCTCAATAAAGTAGACCAAACATCCATAATGGGATACGTTGACCATCTCCTGTTTCGATTCCGTCTAAGGCAAGATAGCCCTGTTGTTGATTAAGCTGTTTAGTTGTTTTACTGCGACCGCCGATTTCAAATACCCAAGTATCATCAACAGTAAAATCGCCATTATCGTGATAATGTACTTGATGCGATTGTTTAAGTTGTGAAACAAAAAAGCTTTCTCTCAAGCTACCAATATTGGCAGATGCACAAAGCACGTTAAATAAGTTTGGATTATTGAGCAACAGCTTTTCGGGTTTATTGACTGACCTCATGCCAGAGCTTGCCCTTAAACTATGCAATAAGTCCCCAGCTTGCATTAGCTCGAGATACTTCGTGAGTGTTGGCCATGATGTCTCTACTGCGGCACTCAGTTTTACTTTATTAATTTCGAGTGGTGGCGTACTGCACAACATGTAAAGAATTTTTTTGAGTTTGTCGCGCTTGCTCGGATCTATGTTAAAAATGCTGGTTAAATCCACATCAATTGTGTGATTGATCACTTCGAGCAATTTTAACGGATAATTTTCTGCTGATTCTTTATAAAACGGATAGGCACCATTTAAGCAGTAGCGATTGAAATACTCGATTGGTCTGAGTTCTTTGGTGTACTCATAAGCAATGTCTTGATGATGTTCGATCAGCTCAGTCAGTGATACGGACTGAAAGTTTAAGCCGCTTTCAATTTCAATGTATTCACGTAAAGAGAGTACAGGCAGATGAAACAACACCGCACGACGGGATAAATCAGTAGCTTGTTGGCTGATCTGTAAAGCGGATGAACCTGAAAATACGACTTGCAACTCAAACGTGTCGTAAATGGCTTTGAGTGCCTGTGCAAAGTCCTTGGCTTTATGAATTTCATCAATGAGTAAGAGCTTGCCGCCTTCCTGATAAAACTGAAGCGCTAACTCATACAGACTCTCACCGACCATGGCTGGGTGATCGCAGGCCACATATAGTATTTTGGACAGTGGCACACCACAGGCCTGAGCATATTGCAGCATCAGTGTGGTTTTTCCGCTACCTCTAGCCCCGCGTATACCGATTAAGCGATCTTTCAAATCATACTGCTTAAACAAAAAGCGATGATAAGTCGGTAACTTTTTGGATAAAACAAACTGAGAGGCTTGTCTTAATACAGAATTCATCACATACCGCCCTGGCTTATTGCTATAAAGTGTATTTTATAGCAGATTGCATTATAACTAAATCATGTTTTATATTTTTTCGCCTAATCCAGCGAACATGTTAACTTTGTTGATGAAATAAGTACTATGCATTTTCCTCGCCTTCATGCTTTAGCTGAGCAAATTTCTGTGCCATGGTCGGATTTTTCTTGGTGA
>CAZFLX010000034.1:0-18695 GCA_964519885.1 uncultured Francisella sp. | reverse complement strand
CCGAATAGGCTAATTGTAAGCTATGTTTCTCTCCGGGATTATTAGACCATTACAATGTTTCTCTCCGGGATTATTAGACCATTACAATGTTTCTCTCCGGGATTATTAGACCATTACAATGTGCATGGCTCACAATATCAAAAGAGCAGCAGCTATTAAGTCGAGTTTTTTGAATGCTTAAGGGGTTAGTCTGTCCTAAAAACTGGAAAAGACAACATCGAACAACTAAATTGGAGCTAATAATGCAGGAATAACCAATTTTTAACGCATCAGGACAAGGGCCAGCAGTTTTTTGCTGATGTTTTCATCGATGCGATAAGATCGGCTCAATTATGCAAAGCTCTCATTTTGTGAGCTTTTTGTCATTGCTCATTCAACTCAGCCTGCCCGTTAAGAGGGCAAGGCTGGGAAGAAAATATGATATGATGGCAGGTAAGAGAAGCACCAAACTAGATAAGAACATGAAACCAATCAGCCAGACCAACATTGATCAATTAACCCTAAAAACACTTGAGGCGTTTTTGGTCACTGCTAGACATGAATTTCCGATTAGTAGCGCTATTCTGTTTGGCTCACACGCACGAAACACAGCTACAGAAAATAGTGATGCGGATGTTATGTTGTTACTTAATGGTCATCATGGCAACTTTGTTCAAACCAAACTCGCTTTAGCAGATATTGCTTTTGATGTTATGTTAGATACAGGCGTTCGTATAGACCCGCTACCTATCTGGGAAGATCAATGGATTAATCCCAACACCTTCTCTAATCCAGCTTTATTAACTAACATTAAAAACGATGGCGTAAAGTTTGACCTATGACATCTAATGACTTAATGCAAAAAGCCAGCCGAGCATTAACCTCTGCACAATTGCTTTACACTCATGGCGATTATAAAGGTGCATATAATCGAAGCTACTACGCCATGTACGATTTCTTACAAAGCATCACCGCGCTCATAGAGGCTGAATGAAAATCATGAGATTTCAATTTGTGAGTAAGATTGTGAGTAAGAAACCAACAAATTAACAAAAAACACAATATTTTCAACGTCTGTTCGAGTCGCGGTGAGCAGGCCATTTTTCTTCGAGTGATTCATGAGTTCCAAACATCCTAAACATCCCCTTGCCCGTCGTGTACGCGGTTTTTTACCGGTCGTTATTGATGTCGAAACCGGTGGTTTTAACCCCCAAACCGATGCTCTATTAGAAATTGCGGCGGTGATTTTAGACATTAATAGCGATGGTCTGTTAGTGCCGGGTGAAACCATTCATGCACACGTGAAGCCATTTGCTGGTGCCAATATTGAACAGGCGGCTAAGGATTTTTTAGGCTACGACCCTTACAGTCAATTACGCCTTGCCATTGATGAAAAGCTGGCGATGGAACAGATTTTCACGCCCATACAAAAGCGCGTTAAAGAAACGGGGTGTACCCGTGCTATTTTATGCGGACACAATGCCTTTTTTGACTTATCGTTTGTGAAAGCGGCGGCAGAAAGAAACAAACTCAAATGCCCGTTTCATCAATTTAGCACCTTAGACAGTGTTACCTTAGGAGCATTAGTTTACGGACAAACCGTATTAGCGAAAGCGGCGATGTTTTCCGGTATGAGTTGGGACAATCATCAAGCACACGGAGCTTTGTACGACACACAAAAAACCGCTGAACTTTTCTGCAATATCTTCAATCGCTACCCACTACCCGTTATTGATGCCATTAATCGCCATGAAAAATCTTAATCAACCTGATGTTTAACTGGCAGACTTTTAGCGCTCAACCAAGCCAATACTAGCCAGGTGATTAGCCAGACACTGCCACCAATCGGGGTAAAGAACACCAGCGTTTTCCAAGCCGTTAAAACATAAGCGTATAAACTACCTGAAAACAGCACGATACCCAGTAGCATCCCCCAGCTTAGCTTTGCAACATAACTTGGCGCACCTAGCCTTAGCCAAATCGTCAATACCAACAGCGCCAGCCCATGTATAAAATGATACTGCACCGCCGTTTGCCAGTTAGCTAAGGCTTTAGCATCCACTAAATTCGCCAAGGCATGAGCGCCAAACGCACCCAATCCCACGGCTAAAGCCAGTAGAACAGCAGCCAAACTCAACCCGTAGCGATTCATCAAAAGCGTCATAGTTTTTCCTTTTATTGATTACCCAACTTATGCAACCGACGTTCTAAAGCACGCAAACTCAAGGCTTCGGCTAAGTGAACTGTTTGCACCGACTCACTCTGAGCCAAGTCAGCAATACTGCGTGCTACGCGCAAAATACGATGATAAGAACGTGCCGAAAGCCCAAATCGCTCCATCGCTTGCGCCAGCAGTTTCTTGCCTGCAGCATCAAGCTCTGCATATTGGTCTAACTCTTGTGGGGTTAATGCCGCATTGAGTTTACCGCGCTGTTTCGCTAAGGTTCTGGCTTGAGCAACCCGTTGCGCCACAACGGCACTGGTCTCACCATCGGGTAATTGTTGTAATGCCGACACTTCGACAGCGGGCAGCTCAACTTGGCAATCGATACGATCGAGTAAAGGTCCTGAAATTTTACCCAAGTAACGCGCGGTTTGTTCAGGGGTTGAGCGACATTTTGGATCGTCGGCAAAATAACCACTGGGTGACGGATTCATCGCCGCAATGAGCATAAAGTTGGCAGGATAAGTGGCTTGATAAGCCGCGCGGGCAATGCGTACTTCACCAGACTCGAGCGGCTCGCGCAACATTTCCAAAGTCCGACGGTCAAATTCTGGCAACTCATCTAAAAATAAAATGCCATGTGTGGCAATAGAAATTGCACCAGGACGCGGTTTGCTACCCCTGTCATTTACACCAATTAATGCTACAATCAAACCAACTTTCATAATCTTAGCTTAGTCAATTACAAGAATTAATGCAACAATTTACAATTATTGCTGCAACAAAGTTAACCAATAACAGAGATTAGTGCAACAAAATGAAAAGCCCAAATGCAGCCAGACAGATCGGCAATACCTATGGCAGTATCTCAGGCGTTTATTCTTTTCGAAACGATAAGATTATCCCTTATGAATCGACACTAGAGCGTGACTTTCTTATTAAAACTTCATGGTGCGACAGAGTTTTAGATGTACAAGAACAACCACTAATTATTCCTTACCGCACCGCGCTTGGGCGCGAATCCACTTATACGCCTGACTTTTTAATCCACTACAGAACGTCCAGCTTAGGTTTAACACCACCATCGGTATTAGTTGAGGTAAAACCAAAAATCAAGCTTGATCAAGAGTTCAGCAAGCTACGACTTAAATTCAAAGCAGGTATTAAATACGCTAAGTCACAAGGCTGGAAATATAGAATTTATCATGAAGATCGCATAAGAGATGAAAAGCTAGACAACATCGCTTACTTACAACGATTCTACAAGCTTGAATACCCAGCTTCTGACATAACCTATCTTATGGACGGTTTAGAGGAAATGGGTCACTGTCCAATGGATTCCTTTTTGGCAATTATGTACGCAAAAACCAAAGAAAGAGCTATAGGCCAATCGCTCATTTGGCACTTAATAGCAACCAAAAAAATGGCATGCCCGATGCACATTCGATTCAGGCCGAATATGCCTATTTGGGTCAATAGTGACCCTGGCTACTTAACACCATCTCTTAATTCTGAGTGGGATGACTTCTCTCCAAGCGAGGTTTACGATGAATATGAGTAACATTTCTGAGTCAGTACCAGCCAAACACGCAACACATAAAATCAATGTTGGCAGTGTTGTTATTTATGAAGCTGAGCAGTATGAAGTCATTGCCATTATTGATCATCTGCATATAACGGGAAAAAATCTCAAGACGCTTCGCCACAGTACACTCTCGATTAATCGGCTTCAACCCGCCAACATTGAAGACATTAAAAACCATGAACTAAGCGAAGTGGGCGATGAAGATTGGCAAGAGGCACAGAGGCGTTTTGCCATCATCCAGCCTTTACTTGCTCCTAGCGTTGGTCGATCTGCAATTGAAGAAGTTGCGTCGCAAAACGGTGTATTCTTCTCTACTTTATATCGCTGGATTAATAAGTACAGAAATACAGGCGCCATTACCGCGCTAATTCCGCAGAAACGAGGAGTCAAGCTGGGCCACTTAAAGATTGATACTTGGGTTGAAGGGATTATTGAGTCATCGATAAATGATGTTTACTTAAGTGTACACAGACCTAGTATTCAGCACACGATCAATGAAGTCATGATACGTTGTAAAAAAGCGGGCGTAACACCCCCTCATCCCAACACGATACGGAACAGAATCGCTAGTATCAGTGAACACGATCGTTTGAGAGCTCGCGGACAAAGAAAAAAAGCCAAAGACAAATATCGCCCCGCTGCAGGCTCCTTTCCGGGTGCAGATTATCCATTGGCGGTTGTTCAGATCGACCATACGCCACTTGATGTCATGATTGTGGATGACACCCACCGACAATCGATTGGCAGACCTTATATCACGCTGGCTATGGATGTTTACAGTCGTATGATTACGGGGTATTACCTGTCACTAGAAGCGCCAAATTCAGTTTCAGTTGCCATGTGCATTTCGCAAAGCATACTGCATAAAGAAGAGTTGCTGCTAAAACTTGGAGTGAGTAATGATTGGCCTGTATTTGGTATTCCGGCAAAAATACATTTAGACAATGCCGCCGAGTTCAAATCTGAAACGCTGCAAAGAGCCTGCGCTACTTACAATATCACAACCGAGTATCGTATGCCCGGTGCGCCACAGACTGGCGGACATATTGAGAGGGTTATTGGTACCATCATTAAAGAAACGCATAACTTACCGGGTACAACCTTCTCGAACATCAAAGAGCGTGACACCTATCAACCAGAAAAACATGCCATTATGACGCTTGCAGAACTAGAAAAATGGCTTGTCATCTTTATCACTGGCGTCTACCACCAACGCATTCACACTGAACTACACATGCCGCCATTAAAGCAATGGGAAATTGGTATTTTTGGTGACGGCAAGCTAAATACTGGCACGGGCATACCCTTACTCACCGTCAATCCACACACGCTAATGATTAGCTTTCTGCCGCTTTACCATCGAACTATTCAAACCCAAGGCGTTGCCATTGAGGGACTTCATTACTACGCTGACGTTCTTCGTCAGTGGATTAAAAGCAAAGACCCTCAAACTGGCAAAGCGAGACAGTTTGTTTTCAGGCGTGATCCACGAGATATCAGCGCTGTTTGGTTTTATGAACCCTCGATTGAGCAGTATTTCAGAATCCCCTGCTCTGATCAACGCATACCAGCCATAACGCACTGGGAGTATCAAAATGCCATTAAGCAACTCAAACTCAAAGGTATTAATAGTGTCAATCCAGATGTCATCCTTGAGTCACTTAACGAATTAAAAGTACAAGCACAGGCCGCATCTCAAAAAACCAAACAAGCGCGAAGGTCATTGCAACGTAGCAAAGAAGCTGACAATTTCCGTCAACAAGAAACGACTAAAAACAACACAGCCGTCGATAAAACTGCTAATAATGACCAACATCACTCCTTAATATCATCCACTGAGGATGACCTATGGGATAGTTTGGATGACCTTAAACCATTTGATATTGGGTAAAACCTTATGCAACATCTTCACGAAAGCGCTATGGCCGTTATTGGATTGAGTAACGAAGAGCGCATTAACAGTATCTACGAAGACATTTGGGTTAATTATGATCGTGCTAGGAATATCCTATCGCTTATGAGTGAACTCCTGCACCGACCTAAAAAACCACGGATGGAAAACTTATTACTGGTTGGTGAATCCAATAATGGTAAGACCACATTGGTGAAACGTTTTGTTGATGAGAATCCCAAATACATTATAAACGGCACTGACATAATGGATATTGGTGCCGAAGTGGTACGCCCTGTTGTTTATTGCGTTGCGCCAAAAGCCGATGAAAAAGCACTTTATGCTTCGATTCTTAGCGCCTTGGGAGCGCCGTTCAGATCAACGGATATTGCCGCTAAACTGCACCATCAACTCATTCATTTAATGCGCCAGTTACATGTTAAGATGCTGATTATTGATGAAATACACAACATTTTGATCAGCACGCCCATCAAGCAGCGTGAAATAATGAACGTCATCAAAAACCTAACCAACAACCTCAATATCCCAATTATTGCTGCTGGCACCATGGATGCGGTTCAAGTACTTCACACCGACCCACAACATGCCAGTCGTTTTGATGTCGTAGAGTTGCCAAAATGGGAGCTAGATAAAGAATACTTAAGACTTTTGATGAGCTTTGAAAACATTTTGCCTTTGAAGAAACCGTCCGGTTTACGCCAGAAGGAATTAGCAACCAGACTGCTAACATACTCAAGAGGCAATCTAGGTGACTTGCATAAACTGCTGTGTGAATGCACCCGATATGCCATCGAAACAGGTAGCGAACAAATCACCACTGAAATAATTGAAAAGCATAAATGGGTAAAACCAACACAGGGCATTCGTAAACGGTTGTAACATAATGTTTGAGCAATATCCCATTTTACCCAAACTTAAATTGGATGAATCATTGCTCTCATTCTTGGTTAGAACCGCCCAAATAAATGGTACCGACCCACATTCATTATTCTTAAACTGGCGAAAAAGCAAACACAGTTTTGTTAGCGATATAGACAAAACCACGGGTGCTGAGGACTTAAGATTTTTGTCTCAGCTTACCGGCATTGAAACAACACAACTTTCAGAAAGCTTACTGATTGAACGTTTACGACCAATTTTAGACTCGAATCAGCTGACATTAAAACACCCTTGGCGTTTCGTTATGCACCTTGGTGCTCGTAACCATCGTCGAAGTTTTGGTTATGGGTTTTGTCCTAAATGCATGGCATCAAATGAGCATCGTTACTACCGCCGGAGTTGGCGCTTGTTATGGCATGTAGGATGCCAAATACATCATCAAAGATTACATTTTAATTGCCCAAATTGCGGTGTAGAAAATAAGCCACACACGCTTTCTTTTGCTGCAAGCTCAATCGATGAATGCAGTTGTTGCGGCCATAAGCTATCTCAAGCTCCACAAATATCGGTAGATACTGATGTATTGGCAATTGCCAGCTGGATGGATGAGTATTTAACAAATGGAACTAATACCAGTGCATGGCCTATTTTAGACGTTCAGGACGCCACCGACACCCTATTGCAGCTCATGAGCATAACACGGAGAGCATTAAGTAAGCGTCATGTAAAGTACAACCATAAAATGCTTCACTACATGGGGCTTGATCAGTCGTCAGTCACGACCAATAGTGGCACTATTCATGAACAATGGTCTATTGAGTTAAGAGAATTAACCTTAAAAGGCGCTTGGCAACTGATTTCTAAAAAACCAATCGATGTAGTGAAATTCTGTCTGGATAACAACATTAGCCAGAATTTTTGGCTGATAGATTCAAGGTCAAACTCAAGTGTTATTCAGCATATTGCCGCACAACTATTACCCAGCAATCGCGCAACTTCAGCCAGACCAGTAAATTATCACATTGAACCTCGTTCAAGAGAAGAAGTTGAAGCTTTATGGCTAAGCGTCGCGCCTAAATTGAAGATTAATTAAATGGCGGATGCAGGCAATTGGAAATGTGACATCTGCCATGAGATGAAAACTCAAAAAAGATATCGTCGGCTAGGTTTACAGTACTGCAGCCGTTGCAAACGATTAGAGTTTCATCGCGCTGTTTGCCCTAAATGTCAGAATACAGGATTGCTTCTAAGAGACAATCCTAATGCTCAATGTCGTCAATGCGAAATAGATGAGAGGGTTTGCATTCGCTGTGGTGCAACAGATGCTGACTGGGGAAGAATCACTCGTCATGGTCCTGTCTGTGCGAGCTGTTCTATCTATTTCAGAAAGCTCAAGACTTGTTCATCATGTAATAAGCAAAGCATAAGAGTTTATCACTCACCGAATCGCGCCATTCACGAACGTATTTGCGGAGCTTGCCTCAACGATAGGATTAAAGTTAACTGCAGTACATGCTACTTTAATCGCGTTGGCTTTATGTGTTCGCTAGATGGCAAGGTTTTTTGCGAGGTGTGTGCAACGCAACAATCAAAGCTCTGTTCGCAATGCAACAGCCCCATGAGCGCTGGTCGCAATAAAATATGTCGAGACTGTGATTACCGTAATCGATGCTTGAAGCGGCTTGCTATGAACAAAGCCGCGCTTTCAACTTTTTGGAAGTCTCATTACGATGATTACGGTTACTGGCTGCTTGATCACGCTGGCAGTCTAAGAGCATCAACACTCATTAACGAGCATTGGCCTTTTTTTAGAAGATTAGACCTCATTAGTCAGGAGTTAGGACATATACCCACTCATGCAGAACTCATGACTTTTATGACCGTACTAGAAATGAGACGTTCACTATTAGTGTCACGTTTTCTTAATGAATACCAAATTATCAAAATTGAAGACCGCACCAAAGAAGAAGCTGCCGAATGGGACTACATGGATCGCATGAAACTCAGAATGAGTAGTCACCCTGAAATGGTTGGCATCTTTACAAGTTATCAAAATGAGCTATTAAAAAAACTCGACAATGGAAAAACAACGCTTCGCTCCGTGCGTCTGGCATTGACGCCTGCTTGGAGGTTACTCGATCTTTGTGCTCAAATGAACAAAGCCATTCCTGACCAAAGTACGTTAATTCAATTTTTATGGCGTCATAGAGGGCAAAGAGCTGCCATCTCTGGTTTTGTCTCTTTCCTAAACAATCATTATCACGCCCGTCTTAAACTACCCAACAAAGACTTGGATATTCGCATGCCACTGAGATACCCTAAAGAAGGTCGTGAAAACATGTTGCGTAAAAAACTGATTGACTACTTGAACTCTGACAGCCAAGACCCTAGACTTCCAAGGATGATTCTACGAGCGGCACTAGGCTATTTGCATAGCGTTCATTTACCTAAAGAGATCATTATTGAAGCTTTTATGTGGCGCCACTTGGAAGATGGGAGCGGCTATATTATGATGGGTGGTTGGGAGTTTTGGTTGCCGAGGGAGGTTGTTGGGTTGTTTAGATCACGATTTTAGGGAAGCCAGATAATTAGTCAAAAAATACTTTTATACATCTTGATTTTACATGCAAAAAGCACCAAACTTGTACTGCATTTTCAATCAAAAAGGTACTAAGAAGTGTCGTATGCTCAAGCACAATTTGAAAAATTTCATAAAGCTATACGTTTAAACGCTGAAGAAAAGGCAGAGCCTTATATCAAAACGCGATACACTGCTTATTGAGCTCAAAAAAAACATATCTAACGACGCACCACCTTATGAAGAACCATTTCTTCAAGGCAGTTATGCGTTACATACAGGTGTAAACCCAATAGATGGCGATCCTGATATGGATGTTGGAATCGCTTTTAGATGTTCAATTCATGACAAAAAGTACATAGATCCACTTGTTCTGAAAAAGATAGTCTTTGATGCATTAGAACGCCATAACAGTGTCACCTACAACCGTTTGTGAGACAAATCGCAACTAGCAAGGCAAGCTTACAACACTATTTGATAAACATTCAACAAATTGTCAAAAATTACCATAATTCGGCGAGAAAAGTAACATTGCGATGTTATGAGAAATACATCCTCTCAACGGGTAAATAGCCACATCTCATTTGCGCCTTATCTAGGCGGTCATTGTTGCCCAGATTCAAAATCAACACTCCTATTTCAGATTAAAGAAAAGAGTCACATTGAAATTAGAATAGCATGAATCCCCCAATTGGGTCTGTCTCTGATCTGATGACACTTCTATATTAATGCCATATAAATCACATAGTAATTTTACATAAAATAAACCCAACCCCTCTCCATCAACCTTAGACTTTTCAGCATATTTCGACCGAAAACCTCGATCAAAGACTTTTGACAGTTCACTATCTTGAACATGTGGGCCGTATGAAGAAACACTGACTGTCAAATAGTCGTTTAGCTTCTCATCAAACTTTACTGTAATTGTTTGACTATTAGTAGAATACTTAACTGCATTTTCAAGGAGAATAAAAGGTAGCATTTCAAAAGCATCAACAGCATCAAGCTCATATTTAGAATTCCCCTCGAACACTATTTGCAACTTCTTATCAGCGATTGATCGACTAAGAATATGTCTTGCTTTATCAAATTTTTTATAAATGCCATTCCTTACAGTTGCCTGACCTTCAAAAGAGGATGGGTTCAACTCAAAATCAGCAAAAACCAATCTAGATCGAATAAGCCCCGATGTATTTAAAATTCGTTCAGACAAGTCTTGAATAGTTTTAACATCAATTTTCAATGACGTTCCATGACATAAAATACTTAACTCTTCCGCTGACGCCGAAAGAGATTTATTGAACTTTCTAACCTCATGCATAACCCCATCTAGGGTAGTTTTCATCTTATCTCGCTCATCTGTAATGTCAGAAAGCTCGTTACGAATCTTTTCAACGTCTTGTTCGTGCTTAGTTTTTAGACGGTTAATACGATCATAGCGAACACTTTTCATTGCAAACCCTCAATGACTTGTTTAAGTGCAATTCCCACAAAAGAGGACACCAAATCCTTAACTATTTCTGGCACTACAACTTTATCCATGGGAGCTGTATTTTTGCGGTCTACAGATTTAATAAACGCCTGCTCAATCAAGAAAACATCATATATATCAACATCCTTTTCTAACAAGGTAGATCTAAACCTAACCCACCTTTCTTTTGGATCTCCTACTGCGCGCAGTCCTTTTTCCAGAACAGTAATCCACACCTCCGTCGTAGAGTCTTTGGGTACACTTACATCTGCTTTGCGAATACTTTCGTTATACCTAATATCGTGCGAAGCACCAGAGTACGATATTAAGAATTTATCCGGATATGCTTTTCTGATCTCTGATAATAGGTGCGCTCCTCCAAGACTACTTCCAAAAGACTGACCTACACCTTTGATGTCACAAATAACAATAGGATAGGAGGCAATCATATCTACTGACTTAATGTCACCAAGCTCAGTAATATCAAACCTGTGACTTCTTATGTTTTTAGCCATTTCAAAGGGTTCGTCATCAATAATCGCAATTTTTATTTTGGCTTTAAGATCATTTAAATCTGTGTTCGATTTTACAGCACTAAGAGCTTGCGGCATCCCAATAGTAAAAAACATAATTCACTCCAATACAATCAAGTTATTTTTCATCATCTTTTACCAAGACAACCAATTCCTGTTTAGTTACTTCATAACCTCAATAAAATAAAATCCGAGAGCTAACTACAGAAAAAAATCCAATATATCTGTTAGATACTGATAGATGCTCAATCTCCATTTTCTTCGACTCTCTCTCTCGGCGCAACTCTTTAATCTCTAATCCTAATGAGACTACAACCGATAAACAGAGCGTTCGACGCAAACAATGAAAATAATCACTAGCAACACCATAATACTTGTCGCCAATTGTACCACGCCCGCATTTTAGCAGCTGCATCTGTTCTTGGTTTAAACGTACCATGCTGTTGTCAGCTTCAGCCGCAAAAGAATGCCTCAAATCAAAACCACAATGATGGCACCTTGCCATGTCTTCAAAGCCATACACATCATTCTGGGCTGGCTTAATTTTCTTATGCAAAACAGACGCTGCGCATGCTGGGCATCGATCATGCAACCACACACCATGTTTGGGGCAAGTGACCATAAAAGCTAATCGCCAATACTTTCGATAATAAGGCTGTTCATCTTCTTTTAAGCAACATGGACAAAACTGCATACCAAAGTGCTTGGCTTTAACATTGATACCCAACGGCATGATGGAGTGTCAACGCTTTTCCGTACAAGACATCAGGCGTGTACTGCCTTGGCTTACCCTCAAACTCATATTCGAACGTTATCGGCTGAGATTCCCAAGACAACACAGCCTCATCGAAGTAGAGCATCAAATAGAAGTCTCGCTCTAACGTAGATTCGAACGCAGCGTAAGCCGCCTTCTCTGAGGGAAGGAAGCCAGTCACGTTGCGGTAATTTCTTAAAATGCGTCGAGATGGCATAGCAATATTTCTTACTAAATAATATTAATATTCAATCCAAATCTCATAAATGTCAACGGCTATCTTGCAGATAGCGTTCAATCCTGGTATCCTGGTATTCAATTAATTGAACTTTAAGACTACTAATGGTAAACGCCCTCATGACGTCACCAACTTTTCTAGACTTGTTTGCTGGTGCGGGCGGTCTATCTGAAGGTTTTATTCAGTCAGACTACAACCCAGTTGTCCACGTTGAAATGGATGAAGCAGCTTGTTACACCCTAAAAACAAGGCTCGCTTATCACTGGTTAAAAAAGCATAACCAGACGGATAGGTATAATCAGTACCTCTCAGGAGACATTAGTCGTGACGAGCTTTACAAGCTAATACCATCCGAAGTATTAAACTCAGTTTTGAATGAAAAAATTGATGCATCCTCTCTACCCAAAATATTTACAATTATCGATCGACAACTTGAAGGTAAACAGCTAGATTTCATTATTGGTGGTCCGCCATGCCAAGCATACTCACTTGTAGGTAGATCCCGAGACAAAAACGGGATGAAAGGTGATGAAAGAAACTATTTGTACATGTTCTATGCGCAATTCTTAGAAAGATATCAACCTAAATTTTTTGTCTTTGAAAACGTAACTGGGTTGCTTTCTGCTAGAGATAAGGAAGGCAACAAGTACTTCGATAAAATGAAGTCTTTGTTTGAACAAATAGGATATACGACCGAGTACTCAGTAATTGATACAAGCGAATATGGCGTTCCACAAGCGAGAAAAAGAGTAATTCTTATCGGTAAACTTAATGGTGAGGGTGGGTTTTACCCTCAGCTAGAAAAACTCCAACATAAAGTTAGCGTCAATGAAGTGCTCAAAGATCTTCCATGCCTTAATGCTGGTGAGGGTTCGCACTTGGTACAAAAATTAGCGCCAATATCTTCAGATGATTATTTGTACCAAGCAAACATACGAGAACCTAATGAACACAGAGTCACTTGGCATCAAACAAGACCTCACTCTCAGCAGGATTTAGAGATATATAAACGAGTAGTTGAATACTGGAACCAAGACAAACAACGTTTAGACTACAACCAACTGCCTGAACACTTAAAGACGCATACCAATAGAAAGGCCTTTACGGACAGATTTAAAGTTGTGGCTAAGGATATTCCATCGCATACGGTTGTAGCACACATCTCAAAAGATGGTCATTATTACATCCATCCTGACATTGCGCAAAATCGTTCTCTTTCCGTTAGAGAGGCAGCAAGACTACAAACATTTCCAGATAATTACTATTTTGAGAGCGTCTCGGGAAAGCCATCACGCACTTCAGCCTTCAAACAGATTGGTAATGCAGTACCAGTTCTACTGGCAAAAAAAATTGCACTTGCACTTATGATGTAAGGTTAAGTGTTATCTTGGTACAATCGTCGAAGAATATCAGTCTGTACAAGAAATACTCAACCCTTCGAGACTGCAGGTAATGCTTAGTTTCATTACTGTAATATGAACTTGGATTACGTTTAGATAAAGCACTAAGGCTTAAAAGTGGATTTGTTAAGCGTAACATCAAGACAATAGCTAGGAATTATAGACAAATGGACAATATCGAACCACTGATGGACAATAACAAACCGATGATCAAACCATTCAGGGCAAATGCTCATCTACTGAAGCTCCTTGGTGATGAATTAATTGGCGATGACCGATTGGCAGTCTTTGAACTTGTTAAAAATGCTTATGATGCTAATGCGACGAGTGTTGAAGTTGTTCTGAACCTAAACGATAAACATCCGAACATCATTATTTGGGATCATAATGGTTTTGGTATGACCCAAGAAGACATCCTAAACAAATGGATGGAAATTGGTACAGATAGCAAACGAGATCAAAATAAGGTCAGAACACCAGACCTTAATCGCTTACCGCTGGGAGAAAAAGGCGTCGGTCGGCTTGCAGTTCACAAACTCGGCAGACACCTCACTATCAATACACGAGCTAAAAACTCAGCTGAACATAAAATCACTATTAACTGGCCAAGTTTAATTAGCGAGGCAAAATACATAGAGGATACTCAAGTCCAGATCACCCAACTTCCAAAGCCGGAATATTTTCAATCCGAGACAGGAACACGAATCGAGGTGAGTGAGTTAAACAACCTACACTGGACTCGAGGTGATTTAAGGCGGTTAAAACGTCTTTTGACCAGTCTTATATCACCATTTAAAACTGTTTCGGATTTTGTTGTAAGCTTATCTGTGCCACCTGAAAGACAAAAAGATATTGCAGACATGTTAGACGCAAAAGATATCTTAGAAAAGGCTTTGTGGACCTACGATTTTATTATTGATCAGGAAGGTCGATTTTCATCCAAATACTCATTTACTCCTCCTCAGACTTTCAAAGAGCTAGCCTCCTCTTCAACTGAAGAAGACTATTCTCGGCTAGAACTTTTAGAGCCAAGTAAAGAAGAAGAGCTCGCTCGAGATAAAGCCGTACGAGAAAGCCTACTATTAAATCGAGAAGACCTAAATGGTATTGGTCCAATCTCGGGAAGATTTTATGTTTATATGAAAACACCTGCAGTGTTAAATGCAATTGGCTCACAACAACTGATTAAGGACTATCTCAAAGAGCAATCTGGTATTCGTGTATACCGAGATGGCATACGCGTATTCAACTATGGTGAAGGAAAGGATGACTGGCTCGGCCTAAATGTTGGTCGAATCAATATGCCGGGGCAAAAGATAGATACTGGTATGGTCATCGGTGGAATAGACTTACAACTTGAAGACAGTAATAGTTTAAAAGAAAAAACCAATCGAGAAGGCTTTGACGAAAATGACACATACAAGCGCTTTCGTTGGATTGTTGCGAGTGTAGTCGAAGATTTTCACATAAAACACAGAAAAGATCGAGAAGCCCTAGATTTGTACCTGAAGGGTGACATTAAAGATATGGCACCTGCTACAACTCGATTTTCAGAAAGTATAGAAGATATCAAAAAGACCATTAAAAGATATGGACTAGAACAAGAAATGACCAACAAGGTTATTCAGATTGAGTCTGACTACCTTCAAATGCGAGAAGTTACACTAAGTTCTGGCATTGCAGGCATTAACTTGGCTGTTATTTTTCATGAAGTTGAACGTGGAGTAGACGACTTAAATGAATCAATACGCCGTTCGGACGATTATGAAACGTTATTGAAACGTGCCGAACATTTAGCTGAACTACTAGAAGGTTTCGCACCTCTACTTCGTAGAAATGAGCAAAAAACTTTTAATATTAAAGCCTTAACTCAAAAAGTCATCAAGTTAAACCAACATCGTTTCGAGCATCACAAAATTGCAATATCCTGCCCTATCAACACTGATGAGTCAGAATCTTTTGAAGTAACCGCTCCATTTGGTCTACTTCAAGCAACTCTTACCAATTTAATTGATAACGCAATTCACTGGACCAGCTTAAAGGCGGAAAAAGAAGGCAATGACTACACTCCCGCAATTCGTATAGATAGTCTTCCAAATTGGTTTAAGGAAGGACCCGCTTTAGTGGTAATGGATAACGGCCCTGGGTTTAGCTTAACAGCGGAAGAAGCCATTCAGCCATTCAAAACTTCTCGGCCTGGTGGCATGGGGGTAGGACTCTATTACTCCGATAAAGTTATGGAGACTATTGGCGGCAGACTTCAAATATGCGATCCAGACGATTTAGACTTGCCTGAAGCATATCAGGGGGCTGCAGTAGTAATGATTTTTAGCAAAGGAAGATAACATGATCAGTTTGCCATCTATTGTACTCATTGATGATACGAAAGAAGAATTGGAGAAACTTCAAGAAAGTTTCAACCTTGCTGGATATCCTTATTTTCCAATCCACTATAAAAATGCCCATGATAACACCACCGGACTGGATCATGTAAATTTAGGAATGATTAAACCTCGTATCATCATCACTGACCTTAATCTTCAAGAAGGAACAGTAGTTGAGGCAAAAACCTTGGTCGGACCTATAGCAGAAGTTCTTAAAACACTTAATGTCGATGGTCCTTATCTACTTTATTTTTGGTCTAAAAATGGTCGTTATGTAAAGGACGTAATAAACCTAATTATTGAAAGACATAAAGATATACCTTGCCCTATACATTGGGGTGTATTGGAAAAATCGGAATTTATTAGTGAACCTGAAAAGCTTAAAGCAAGAGTGCAAGAAATCTTCTCTGAAGATCCAATTTTTCACGCACTATTTAACTGGGAGAATAGAGTTTCATCCGCTGCTCAAGCCACCACAGACTCTCTTTTCAACTTAGCAAAGCCGTCTAGCCCAGAAGATATTGACGACTTTAAAAGTAAAACGACGAATAAACTTCAAACAATGCTAGCAGTAATCGGTAACGAGACGCTCGGCACTAAAAATGCAAAAGAAGAACCAGAGGTTGCTATTGAGCAGGGATTAGAGCCTGTCCTTCTCGATCATATTCGATCTAACTATAAATTGATTGATAGTGACATTTGGCTCACTGCGGCAAGTGGCATTGGAGCACAACAAACGACGGAAAAGAGTGTTAAAGCACAGCTAAACTCTTTCTATCATGTTGAGAAATTAGAGCCAGATGCTGCCAAAGATAAAAGAGGAACTTGGGTTGCATTGTCTTCTGCATACTTTGAAGACACTAAGAATGCAGGAAAAATAATAAATAACTTAGGTCAGGCAACTAAAGCGATTCTGCACGAGGAATTTCTAGATAATCGACAAGGTTCTAAAGCGGAGCGAGATAATGCTAGAAATGCGACTAAGCTGGGATTCATAGAACTTTCAGCAGAGTGCGATCAAGCGCAGAGGAAAACAAAACTACACAAATACTTCTTATCAGCTATGATTCCCATTGAATATGAACCGTTTACTTTTTTTGGAGACGAGCAAAAAAGGGTAACTGCACATGATGGTATTTATCGTCTGCCTAATGTCGTGGTCGATGGGCAAGAATACATAGTAAAAATTAGCTTTAGGTATCAAGTTGGCACAAAACCAGATTTCAATAAATGGCTAGGTAATCCCGTTTTCAAGTTGAAAGACCAAATATTAACTGATATTAGTTTTAGAGCATCTCAACATGCTGCTAGACCAGGTATTATTCGCTTTGATTGACTGTCAACTCTCGGACAATCATCTGCTGTGCCAAATAAAGAGGCACAGCTCTCTTACTCAACATGCTTCAAACTTATTCCAAACCCTAGAAATAAACTCTTCCTGTTTGGTCGAACTATGTGGCACACTTTTCATTTCTAATCCAACACCCATAAAAACATCCTTCAACCCCAAAGCTCTCTCTTCAGCAATACTTTCTAACAACCCATCAAGACTAAACGTGACTTGATCATCATCTAAACCTGTGCTACGCAAGTAAATCGCAAATTTCTCATGCTTACCTCGTCGCTCAAAATCGAACAGATACCTAACCTTGCCGTCTATCTCAATCTTGACCGCTACCAATCGTCTCGCACCATCGTCATACTTGCTCCAATGCAATCTTCTAACTGGGGTAGTGGTCGTTTTTAACGGAAACTCACCAAGCGCAATACCATCAATTGCCACATCGGAACCTTGAAATAGACTCGTTACGACAGCTCCGTGCTGAGAAACCAAACCATTCAACATGACTACCGTATTACGCAGGCTCGCATCAATGGCAGCCTTACGTGGCGTAGATTGCTTTCTTTGCATGCCATTGGTTGATGTGTAATCCAAACCCGCCGCATTTGCATCTTGAGCATAGCTTTCTAACCCTGTGGACAATGAGGTGTAGGGATCATTTTTGAGTATAAGTTAGGTCTTCTTAAGGTTCTTCGTTTTCTGCTGATACTTTTCTTCTTTGATCAAATCAACATAATTTAACGCCGCAAAGCGACCAGCTTCAATACGAATCAACTCACGCTCCACATTAGCATCTGGACGTTGTGTGGTATCAATTTGAGCACCATCTTGAATAATCGCTCTCGGTTTATGAGGAGCATTACTCTCTTTAACGTCTGGATTGTCAATCAGCGTGCAAAAATGACCAGTTTATAGGGTAAAACAGCGTCCAATTTTGACCACCCTAGTTTTATGTCATACTCCCGCATTTTATTGCGGGGATAACTTGGGTGATTTGCATGGAAACCATTAATAAAGTTCGTACCCGCCATTTCGTACAGGGTAAAAATATCAGTGAGATTGCACGCGAGCTTAGCCTCTCGCGCAATACCGTTAAGAAGTACCTTAAAGACGATTATCCACTCTCTTACCAACGAGAAAAACAACCTAAGCCGTTACTCGGATCATTTCATTCTCAGCTGCTGGATATGTTGAATCACGATGCTAAGCTGCCCGTTCATCGTCGTCGAACGGCTAAACGTTTGTTTGCTATGTTGCAAGAATTAGGCTATCAAGGCGCTTACGATAGTGTGCAACGATCAGTTAAAGCCTTTAAGGGTAATAAAACACAATTATCATCAAAAGCCTTTGTTCCTTTGTCTTTTGCGATAGGGGAAGTCTGTCAGTTCGATTGGAGTTATGAGACTGTCAAGATTGCGGGGATTGAGCAAGGCATTAAAGTGGCACATTTTCGATTGGCTTATTCTCGTGCCTATT
>CAZFLX010000033.1:2214-22086 GCA_964519885.1 uncultured Francisella sp. | reverse complement strand
GAATTTTTAAAGAAAGCAGCTTAAAATCTCTCCGGAAATACTTGACCATTACAATGACACGCGGTGCTGTTTATTGGCACTTTCGTGATAAGCATGAAATTTTGTGTGCAGTATTGAAAAGTGTACGATTCCCGATTGAGGATGTCAGCCCAGGCCAGTCTTTTGAAGACTCATGTAATAGAATCAAAGCGGCTTTTCTGGAAACCATTAAAATGCCGCATGCATTAAGAGTCGCAAAAATTCTTTTGCACACCTCTGTTTTGACCAACAATCAATCCCCAGTCCACTTGCGTTTGACATCGATAAGATTACATTTAAAGGCGTATTTTGAGCAAGTCTTGAAATCTGCCATATTAAATGGAGAGTTACCAAAAAGTATTGATGAGGAGGAACTGTACGTCCTTGCAGTGACGTTCAGAGCAGTTCTTACCGGATTGTTATTTGAATTAATGCTGGAATTGGATGAAAAGACCCTTGCATCTGAAGTTGATTTGAGTCTTACCAGTTTCTTTCAGTTGATACAATTAAACAGTGGTAAAGAGTAGTTTTTCTGCTAGTAAGTACTTTATGAAGTGTAATATAAGGTTTTATTTCAAGCTCAAATTTTTGAGGATAGTCATACAATGCTAGTTGCATTTTTTGGACAACTTTACGTGCTTTTTGCATTAAATGGCAAAATTGCCATGTCTGGATTGTTTGTCTTTGGCTGGCCAACTGGAGTGCTAGTCAGTATAGTTGGGAAAACTTACAAAGCACAGTTTTACAATTTGCGGAAACCTAACTATTGATGTTTAATTTAGTATTTTATTAGACTATAGAAAAAGTATATCATAATTTAGTATAATACTTTATTACTGATTTTTCAGAGTAAAAGTGGCTGTCACCCAAAAAAATTAAACAATAACCAAATGCAATCTGCTTGTAGATTTTAAGTAACTGGCACACTTTCACACACCAGCCTTAAAGCATCAAAAGCTGTTTTGATTAGAGTGTAGCGTTATTACGCTAAACCAGATGTCCGTTTTCCGCCCCAGTTATCCCGCAATGTTTTTCTTGCTGTGAGCCATGCTTCTGCGCGCAACAACATAGGCCATAGCAGGATTGGATAAGTTTTAATCAGCGTATTTGCTCTAAGATAAGGCTGATACTGCGTTTCAGTTAATCCGATTGGTTTATGCAGTAGCGAAAGCAAACTATCAACAATCTGCTCATCATGTATCGCCTTATGCTGAGTCAGCAGTAGATCACTGAGCAAGGGCCTTCTGATGTTTAACCATTGCCATATATTCTCATCAGGCATCAGAATCGGTGCCGTAAAACTGCTGTCGTGAAATTCCAGCAGTTCTTTTGTCAAAATTTGATTTAGCGTTGTATCGAAAGCCTGTTTTTGACGTCGGCTCTCTTTGTAATCGGTAAAGGGTAAGTTTGAATCAGAATCTTCTTGATCCCCTAATTTGATGTTGACATGCTTATCACCAGCTGTATGCGTAGCACATATCAGTCGTCCAGGCACTGGTTGTCGCCAGCAGTATTTGCAAGCTCGTAACACATCAAATCTGCCGTTGTCTGAGAATCGAATATTGTCCTCAATCCCCAGTTTCAATTGTCTGCAAACTTGCAAGAAATAAGTAATTTCTATCGTCTCGTGGTCTGGGAAGGTTCTCGGGGGGTGCGTCGAAAAAAGACAAATCAGGTTAATGCAAACGGCAATTTCCGTGAGTTGGCCTGAAGGCAGGCCACTTCTAAAAACCATCTCAGCATATGTAAATTCCAAGTCTTCCCATGAAGCCTGGGTCAGATTCCCCAATACATCCTGATGACATTCCGGAATCAATGGCTGGAAATATTTCTTCATTAGGCTCAACGCAAGGCTGGGGGTAACAGCACGACCCTGCATTTCAGACTTGATTGCTTTCAGCCCTTGTGCAACGGGCGCACAAAATCTGAATTCAATCTCTGTATCGTCAATATACAGCGGCATAAGGTCAAGTGTCCAAAATAGGGGGTAGTTTTGAAGTGTCAAATCTTTCTATCATGATACATCGTGATGTTTGTGATTGTACTCAGAGGTGAACTATGGAAACGATGAACCTGGATGAAATAAGTAAAGTTTTGAAAATTTCTAAAGCCACAGCAAGAAACCGATTGAGTTTGCGTCTGCCAATGCCGCCTTCTTTCAAAGTTGGTCGTAGCCGCTTGTTTCTGACAACGGAGTTTTATCTATGGATGGCGCAACAGGCTAAGCCAATCAACACAAACCAATAATAACAAACATTTATTTGGAGAAATTGAAAATGACTTAAAGGAACCCCTGCAAACCGGGCCTTAGAAGCGCAAAAGGCTTGGGTTAGACCCAAGCCATCGGCACATACATCAAGATTGCAGCCTTGAAACCGTATTGTCTATGCACTTCAATCGACTGTCAAGGTCGAGGTCTCTTTATACCTGTTCGTCAGGTAATTCAACCAAATACACAAGATTAAACCCTGCCAAAAGGCAGAGATTTTTCCATGGAGATAAGACTATGCGCGTTATTCAATTAAAGATATTTTTTACATATCACTTGCCAATGCAGCCATTCATGCAGAAAGGCCTGATGACATTAATTATCCAAGTTATTTATTGAGCCATTTAATGTCTAACAGGAGACTACCCATGAGAAGGATACGCGACGTATTGCGATTGACTTTTGTATCCAATATGAGCCAACGCCAGATTCAGCAAGTCTTGAAAATATCACGTAATGCCATAGCTGACTACTTATGTCGTGCGCAAAATGCAGGACTTAGCTGGCCATTACCAGAAGATTTGGATGATGCTGAATTAGAACAGCTTTTATTTACACCAGTTCTTTTACCAAAAGTAAAGAGGAAACCAGTACCCGAATGGCTGGAGATTCATCAATGGCTTAAGGTAAAAGGTGCCACCCTAGAACTTTTACATTTGGAATACAAAAAAAAGTATCCGGATGGCATGTGTTATAGCAATTTCTGCACACAGCACCGTGAGTTTGAAAAAACACTGAAGCGTTCGCTACGCCAAGTACACATTGCAGGGGAGAAGGTCTTTGTTGATTACGCTGGCCCTACCGTACCGATACACAATATGCGCACTGGCGAAATACAGCACGCACAGATATTTGTCGGTGTATTAGGCGCATCAAATTACATATATGCAGAAGCGGTCTGGAACCAGCGTCGCGAGAACTGGATTGCTTCGCATGTGCGTATGTTTGAGCATTTCGGCGGCGTGCCCGTGATGGTGGTTTGCGATAATTTAAAATCCGCAGTTACCAAAGCGAGCCGTACCGAGCCAGTCATTCATCCCACTTATCTGGATATGGCAGCACATTACGGTACTGCGATCTTTCCGGCACGTGCTTACAAACCCAAGGACAAATCCAAAGCCGAGGGTGGTGTATTGATCGTTGAGCGATGGATATTGTTCCGGATTCGCAAACAGAAATTTACCAGTCTGGCAGAGCTGAATGCAACAATAAAATCGCTGTTATTAGACGTCAACAACCGTCCTTTCAAAAAACTGCCTGGTTCGCGCCAAAGTGCATTCGATAGTTTGGATAAGCCAGCACTTAAACCATTAGTGAGCCAGCCTTACCAATTTAGAGAGTTCCTAAAAGTACGTGCGGGCTTTGATTACCATGTCGAAATTGATCAGCACTTTTATAGTGTGCCGCATGTGTTGGTCCGTAAACAGCTGGAAGCTATTTTAACTGCAAGCACCATTGAAATACTGCATGGCGGTAAGCGAGTTGCCAGTTGGGCGCGCAGTTATGAGGCTGGGAAGAAATCTACGGATTCACTGCATATGGAAAGCGCACATCGTCATTTTGCTCAATGGGATAGTGAGCTTGAGCTTAGCTGGGCACTATCTGTTGGTGTCAGCACCCATGCATTTTTACAAGTAGTATTCTCAAAAGCACCGCATCGAGACTTCAGCTATCGTTGGGCAAACTCGATCAAATCAATGTCTCGCGAGTATGGGCATGAACGACTAGAGGCTGCTTGTAAACGTGCATTGGAAATTGGTGCCACTGCAACCATCAATGTACGCTCTATTCTTAAAAACAATCTGGATCAGAATCCTAACAAGCCAATCATCGCAGATGAAGCAGCTTTTGATCATGACAATATTCGCGGTGCGGATTATTACCACTAATTACTACTAGACCATTCATTTATCACAAAAAAGGATTTAATTAATGTTAACGCAACAAACCATAAACAAACTATCTGCAATGAAATTAAACGGCATGAGCAAAGGTTTTGAAGAGCAACTATCTAGTACCGCAGCACAAGGGTTGTCGTTTGAAGAACGTTTTGGCATGCTGGTTGATCAGGAGCAGACTTTCCGTGAGAATCAGCGGCTTAAACGGCTTCTAAAAACCGCCAAGTTAAAGGCAAATGCCTGTGTAGAAGACATTGACTACAGTCATAATCGTGGGCTGGATAAGGCTCAAATGGCTTACCTGAATAGCTCTGATTGGATCAGGCAAGGATTTAATCTGATTTTGACAGGGCCAACTGGCTGTGGCAAAACCTGGATTGCGTGCGCACTCGGCAATCAAGCCTGTCGGCATGGATTGTCGGTGTTATTTCAGCGCGTGCCGTTGATGCTTGAGGAATTACAGTTAGGTCATGCTGACGGAAGTTTCCGTAAAAGACTAATGGCCTTGGCAAAGGTGGATTTGCTGATATTAGATGACTTTGGCGCTGCAACGCTCAATGCGCAAAGTCGTGGTGACTTGCTGGAAGTCATCGATAGTCGCTCTGGGGGCAAGGCAACAGCGATTACCAGTCAAATTCAAGTTGAGCTTTTGCATGATTACTTGAGTGGTGGAAATCCTACCATGGCTGATGCTATTCTTGACCGCTTGGTCAGTGGTGCATTGCGGATTAATCTAAAAGGCGACTCTATGCGTAAACTACGCACTTTGAAACTTTAACTACTGAGTCATCCGTATAAGACAGCCACTGTCTGATTCAATATTGGCAGTGGCTTTTTTGCGACTGTTATGCGTGGCCTCTTTGATATTGTTATAGGTGGCTTTTTTGCGGTTATTATGAGTGGCACTTTTGGGTAAGAATACGCAGCCATTCAGCAGAAGTATTCCAAGATCAATCGATAGAAGGTATGCACTTCAATGCACGTTGGATTAACTGGATACTCACAGCGAATGACTTACCCAGCATTCCTGCCCCTGTACGCAGTCGTGCGATGGTATTTCAAATTCAAGCACCCAGCGAAAAGGAAATGCAGGGCATTTGCCAAAACATCTATCAACGACTGCTTGATGAACGTAGCGTTGCCAATGAATACCGCTTGCCACTGTCTGAAGAAGCGACAAGCGCACTCGCCAAGCTGGTATGTGAAACAGGCGAAAGCCTAAGAGAATTGCCGCGCCTGTTGCAGTTAGGTTATGCCAATGCTAAAAAAATGGAGCGAGCAGCAATAACCACGCATGATATGGGCTTAGACGCTCGCTTGGAGTCGGTTAGGAATCAGATGATGTCAGGATTTTTGTAAGCTTTTAGGTTTAAACGGCAGGTTGCTCTAAGGTAATCTGCCGTTATTTGTCCCAATACTTTTCAGAAAATCGCGCATCATATTCTGCCTGTAAGTTAAGCCAAAATCGCGCATTCACATTGAAAAACAAGGCAAGTCGCATCGCTGTGTCTGCGGTGATAGGACGCAAACCACGCACAGTATCATGAATATGACTGGGCGGTACATCCATGTGGCGTCAACCCAGAATCAACAGCTGTTAGTGTTCAATGATGTTTGCTGTACTCTTCCACAATGCGCACCGCATTGGCTATTTCTAATGATGTGTTAGCAGAAAATTGAATGGATTCAGCCAGCTCACGTCTGGTTAGTCGTTTAAATCCAAACCCACTATTGTCAAAAACGCGAATTTTGCCTTGACGATCCATGGTCGAAATGAATAACGCATCGTATGTTTCCGAAGCTGGCAAACTGGCGATTCTGTTGACTCTGACGGTATCGCTCATCTTTAACTCATCATTTTCAGCCCATCGATGAAGGGCCCAAATGATGTCCTTGGATGATTGGTTAAGGTTGTATGCTGTTGATACCAGATCAGGAACTGCTTTTAACGGCACAGATGCTAAATGAACGAAGAGTTTGCGTTGTTCAAGGTTGCTCATGTTGAATAAGGAACGCTCTGGTATTTGCATACTTTCTGAACCCCTCCAACGCGATTTGACTTTGATGGGCGTTGGATCGTAGGGTTCATAAACACGGTTATGCTGAAACATTTTCTTCAAGCTGTGCAGATAATGCTCATGAGCTTGATGCATGGCGAGAAAGGTCTCCACAGCTATTTCGATTGGGGAATCATCTCGTACTTTGACAAGATGAACCTGATCCTCGACATCAATCAGCACAAGGATCAACACGCCGTATTTATTTTTAGTCGGTGTATATACAACGGCATCGATGAGTTTTTTTAGCCTTAGCTTAGCTGGCTTCATTGCTGAGGCTATCCAAGAGAGGCAAGCCGTGTTGTAAGTATCCAGTTGGTACGACTGTTTCAGCTCATGTAAACGAAAGTGATAATCGTCAACGGGAACCTTCATCACCTCACATAAACGATCATAAATTTCGGTCAGTTTTTCACCCAGCGCAATCAGTTGCGTTGGTTTATAGCTACCGCCCTTAGTTTTGTAAAAAGAGAATTTGGGACGAAATATATTGACCAGGCAATTGCCGATTATCTGCCCAACTTCTTCATCGGTTGGTTGAATGTTTGGGTCTCTATTTTCTTTAGCCTTCATTTTTGCACTGAAGGCCTCGTCACTTATTTGGTTTTCTAAACGCAAAAAACGATCTCTTATTTCCAGCATTTCAAATTCTTCAATCAGGCTGGTGTCTTCAGTGGAATCAAAGGGTAGATCTTCTCGCAGCGTTGGCTTTAACCCCATTATTTCGCACATCTTTTCACTTAGTGGTTGCCTAAGTCCCCTCTTTTCCGCTAAGTCATAATCGGATGATATATCTTCAAAGCCACTGTTGTATAAGCGGTTTTGTCGAGAGCACATCTGTCGTTCCGCATATTGCTTATCACGAACCATGCGTCTCGTGAGGGTTTTGATTTCATACCAAAAGTCTGGTGTGATGTAGGTTGGTTGGTGAAAGCCAATCGCGTAAACATTGATGAGGGTTTGGGCATTTGGCACATAATCACGCACCTGTGGCTCTAAGGTTTCGGTGTTAATGAACAGACCATCGACCGTTTTCACAGCGGTTAGCTCGAACCAAAAGAAATTACTAAGCTTAACGTGCAGCTCCATGCCATTATTCAGGGTGTAAACCACAGAATGTGATTTATTCGACATGGGTGCGACATCAAAACGGAGAGGGCTGCCTGCATCTTCCAATTCTTGTAAAAGTACGAGCAGTTCATGGCTCAGGTCATGCGAATTTGATTCACTCATATTTTTAAGTTTCCAACATTTGTTTGAGATGAAGCAAGCCTGTTAGCGATGCACTGGTTTCGCTAATTTTGTCGGTCAACGCAGCATGACTGAATCGCGTTACCCGACCATGATCTGAGGTAAACGGTAACTTGCTGCCATCGTCCAAATCAATGACCCAAGCATAATTGTCCATCTCCCATCCATTGAATAGCACATCCGTTATGCTGTGAATGGCGATCATGTTCAGCCGATTCTTTTTAGCAAAGTCCAAGCTTTGCTGAATGATTCTTGTGGCCGTTTCCCGATCGTCCTCTGAGAGCAACGACGCATTTACCCACGATTTTAGGTAAGTGAGTAATGCACTCATGCTGTCCTGCTGATAGTGCTCATTGGCTGTCTCAATGACGGTTCGATCAATAACCAACTGTCTTAGTGCTGTTTCCATGGTTCAACCGCCTTAATCTTGATGATCCGTGTCATGAGATGTCACTTCGACCAATGTTTGATGCAGTGACACATATTCCGCTTTCAATGCCATGATTTGCGACAAACACTGCATTTTGCGCTGGTGCTTTTCACGGATCGCAGCGATTTCTGCTGGTGTTGGCAACACCACGGGGATACGTTTCACATCATCTAGGCGTAACAGTGGGATACTGCTACCTGAGTTTTTACTCTGGATGTATTGTTGAATGGCCGGTGTATTTAAGTAGTAGTAGAGATACTCACTGGTTATGAGCGATGTCTCTTTCACCCGCATGACGGTCATTTGTAAACTGGGCAACCAATTGTCTGGGATGCCTTCTGGCATCAATAGGATGCGTCCGAGTGAGCCTTTAACAGAAATCAACACATCAGAAGCCGATACCGTAAAGCCATTTTTTAATAAACTCGCTTCACGCTCAGTTACGTAACTGACTTTTGTTGGGTTGGCTATCTGACCAAAGTCATCCATATCACCCACCGAAATTTCGTAGAAAGCCTCGACATGTTCATCTGATTTTTCAGTATTGCGGCGTTGATAAGCACGCGTCTTCATGAACTCAACCAACTCACCCAGCTCACGAACAACACCCCGATTGTTTTGGGTTAGGGCTAATAACGCATGGCTCATGAGGTAACTCGAAACCGATAAATTAAAATCGGGCTGTTCTAAGAGTTGACTAAATGGGATACGCATGGTGCCTTCAAACTGATTGCTCAGAATGCTGTCCAACCATAAACGCATATCCGATGCGCTTTCGGTATGCAGGGTTTTATAACTGCTTAAATCACACATCAACACCGAATCGGCTAGAGACTGGCTATCAATCACCATCATTTGCATTTGTAGGTTGCTGTGCATTAAGGCTTTGGCAGGCAGCGCAATGAGTGTTTGTATGGGTGTACGTTGATGTTGGTTAAATGCCATAAAACGCTCTTGAGCAATCTTACCCTGACGCACAAAAAAGCTTTGAGCATGATAAGCCACGATGACACGAAATTGTTTCATCAATTGAATATAGGTTAAGGGCGAGTCGAAAGTTTTATTCCCCATAACAGGACTAAGCAAGAGTCCATCAGCCGCTGCCAATTCATTCACATCTCGATATGCGCTATCTATGAATGAAACGCTGAAGGCTGATTTAAAAAGCAGACTCAACCATTGCACCCAAGCGAATAACGCCTGATTAGCGCAATAAAAGCGAACATTAAAGCCTTGCAGAGAAGCTAATAACGCCGGTAGCAAGGCATAGTCGGTATAAGCGGCGACACGATACTGGTTACCCTCTGAACCTGAGCAACCCTTTAATTGCTGTTCCAACGCCTGTGCCATCCACACACTGAGCGCCAATGTCGGGATGCTGCCCATCTTACCCTGCGACACATGAAAAACCTGTGCCACCAGAAAATTCACGTCATCGTTACGCGCATCGAGCAGGGCACTGCCCAATCGCTCGCTATCTTCCTGCGTAAATGCGGGTAGGGTTAGGCCATAAAAGCTAGCAACAGCCAACAAACCCTCATGCGCATTGGGTGTTAAGGCGATTTGATGTTCTGCCTGCAACAGTTTGGCAACTTGCCAAACAATAGACCAAGGACTGTAACCCTGCTGCGCATCGAGTGCAGCAATATAGTCCTGTATGGCCTGCAGATGTATTTGCTGATTCATGGGTAACACCTACTGTCAATTTGCTTGATGACATCTTAGCACAGATCAATGCCTCGTCAATACCTTTATTTGTTATCGTAGTAAAATATACTATTGACAAGCTAAAAAGCTGTGATAGGATAAAGCCATGACTCAGACAAGCTCGTTTGCTGTCATTACAGGAGAATGCAACATGACTCATTCAATAGACTCAACAGAACCGACATTTCTAAAATCTTGGGGTGCGATTGTCATCAGATATGCCTTTAAAGAAGAAAATCACGTTGGCATGTTTGTACTGGGTGAAAATCATTACGTTGAAAATCAATCGATCATCACCAGCAGAATCACCAGTTTTAAACAAATGAAACACCCGACCATACACGGCATCGTTACCAGCGATACTGACACCCATTTCAGGTTGTTAGACACGCAGGTGAACAGTTTTAACGACTTTAACCCTGAATTGATTGCCAAACTTGAAATGGAAACCGGTGTGCCGATTTCCAAACTCATCAATAAAACAGCAATCGACAACCCAGACCTAAACGCCGATTACAACGCTCATGGCGAGTTAATCGCGATTGAATGCAAAAATAAAAAAAATGCACTGCAACTCATACCTTCAAACCTCATCGAGACGTATTTCGACGCCATTTCTCATCTTCATTGGGAAGACGCTCGGTTAACTAAGATTTGTCAAGAAACAGACCAGCGTCATGATGATGTGTCAGATGAAGAAACATGGAGCTCAGTGGCTAAACGCAGAAAGCTCATTCAAGAGCGACAAAAGGCATCAGCACGGAAAAAAGTATCCGTGATCATGGAACCGCATACCAAATCAGATACGCCAGATGAAGCGGATCAGTTGACCCATGAACTCGTCGAAGCCGATCATCCTTTTATTCAGGTTAGCCGCAAGATGTTAGACATTTTTGCCGATAAGCGTCTGCATCAGAATTTGAAAGCACCACCTGTGGGTAGCCGAATCCATGAAGATAATTTTAGCGAGATCATGAGCATCATTAAGAAAGGTGGCACCAAGCGCGATATGCTGCAACTCAAAGCCGATCAGCAGACGGCGCTGTGTGAGGCGCTAGATGTGTTGTCCAGTGAAATGCCCAACTTTGCTATGGTGATTGAACACGTTAAAAACAACCTGTTGTTTGCCTGTCATGGTGATCGAAATGTGTATTTCCCACCCATGCTGTTAGCTGGACCGCCGGGTATTGGTAAAACCCTGTTTGCCAGCAAATTGGCTAAGGTGTTACGCCTGCCTTATCACTACTTGGCGATGGAAAACCAAATTGGCAACGGCACACTGGTCGGAACCCAAGCCATGTACACCAATTCCAGAGCAGGATTGCTCTACAACCTATTGGTGCAAGGCGAGATCGCCAATCCGCTGATTCTGCTAGACGAAATTGAAAAAGCAGGATCGGATAGCAAAAATGGAGGCACTGTGGTCAATCAACTGCTTGCCTTGCTCGAAAAACATTCGGCACAACACTTTGAAGATCAGTCTGTCGAAGGCTTGGCATTTGATGTGAGTTGGGTGAACTGGGTACTCACCGTTAATGATCTCAATCACTTGCCTGCACCCGTGATTAGTCGCACCACTTTGTTCCATATCGAACCCCCGAGCGAAGAACAACTACCGCGTATCATCGACAGTATCTATCGACAATTGCTCGATGATCGCTGTGTAGCGGCAGAAAAACGCCTACCCATTGCAGACACGGCCATTCGTGGACTAGCACGACTGGTCGGCAATGGCGACAAAGGCTTGCGCGACTTGCGTGCGCTGTTACAAAACGCCTTTATCAAAGCGATACAAAGCGGTCAAACAGAAATTAGCAACGCACAGCTTGGTATTGATGACAGCATGGGAAGGAGCAAAGAGCGGCCGAAAATTGGTTTTTTGTAAGACAACGGCGACTAAAACCAAGGCAGCACTCTGCGCTTTGGTGGCCTTATGCTGGCTGCCAAGCCTGAAAGATAGTAAACGATACACTTTGTTTTTCGGAATATTATTTGCACAGCATTTTGATATTTACAGTGATAAGCGTGTGTATGGTGAGGATAGCGATTTCATTGCGCAAAAATATCTGATAAAGTAGCTGATATACTAAATACTAGGATGTTTTTATAATGACGATTAAAGCTGGAACAACTCCACAACTACCCATGCAACGCATTTTATTTGGTAGTCCTGGTACGGGTAAAAGCCATAAAGTACATAACACATATCTCAAAGACTTTGAAATAGACAACGTCTTCAAGACAGTCTTTCATCCTGAGTACAAATATGGTGACTTTATGGGGCGGTTGATTCCGCTGACCGACGAAACAGGACAAGTACGTTACGAATATCAGGCAGGGCATTTCTTAAGAGCACTTGCCAAGGCTTATCAGTGTTGGCTTGATAAAGACAAAGACAAAGATGAAGCTAAGCCAGTAGCCTTGGTTATCGATGAAATCAATCGGGGTAACAGTTCGGCAATTTTTGGTACTGTATTCCAGTTGCTGGATAGAGATGATGATGGCTGTTCGTCTTATGAGCTCGATTTATCTACAATTGAGCAGGATTGTCTTATGAAACTGATTGGTTGCACAACATCAACAATAACAGAACCAGGGTTCAAGAAAGTTACTTATAAGCTAGATTCTAATGAGTTTACAACCATATCATTTGACGAAAATAAAAATATTTTTTCGAATGGAAAAATCAAACTGCCGCCCAATTTATCCATCCTCGCAACGATGAACACATCAGACGAATCCATCTACTACATGGACTCAGCTTTTAAGCGTCGTTGGGATTGGGAGTTTGTACCAGTAAATGGCGAATTAACGATACCAGATAGTAATGCTTTTAAAAATGAAGATGAGTGGAAAGAATTTGTCGGCAAGTTAAACAGTTTTATCAAGTCCAATAGCAAACACATTCGCAAAGTCGAAGATAAGTTGATCGGTCATTATTTCCTTAAAGGACCATATACATACGATAAAATTCAATCGAAACTTATGTTTTTCTTATGGGACAGCGTGTTTAGTCACGATAAAGCACCATTAAACACATTGCTTAAGCATATGGACGATAGTAACAAGCTCGTGACCTTTGGCGATTTTGCCAATAAGGTTGAAGATTTCGTCAATGCTTTTATAGAATCAAACAATTAACGATATGATTGATTTCAGCAAATTAGAATGCCAAGTCGCATCAGGTGCGGCGGTTGGCATTGGGGTTGATGAGCAAAACAAAGATATATTTTATTTGCCTATTGGTTACACGACACTGACATCTGCCGATGAGAAAAAACAGGCTTTCTTTGAGCTTTATCGTTTATTTAAGGCCTATGTTGCTAAAAACAACCTCGATCCAATTAAGGATACGCGTTCGAGTCCAAATGGCACTGTTGCAAAAAAAGATGGTTACAAACTAACAGTAAAAGATGACGATTCGGAAACGATGCTGTATACCAAGGTCAACTTTTTAGACACCATTATCGATGCTTTCGACCCTTATGCGATTCAGAATATTGCCAACCGTAAACTTTATTCCGAAGAATTTGAGCTCAAAGATGCGCTTAATCATTTAGACGATGCCGTTTTTATGCCCAACCATGCGTTCATGGTCGATCAGGCAATTGTCGATAAAAAGCAACAGGTAATTGAAGCTAGTGAGTTGGCACAGATGTTTTGCTTTATTTACTGCGATGTCAAAACACAATTGCAGGAAGAAGATCAGATTGACACACAATATCGCTACCTTGCCGATCGTTTCAAAGAATTGCATTTGTTTCCACAAGCATCGCTATTCGAACAGGACAGCTTCGAGCAAGTTAAAACCATCTTAAAAGATCGACTCGAACTGATCGATCATCACACACCTATCAAAGATGATGAATACTGGAAATTGCGTGATGCCATCTTTGCCTTTTTGTATGGTGAATCTGTAAAAGGACTATCAGATACTTACTGGGGCATTAAAAACTTCTGGCCGATATGGGAAGATTTATGTTTAGAAGCTGTTGCTAAATCGGATTTAAGGGATAAAGTACGGTTGGCGGATACTAAACGAGAAGACTTGTTTGGTGAACCTTGTGAGATAGGTTATAAGCACATCTTTTTTAATGATAGCGATAGTGATTACTCTTTCAAAATAATTTTTTCTAATCAAGTTAAGTATTTATATCCTGATTTAATGTTTCAGTTATCTTTAGGAGAACCAAATAAATATTCTAATAATTTTCTTGATGTTGGATATGATCCAAAAATAAAAATAAACGAAATTTATAAAAAATTATCTAATTTTTATAGATTTTTATTCAAAGCTAGTAGTAACGAAATTAAAATCGATAACTTTAATCCACGAAGAATTAACAACAATTCAGATCAAGAAAAATTTTATAACTACCTGTATAAAGGATGTCACTTTATTGTAGATTTTAAATATAAAATTGCTCTTAGTGATACAGACAAAATAAAACAAATGAAATACTTATTGATGTTAGAAGGTTTTTCGATGGCTGAGTTTTGGCTACCTTATAGTTGTAATGCAATTGTTCCTTCAAGCTTTGATGATTTTAAAGATAACACACGTCAAGAAGTAAATGTACGAAATTTAAACATTATGAATCTTGTGCGCTCCTATATTGGAGGTAAAAATGCTTAGTAATTGTGTATTTTCCTATGTGCTGCAACATTTTATTTATTTTAATAAATCGGACACGACTAAAAATGTTTTTTCTGAATTAATAAAATTAAAAGAAATTGAATCTCATGAGGCGTTTGTTACAGACAAGCCTGTTCCATTAATAAAAGATAATATGATTGGTCCAGTTGAATGGTATTACAATCTCTTCACTGAAGAGGAGCTTAAAGATGCTCTAGAGAAACATGATAGCCTCTTCCCAACAAAAGTCTTCCTGGTGTTTGAACAAATGGAGCCTATCACATTGGGAAATGCTAACAAAATATTAGTTAGATTTCAAGTGGTTAAAAGAGAAGATGTTGATGCCTGTATCCTTAAGGTGGCTTAGCTAACCATGATAGCAAGCTGTCAAAATAGTATATTTATAAAATACCAATTGGTATAAATTTAGTGGTATAATTATACTATACTAAGTTGGAGCAGATTAAGTCATGCAATCGCCTTTTCCTTACGACAAGTTATCGCTCGGCAAAACCTTTATTGGTCGGCAGCGCGAGATAGACAAGCTCAATCGGGTCATGGATTCGGGTAATAACCTGTTGTTGTTTTCCAAACGTCGGCTGGGTAAAAGCTCCTTAATCAAAAAAGTGTTCGAGCAGCGCACAGAGGATGTTTGCTTGTATTGCGACGTTTACGACATCACGCGCAAAGAAGACTTTTCTCGTATCTTGCTCAAGTCATTGTCTTCTTTTGGTGTCAAGAAGTCGTGGTTAAGTTGGATGACGGCTGTGGCAAAACGCCTAAAAGTCGAAATGACCATTGACCCTAATTCAGGAAAATATGCACTCAAGCCAACCATTGCTGCCTTAGATTTCGATGGACAAATGAGCGAGTTTTTTGCTGCCATAGATGCACTGTCGGAGCAAAAACGTGTGCTCATTGCACTCGATGAGTTTCAGCAAGTGGATGCGGTTAAAGATATTAGAATGGATGCTTACTTGCGCAAGTATATTCAAGAGCGTAACGACAAGGTGTCATTCATTTTCGCTGGCTCTAAACGACATATCCTAACCTCGATGTTTGGCTACCACGCCCCTTTGTATGAAATGGCAACCCATCACGAATTGCAACCGCTCGCTTTCGATGCCATTAAAGACTATGTGACGCAATACCTCACCATCGACGATGAAACCTTGCATCACCTCTGCACCCTTGCCGACAATGAAACCAAGCTGATGCAAAATATTTTTCATTTGCTCTATGTCCAGCACAGAAAGAACCCAATCACTGCCAATGTCGTTGACGATGTGTTAAATGAAATCATCAATGAGAAAGAGGCGACGTTTAGGCTGATTTACGATGGGTTTAACAATGCACAAAAGATTGCCATCAAAATTGTTGCCAAGTACCAACAGGGTTTTTATACGGCAGAAATATTAAAGCAGGAAGCTATTAGTAAATCTGCCATGCAATTAGCGATTAAACAGCTTTTCGTGCGTGAAATTATTGACCGCACCGAAGATGTCTACTTTATTCCAGATCGAACACTCGAATTGTGGGTGAAACGGTTAGCGGCTAACGCGAGTATGTAAGCGTTAGTGATGATCGAAGCTTAACAGGAGATTGCAAAAATATGTCGCCAACTTTAGAAAAGCTCCTTTACGTTCAGGCTGGTAAGTGTTTCTTTTGCCAAAAGACCTTAACGCGCGAAATTGCCAGCATTGAGCATTTGCATGCCCAGTCCAATGGCGGCAAAGATGTTGACGAGAACATTGTGGCTTGCTGTAAGCTGATGAATCAGTACCTAGGCAATTTAGCCTTAAAAGAAAAACTTCGTATTTTGCTCAGCCAACAGGGTCGAATAACCTGTCCGATGGATGTAAAAAAGCACAAATCCTCCCTGGAGTCATCGGCTACATTCACCACTGATGCCAAAGTAAATCAACCAACAGCTACTAACCCCACATCCAATACAGCCGCCATGTCAACTGTGCCTGTTAAGACAGTTGATACCCTAGCATTGTTAGCCAAGCTCAAGCCTAAAAACCGCCCGCGAAAATTGAAGACGCTAAACAACCATATCACCGCGCAACTGCATTGCTCTCATGAACAAGCGGATGCACTGATTAAGCAAATGATTCGCCAGAAGCTGATTCAATTGGTCGATGGCAATAAAATCAAATATGATTGTTAGTAAAATAACTGTGCGGCTTTGTCTAAGAGTCGATTGCTAGTCCCAACGCTTGACAGGCATTCTTTTTGCGTTGATAATTTTTATAGACGTGCCATTTTGGCACATTTAAGGAGGCATTGTGGCTACTGCGACATTACCCAGAATTACCGCTCGTGTTGATTCAGAAACTCAACAGCTATTATCACAGGCTGCGGCAGTGATGGGCATGACCAGCATGAATGCCTTTGTACTCAATGCGGCGATTGAAAAAGCGAAATTGATTTTGTTACAAGAAAAGACATTATCCTTATCGCTTCGTGACGCACAGGCCTTGGTGAATGCACTGGATGCCCCAGCACAAACCCATGATCGCTTACAAAAGGCGGCTAAACGTTACCATCAGCTAAACAACGCATGATTAGTGTTAAGCTGGATAAGTCACGCCATAATAGAGAAGCCTTTGATTGTGGGGTAGAGGCATTAAACCATTATTTGTTAATGATGGCTAACCAACAATCGAGTAAAGACAGTGCGCGTACTTATGTGTTGACGAATGCGTTGGATGATCGTGAGATTATCGGCTTTTATACCTTAACTATGAGTACGCTCAACCTGAGCGCTTTACCTGAAAGTTTACAAAAGAAGCATCGTAATGCCCGTTCAGCGGGTTTAATTGCCCGTTTAGCGGTTGATAAGCAATTTGCTAAACAAGGTTATGGTGAGTGGTTGTTAATTGACGCCTTACATCGATTACTCGATGCCAGTGAAACCGTTGGATTTCCGTTAGTGTTGGTGGATGCGAAAGATGGGGTTGCTGGTTTTTATGAACGCTTTGGCTTTAAATCTTTTGCAGACGAAGCCAATAAATTGTTCATGACCATCGCTGACATCAGAGCCAACCTCACCGCTTTTCACGTCTAGGAATGTTATGACCGATAAATCCCCTTGGCTTTACTTTCCCAATGGTAAGCGTTATTCGCTCGATTGGTTGCAAGCGCACGAAAAAGTTGAGCAAGACCAGTTACAAGCAGTATTCGATCAAGAGGAGCGGGTACACTGCTTATGCAAAAGCCGAAAAGGGGACGATCCCAGTTTGGCTCCCGAGCTTTACGTCAGTCATCGTCATGGCAAATTGCATCTGTCTAGAATGCCAAACACGGGTTCCGCCCATGCCGCTTGGTGTCCCTTCCACGACCAAGCCGACGAAGATACACCGCCGCCCTTGCAAAACATTCATGCCAAATTTTCATTAGAACTCAACGCTGCTAACGCGCTGTTAGCCAGCATGGGCATTGCGCCCAAGCGTGATGAAGCGCCCGCAAGCGAACAACACATGAATCTGTCGGCTGTGATGCAGCGTTTGTGGCGACTATCGGGTAATCATCGTTTCTTTGCCGAACATAAACGAAACTGGAATCGGGTAGGCTACTTTTTACAAAAAACAGCCAGTCAAGCTAGTATTAACGATATTCCCTTAGCGAGCAGACTCTATGTACCTAAACATTATGAAAGCCACCAAAAGCCCGAACGCGATACGGCTTTTTGGCAATGGTACGATAGTTTAACCCTTCAACCCTCACCTGGGCCCTTAGGCTTATTGTTAGCCCCCATTCGCCTAGATAAGGCCGATATGCCCAATATTATCGGTGGTGAGAAGAAAATCGGTGAATGGCCACAACTGGCATTCGATGATGTACCCATGCGCTTAACCTTATCTGAACGTGCGGTAAAACAAATCCTCACCGATCGTCATCAAACCATAGACTGGTGGCAACAACAGGATGAATCACCCGCCATTAAGCTGATTGGTTTGTTTTTGGTGGGACGTAGTCAAATTAGCTTAGATGGAACCTCTAAACAAGTATTACTTGCCTACCAAGCCGCCTTATTGCCGGTACTCAAAAACTATGTGCCAGCGCTTACCTTAGCTGAAGCGCAATGGATGCAACAGCTCATCGATGCCAAAGTCGATTACACCAAAGTACTCGCCACCGAGGATGAAGGCATGATGCCCAATTTTTGGATTCACGGCGATAAAGGTAATCGCATCTCAGCCATGATTGCTCATGGTGAGAGCGAGCGTGAAAAACAGCTTGCCCAGCGAAAAGACAGCTTAGTTGTCTGGCGATTAGATCAATCCAAGCAACCTCCAGCGCTCGATTAACCAATAAATTATCAAGTTAAAGATAATAGACAATCGACAGTGCTCAGTCTTGCTTGACTCAGCCCTAAGTGTGATCGGTTATAATACTCACATTAGTTTTTAGGTTGCTGGCATGAGTGAATTTCGTATCCACGATACAGGTTATAAATACCTTTTCTCGCACGCTGAGTTAGTTCAGGAGTTGGTGGAAGGTTTTTTACCGACTGAGCTGTGTGCCATGTTGGACTTTACTACTCTGTCAATGGTTTCGGGTAGCTATATCACCCCAGCCATGAAGCATAAAGAAGATGATGCGGTTTGGCGTGTACAGATGGGTGAACAATTCGTTTATTTGTATTTGCTGTTAGAATTTCAGTCTAGCGTTGATGAAACCATGCCGATTCGTATGATGCAGTATGTGGCTTCACTTTATGATGCCTTGGTCAAAACCAAAGAAGCTAACCCGAAACATTTACCCCCTGTTATTCCTATCGTGCTTTACAATGGCGAGGAACGCTGGAAGGTTGCTACGGACATTCATCAACTGATTGACTGTCCGAGTGTGTTAAAGCCTTATCAGCCCAGTTTACGTTATTTATTGCTCGATGAAGGCGCTTATGATGAGCATGAGTTACTGGGTACGAATAATATTGTTGCCAGCGTATTTGCGATGGAAAATGCCACTGACCACCATCAGGTTCGGCATGTGTTATCTCATTTAGCTGGTGCCATTGCTCAGCATCCAGCAAAAGAGCGTATGGATAGAGCCCTAGCAAAATGGGCGGGTTATTTCTTAAATAAGGCCCACCCTCAAATACAGATTGATGAGAAAAGCTTAACTTCAGGAGAAGTGTCTATGTTAGCAGTGAACGTACATAAATGGGCAGAAGGCTTCAAAAATGAAGGTGTACAACAAGGTGTTCAACAAGGTAAGTCGTCTCTATTGAAAAGTATGCTTGCGATGAAATTCCCCAATACCGACCTAACTCGTTACCAGTTAGTCATTGATAACGCAGCCGAAGATGACTTAATGCGCTATAGCATGAGACTGCTCAGTGCTAGTTCGTTAGAGGAAGTCTTTAAGGACTGAAGTATTTAACTCTAATTAGAATCTTTTTTCTTGGATCGGTTAGCGAGGGTATTTTCGCCACACACAAGATGGTCAAAATGGGCGGGTTATTTCTTAAATAAGGCCCACCCTCAAATACAGATTGATGAGAAAAGCTTAACTTCAGGAGAAGTGTCTATGTTAGCAGTGAACGTACATAAATGGGCAGAAGGCTTCAAAAATGAAGGTGTACAACAAGGTGT
>CAZFLX010000033.1:0-2114 GCA_964519885.1 uncultured Francisella sp. | reverse complement strand
TTCAACAAGGTAAGTCGTCTCTATTGAAAAGTATGCTTGCGATGAAATTCCCCAATACCGACCTAACTCGTTACCAGTTAGTCATTGATAACGCAGCCGAAGATGACTTAATGCGCTATAGCATGAGACTGCTCAGTGCTAGTTCGTTAGAGGAAGTCTTTAAGGACTAAACAGATTAATTTCCATTAGAAATCTTTTGTCTTGGATCGGTTGGCGAGGGCATCTTCGCCAAACACAAGATGATCAAACACTATTAAAACAGCCACTTATCTGGCGATTAGATCAATCCAAGCAACTTCCTGCGCTCGATTAACCGCAAAAACCAGTGAAAAATACCCATCATTTCATTGCAGCCATTAAAAATAGAATAATATGTTATTTTATTTGATTACATATATTGACAAGGCAAGCCGCTTCACCTATCATGAGATCCAACAGTTAAGGAGAAAGTTATGAATACTGAAATGAACATGAATGGTGCGACAGACAGCCGAGTAAAAGAGGCTCAGCTGAACCTCCCGTCTTGGTCGGCGAGAATACAACAAGTCTATCGCCTAAAACCACTGAATGCTTACCAGAGAGGTGTCATGCAGGTAACTTTTACGCCCGTTAAGCGCTCAGCGGAGAATTTGCTATGAGTAAAACCTATTTACGCTTAATCTCGGATTTACATCTTAAAGCCAACCAAAGCGATGTATATTTACCCGTCTTGCCAGAGGATAATCAAACCATTCTATTGGTCACTGGGGATCTTGGGGTAAGGTCTCGTGCAGTGGCTTGGCTTGAAATGATGTCGCAACGCTTTGCACATATAGTGGTCGTGTTAGGTAATCATGATTTTTATAACCATGATCCTTACGAAAACTATGATGAAGTGGCTGAAAGTATCTTACGTACCATGAGCGAAATGCGTGATCTTTGGCAGTCACACTTAGCCTCATTGAATAATGTCCATCTTCTGGAAAATCAGGCTATTCAATTAAACGGTGTGCGTATTTTGGGAGCTACGCTATGGACGGACTTTCTCGATGATCCATTCATCATGCACACGGCTCAAGCCATGGCGGACTACAGACTGATTGTCGATGATGTCACGCGTCAGCCGATTAGCCCAACTCTAACGCAATCCTTGCACCGACAGAGTGTTGCTTGGCTTAAAGAAGAACTAGCCCAACAAAGCAGTTTACCGATTGTGGTCATTAGCCACCATGTGCCGACTTGGCAGTGCATCCACAATCAAGATTATTTGGAAGATGAACTAACCCATGCTTACAGCACCAACTTAGACGCCTTCATCACCACCAGTGGTGCTTCTGTATGGGCCTATGGTCACAATCACCAAGCGCATGACATGTTTATTGGTCAGACACGGGTTATCAGTAATCCTGTGGGGTTTTTGGGTGAATATACGGGTTATTGCGCCAATCAACAGCTCATTATTGATGAGCAGGGTGTCTGTAACCTGTTTACTGCTCAGGCACCTGGACGTTGATGGCTGGTTGCGTTCATTTGGTCAATTAATATCTGAGCGGAAGAGAACCCTATGCGTATCGATCACTTTAGTATCAATAGCAACGGCAGAGATTTTGTCGTTGGTGATTTGCATGGCTGTATTCGTCAGCTTTATTCCGCTCTGACACAACTGAACTTCGATTCAATGCGAGATAGGGTGTTTAGTGTGGGTGATTTGGTTGATCGTGGTATCGATAACTTATTGGCGTTGAAGTTGATTAATGATCCGTGGTTTTATTCTGTGCTCGGTAATCATGAAGTAATGCACATCAGTGAAGATTTTGAGTGTGATCATCACAATGGCATGGAATGGGCCACTCGATTCCTTCGCGATCGCAATAGGAGCAAGCCACTTGATCAAGATGCACAAGACTACTTTGAATTAGTGGCTAGGTTTAAAACCTTGCCCATTGCCATAGAAATTGAAACAGTGCATGGATTGATGGCAGTGGTACATGCCGAAGTATCACCGGTTATTGAGCAATGGCACGTTGCACGTCAATTGATGGAAAAGGTGAAATCACATGAGCTTTCAAAGTCATCCTTCATTTGGGGTAGAAAGCGTTATCAAGAGATTGGTGCTTACTTTGATCCAGATGAGC
>CAZFLX010000032.1:0-23064 GCA_964519885.1 uncultured Francisella sp. | reverse complement strand
TTTCAGTCACTTATAAGGTTGTTACATGTAACTACAGGACTAATAAAATGGGTGAGCCTTACTTTCAGTTGAAAGAGAAGATTGATCGCCATGGTGTGGAGGTGTTTTCTTCTAACTATGCCCTCTATGCAGATATTAGCCGTCGGGTGATGGAAACCCTAGAGTCCATTACCCCTACCATTGAAATCTATTCGATTGATGAAGCCTTTATTGATTTAACAGGTATGCAAGCCAACTTTGACTTACTGGCTTTTGGTCAGATGATTCGAAATACGGTATTCAAGCATACTGGCATTAGTGTCGGAGTCGGCATTGCGAAAACCAAAACCCTAGCTAAGCTGGCCAATAACGCTGCTAAAACCTATCCGAAAACGGGTGGTGTGGTGGTGTTAACCGAGCAACACCGCATCGATAAGCTGATGTCGATTACGCCAGTGGGTGAAGTCTGGGGTGTGGGTCGGCGCATCTCCCAGCAGTTAGAGAGCATGGGAATGAATACCGTTGCTGATTTTGTTGCTCATGATACCGGCAGTATTCGTAAGCGTTTCTCCGTGGTGTTAGAGCGCACCCAACAAGAACTCAAAGGCATCCCCTGCTTTAGCTTAGATGATACCCCTTCCACCAAACAACAAATTGTCTGCTCACGCTCTTTTGGTGAGCGGATTAATCAGTTTGAGCATCTGGCTCAAGCGGTGAGTGGTTATATTGTCCGTGCCTGTGAAAAGCTCAGGGCTGAGGGCGTCAGCGCCAAACAGATCAGTGTGTTTTGCAGAACCAGTCCCTTTGCCGATCGAGAGCCTTATTACAGCAATCACCTCAGCACTACTCTTGATTATCCCAGCGATGATACAGCCGTGTTTCTACACCTAGGCAACGACTTGCTCAAACGCATTTACAAAGAGGGTTATCGTTATGCTAAAGCCGGTGTGATGCTCAGTGACTTTTATGCACCAGGTACTTTTCAGTTAGGGTTATTTGACCCAACACCCACCGACAACCCACAGCGCAAACAGCTCCTTGCTGCTTTAGATGCCATTAACCAGCAACATAAAGGCGCGGTGTTTTATGCCGCCCAAGGTATTGATCGCCCTTGGGCAATGAAGCGGGATAAGGTGTCACCTGAGTACACCACCAAGTGGCGGGATTTGCCGGTTGTACGGTGATGGCTTTATTGGTTATGAGGATGAAAATCACCACTATCTACTGTTTTTTCGATTAATGATGGATTTCTAATCGTTAAAATTCATTATTAACAACTCGTATTATATAACTCACTGTTTTAGCTGATAAATCTTACAAACTCACGTGTTTTGAGTGTTTTGTCAGCTTTTTAGCTCAAAATCGACCATTTTTGCCGATAGGCACGTTTTTATAAAGGCTGATTTGTTGATAGACTTTGTTTCACATGCTGATCAGATTTCAATACTATTGCACTAAGGTTGTTAGCCCATAATGAAGAATAGTCATCCCATGAGCACCGAAAAAGCCCATGAAAAACTTGCCAGGAAACCCCATTGCTGCCCTAATATCTCAGGGTTCGCCAAATTCACGCTGGTCTTGTTTGTCATTACGTTACTGATGGGGCTAGTGCAGACCGGAATTACCACAGAGCAAGCGAGGGAGTCTAAAAACGCCGCTATCTTGGCTTATGCCAAACAGCTTGGTCTTGCTAAAGACATTTCAGCCGATTTTAAATGCATCAATAACCAAGTTCATTACTCAACAAGCGCATCGCTATTAGGCAGTCACTATGCTTTGCTGCAGCCAATCGTTGCTTGTGATGCTGAGTATTATGCTACCACCACCAATTTCCAACCATCATACTGGCTGCTTAAACTCTCTGGCGTGTTCTTGATAGTTGGTCTTGTCTTATCACTCATTCGCCTGAAAATCGATCCTGAGCTCAAGGCATTTCAAGTGCGAAAAGCAGCACAAAAGAGAGCTTCATCATGATATTGCTAGGCATTACCGGTGTCATTATTATAGCGACCCTCGTTGCTGGAAATTATTTTGATTTGATCGAAATGCGTAAAGAGCAAGAACAAAAAGCGGAAGACAGTATATGAACCAACAAATGAGCCAAGATACATTGATTAATACGTTTTTTCCAACCAATTCATCCAGAAAATACGGAGAACGTGACCGATTTTCTGCTGATGTATGGCTGTTTGTAGATAAAGCAAATAACGTCTTTATCTCGCATGACAAACCCTCGCGTCTTGATGAAAACCAATGGGACTTGAATGCACTTAATGATGTGGTGATGCTTCCTTATGCCATATCTGTTAGGTTTACTCAAAGAACCCTAACTTGGTACGACGAGCCATTAAACATTTCAGCCTTACCTTCAGGATTAGCATGATGGAAATCAACGACACTGCTTACAAGCGTTTCTTAACCGCAACCGCCATATTTGCAACTGCCTTTATATCGGTTCTTGCAATCGATTCCTACAGAGAAGCTAAATGGAGCGATTTCGCTAAAGAAAAAGGCATAACCAGCTTAGAAGGTATTTCTCAATTCCGATGTGCCGCCAACGAACTCTATTATGTTGTACCAACAGGAAAGCTTACCGATACGGCATTTAAGTACACACCGACAATCAGATGTAGCGAAGATGAAACTGAGTCCGTTAATGAAGCGGGCAATCTGTTACGCGAAATCGCATTAATGATCGCCATATTACTTTTTACGCTACTCGTGATACTCCCAATTACAGGTAAACAGGAAGGAAATCAGAAGCATGATTGAAACGCTTAAAGAAGATTTTTTGTTGGCTCTGGGATTGTCAGCCATTGGTTTGTATCTGTGGCTGGTTTTTAGTGTTTCAGCCTGGTTGTGGCGTAGGTTTGTCGCATGGGTTGATGATCGTATTAATCATTCTGTTCAGTCCGGTACCAATCGAGTGATTGTCAGCATGTGGCAAGCCGCCAAAGAAACGCCTGTTATCTTCTTTGCGCCTGCAATTTTACTCTGGCGTGGGTTTAGAACTGCAACCGTTAGATACATGAATGCGGTTGATCAACTGGTAGCCGAAAGGAAGTAAGGAAGAAACGCATGATAAAAATCATCACCATCATTGTGGCATCTTCAATGTTATCAGGGTGTGGCTACATAGATCGTTTATTTGCAAAGGTTTCTGGTGGTCCAGCAGAAGTGTGTCACGACAATGTTGTTTATTTGCAATTTACCAGCGGTGTTAGCGTGAAATACAACACTGATGGATCGATTGCTTTGTGCCAGCAGTAAGCTAGTCGCCTTATTAATCAGGTTAATTTGCAATCGTTTTAAAGGAGTAAATAACGTGGCAAGAATCATCAGATTTGGCATCATCTTAATGGTTGTTTTTGGCCTAATCTGGTTACTGCAGTTGGCAGGACTGGATCAAGGAACTGCTATTATGCTCATCAGCATTACTTTTGTTGGCTTAGCCTTATTGGTTGAAAGAGCGGTCAGAAACAAACAATCCAGTGACAGTGAAAGGCAGTAAATTTATGTTTGATTTTTTACCAGCCAGCGCCCGTCATGTTCATGATTATGCCTTTATTCGGTTTGATGCAGACAACTGGCAAGAATCGATATGTTGCATTATTGGTTATGACGAGAATATGCGAACGGAGGTCAGATCGACAAAGATTAAATCACTAACCTGTGATGCCACTGGAAACCCTATATCAGCCACAACTTTTTCGGGCAGTACATACACGTTTAATGGTCAGGCTTTAACGGAATTTAAAGACATTAAAGGTATGTATCATCTAGAGCGTGCCGTAGGACTGGATAGAGGCGTTATTTATCATCTTATCAGTCATAAATCCTTCGCGACTATCGGTGAGTTTTCAGAGGCTATTAGTGCGCTCAACGACAAAATTGATACCCTTATTTCGCCAATAGAAGTTGACGGAAAACTGGTTGGCATTCGGCATAAAACAATGACGGCATGCATTATTAGTGCTCAAGAGGTGCTCAGTCTAATGGAAGCAGGAGCCATGTCATGAGCAAAAACCAGTTGAGATTTAGGCTGCTAATCGTCTCGCCTGCGATCTTATTATTGTTGTGGCACGAAGACTTGCTGAAAACTGACCTCGAAACCATTCTGCTATTCGTTCTCGTCATTGTGTCTTTTTTAATGGTAGTGTTTGACGTTAGAGCCCGCAAAACAACACATGACCATATTCTCGATAAGGAGCTAGATAAATCATGACTGTCAACACATCATATGAGCAAAAAATCATGCTTTGGGGTTCACAGCTGCTGGCCGCACTGGCATTTATCTTGTTAGCGCTTTCATTGTCCGTGGATCATTTCAAAAGCATTCAGGTGAGTGGTGCGCAAACGACGCACGCCGAGCGTTCACCGATCATTATTAAAGGACTAGCAGAGCATTATTCCCTGCCTTATGACGGTATTAGTCGTCTGTCGTGCGTGGTGGGTAAAATCCATTATCAACCCAAAAATGGCCATGCGGATATTCCCTATACGCCCGAAGTCAGTTGCGACCATAAGGCCTTTGCTGAATTACAACAGCAGTTGGATAAGACGGCTCAGCAACATCCCCAAACCAGAGTCATCTCGAATCCAGACTTTAATTTTTTGATCATGGCCGCTTTGATCGTTGCGCTTATCTCGATCGGCATCGCAGCAGCATTAGGTCTTGAACGCAACAAGGTCATTCAATCGCTTAACTTGGATCATGAACTATCCGATCCTGCCCATTACTTACTCTATGGTTTGGTGATCTGTCTGTCATTATTATCCGTGCTTCGCACTGATGACCATGTTAGTGCTGGTATTCTCATTGTGCTGACCATGATCGCCTTATTCGCACAGTTACTTTTTCACGCCATGTTGCCCAATTTTGGCAACCAAGTTAAATCTTCCACGATTTAGGCTTAACCATCATGGCTGTTAAAAATACGCTAACATTCATCGCTTTTGTTGTTGCCTTTGCTTGTCTTTTCTTAATTAATAATGCCGGATGGGATGAACACAAACGAGCAATTCATGCCTATGCTAATGCTAACAATATCGATCTGACTCAGGTTAGAGGATTGCAGTGCATTAACGCCAAACTCCATTATGAAGTCAAACTGAGCGTAATTAAGTATGAGCCTGAGGTGTCCTGCACTGCACACGAAATCAATGCCATCAACCATGCCGGCAAAAACACCACTGATGCCAGTGGCATGTTGATTATGATCTTATTTTTATTCTTCGTTTATTGGGGCATACGCGCTATTGGGAATGGCATTCTAGAGCGAAGAACAAAACACCAGCAGATGAGCAATGAAATGTCGCAACAAGCTATTTGAACAACCCACTATGCCTGTTTAATGGTTGGGATGAGTTATGGCTGTTAACCCATTATCAAGAGCTATGTGTCAACTTACTCGGTGCCACGCTCACAGCGGCTTAATCATAATAAGCAATCGCAGCCAATTGTTATTGCTCGATTCTTGCCAAAAAAGTGAAAAAGTATGCCCAGATAGGCCATCACTACTCACTCTCTTACATCAAGAGTATCCGTGGCATTCTGCTACCCAGCGCAGAAGATCAGAGCCTCACACTGATCACCGTCTGTGATGTCAGTGCCTACTACCTGGACTGATACCAGCAACTGAATGATAAGTCGGCAGTGATATAACTGCCAGCGGACTTCAACAACCTATCACGTCATATTACATACCTTCCGGACGATTGGCTAATTTAAACACACAAGCCACGCCGCCTTCATTGTGAACCACCTGGTACCTCATATCGCAATACATTCCCGCAAATACAATCGGCATCTGTTTATTTCCAAAGACATCAGGAATAAACAGTACCTTCTGCCCTTCTTTACAAGTTGCTTAGACAGTATCGTACCCCGCTTGATCCACCATACAGATATTCTGCTGATCGATCGATAGCTGAGGATTACAGCCCATTAATAAACCACTACTCAAAGCAGCGATTGAAACGAGTTTTAACTGAGATAGCATCGGGATTCTCCTGAATTTTATACCTAAAATAATGCACCATTCATGGGCAACTAATTAACAAACTCATCTAGCGACACAGACTCTCACAAGGCACGCCGTCCTGGTTTCTATCCAGTGATTTAACACCACATTGGTGCAGATAAAACTTAGCTTCTTCACGGCTGGTCATCTGCGAACAAGTGCGTTTCGTACCACAGGCGTTATTTGAACTGGACACCGATGATGAGACTTGTGTTTGATTCGCTTGAGTTGATGGCGAAAATGGGTTGGCTTCATCTGCCTGTCACCACTCCCAAGGTGGTATGCGTTCTGCCTCTGGTAATGACCAGAGACCTAAGCGATTTTCTTTGGCATGGGATTCCGCTTGAGCGATTTGAGGGCTAGAGCTGTACTGGCGATACATCCAAGCATTTCCGCTGGCAACCATGCGTTCATTAATCCAAGTGTTCCCATCGTACAGATTGGCGACTACCCTACCGTATCGATCTTTAGTCTCCACTTCGGCGCGAATGGTTTTACCGTCAATGAGATCAGACAAAGCCTGTTTTGACTTTTGGCCCCACGGCTGAGCTTTTTCGGGCGCATCGATTTGAGCAAGGCGAATTTTGACAGTAAGCTTACCGTTAGGGGCTTCAACAAGCATGGTTGCGGTATCGCCATCGGAAACACCGACAATTTTTCCTTCAAGGTCTTTAGCCAAGACATTGAGTGAAATAAAAAAGCCACAAATGAATATGGCAAGAGAGGTTGTATGGAACATGGTTGGGTTCACCTTAAGGACTTGAACAGCTTGTATTATCCCCCTATCCGCCTTTGCTTGCAAGCCAACAAGACTAACACCCTTATCCACAAAAACTGTGGACAACTTTTAGATCAAGACACAAGGCTAAAGCTGGCACGGATCAGCCTTGCGCATTGAAACCCTCTTAGGCGCTTTGGCTTACAGACAGCCCCCACCAGTCAATCTGGGTATAATAAGATTTCACATTGAGCGCGTTAAGTTATAAAAAGATAGATTTAGTTAAGGAACCGTTATGAGTGCACGAATTGATAAGAAAATGCAAAAAATCGCTGAAAAACAAGCCGAATTACAACGTCAATTAGCTGAACTTGAAGCGCAGAAAAAACTCGCTACCCTTAGCCTAGATCACCCTGACATCAAAGATCTGATGGCCTTAGTGGAAGATACCGCTGAAAAACTCAAAACCACGCCGAAAAAGATTCTTGCTGTACTCTCTGGCAAAAGTGTTTCTCAACCTCGTCAGTCAAAACCCGCTGTGATGAAATACCGTGACACAGCTCCAGGTTGCGAAAACAACACTTGGTCGGGGCGTGGCTTAGCACCCTTATGGCTAAAACGCTATGAAGCAGCCGGTCGCAGTCGCACTGAATTTTTGATTCGTTAACTCTCTAGTTTGACAGACTGACCGAATGGCTTTACAGCCATTCGTCAGCATCCACTTTACCCAAGCCATCGCACTTTAACTGTATGAAAGAATCCGAAAAAGAACAATCGTTCTATTTTAGTCCTTCTGTTATAATCAACCTAAGATAACTCAATCCCCTTACAAGCCGAGTCTATCCCTTTCATTGTTTCAACCAAGAGCCATCACCCTTGACCGATACGCAAGCCCCAACCCATACTGATGCCTATATTCAGCTGCAAGCCCAGATAGTGTCGGCATTAGACGCGCTTGCTTCCACCCCTGGTTTTAAGCAGCGCAATGCCCAGCGTCACATGATTGGTGACATTGCCAGAACCATGATGACCTCAGGGTTAGAACATCCCATCATGGCAATTGAAGCGGGTACAGGTACCGGTAAGACTTACGGTTATTGTTTGCCCTTAATTCCCATTGTGCAATTAATGGAAAAACGCTTAGTCATTTCCACCGCAACGGTTTCGTTACAAGATCAGTTGTTTCAGCATGATTTGCCGATGCTCAAACAACAAACGGGCTGGGATTTTAGCTATGTGTTAGCCAAGGGTCGCCGCCGCTACTTATGTCCCATGCGTTTGCTCAGTGCCGTATCCGGTCAGCAAACAGCGCTATTTGAATCGAATGATCTGGTGGTGGACTATGCGCAAAAGCTTAAAGTTGCTATGGATGCGGGTTGGGCGGGTGATTTAGATGAACTTTCCTTTAGTTTACCTTCCAGTGTTCACCAAGCCTTTACCACCGATGCCGCCGGTTGTACCAATCGTAAGTGTCAGCATTTTGATATCTGTCCTTACTTCACTGCCAAAAAGCACATGTTAGAGGCGACGGTGGTGGTGACTAATCATGCCTTGCTGATTGCTGATCTCAATCTGGGTGGCGGTGTGGTATTACCCCACCCGAGTGAAAGCTATCATGTCATTGATGAAGGTCATCGCTTAGCTGGGGAAGTATTGGCACAGGGTTCCTCTAGTCATCATCTTCAAGGGGCTCGTACTTGGTTAGATAGTCTGATTAAGATGACGCATGGCATGGGCAGTCACGGTGATGAAGATTATCAAACCGACATAGGTAACTGGCCAGAGCGCATTGTCGAACAGAGTGAAGCCTTAAAACGCCTATTACAACAAGTCTATGCGCTCGTCGGTCAACATCCCGAACTCAGTCTTAACCGTCAAACAAACACTCCGCGTTCCAACAACAGCCAAAACGACAAACGCATCAGCAGTTATCGTTTCCCTCACGGTCTTCTTCCCGACTACTTCCATGAAATTGGCGCACAGTTGCTAACCACCAGCACCACCCTATCCGATGCGCTTGCCAAAGCCTACGATATTACCCAACAAGCACTTAACCGCATTCAAGCCAATGATTTAATCAAACAACAATCTGATTTAGGCTTCTTCAAAGAACGAGTGAGCAATGTGGTGAAAACTTGGCAACTGTTACTCGATACTAACCAAAAACCACCCAAAGCGAAATGGTTAGATACTGACAAAACCAAAGGCGACACCGTTGATTACGCTTTCTCCGCTAGTCCGATTGAAGCCAAAACCTATCTGCAAGAAAAGCTCTGGGCGCACACCTGTGGCTGTGTGCTCACCTCCGCCACCATTACCGCTTTAGGCGCATTCGATTATTTCCTAGAACAACATGGACTGGAAGCAGAACACACCTTCTGCAAACGCCTGCCCTCCCCTTTCGACTATGCCAATGCCGCCACCTTAACAGTTAGCAAAGAAATAGACGGCAAAGACCCACAACACACCCTAGCCATTATTGACTGGTTAACCAACAACCTCAACCCCAATGAAGGCACACTCATTCTGTGCACCTCCAAATCGCAAATGAACGCCATTTACGACAAGATAAACGATCAGTTCAGTATTCAACTACAAGACACCCAACCCAAAGCCCATCTCATCGAACAACATAAACATACCATCGATCAAGGCAAAGGCTCAGTATTAATGGGATTAGATAGTTTTGGTGAAGGCTTAAACCTACCCGGCAACTACTGCACCCATGTGGTGATCTGCAAACTCCCCTTCCCTGTTCCCAGCTCACCAGTGGAAGAAGCTCAAGCGGAATACATCGAATCGCAAGGCAAACGTCCCTTCGATGAACTCGCTGTCCCCTTCACCAGTGCCAAACTCACTCAATGGGTTGGCAGACTACTGCGCACCGAAAGCGACACAGGCCGTGTCTCCATCCTCGACAACCGACTGCTCACCAAATATTACGGGCGCAAGATGCTGGGAGCATTGCCGGGTTTCAAGAGATAAAATATTACTTAAATATTTGATAACTTTCTGATATATCACATTTTAATTTATCATGGTGCTAAGGTTTTTAACATTAAAATCATGATCTAATTAAGTGAATATAACTTGTTTTTATTTAACGCTTTTGGATTGGCACCAAAACAATGAGGATTTAATTACATGTGTAATGCTAGGCTCCAAATAAATGGGTGTTTCACTTTTAGCCATTGATACAGCATTATCGATTGCTGCCCACCAGCAACGTATCCTCAATGGTTCAGATAGTGATGCCGTTTCAATGACGTGTTTTGCAGATGATGGCGGTAATAAACCATTCATACTCAATACTTCATCAACACTATCAGAATCAAGAAAATCAACAATACAATCACTTATGAATTTCGTTTTAAATTTTTTTGCACTTCCTAGTTTTGCGACTTCATAATCAATCCATGATTTTAAACTTTCAGGAATTCTAAAAGCTACTCGTCCATACTCTGTAACTTTTAGAGGCTCAGTTTTACCTAAACTTAATCGTTTCATCCAATCCTCTCTCAGAGTCCACTGGGTGGACTTTTTTTTATAATTTATCGATAAAGTCCTGAAGTGCTTTCTTTAGTTGTTTATCGCTAGCATTACTTCCTACATCGACCTTAAGAATCGTTAGAATTTTTCTAACACTATCTGTATTTGCTCTAAATGACAATTTTTGAGTGCTTGTGACACCAGAGTCCACCGGGTGGACTTTGTCATCTTTGGCATCAGATAGACTATTAACGTTTGTCAAAGTGCCAGATTTTACTTGAGATAAATAAGGCTCCTTAGTGCATTTAAGAAGTGCAAAAGCCCTGCTTCTGCTAATCCCGAACGCTTGTTGAACAGCTAAATGTTTTAAATATGACACGTCTAAAGACTGTAACTCAACTAAAGCCATTACTTGTTCTTTAAGTGTTAATCCTTCGCGAGCCAAGTTTTCACTAATTGAAAGAACTCGATGTTGTTTTTCATCCAAATGCCTAATTGCAGCACGAATTACTTTTCTACCAATTAAACGACTTGCCCAGTAACGACGTTCGCCTGCTACTACTTCATATTTCTCTTCACCAATAGGAGTGATTAAAATTGGAGACATCATTCCATGTGTTGAAATGTGTTGAGCGAGGGACCAGATATGATCGTAAGTATCTTGCGATTTTTTGTCGCTTTCACTGATGATTGAATCAAGCGTATTTTTAGCTTTGTCATCTAAGACAGAAAAGCTTTGTTCTAAAAACTTATTTACGACTAACTCCATAGAATCAGGCAGTTTTCTAGGGTTGTATCGGTTTGGAATGATTTGTTCTAGTAGGATAGCCTCAATTTTTCCTTCACCAGACAAATCCTTGCTTTCACGTAATTTCATTGAAATTGTGTTAGTTGTTTGTGTGTCAGAATTAACAAGACTTTTAACGTTAAATTTTTTTAATGCCATCTTTAAACTCCAGTCCACCCGGTGGACTTTTTTATCCTAATCTTCGACTCTAGCTAAAAGCTCTTTACAAACGTGCTTTGCTTGTACTGCTGCTTTGAGTGAATCACTCATCTCAAAAAGAGAAGGGGAGCCAAACAGCATAGATTTTTCGTAATCAGCTAAGAGTGCAAAATGATCTTTTAATAGGTAAGGTGCAGTGATAGGGTTTTCACGTAATGAATCACGAATAGCTTTAAACACCGATGCATTTTCCCGGACTCGATTACCAACTATAGCATCGAGGCGTGGGCACTCACCATATAAATTATCCATTTCTACTAATAATGAAAGCATACCTTGTAAACCTTCAACAGAAGGATGCGCCATTTCCGTAGGGATAATTACATTGGTTGCAGCTCTCATTGCAGCTTGTACCAATGGTCCTTTGGATGGTCTTGTATCAACAATGACATAATCATAGGATTCTTGAACTTCATCTGTTTTAAGCAGATCTCGTAATCTTTCAATTACTTGTTCTTTAATCTCACCTTGACGAACGTATTCAACTTTTTGTAAGTCCTTAGAATGACCTGGTAGTATGTCTAGTCCTTCAAAACGGGTAGGGTAGGGGACTATATTGCTAGGTTCTAACCATATATTGGCAGCACTTGATGTGCCATCCCAATCATCATCACCAGCATATTCAGGATGTTTGGGTGGTTCATAGTCTCCATCAGCATCAATCGGCATATCTAAAAAACGTCTTGATAAATTACACTGTGGATCAAGATCGATCAGTAACACTTTTTTATTCTTTACAATCACGGCATATTCTGCAAGCGTTTTACTTGTGAATGTTTTACCCACTCCGCCTTTATTGTTTGAAATTACCAGTATTTTCATTGAAATAACACCTTTGCATACAACTCACAATTCATAGTATAATCAAGCTAAAAAAAAGTCAAACTTTATTTTCATACAAGTTACAAATAAGCATTAGAACCTGTTTAACCTTTTTTTATTCTATTAAGATTTATTAGTTTTAGTTGTCACAAAACGTTGATTTTGAAAGTTTATTTATGATATTGGTGTAAATTTTTATGACAAAGGGTGTAGGAAAATAGAAGGCTTAAAGTGTAGAGAATTATGACAAAAGGTGTAAGAAATTATGTTATCCACAAGCAGATGGGCTAAAGGTGTAAGAAATTATGATGATTAGCCAGAACCTTGTAAAACCGTCTGGCATGATCCAGATGATCAACGTGTTAACTGCGGTTGAAAGAAAAGCTTATAACTACTTGTTGTACAAAGCACGTAAGTCAACAGATGACGGGCCTTGGGAAGTTCCTATGGCTGAATTAGAGTTGTATCTTGGTATGGACAGACGCAACCGTGCTTTTCTTATGGATGTTTTAGCTGAAATGCTTAAGCACACTATCACATACAATGTATTCAACAAAGACAAAACTGATATTTGGCACACGCATAGTGCTTTATTTAGTCAAGTTGGTTTTAACCTAGATAGCACTGCAGTTAGATACGCTTTGCCCCCAGATCTTTTGTTGATTCTCCGTAATCCAAGTATGTATGCAAAAATCGACATGCACCAACAGTTTCAGTTAAAAAGTAGTACAGCGGTAGCGCTTTACGAATACTATGTCGATCAGCTTGGCGGGAAACGTTTGAATTGTAGTGTTAAGGTTAAAGTAGAAGATCTGCGAACATTGTTAGGCTGGCAGAATAAGTATGAGAAACAGAAGGAAATGAATCGTCAATTAGAAGCTGCTAACGATCAGATCAGACTCCTAGGTGAATTGAATATTGATATGGCGCCAATTAAAATGGGACGTAAGACCCAGTTCTTTGACATTCATATTAGTAGGAAGGCTACCGCTGAAACTGCAATGAGTGTTATTAGGAATATCTTGTCGTAATGATTTGTCTGAAAGATGTCAATCTACGGTAAGCCAGTTATTTAAAAGAGCCTGTAAACCTACTTGTGTAAACGCCCATTGTGTTACAGGTAGTTTTTAAGGCGTTCGGCGTGGATAATCATAAACTGATTCATCGCCATATGTCAGTCACGAATCGGCATAGTCCATTTTTTGGATGCTTGTTCAATGGCCATAAAAACAACCTTGAATGCCGAGTTATCATGTGCAAATATCTTGCGCTGATTAACCGCCTTACGAATGACCGAGTTGAGTGATTCAATAGCGTTGGTTGTGTAAATGGCTTTTCTAATCGCTTCTGAGTATTGGAAGATGGTTCGAATATTCTCCCAGGGGTTGCGCCAAGATTTGGCTAACCTTAACGCTAATACCGTCAAGATAAGCGATGGGATAGCATATATCTAAGGGGCGTGAGCGCCATTCAGTGACCTTGGTGTCAATCAGCATCAAAATTTGACCAGGTGTCAGCGTTGAAATTTGACCACCCCAGAACCTAAAAAACAAGACAATTAAATTACGTACTTTTCCTCCTGTGTTTAAATCGATAAGAATCATTTCCTGTTTCGATAATTTCACAATGATGCGTCAGTCTATCGAGTAGTGCGGTGGTCATTTTGGCTCGCTGATTTACAGTTTGATATCAAAAGTCTGGAGTTGTGCGCACAGATGGCGTACAATAGTGGCTGAAGTTTAGATAAGGATTATGGCCATGACAGCACTCGCAAAAGACTCTCGCTTGCATATTCGTTGTGATCAAGAAGTACGGCAGTTACTCGACAAGGCAGCATCCTATGCACGTATGAGCGTATCTGAGTTTATTTTAAGAAATGCGGTTGACCAGGCAAAATCAGTGGTTAAAGAGCATGAATCTATCACTTTGTCGTTATCGGACTTTGATCGCTTTTTGGATGCACTGGATCAACCTGCACCGCCTAACACAGCATTAAAACGAGCTTTTAAGCTTCATGCCAAGCAAGCAAACTAAATGTCTTTTAATATTTGTCGTTTAGATGCTAGTTTCGATACGAAATCTTTTTCTTGTGGTGAACCAGTACTCGATGACTATCTGCAATGCTATGCCAAGCAAGACATCAAGCGAGGCGTTGCACGTATTTTTATTGCTTCGCCAATTGATGAACCAAAAAGCGTTGCTGGGTTCTATTCGCTAAGTGCTGCTAGTGTTGCAGCTGATAATTTTCCTGATGTTATGCGCAAAAAATTACCACGCTATCCTATTCCAGTTGCTTTGATTGGTCGCTTGGCAGTTGATAAACAAGCTCAGGGAAAAGGATTAGGTTCAATTTTACTGGCAGATGCGTGTAAGCGTGTTGTGGCTGCTAGTCAAAGTATGGCAGTGGCCGCACTGGTCGTAGATGCCAAATCACCTCAAGCAGCGGCATTTTATCAGTATTTTGGCTTCATCGAGTTGCCAGGACAGCCAGGACGGTGGATGTTGCCCTATTCAACTTTTGCTAATGTTGATTAATTGTTTTAAATTCAGTAGCAGTAAGTAGGAGTCAACGCATTAATATGCTTTGCCTCGTAGATTACAGTTTTTTTATCAACCCGCAGCACGCAGGCTTTTCTGAGATGGTCAGTGATTTACTTAATATTCACATTAGCCAAAGACTGTTCAAAAAATAGCAAGCTGTACAGGCTGATAACATAACATAGTGATTGCAGAATAGGGACCCATGACATCACAAGCGGCAACCGTTAAATCAAATGCAGATATCGCTCGGTGGTGGTGATATTCGAATGCCCGAGATTTTCCTGAACCCGCCTGATGGTCATACCTTCTGCTAACATCATACTGGCTGCGGTGTGTCTCAGTAAGTGACCGCCCATCTGTGGTTTTTCAATGCCCGTTTTTTGTAAGTAACGGTTGATGAGTTGGTAGACCACCGGTTGTTTTAGAGATGTACGGTGGATGGTGATGAAAAGTTCAGGATTGTTGATGCCTCTAGTTTCTCTTTCATTGATCCAGTCGAGTAGGGCTTGACGATGAATGGAAAGGGGTTGAATCAGCCTTTCTTTATCACCCTTGCCAATGACACGCACTTTTCCGGTTTGCAGGAGGTTTTGCGCTTGGATCAGTGTGAATTGGCAGAGCTCTTCTGTTCTCAGTCCCGTATCGAGCAGTAACCCAACTAAAGCCAGATCCCGAATGCGATTAGCATGATTGCTGGCAAAAACGGCATCAAAGAGCGCATCTTGTTCGTGTTTGAGTAGAACGGGTGGTAATCGTTGAGGTTTGCGCACCGATTTGCGATGACCACGCTGTTGCTGCTGCAGATAGACTTTTACTGGGTTTTCATCGATGTGGTTTTCATAGTAGGCATAATCGAGAAAACTGGCCAATACCGAGCGATAATGGGCTTGAGTCGTCAAAGATAGTCCATTATGGGATAAATCCTTAAAAAATACCCCAATCCACGCACTGCTTAAACTTTTGACCTCAATAACACCGAATTCAGTCATTTTAGCGCAAAACCCCTCAATGGCGCGTTGATAGCTTCTTAAGGTGTTTTTGCTGTATTTTTGACCCGATTCAGGTGATGTCATCCAGTCAAAATAAGCGGTTTTCAGTTCAGTTAGGGTCATTTCGAGCAATCATCCAGTCATTTTTGGCTATTATATAATGATAATACATAATTATCATCATAAACCTAAACAAATTGAAGCGGATATTTGCCCGAAAAACAGGCAAAAGGGCGTGTAAATTAAAATTAATTATCATCATACTTTTTACTGTCATAGCACAAATGATGATTTATAATGCTTTTAACTAATACTAACGATAAAAGAAAAGGAAGTGAGAAAAAATGAGCAATACAGCGAAAAAAAGGATTAGTGTCGAATTAGTAGGAGATGATGCCATTTTAGCAGATATTCTAACCACTAGCTTGCGAATCGGTGAGATGAGCAAATCTAAAGCAGAAAGAGATCAAGTTCTTGTTAGTCTGGCACTTAAAGCGCTCAGTATGAGTATTGAAGACTATCGTGCCGAATATGGCGTTAAATACCCAAATAGTCAACAAATGACTGACTATTTAGCCAATGAGTGAGTAATGCGCTATGAACTTAGCTTTAGATGCTGAATCGGGACTGACTGAGGTTGCGCTTTATATTCATCAGAAAAAGCGGCGTTTCTATCGAGTCGTTGCAGGATGCGACCTCTTGGGTGATTTTATCCTCTATCAGAGTTGGGGAAGCCTTGACTCGAAACTTGGCAATTTTAAACAACAAATTATTGAACAAGCAAACTTACCAAAACTTCTGGCTCAAATCCACAAGCTGCGCTTAAAGCATGAATATTTGAAGTGTGAGGGTTAGTGTGTCTTGAAGATGGATTGGTGTTAGAAGGGGAGGGTAATTGTTGTTAATAATTGTCCCCGTTACCAACAAGCTTGAAAGTATCATGGGGCGCAATCGGTTAAGTGTTGACATTTTTGTTGGCTTTGCCACTAAGCCTTAGTAGAAACCTATGAAACGCTGTACACGCTGGAAGTAAAGAATATCAATCGACTAAAAATAGCCATTAGCTGGGGTGATCTGGCAAGCGGCAAAACACCCAAAACGACGAGGATACCTCATCAGCGGCTAAGTTGATTTATTAAGCTGTTGCACCACTGCCGTAAGCTTGAGAGTGGCGCTTATTAATCTTTCCCACTGTTGTTTTCATAAATTGCGCGAGCGATTTGATTTCTGATTCTTTCAGAGGATTTAGACCTGAGTAAATAGTTGGCTTCTGACTCTGTAAGTCCTTCGTACCCGAAACCAAGTGTTTCTTTGAACCACTGTTCATCATTGCCATATTTACCCCTTAACGCATCTAGCGTTTCTTTTCTTAAATATAATGTAGCTGACTCTGGTTTTCCAGTCAACATTTCATAACCCACAACTGTTCCGCCTGATCGCTCGATAAATGATTTTATGTTGGCAGCGGTTCCACCCATACCAATAAAATCATCTACAATCAGGTATGAAGCGCCTTTTTCAACTTCGCCCATAAACAAAGCTGGAGTTGCTATTCTATGCCAACCTGTAGCACCTGTATGTCCAGCCTTGTTTGTCTGGTAAATGCTGTCAGCAACTCGCCAGCCTGTATGCTCTTTTATGACATCTGCCATACCTAATGGGATTGCATTTTTTCCCATCTTTTCTTCTGCCATAATAGGCAGAATAATCGTATTTTCTGGCATTGATTTAAGTTTGCTTATAGATTTTTCATACATAAAAGCCTGTGCAAGCAATACAGAGTCTTCAAAGCTTCCTGCTTTAGCAGCGTTATAATTAACATGTGTCTTGACAGCATCAATTTCAGCGTAAATATTGGCATCAATTTTATTTGGCCACGCGGTTCTGGCAATTGAATAATCGCGTCCAGTCTCAAAAGATACTTTGTTTATTTCTGTTTTCATGCCCGCCATTATAGCAGCCTTAACATCCCCGACCACCTTAGTCCTAGCTCACCGACCAGACAACATCACCCTCTCGCTGTTTCATTGCGGGCGTGACATAACTATCATTGACCAACTTAAGGGTGCTGAAATCGAGCAGGTATGCTGAATTATGCGAAAACCTGCTCTAGTGTCCTAGCAGATAGTAATTGCACACTGTAACGCATCAAGTCTTCTTGGTCAGCTGTATGAAGCTTGGGCATAAAGTCAGCATCATTCGCACCGTTGAACTTGGCGCGAATCTGAACTTCAAGCATTTTTGCAAAACCTTGCAACTCGCCTTGTAAATGCGCTGTTTGATACCATTTTTGCATATTGGTGGTTAAAGTGGATGTGTCTTCCAAGAGTTGTTCTGCTTCGGGAATGATAACCCCTGGTAGATTGCGTTGTAAATGGCCTTTGATCCAATAGCTTAGTGCTTTATCTATGCGTTGCTTGGCTGATTCATATTCGGTGGCATTCTCTAAGCTAAATACAGCGGCAACGGCATTGTGAACACTGTTGAGTTGGTGTTCGCTGTAGACACCTTCATCTAATAGGTAGTAAGCCATATTGGGTTGATAGGGTTTTAGCACGCTTGGGCAGTTGATGAGTTCGCCGATGTTGGTGCTCACGTTCCAGCGGGTATCTCCATTGTAAAGCACTATGGGAAATACAGGTGGCAAGCCTTCATTGGGGTTAACGCTTTTCTCTTTGATCAGTGATTCATAAAGTGCCGCAACATATTGCATCATGCGCACTGGCATGGCGGCATCAACGGTGGATTGAAACTCAAGCAGAATGTACAAATAAAGCGTACTCTCACCCATACTGACCGACCAGACAACATCATCTTCTCGCTGTTTCATTGCGGGCGTGACATAACTACCACTGGCTAACTTGAGGGTGTTGAAATCCAGCAGGCTCACCAACTCCGGTGGCGCAAAGCCTTCGAGTAATTGCTGAACTAATTCTGCGTGAGAGAATAGCAGCTTGTAGCCAGTGTCGTGAGGTTGGGGGTCAGTCATTCGATTGTCTCTGGATGGGTCAACTGAGCATAGTTTAGTCGTTTTGTTTTGGTTAGTGTAACAGGTTTGATCGCTAGCTTAAGTAAAACCTGCTTTACTTAAATATCGGTAAGCGAGCCAGTTCAGTAAAGAAAGCCTCACCCATTTCTAAACGACGGGCGAGATAGGTCAGTAATTGACCGCCAGAGCGCTGTTTATCAAACAGGGGCGCCATGCGAGTGGACAGTTCACTTTGGGGAATGGCGAGTTTATGTGCTGCCAGCAGGGTTAAATCCACCACTTCATGAATATCACGCTGTTCTAATTCATAGAATTGTTTGAGTGAAATCCAATGGAGCGCAGCCATGCCCGCCTCAAAAGCAAACTCTGTCTGACTATCATTAAAATCTCGTGCGGCACGACTGAGTGTTTTAATGTCAACGGGAGACTGATTTGCTAGGTGAATGGCATAATCATAATAGCCAGCATCCTTGGCGGTGGCGAACCATTTACCTGCCAGTAACGGCTCTTGGTTGACCAAGTCTTGTAAAATCTTCTCAGGACTGATGCTAGGATACTTTTTAACGATGGCTTTATAGGTGGCGACGTTAGTGGTGGATTGATTGGCATCCAAGGCATAGTGCTCATAAGCCTCTTCAATCAACCCCATGTCTAGTAAGATTGACTCGCATACTTTTGCCACAGCATGGGTGGGGCGATAACGCTCATCGGTTGCTAACGCATAGTCTATGGCCTCATGAGGTTTTCCTTGCGCCACTAATGCTTTAACCACCCAACGTCTTTCATGCCAATACAGCGCCTTGCTATCCACCGCCAGTTGATAAAGCTCATCGAATCGTTTTGCCGTAAATAACGCCGAGTAACAGGCATGAATGCCTTTGAAATAAAGCGATAAGTAATCCTTAGGCGTATTATCGATACTGAATTGTCGCATCGCTAATAATCGATCCGCCCATCTACTCGCCAAGTCCTCCGAAGAGCAGATCTCACCCCAATAATCACCCAAGGATTCAATATAGGGCATCTCATCTTCTTCAAATGCCAACCACAGACGTTCTAACCATTTTTGACGCTGATCCGCATCAACCTCGGCTTTAATAATAAACGGAACCAAGGTGTCTAAGGCTTTATTCACCCAGCTACCGATAGCCCCAGAAGAACTATCCACATGGGTGAGGGCAGGGGAGAGCTTTTCAATGAGCAGCACGGCACCCTCAGCCGCCAGCACAGGCTCTTTTTTAGCAACAGACTTGATTTCAGCTAAGGCTTCTTTGATGCGTTTAATCGGAAGATCCGACTTCCAACCAAAGGCATCACGCTTAAATCGAGTTGAAAAAGCCCATTTGTGCTTTGCTGACGCTGGCATGATTAGTGATTCACCGCGTCCTTCAAAGCTTTACCAATGGTCACTTTAACCACTTTCTTAGCAGGAATGGCAATCGCAGCACCGGTAGAAGGATTACGACCTGTGCGAGCTTCAGTATGCGCTACTTTGAAATTCGCAAAACCAATGAGGGAAATTTCATTACCCTGAACCAATTGCTCACTCAATGTATCCAATACCGCATCTAATGCCACTTTAGCATCGGTTTTGCTGCTACCCATTTTGTCAGCAATTAAACCCACCAAATCACCTTTATTAATCACTGCCATCATCAATCTCCGTGTTATTAAATCTGCTCAAAGCCCACAGTATAGCGGGATTGGGGTGTTTTGGCATGATCACGACAAAATCATTGAATTTAAGTTGATTAAAGCAGCGGGGCAATTTTTTATGTTCATAACAATTTTAACTGACTTTGGTCTTTAATCTTTTGAGTCAGTTACGGCGTGTTGGCGTTGCCTTATTCAGATAAAAGCAATTATCTGCCCCATAATGTTGAAAGGGGTAAAGCCCATATCCCGTTGTTTAATGGCATAGTCTCAGTACCATCGTATAGCAATACGCCTATCTTGAATTGATCACCTGCAATGCTGGCCAGTTTTTTCAATCCGCGTAAGTCGCTTTCTTTGATGGTCGCTGAGGCTTTGACTTCAACTCCAATCAGTTGTCCTGCGCTATTCTCTATGACGACATCAACTTCAAACTTATCCGCATCGCGGTAGTACATTAAGCGATAATCGTCGTCAGCTGTGGTGGTGTGCTTGAGTAGTTCAGCAAAAACAAAGCTTTCTAACAGGCTACCCAGTCGCATACGGTCTTGATTCAGCTCCTCGGCATTTAGCCCCAGCAATGCTGCCAATAATCCAGAATCGAGAAACTGAAGCTTTGGTGTTTTCACAATACGATTGAGACGATTACGTGCCCAGACATCAACGCGTTTTAACAGATACATCTGTTCAAACACACCAATGTAACGTGCTGCTGTTTTGCTGTCTAAGCCGACTTGTCCCGCAAGTTGGGTGTAATTGCACATCTGACCTGATGTTTGTGCCAGAACACGCAGAAATCGAGGCAATTGATCTAGCTTGTCAATACTTGCCACATCACGAACATCACGCTGAATAATCGCATCGATATATTGACGCGCCCATGTAACTCTTCGTCGTGGTGTGCTGCGAGAAATTGCCTCAGGATAGCCGCCTCGCAATACACGTTCGGTCAACGCTGGACCAAGCGAGGGGTTATCTGCTTTAAGGTGTTGTCCAGTGAAAGCACGGTCAATCCAATTCGCTGAACTCGACTCAATTTCACTTTGTGACAAAGGTAACAATGATAGTGTTTCCATGCGTCCAGCAAGAGAGTCCGCCACAGTCGGTAATGCCATCAAATTCGCTGAGCCCGTTAATAGAAACCGACCAGGACGACGATCCTCATCAACACTTTTTTTGATTGCCAATAATAACTGAGGCGCACGCTGAATTTCATCAATCACTGCTCGATCTAAGCTTCGAATTAATCCAACTGGATCTTCACGAGCGGAAAGTAAGGTGAGTGCATCATCCAGCGTTAAGTAGCGCATCCCAAGCTTTTCAGCGATTTGTCTTACCAGCGTTGTTTTACCCGCCTGACGAGGGCCTGCCAGCAATACAACAGGCGTATCCAGCATAGCTTCGGTAATGCGAGGTTCAATCCAGCGTGAGAAAAAAAAGGGTGTAATCATAAGACAATAATATCGTAAATATAGGAATATTAAAACGTAAATTACGGAATATAATATCGTAAAATATGGAATTTAACAATTCTTGATGAGAGGTTGCGCAAGCAACGCACATCATTAGAAACCTAGAGTGCTTAATGTTTAAGCGTTAATGCTTCACTAATTTCGCTGCTAACTTGCGTACCACCGGACCAATGAGCAGAATAATCGGGAAGGCGATGATGAAAGCTGTACCCCAAGCCTTAAGCCATATACTGGCTATGGCATCGATCCACCCTACATTAATGACGCTAATGACGAACGACATAATGCATGACATGAGTAATGCCATCAGAAAACCAACCAAAATGTGCTGATGTTTTGCAGGAACAATCATCGTTATTTCCTTTTATTCGAGTGAATAAAAACGGCACCTTATCGGTGCCGTTCTACGCTTAACTTATGGCAAGCTTACACGGTTTTGGTTGAGAAGTACCAATCTGTGTAGTTAAAACCTTCGTCCTTACGCGCCAAAGCCGCTTCAACGGTTTTTGGTGGTGGAACGATGACCGCATCGCCTGGTTGCCAAGCTTCAGGGGTAGCACATTTGTTAGCATCAGAGAATTGCAAAGCTTTTAATAAGCGCAAGAATTCATCAATTGAACGACCATTGCTCATTGGGTAATAAACCATCGCACGCAAGATACCTTCAGGGTCAATAACGAAAGTCGCACGCACGGCCTGGGTATCAGCTGCACCGGGATGAATCATACCGTAAGCCTGAGCCACTTCCATTTTTAAGTCCTCGATGATCGGGAACTTAATATCCACACCAAACTTCTCTTTAATGTTCAACACCCAAGCTAAGTGAGCGTAGACCGAGTCAATCGACAGACCTAATAAGTCACAGTTCATCGCTGCGAACTGATCGTGAGCACGCGCAAACGCCGTGAACTCAGTGGTACATACTGGCGTAAAGTCAGCAGGGTGAGAGAAAAGGATTAACCATTTACCCTTGTAGTCTGACAAAGACTTCACACCATGAGTGGTTACCGCAGTAAAGTCCGGTGCAGGTGCATTCAAGCGAGGTAGGCCGATTGATTGAGTTGCTTGTTCCATGATGAATCTCCAATGGTGGTGGTCTAAAAAAGTATCTTGGCGTTAGTTATCCTAACGCTTGTTATGTTACACAGGGGTGATATTTATTCCCAATTAATATTTATGACCACATTAATCGAATTTATCAATCAAGCCTTAACCTACCAACATTCAGCCTTTTTGTTCGCACTGATTAGCATTAAAGAATAAGTAAATTTGTTATATTGTGAATAAAAAGGTGTGACTATGCTCAAAAGACAGCTATGAGAAGCTCTCTTAATGTTGAAACAGGATTTATTTGATTGGTCAATTTTGTTCAGATTGGGTAGA
>CAZFLX010000031.1:0-23934 GCA_964519885.1 uncultured Francisella sp. | reverse complement strand
CATTGCGCGTGCGCAACAATGAGTTCGATTTAGAAGCCTTAGCAACAGGCATTAGTGAAGCCCACGCTCAAGGTAAAAAACTCTATGTGGTGGTGAATATTTCACCCCACAACTCCAAACTCAAAACCTTTGTACAAGACATGAAAGAAGTGATTGATCTGAAACCCGATGCACTCATTATGTCCGACCCTGGTTTAATTATGCTGGTGCGTGAAGCCTATCCGCACATCGACATTCACTTATCGGTGCAGGCTAATGCCGTAAACTGGGCATCGGTGAAGTTTTGGCGTCAACAAGGGCTAACGCGTGCCATTCTTTCACGTGAACTATCGGTGGAAGAAATCGCCGAGATTCGACAAGCTGTGCCTGATATGGAGCTGGAAGTCTTTGTACATGGCGCCTTATGCATTGCTTATTCTGGTCGTTGTTTGTTGTCTGGCTACATGAATAAACGCGACCCGAATCAGGGCGCTTGTACCAATGCCTGTCGCTGGAAATATGACGCCCATCAAGCGAAAGAAACCCCCGAAGGCGATCTGGTCACTTTCGACCCCAAAGCGCTGAATAGTCAGCCGATTAGTATGAACAACGGTGGTTGTGGTTCGGGTGGTTGTGGCAGTTCGGACAGTCTTACCCCGCTGGAAGAGCGCACGGGGAAAGATGAGATTTTCTTACTCGAAGAAGCCAATCGCCCTGGTGAGCTGATGCCCGCTTTTGAAGATGAGCACGGCACTTACATCATGAACTCGAAAGATTTACGCGCCATCGAGCAAGTACAACGCCTGATTGATATTGGCGTGCATTCGTTAAAAATCGAAGGACGTACCAAATCTCATTATTACGTGGCACGCACTGCTGCCACCTATCGTGCCGCCATTGATGCCGCTCATGCGGGCAAAGGCTTTGACCCGCAATGGCTACGTGAACTGGATGGTCTAGCTAATCGTGGTTACACGGAAGGCTTCTTACGTCGTCACCGTGCGCCTGAAGACACGCAAAACTACGAAACTGGTAGCAGTGTCATGACGCACGAACAGTTTGCGGGCGAAGTGATTGATATTAGCGATAGCCACCTGATTGTCGATGTCAAAAATCGTTTTGCCGTCGGCGACACTCTGTCGTTACTCATGCCAGGCCACGCACCACATACTTTTGTCTTGCGCGACATGCTCGACAATAAAAATGGCAAACCGATTGAAGTGGCTTCGGGTAGTGGTCATGTGATGCAAATTCCGCGTCATCATGTTCCTCAGTTAATCGAAAGCAAGGCTCTGAGCATGGGCTTATTGGTGCGTCAGTTTAGCTAAGATGGCACTCATCATCACCAAAGACTGCATTAATTGCGATATGTGTCTGCCCGAATGTCCCAACGAGGCCATTTCGGTGGGCGCAAAAATCTATGTCATCGATCCCGACCGCTGTACCGAGTGCGTCGGTTTTTATGACAAGCCCCAATGCGTGGAAGCCTGCCCGATTGACTGCATCCCCAAAGACCCCAATCATGTTGAAACCCATGAGCAATTGTTACAAAAACAACGCGCACTCTGGGCTACTGAATAAAATTTTCTTATCCTAGCATTGCTTTTTTCAATCATCTGCTTCATAATTGAGTTTCTCTCGCATCGCCAGATGGTTATTTTGTTGTTTTCTGGCATAAACTCGATTTTCTCGCCCCCTCTGTAAACGACAACCTGGTCGTTGATTCACAGAATTTTAGGCCAGCCAATCGCGCGGGAGTTGACGGGAATACCCGCCCCCATGATTGTTGCTGCCAAGCCCCCTACACTTAGTTTGCTTGCACACATCCATATTGGCCGCTGTTCTCACATTTATTATGTTTGAGTCGCTGTTTGCCTCACCTTGCGTTCGAAAATATACGCAACAAGGTTAACGCTTGCTCACTATTTAGGGAAAGACCATGTCTGATACATTAGAAATGAACGAAACTATTGAAATTACTAGCGAATTAAATCCGTTTGCAGCACTTGGCATTAGCGACAAGATTGTAGACAATCTAACGCGTAACGACATTACCAAACCAACGCCCATTCAAATGCAAGGCATCCCGATGCTGTTGGATGGTAAAGACCTAATCGCCTGTGCGCCAACAGGTACAGGCAAAACGGCAGCCTTCATGTTGCCAGCACTGCAGCGCCTATTAACACCTGCAATTAATGACGGTCGTGGTCCTCGCGTGGTGGTGCTTTGCCCAACGCGTGAATTAGCGCAACAGGTTTCTAAAGCGGCGATGATGTTTGCGGGCAAATTGCCACGCATGAAAACCGTTTGTGTGACGGGTGGCGAACCTTTCCGTGACCAATTGCGTAACATCGGTATGCCACACGAAATCATCGTTGCTACCCCAGGTCGTCTGTTAGACCATATCAGCCGTGGCAAAGTCGATTTAAGCCGTGTTGAAATGTTTGTACTGGACGAAGCTGACCGCATGTTAGACATGGGTTTTTCTGACGATGTGCAAGCGATTGGCGACCGTTTACCGAAAAACCACCAAACGATTTGCTTCTCTGCGACCTTTGACGATAGCGTGAAGTCTTTCGCTGCTAAATTGTTGAACGAACCTGAGTGGTTACAAGTGGCGGCGGTTAAGCCTAGCCATGAAACCATTGCACAACAAGTACACTATTCTGACGGTTTAGAGCATAAACGTGCTCTATTAAGCCATTGGTTAGCGAAAGACGAAATTGGTCAAGCAGTGGTCTTTACGGCAACCAAACGCGATGCAGAAGAATTAGCCATGAGCTTGCGCGATTCTGGTATCTCTGCTGATCCATTACACGGCGACATGGTGCAACGTCAACGTACTAAGATGATTCAACGTATGCGTACGGGTGACACTCAAGTATTAGTGGCAACCGACGTTGCAGCTCGTGGTATCGACGTACCAGGCATTACTCACGTATTCAACTTTGATTTACCTAAGTTTGCTGAAGACTATGTACACCGTATCGGTCGTACGGGTCGTGCGGGTCGTTCAGGTACAGCAGTATCTTTCGTTAGCCGTACCGATGTGCAATCGTTAGGTCGTATTGAAAAACTGTTAGAAAAACGCATTGATGCAACCGAAATCGAAGGTCTAGAGTCTCGTTTCAAACCGCAAGAAGGTCGTGGTTTTGGTGGTGGTCGTCGTGACGGTGGTCGCGGTGGTTACGGTCGTCGTGATGGCGGCGGTGGTTATGGTCGTCGTGACGGTGGCTCTAGCTTCAGCGGTCGCGGTGGCTCGGATCGTGGCGGTGATCGCGGTGGTTTTGCACCACGTGGTGATCGTCCTTCGTTTGCCCGTGAAGGTGGCGAACGTATTGGTGGTTACGGTGCTCCGCGCGGTGATCGTCCAAGCTACAACCGCGAAGGTGGTGAGCGTAGCAGCTTCGCACCTCGTGGTGATCGCCCAGCGTTTAATCGTGATGGCGGTGACCGTGGTAACTACGCACCGCGTGGTGATCGCTTCGATAGCCGTACTGACAACCGTTTTGCCGACTCTCGCCCAGCGCGTCCTCGTGCAGACAACGGCAATCGTTTCGGTGATGATAGCCGCCCACGTTTCAGCCGTGATGGTGCTGCATCGGCTGGTGCAGGTGGTTACCGTGGTCGCACTGAACGCGCTAACTTCCATGACCGTGACGAACGTCCATCACGTGATGGTGCACGTCGCCCAGCGCGTCATGACCATACCGAGCGTCATCACTAAGCATTCATCTGTTAGGTGATGCTAAAAAGCCCCATCGGGAAACCGAATGGGGCTTTTTTGTGGATGACGGATTAGCAATATCTATTAATTTAACGACGATGATCACTTCGTAATAATGCCAAGTTGTCTTTATCTAACGGCAAAGCATAAGTATGTGCTGACATCACTTGCCCCGAATTGGCATCAAGCAATTTCAGCGTAATGTAAATCATATTAATGGCTTCGGCATAGGTTCCCACCAAAATAGCGCGCGCTTGATGTTCAGTGGCCAATTCTTTCACATCGCGACTTAATGCCAATTCGCCCGTATCGCTTTTTACCAGCACGCCCGCCTGACGCAAGCGTAGATCAATTACTTTGTAACCCAGCTCAGTAAAACGCGCTCCCACCTGCTCAGCCACCGCTCTACCTAAACGCGAGGATTGCTTCACATTATCCACATTCACCATGGTGGTTACCAATACAGGTTCAGGGGGCAATAACTTTAGCTGATTGGCAGAGCTATTTTTCTTCAGCAAAGCATCTGTTGCCTCATCGTTTGCGACGATAAAGAGATTGGCTTTCGCGTCACTATAGGTTGGCATTGAATTACAGCCCGATAAAGATGCGCTTAAACCCAACAACGCAGCAATGATAAATTTAACCATCAATTTTTACTCGCTTAGTATTGTCGATTACGGGAGGCGGTAAAACATAAGCTGGAACATCATTAGCGTGAATCGATAGCACCTTGCTCCAAGAAAGCATTATCCAATCATCCTTTTGTAATGTCACACTAACTAATGACTCTCGATTAGTGGCAGTATGAGCTTGAGCCGATGCTAACACAGACTCACCTGCAACTAATGTCCCCAGCGCACCTGGAACCGTCGTAACCAAAGGGCTAGCGAGTATCACACCAGCGGTTGCCGCCGCACTGGCTTGAAACGGCTGATAACCTTCTCTCCCTTGATACTCGACGACTTGTGTTGAGTAATTGAGCACTAAAGCACCAGCACGAGGCTCTGTGAGTATCGGCACACCTTTGGCTGTGAATCGAGAGGTAAGCAAGGAAAAATAGGCACGCTCAAATTCGGTTGGTTGTTCGGGCTTAGCGATGTATACACCCAGCTTTAGGCCATTTTCACTGTTAAATGGCACAGCTTCAGTAATGTAGTTGACGGTTTCAGACGCAATCATTTTCCAATGCTCAACCGATCGGGGCTTTTCAATGGCTGTTGCGGGAAAAGGTGTTGCATCTGGAATGCCAGTAATGGCTGAGTTGCCACAGCCTTGCAGTAGTAGCATGCCGAAAATACTGGCTGCTAGAAAACGAAGTTTCATTGTAATAATCCATGAAGAATATGGTTGCATCATAGCAAACTTCATGAAGCTTGAACAGTCAGGTTATATTAACAACCCACCATCGGTTCGGGCTATTGGGTTGAGTGGCAAGGTTATTGATACCAAACCATCATACTCTATTATTGAGCTGAATCGAATGCGACACAGTGTCGCAGTGTTGCTGATCTTTTTAATGCACGCAATGCTAGTGATGCGGTCTCATCTTCCTAAACGGCTACTCCACTAACACATATCGAATCGGCAATTCAAACACCATAGAATGGTGCGTCATACCCTCCAAAAAAGGGATGACTTGATGATTCAGCTCGGTGAAAATTGACTGAGCCGCCTCGTCTAATCGAACAAATCCGCTGCTGGAGAAAAGCATCACATCGGTTACTAAGCCAGATGCGTGTACCACAAATCGCAGCATCACACTGCCCTCTTCTGCCAATTTACGCGACATGCGTGGATAATGTTGATGCTGTTTTAACAAATCCACCAATGCTTGTCGGTATGCTGCCAACAAGGCTTTTTCGGAGGGATTATGTTGAGCGACATGCGTCGCAGGTTGCACAGATGTTTCAGGCTGTTTTTCAATCGCTACAGACTCAGCTGGTGCAGGATGCGTGACACTAGGCGGCATTTCCGATGACTGAGTCTGTTTTGGCTCAACGGGCTTTTTCGCGGACTTCGTCGCTGGTGACTTAGCCACAAGGTTCGAAGGCTTTTCAACCACTGGCACGGGCGCAGGCTCGATGAGTGGCGCAACAGCTTCTGGCTGTTGGTGATCGGCTAAAGTCTGTGCAACAGGCTCGACGCTTGTCTTTTCTTGCAGCAACGCCATGCTCAATAAACTTTCTGCAGAAGCTTCCACAGGCAGTTTAATCGGCACAGTTGGTGCAGACCACCATAAACCAGACAGTAAGCCCACCAACCCCAAGGTCAACCAACTGGCATTTTGTTCGCTGCGTATCATGAAGCTGGGTGTGTATGGACTGAAAACCCTGTCATGCGCAGTGCTTTGAGCAAATCAATGACCGATACCACCGCCTCGAAGGCGCAGGCTTTATCGATACGAATATCAATGGGTGTATCCTGAGGCAATGCCGACAATCTACCCGATATCTCCGACAAGCTCACGGGTTCATCATGCCAATAACTGTTACCTTGTGCATCTAATACCAATACCACGCGCTGATGATTCTCTTCGGGTAATGCTCCTTGGCTTGCCGTGGGTAGTGACACCTCTAAAACACGATGCACCACAAAACTACTGGTGAGTAATATCACCACCAACAACACCAAAAAAACGTCAATTAAAGGCACGACGTTAATTTCATTGAAACGCTTAATCTGCATTTTGTGTCACTCGCCATGCAACTTTAATGGCATCCACTCGTCTCATGAGTAAATTAACTGCAAACATGCCAATAATGGCTAAACCGATACCCAAAGCAGTTGCTTTGAGTGCGAGCGCCAAACCAATCATGATTTTGTTCGGGTCTAGCTGACCCGACATGCCCACTTCATAAAGTGCCATCATAATACCCAAGACCGTACCCAACAAGCCAACATAGGGTGCATTGGATGCTAAGGCACTGAGCATGCTTAAATAGCGCGTCAAGGCTAACTCTAAACTATCTTCGCGTGAAAACTGCGCATACTCTAGCTGGGCAAAAAACCATAAGCGCTCGGTAATAATCCATAAGGTCATTAACGTCATGATTAAAAACACCAGCAAAATACTGGTGTCGAGGGTGTCATGAGTCAACCAAGGCGGCATCATGGTTGACCGCCTTCTGGCACATAAATCATACTGCCATCTTCCAAACGATAGGCAACGCCCGCTTTAGAGCCTTTGCCCTCACCCATCTGTCCTGTCGATTTGAACTCTTTAAGTTCATTACCCTCTTTGACCAACACCTCCATGTTCGGCTGACCTGCATTTTTAATCACCGTCACATTGTCGGCAGCGTTAAAGGGGTTGATGGGATTGCTCATCACAATAATGAGCAGCACCGCAATCACCACTAAAAATAGGTCAACCATATTGACCACGCTTAAGATGGGATCGTCTTCGTCATCTTCCAAAATCGTTAGATCAAGTTGGCTCATACCTGAACCGCCTTGGCTTTTATCAGTCCCTTAAGTTCTTCTAACAACCAACGACGGCGAACAGATAGGGTCATAAAAGTCATCGAAGCTGCCATTAAGGCAATAATCACCGCTGCAAACGCCACGGTTAGTTGACTGGCAACTTCTAAGAAATTACCATTTGCCACCGCCATCAGTGCAGGTCCCATCGGAATCATCGTTGCGACCAAACCTAACATCGGCGCAATACGACTGACCAATCGCAAGGGTTCTAATTGTTTAAGTAGCTGCAATTCCACTTCTTGTTGATCGAGTTCGGGACGCAATGCCCAGTAACGCGTGAGCGGTGTATCTGCGCCTTTGTTGCCAACACGCATCGCCACTTCCCAACCAAACCGACCCAACTCATATAAAGCATATAAAAACATGACCAATAAAATCAGCAATACGGGCGCTAAAAACACCCCCGAAATGTCTGCCATTAACTGTTCTAACCACTGCATCTTATTTCACTCCTAATTGACGACGACGGTGTTGTTGATAAGCACCCACTAAAACTAACGCAAACACCAACAACCACCATTTAGTGTCAGGCTCTGACGTGGGCTGAGGTTGTTGTTCTTGCATCACCTGACCTTGCACGATTTCGCTAATAGCCTCTTGTGATTGCTCCTGCTGCGAGGGTTGCTCTACAGCTGGTGCGGCACTGGCTTCTGCCGTTGGTGCAGGCGTTGCACTGAGTCCATACCCAGCCGCTAACTCGGCAACATAGGCTTTGAAAGTTTGATTGTCGGTATGCACGTCGTACTTTTCAGAAAGCTCTTGATACAGCTGAACCAATTCTTTTTTGGTTTCATCAGATGCTTTCCAATAGTCTTTACGAATGGCTTCCAGCATGCGTTCGGTAATTTGCGCCATCGCGGTAGGGTTAGACTGTTCAAACCATGCCTTCATGTCTAGGTTGTATTTGTCTTTAATGTAAACCTCGTGGAATTGTTGCCATTGGTCATCGCGCACCACATTTCTGTCCATCACCTGCCAACCCCAAAAGTTATTGATGGTATTGAGCATTTGCAAAGTACCCGCATAGCCTTCTTGCTGCATTTCCTTGACCCAGTTAGGATGTTGATATACGGATCTTAGTTCTGTCGCCATAAAGTTCTCGGCAGTTTGCAATTTGGCTTTTTTCGGATCGCGCATATTAGAAATATACAACTGTGGTGCTTTGCCCTCTAAGTGTTGCAGAGCCAGTGAAATGCCGCCCAAATATTCAAACGGATGATCGGTATCAAGCAAACCACGTAAATTAGACGAGCGCGAAAAAACAGCGGCACTCGTTCCTTTCAGTTGTTCGGCATACACATTCACTGTTTTGCCCGTAGCGTCTGTCAGTTTTTGGCTCCACTGACTGCTATCTGGTCCGTAAGCCCAAGACATACGCGACAAATAAAGCTCCGCCAATTTGCCGTCTTTTTCATCCCACTTGTCTGAAGCCAAGGTAGCATCAGGTAACTTGGTACCATAATCGCCACTTTCCGTACCAAACACGCGCGTTAACGCGAAGTTTTTAGCCGCTTTAGCATCCACGCCCTGTTTTAATAGCACCTCTTCAATGCGCAGACTGTTCGCTTTAATGTGGTTCTGATCTAATGACTCATCTAACGAAGCCAACAGCGTAATTGCCTCATTAAATCGTTCCATCACATTTGGAAATTGATCGCGATACAGTCCTGTCAGTGAAATCACGGTATCAATACGCGGACGACCTAATTCTGATAAAGGAATCACTTCCAACCCAGTGACCACACCGCCTTTATCCCAAATAGGCTTCACACCCATCGCATAAAAAATTTGCGCTTCTAACATACCCAAATGACGCAGTGTTTCGGTACTCCACATCGAAAAGGTGAGTTTTTTAGGAAACTCTCCGTGCGTTGCCTGATGGCTAATGATCAACTCTTTCATGGCTTGTACCCCCGCTTCATAAGCCGCTTTGGTCGGAATACGGGAAGGATCAAATCCATACATATTACGCCCTGTGGGCAAAGCGTCGGGATTACGAATCGGATCACCACCGTAAGAGGGATCGACCCACTTGGCCGACAAACCAGCGCTAATACCTTTGATTTCACTGGTCGCATCCATATTCTGCACAAACTGAATGCCCTGTTGCACCGCATCCACCAAACTGGTATTTTCGGCATCCACTGCCAGTAAAGGTTTAGCTTCTACGATGTGATCCAGCACAAACTTAAAGGGTTTGCTCTGCTTAATGAGTTGATAATCGTCCTTAAATAACCGACGCGTGTCTTCAATACCCAAGGGTTTGGTTAATGCCTCTCTTAACATCAACATCACATTTAGGGCAATATGCTCGTTTTCAGCAGATTCACCAAAGGTGTGCAACCCCAAAGGTTGCATAGCCGACCCCAAATCTTCTAGATAATTTTCGAGTTCGCGCAGAAAAACATCGAATTTAGCGTGAATATCGGCTACTTTCCAGTTGATGTCTTCTGGCACATGCATCTTAATGGCGATTTCAATAATCAAATCCTTGGCATTGGCTTTGACCAATCCCTCATCAAGCGATTGATATTCTCGAATGTGTTCATTCAACACCACAAACTCATCTGACAATCCAGCAGGTGAAAAACTCGGCACTTGGTAACTGACAATCACACCCCGACCACGACGCTTCACATGTAAGGCTTCGCCAATGTTATCTACAATATAAGGGTAAACCACAGGTGTGTTACCGACAGCAAGGTTGGGATAATCATAAGCCCATAAGCCACGTTCCTTACCTGGATGCCATTCTTGCGTGCCGTGTGTACCAAAATGAATCAGCGCATCTGTCTCGTAGACACTTCTTAGCCACAAATAGGTTGCTGCATAATAATGATTCATCGGTTTTTTGGTGTCATGAAACAAGTTTTTATCTTGCTCGACAGTCGATCCACCTCGACTGGGTTGCGGCAAAACAATTAAATTACCTAACGCCAAGCGTGGAATGACAAAGCCTTTTTGTCCTTGATGCTCGACAACCCAAGCATTCTTTTCAGCATCCCCCCAAAACTGATTCATTTCCGCCTGCACACTTGCGGGTAAGGTTTTAAACCAATCCTGATAAGTTGCTAATGGCATGAATGCCCATAAATCCGTTTTCATCAACTGATCTAAGCTGTTCACCCGATACCTAGGTTGCAACATGCTTGCCACCGCGTCGATCATCTGCTGTTCTTTAACATCGCTAAATTTATAACCTTGGGCTTTGAGATCTTTTACCAATTTTTCAATCGACCGAGGCACATTCATATTTGAAGCACCCTGATTTTTCTCGCCTGGTGGATGATTCCAAAACAACAATGCCAACTTCTTATCGGCATTCGGTTTTAACTGTAGTTTGGCTAAATTTACCGCTTTCCCTACCAATAAATCTAACTGCTCTGGCATACTAATCATCTCGCCAGATTCTTTGCTGGTGAGAACGACTGGGTCTTGAATGCCAATATACTCGGCAGTGGTGAGCGTAAAGGGTAAACGAAAACTGCTAACACCTGCTAAGTCTTTTAAGTAAGCCTGTTTATCGCCCTCTTGATAATGCACCACATTCAAAACAGGGATACCTAGCTGTTGATAACGTGCCTTTCTGCCTTCAACATCACCACCTAAAAAAGTATTCACCAGCAATACTTGCGGCAATAGTTTGCCATTATCCATGATTAAAGGCTCGCTCAGATTGCGCTTAGCGCCGACCTGTTTAGGATTGGGAAAAGCTGATGCAGCAGATGCTGCTTTAGCGTCGTCCGCTGATACTGACATGGGTTGCGTGACAACCTCTGGCCGCTTTGTCTCTGAACCACTGGAACGAACGGGCATGCCATCGCTTGGCTTAGTTTGCGCGTTATTAACCACATTCGTGGCACGCTCTGACGTGCGAGATTCACGATAAAATACCAACGGCATGACACCGCGCTTTTCTAAATCTTTAATCACGGCGTTCAAATGTTGCGTTTGACCATCCGACACATAACTGGACGTTGTTTCCATGGCGACGATCAAGGCGGTATCTGCAATAGTGGGATGCGTTTGCTTCCACCATTGTCGATAGGTGGCTAAATCGGAAAAAATCTGCTGCTCATAATCGGCGTGGTAAATGCCGCCATTCGGCATTTCGATGGGTGGTGACACCTGTGAGAGATCGCCACCTTTCACCAAGGTATTCACATAATCGAATAGCAACCCGCGATTTTGTGTCATGCCGCTCAAATAATAGCTCATAACTTGTTCTGCTTTTTGAGCATCAATGTTAATCGCGCGCAATCGATTATCGCGCGTCATCCGATTGATTTGCACCACGGGCACAGACAGATTTTTCAATAAATTGCCAGCAATCTGCTCAACCTTTGCCTGATCGTCACTTCTAGGGGTGTCAACCAAGACAAAATCTGCACGATTTAAGGCATCGGCTACTGCCACTTTCCCTCCTGGTTGCGTCACTGCATCAACTTGCACCCACGCAAACTCAACCTGAGACTGCTTAGCCGCTTCTGACATTAACGCAAACTTATGACTTAACACAAATTCGGTACTGACCACTGCCACCTTTACCGCTTGAGCACTCACAGGTAACAGCAACCCCAAACACACTCCTAACCCCACTAAATATGCACGCATGTCGCCATCTCCACATTAGAACTTCAACGACACGCCCGTCATAAAGGTGCTACCAGGATCAACCACAATCGACAAATCTTCGCCATTGTAGACACCATCGTAGGGCGCGCCACTGTCTTGGAAACCACGCGCAATTTGGTAATACTGATGGTCGAACACATTATCTACTTTAAAGAAGGCAGTGAGCTTAGAAGGCTTGCTTCCCCACATAGAGACTTTGGTGTTGTAAGTCAGCATTAAGTTCAATAAAGTACGTTCTGGTACTTTTAGATAATTGATTTCATCGGCAAAGGAAGCCGAACGATAATCCACTTCGGTGGTAAAACGCCACGCGTTAGCAGGATGCCAATGGGTACGGAAATTCAACATATGCGTTGGTGTACGAGGAACTTGCTTACCACCATTATCAAAGTGCTGAAAATACACCTGATTGTTAGGATCTGTGAGTTCTGCCAAGCTGTTCACTTTCGTACCACGCGCATTACCCAATGCTAAATAGAAATCGTCATATTTAACGTAGTAGCTGTCTAACAAGGTGTAAGCCAAGTCAAAGGCGAGCTGATGCTGGACATCGGTTTGTAACGACAACTCCAACCCCTTGGTTTGTGTATTGCCCACGTTCGCCGAGTGAATATTGTCAGCGGCGTTACTATTAACGTATTGTCCGCCCGTGCTGGTGATAAAATCCTTACGATCGATCATAAAGACTGAAGTATTGATATTGGCATTCCAGCCTGCGATATTGGTCTTGGTTCTCACGCCAACTTCATAATTCAATGCCTGCTCAGGACGCAAGTCGGGATTTCCTGTCAACTCTGACAGTGTTGGCAAACGGAATCCTGTCGAAACGCCACCATAAACAGCCGTGATCGGTGTGATACGATGCTCTGCCCCGACACGCCAAGAATGAACCGTAAAATCCTTATTCTTATCTGTATTGGTCAGTCTGTTGTAATCATCCAAACTAATATTGTCTAAACGATTATTGATGGTTAACGTGGTGGCATCCGTCAGCGCATAACGTGCTTCTTGATAAGCCGCTTTTGTTACCTCTTCACGATAACCATTAATAGATACCGTTCCTTTACGAATCACTGCCGAACGGGGCGAGTTACGGTAATCGGCTAACGCCGTCGAAAACTCATCAAAGGTGTTAATTTTAAACTCAGCACCGCCCATCAATCCCCAACGTCCATAGGTTTCACGCACTTCAGATTTCACGCCACGTTGTTGTTGACGATAATTAACCAATTGCTGATAGGCATCGACTTGACTGTCCGATACTGGACGACCTGCGGCATCGAAGGTAATCGGCGCTGACCAGTAATCGGTGTGATCATCGTACTGATAAACGGTTGCCATGAAATTGCCTGTTTTAGAAAAATCGTTGTTGTAGGCTAAATTCATGCGTGTTAAATCAACATCAAATTTGCGCGTTCTTCCACGTCCTTCCAATTCCCCTTTAGGATCGATCCGCGCACGTGTTTCACCGCTCACCGTACCATCACGGTCACGAAAACGCTCCGACTTTTCAAAGCCAAAAGTCAAATCGCTGCTGTTGGTTAGCATATATTGCAAATTACCCGACAAGGTTTTCATGTCTTGATTCGATAAAGCATAATAGCCATCGAAGGTGCGCGTACTGTATTGCAAATGTCCAAAGAGTTTATCGCCCGCGAACCCACCTTTCACCAAGCGACGATCGTAACCATTAGAACCTCGATCGGCCTCTACCGTGAAGCCTTGATGTGCCGCACCGCGTTTGGTAGTAATAATCACCGCACCTGCTAAGGCATCTTCGCCATAAATGTACGAAGCGCCACCTTTCACAACGCGAATCGTCTCGATATTATCTAAATCAACGTTCACCTTACCCGTACGTTCAAACACAGGCACACCGTCAATCACAATCGCCACACCAGGCTTTTCACCCATGTAGCGTTGATTTTCCATGCCACGCAACTTAATTTTAATACCGTCACCTTCGCCGCTTAAATCGGCAGTGACACCAGGAATACTGCGCAGCAACTCAATGATATTGGTGGCATGCTGGGCTTCAATCTTATCGCTATTAATGACCGAAAAAGTAGAAGGATTGCGCTCACTCATTAAGCGGTCTGAAATGGTCGAACTGGTCACCGATAAACTGTCCAAGCGAATAGATTCTGCATTTTCATTTGCCTGAACCCCAGACACCAAACAAGCCCCAATCGCCATACTTAATAAGGTTTTACGCATTTTTCCTCCCTGTATTCATTCACGAATGCTTCAATAACAGAAGCAAAACTGTGCGAACTATACAGGTTGAAAAATGACTTGGGAATGTGACAAATTGTCCCGCTAAAAAAACTTATATGCCAATTAATTTATTTAATATATGAAAATAAATTACCCTTAACGATGGTCAATCACCCAAAAAACAAAGCCCCGTTAAGCTGCGCAAAAACGGGCTTAACGGGGCGAATAAAACGAACTAACCTAAGTCTTATCAAACAGTGCAGAGGGCAGGTCAAATTTGGAGCGATGACACAAACACTGAATTCAAAATATACTTAACTTAATCTCGTTAAGTAGAAATATACCTTACACCATATTGAACGTCAAGCGTGTTTAACGAAAAATTATCATTATTTTTTACGGGCATAAAAAAACCCTGATAAATCAGGGTTTCAGAGTCGCTCTTTTACTTAAATGAATACGAGATTCATTAGTCAACCGCAACCATCACACTACTGGCTTTAACCATCGCATAAGCGGTTTTGCCCACGGCCAAGCCTAAAGACTCAGAAGAACCTTTGGTAATGATTGAAACGATTTCAACACCAGGTGCCACTTCAATAACCACTTCCGTGTTCACTGCACCTTCGTTGATGGCTTTAACCGTACCTTTTAATTGATTACGTGCGCTGAATTTCATAACAAGCTCCTTAGGGTGTATTTAATCGATGTTGTCATCGGGACTTATGCATTAAAACAAACGCCAGACTCAGACATCAATACATATCGCCTTATTTAATGTTCAACATCGGCGCCTAAAATAATATGACTCGCGTCAATTAAGGCGCAAAAATCTTTTCCCTGTGTTACTGCCAATGCCTTAGCACTGGCAGAGGTAATGACTGCGGTGATGGTATTGCCGCCTGCAAGCGCCAAGGTTACTTCACTGCTTACGCCATCATCCACCCAATCTTTAACCTGACCACACAGCAGGTTATCGGCACTGGTTCGCATCGCTTGCTGCGGCTCCATTAACACCACCCAAGTTGATTTAATGAGTGCCCACACACTCGCACCGACAACCAACCTGAGGCGTTGAACACTAGCCTGAGTAATGGTCACAATCAGCTTATCTTCCCCCTGCAAAGCGAGGGTAATTTGCGCCTCTACAGCATCAGACTTAATGGCTAGAACTCGAGCATAAAAAGTATTACGGGCGCTGGTAGTTAGCCGTAAACGCTGCATCATTGGCAATACATCAGCATCCAAATCAGCAATGCTCGCCATCCACATGCTTTGCATGGCTTGTAAGCGTTCGTGAGTTGCCAATAACTGTTGTCCTTTGGTCGTTAAATGCGCCCCACCGGCAATGGTTAGGGCATCCGCTTCGGTTTCTGCTTCGACCATGATTTTTTTCTCGGGCGAAGTCTGCTTCATACGGCTAATCATGCTGGCCCAATCCTCGCCGTCGAGCATAAACGCCCGATGCTGGGCAAAAATCAACACGGTTTCTGATAATCCCGCCCGATGAATCATGCCACCGCCATGTAACACCGCTTGTTGCAACAACTTACGTGAACCTGGTAACGCCTTCCTTGTTGCCGCCAAAGTTACCTGCGGATTGACCGCCTGCGCTCTGGCAAGCAAATCGGCAGTGAAACTCGCCACCCCTGCCATATATTCCAGCAAGCAAACGCCCTGCTTCCAAAGTTTATGCAAGTCGTGCGCCTTGCCACGCACGCACACCACCAGTTCGCCCATCTCAAAAAACTCGCCATCTTCAACCGAAACCTGTGCCAGACAATCGAGCGTTTTTGCCATTTTAACCAGCACACCCATGCCCGACATTACCCCCGCTTCACGCGCACGGATGTTCATTTCGCCCAACACATTCGGCATCGCTAAAGCGCGTACCGTTTCATCGTGCAAAGGCACATCTTCTAAAATTAAGGCATCAATTTCGTGTTGACTAAAAAACATCATTTTTGCTTTATTCCATACGGTTAGCGATGCGACGCATCATCATAAAAATCATTGCTGACACCAAACCTAAGCCCAACGACAACCAAGCCGCTTGTTGCGTTTCTCCCGACATGACACGGTTATAAATCGCCAAGGAAACCGTTTCAGTTTCGCCCAAAATATTACCGCCTAACATCAAACTCAGCCCCACTTCACCAATCGAGCGCCCCAAGGCCAACAACAAGCCGACCATCACCGCCAGTTTCACATTCGGCAGCAACACCCGCCAAAAAGTCTGCCAAAAAGAATAACCCAAACAATAAGCCGCTTCGGTGTAAGACTTGGGCAAAGCACGCAACGCCGCTTCAATCGACTTAACCATCAACGGCAAACCCGCCAGCCAAGCGGCTAACAACAACCCCTGAAATGAAAACACCAGCTCAATGCCCAAAGTCGCTAAAGACGACCCGATCCACCCTTGCCGACCCAACACAAACAACAAGGCAAAGCCCAACACAATTGGTGGAAAAATGAGCGGCAACATCACCAAGCCATCTAAAACACTTGCCCACCAACGTTGATGAAGCAACAAAGCGGCGAAGACAACCCCTGTTAGTAAATGCAATACCAGCGTCCAAGCCGCCAATTCAGCACTCAACCACACCGCATGAGATAGGCTGTCATCCACCGCAATTACAAACCAGCATCACGCAATTTTTGCTGTGCTGGCTGAGAGGCTAAAAAGTCTGCTAAGGCCGCTAAATCGGCATCTGGGCTAGCCGTCAATAAAGCTGCTTGAATGACAATCGGTGTGTAGTCCGCTGGATTAAGTAACCAATAACCACCAATTTTATCGCCCAAGGCCAAGGCTTCGGTTAAATTCAAAAATCCCGCATCGACTTCGCCACTGCTGACATAAGCAGCGACCTGCGGAATACTCGAAACTATTTTCAAGTTTGGCAAGGCTAACCCTTTCTTCTCGATAACCTCAGCAGCTGCTTGACCAAAAATCGCTTGTTTGGCATCGGGCACAGCAACACGTAACGCCTTGAGTTGCGACAAATTGCTCAATTGAATCCCTTGACGATAGGCAACCACCAATTTACCAGAACCTAGCTTAATGCGTTGATGCGTTGGCAAAGCCGATTTATTGATAAACTTTTCATCGCCCACCACCAAATCAACACGCCCATCGGCTTCGGCTTGCTTCAATACCTGTGTGACATTACCGTAAAAGCGTTTGACCTTAACATCACTTCGCTGACTGGAAAAATCAGCAAACAAGCTTTCTAATGGTTTTTTATAGCCCGCTGCTGCACCAATCAATAATTCATCGGCAATGGCCAAAGACATTCCCATCAGCCACAATAAACAACTCAAACCCAGTTTCAAAATATACATAACAACCTATCGAATTATGAAAAAAATGGGCAGAAACCCTCTGCCCAATTGAGCCAAAAACCTTAAACCAACGCCATGGCTTTAATCAGTGCGTAAACACGAACACCCACAGACAACTGCAACTGCTTTAACGAGCGTAACGAAATTTGTGCAAACAAACTTTGCTCACCCAACGACAGGCTGACTAAGGCACTCGCCTGCATCAACTCAATGCGCTCGACTTTCACATGAAACACATTCAGCAAGCTAGAATCAGTGGGAGCGGTTAAACTAATGCCCACATCCTTCGCCAACAAGCGCACCCGATAACGCCCAGCATGTGCCACTTCTGGCAACCACAAAGAACACTGACTTGAAACAGGTTGCAACCGACTTAAGCCATCGCCTGCCTGTAATTCAACCACTTCCGCCATGAGCACACTGCTAGCGCCCTCATCGGCAAATAACGGTGAATCGGCGCGCGCGAGTGCTTGCTGTAAAGTCTCGACACAATCAACCTTGCCATCACGTAAAAACACCACGCGGTCGGCGAGTCTTTCAACTTCGGCGGGAGCATGGGTGACGTAAATCATCGGCAAGCCCAGCTCGTTTTTCAGCTCTTCTAAAAAAGGCAAAATTTCCCGTTTGGTGGCAGTATCTAACGCCGATAAAGGCTCATCGAGCAGTAGTAACTTAGGTGCAGACAACAAAGCCCGCGCGATGGCTACCCGCTGTTTCTCACCACCCGACAAGGTGGGTACGGCGGCATCCAATCGATGATCGATACGACAACGCTGTGCCACTGCAACTAAATCCTGCTTAATTTGCGCACGCGACAAGGCAAACTGTAAATTTTGCCTAACCGTCATATGGGGAAACAAAGCACCATCTTGAAAAATAACGCCCACATGGCGTTGTTGTGGCGGCATCAGCTGCTTCTCGTCTTGCCAAACGTGATCGTTAAACTGAATCCGCCCCACAGCTTGCGTTTCTAGTCCAGCCAAGACTCGTAACAAGGTGCTTTTACCACTACCCGAACGACCAAACAAGGCGGTAACCCCCGTGGTCGGCAAACTTAATTCGTCAATGTCTAAAGTGAAGGCTTCACGCACTAATTGAGTTTGAATCTTTAACATCATTAACCCACCTTCACTTCAAACTTGCGATTCAAACCATAGACCAACAACAGCACACTAAACGAAAATATCAACATAATCGCTGACAATACATGAGCTTGTGCATACTCTAAGGTTTCAACATGGTCGAAAATGGCAATCGATACCATGCGTGTTTCATGCGGAATGTTACCGCCCACCATTAACACCACGCCAAATTCACCCACGGTATGGGCAAAGGCTAAGGTTGCAGCCGTTAAAAAACCGCGACGCGACAAAGGCATGACAATATGCCAAAACCAATCGAAGCTTTTAGCACGCATGGTTTTACCCGCATCAATCAATTGTTGTGGCACTTGTTCAAAGGCGTGCATCAGCGGCTGTACCGCAAAAGGCAAGGAATAAAACACCGAACCAATCACCAAACCGACAAAGGTAAAAGTCAGCTGACCATCTGGGTGACCCAAAAAGCGCAATACTTCAGCGACGTAGCCATTCGGGTTCATGGTAATAAGCAGATAAAAGCCCAACACCGTTGGCGGTAATACCAAAGGCAAAGCCACCAGTGCTTCAAACAACACCTTCCAACGCGAGGTCATACGCGCTAGTTTCCACGCAATCGGCACACCAATAACCAACAATACCAGCGTCGTTGTTAAGGCAACCGATAGGGTTGTCCAAATAGGATTAGGGTCGATTTCGACCCCGAAGATAGTCCACATAATAAGCGTTCAATAAAACAATTAAAGATAATTTTGATACAAATCAGACACTGGAAAGCAAAGCTCGTAATCATTCCAGTACAAATCACCATTAGCAACGGTGAATTGCTTAAATCGTTCAAGATCACGATATTTTTGTACATCTGGGTGCAATGCATTTAAAATGAACGGCGCAAAATCAACTTGTTTTGTTTCACCAGAGCTAAAATCGAGCGACAACACATAATCATTTAAATGTGAAGCATGTTCAATGTATAAATAAGGTTGCGTCATTTGATTCTTCCCTCGATTTTAATGCACTGAATAGATTTGTGATAAACAAAGTAATCTACCCATTTTTGGACAATTTGATCCGCAAACAAAGAAACAAAGTGCTTAAAATCACGCAATTTAGCGACTTCTAGAGGCGGTCTGCCTGCAACCTCTTTAATCAAGACATCAACAATTTTACCATCCACAATAATTAACTCGGCCTTGCTTTCCATTCCCTGAAATTTGCCATGCACATGTATTGGTTCATGCTCGTTAGAGTAAAACATGATAATGATGCCAAGATACTCAAATAATTTAGGCATGATTGACGAATCCTTTTGTCGATCTTCCATAAAATCATCAGAAACGCTCATGACAGGATTAATAAAGAAATCAGTCCACATGACGCACTCCAGATACCAAAGTATTGCTCATATCCTACTCACAACGAACAAGACAAGCAAGTTACGGCACCGTATAGCCACTCGCTTCGATGATTTTCTTACCTTCCGCCGATTTCACATAATCAATAAACGCTTGAGCGGTTTTGTTGTTCTCTGCTTTTTTCAAAATCACCACATCTTGATCTAATGGCGAATGGTAAGACAAAGGCACTAACCAGTAACTTCCTGTATTCACATGCTTAGGATCTACGGTATAAGAATGGGCGACAAACCCCATTTGCGCATTACCCGTGGCAACAAATTGGTAAGTCTGACCAATATTTTCACCCATGACAAATTTAGGACGCAGGGTATCTAACAAACCTAGTTTTTCTAATGTTTGCTCTGCTGCCACACCGTAAGGCGCTGCTTTAGGATTAGCCAAAGCAATATGCTTAAAGTCACCTTTTTTTAACACATCAGCGGCTTCAACACCGGCAGGCACATTCGGCATCCATAACGACAAACGCCCTTGTGCGTAAATAAAGCGCGAACCTTGCTTAATTTTACCGTCATCTTCTAATTTTTTAGTCGATTTTTGGTCTGCTGAAAAGAAGATGTCAAACGGCGCACCGTTTTCGATCTGAGCGTACAACTTACCCGTTGGACCGCCCGACACTTTAACCGTGTTACCCGTTTGTTTCTCGAAGTTTTGCGATAGGGTTTCGATGGTTTTTAAGAAATTTGCCGCTACGGCAATTTTAATTTCATCGGCTAATACAGAAAGGGGCGCCAGCGCAAACAGGCTGGCTGCCAATAATGAACGAAATTTCATGACACACTCCTAGTCGTTAAGGTAATACACTCGGTTTGGTTATGGTGCTGACACCATATCAATAAGCGAAATATACCTCAACACTTATATAGTGTCAACAATATTTAGTTAAGTATATTATGATTACCCATCCACCCCCAGTAACACATGACTGGCTTTAATCAACGCACAACAAGGTTTGCCTTCTTGTAAATTGAGTTCTTGCACACTGTCATGCGTTACCACCGCAGTTAAGGTATTACCACCTGTCAGTTGCAACACCACTTCGGTATTCACTGCACCATGTACCATACGCGACACACTACCACATAAACGATTACGCGCACTGGTTTTGATACTTGCGTCAGGCAAAGCTAAAATCACCCAACTGGCTTTAATTAACCCCCAAGCCTGCGAGCCTGTTTTTAACTGCATACGTTCAACACTGTCATGAGTCACCGTTGCCACCAGCTCATCACCACCTTGCAGGGCTAACACCACTTCAGCGTTCACACTGTCTTGCTTAATGTGTTTGACATGACCGACGAAGGCATTACGCGCACTGGTTTGCATGGTGAGTCTCCTTAACATGGGTAAAACATCGGCATCAACGCCTTCTAAACTGGCCGTCCACATGGCCTGCATCGCAGACAGACGCTCGTGCATCATGACAATTTGCAACCCCGCATGGGTTAGGTGTGCACCGCCACCACCCTTGCCGCCATGCTGACTAATAACCAAGGGTTGACCAGCCAGATTATTCATCGCATCAACCGCATCCCATGCTGCTTTGTAAGTGATGCCCACTTGCTTGGCCGCTTGGCTGATACTCCCCGTTGCATCAATGGCTTGCAGCAGAAACAAGCGACGCGGACTGATTTCTCCCGTACCCAAACGCACATGCCAAGGTGCAAAAAATTCAGGTTGTGCCACCACCAGAGTTGGCTGCTCGACTTCAGATTGAGACACCACAATTCCTTTTTATCGCTAATAACTCGACACTATAACGCCATAAGCCTCGGGAAGCAACACAACTACCCTAACCGACTTAAGCGACATTAAAAAGCCCCGAATTTCGGGGCATTGTTACAAACTCATTCCAGCACTCAGTCATCATTCACTGAGTACTAGGTTGTCACGATGAATGAGGCAATCATCATCCATATAACCCAAAATGGATTCAATGGCATGAGTGGGTTGTCCCATCAGTTGTTTGGCTTCATCGGCGGCATAATTCGCCAAGCCACGCGCAATTTCCACACCTTTAGCATCCACACAAATCACCACATCGCCACGACTAAATGTGCCCGACACCGCAATAACGCCCACTGGTAGTAAACTCTTACCCTGCTCGCGCAAGGCTTTGGCAGCGCCACCATCGAGCGTTAAAGTACCACGCGATTGCAATTGACTGCCCAGCCATTGTTTTCGTGCGGGCATGGGGTCAACATCAGGTTCAAACAGTGTACCCAACACTTCACCCGACCTCAGACGCTCTAACACCCCTGCTTCTCGTCCAGCAGCAATGAGCGTGACCGTACCCGAACGCGCCGCCCGTTGCGCCGCACGCACTTTGGTTGCCATCCCGCCACGCCCTAAAGCGCCACCCGTTGGGCTGGCCATGTCAACAATCGCTGGGTCAGACACTTTAACGCCATGCAATAAATACGCATCAGGATTAGAACGCGGATCAGCAGTAAACAGTCCTTGCTGATCGGTCAAAATCGCCAACACTTCTGCACCCACCAAATTGGCCACTAAGGCACCTAGAGTGTCGTTATCGCCGAGTCGAATTTCATCGGTCGCAACGGTATCGTTTTCGTTAATAACGGGAATAACGCCCTGTTCTAACAGAAAGTTAAGCGTGCTGCGCGCATTCAGATAACGGCGACGATCCGACAAATCTTCATGCGTCAGCAATACCTGAGCAGTCATGATTTGGTCATTGGCAAATAAACTTTCCCAAGCTTGCGCCAACCCCATTTGACCCACCGCCGCGGCTGCTTGCAACGCAGGCAACTCTTTTGGACGCGACGTCCAGCCCAAGCGTTTGATGCCTTCAGCCACCGCTCCCGAAGATACCAGTACCACCTCGACACCCGCCTGACGCAAAGCCACCATTTGCTTCACCCAGCCCGCCATCGCCTCACGGTTCAGCCCCTGACCATCATTGGTGAGTAACGCCGAGCCGATTTTTACCACCCAGCGCTTGGCCTTAACTAATTCTGCACGTTGCATCACTCAGCCGTCCCCCAATCCTCGCGTGTTTCGGGTAACGGCTCTAAAGGCGCAGCTTTAGGGGCATTGGCTAAGGTTTCAGCTTCGCGTTTCTCGTCAAGGTACTGCATAATCGCCCAAGTCAATTCGGGCAAGCCCTGTCCGGTAGCGGTAGAAATACGGAAAGAAGGCTCAGTCCAACCCAAATCCGCAATCAGCTTATCGCAAGCGGCTTGTGCATCTTCTTCTAAAGCCAAATCCAACTTATTCATCACCAACCAGCGTGGTTTATCGGCCAGTTCTTCCGAATATTTCGCCAACTCGATTTCCACCACGCGCACGCTGTGTGCTGGGTCAGCATTTTCTTCATCAGGCGGGAACATATCCACCACATGCAATAGCAATCCCGTGCGCGAGAGGTGACGCAAGAACTGCACACCCAAACCAGCACCTTCCGCTGCACCTTCAATCAGTCCAGGAATATCGGCAATGCAAAAGCTTTTATGATTGGCTACTTTCACCACACCCAAATTTGGATATAGAGTGGTAAATGGATAATCGGCTACTTTGGGACGCGCTGCAGAAACGGCACTAATCAGGCTCGACTTACCTGCATTGGGCAAACCTAATAAACCCACATCTGCCAGAATTTTCAGCTCTAACGTCAGGTTGCGTAGCTCACCCGCTTTACCAGGAGTACACTGGCGTGGCGCACGGTTGGTACTACTCTTAAAGTGTAAGTTACCAATACCATGTACGCCACCTTTGGCGACCAACAAACGCTGACCAATGCCTAGCACTTCACCAATACATTCTTCAGTATCGGTATCCCAAACCACCGTACCAACGGGGACAGACAAAATTTTGTCTTTGCCACGATGACCAGTTTTGTTGTTCGGCTGACCATTTTCGCCATTTTGCGCTTCAAAAATGCGCTCGAAACGAAAATCGATCAGCGTATTCAGGCTGGCATGACCTTCTAGGTAAACGTCACCACCATCGCCGCCATCACCGCCATTAGGGCCACCAAAAGGAATGTATTTTTCACGGCGAAAACTGGCAATGCCAT
>CAZFLX010000030.1:16141-24161 GCA_964519885.1 uncultured Francisella sp. | reverse complement strand
GGCAGTTTCAAGGGTTAAAACGCCAATCAAATTACAGAAAGAAGGTTACACTAACAGATCAGTCAGGCATTAAGAGACGGTGATCGTGAACCCGTTGTTGAGAAGTTGAAATCGATTAAGCAACACTTTGCTGGTCAGAGTAAATATAAAAATATCGGTGTTCAGGTCATTGATGGCGATGACGTTTCTTTCGTTAAATCTTGGAACCCCGATAGTTTTGGCGAAAAAGTCAGTCACCCCTTATTTAATGATATGAAACAGCGAAAAGAAGTTGTTGGTGGTATTGGTGTGGGTGCAGGCGGTTTTGGTGTATTGGCCTTTGCTCCCGTTAAATCGGGTGAGTCCTTACTGGGAAGTCTGGTGGTTTCAGGGGGCGTTGGTGCCATCGCTAAAGAGCTAAAGTCTAAAGGAGATGACTGGGTATTATTGCTCGATCCCAACTACATACAACAGCGTTATCAAACCATACCCGGTTCGATTAAAGAAAATATTAGGGTAAATGACTGGTTGTTAGCGAACAATAAATGGTTCGATTCCGCATCCATCGACAAGGTTGCTCAGCACGCTGAGCTGTTGAATCACGACAGTGAAAAGCAAATTCGCTTAATTGGCAATGAGGTGATGATGTCTTTTCCTTTATGGGATGAGACAGGTAAACCAGCGGGTAAACATGTGGTGATACGATCAGCAAATGATTTATACCAGCAGGTGGATTTAGCAAAACAAGCAGTGTATATCGTAATAGCTTTGTTATTGTTGGTATTCATGGTATCTGTTGCGGCGATCTTGTGGATGGTGAGAGTTAAAGCGGTTCTGCCCATGAAACAACTGGTAAAAAATCTAACCCTTGTGTGTCAGGATGGTAAGTTTACACATCAAATGCCTGTGACGGTTATGGATGAAATAGGGCAAGTGTTTTTATCGGTGAATCATCTGCTTGCGCAACTTCAGTTAGCCATGCAAGAATCTAAAACGGTGATGAAATCGATTGCTGAGGCAGATTTTTCGCAACGTATGCAAGGTGAATTTGTCGGTGATTTAGCGTCACTCAAAGAAGGGGTGAACGCCTCAGCCGAGTCGGTGGCTTTCATGATGGCAGAGTTAGAAAAAGTGATGTTGGGTTTAGCTCAGGGTCGATTAGATATACGCATGGATAGCCGAGTGCCCGCCGCCTTTCGTCATCAGGTTGAATCAGCGTTGGGCAGTATTAGTGACGTGATTGGCGACGTTAATGCGGTGATGGCTAAAATGACACAAGGCGACTTTAATGGTCGTGTTAATGCGGCGGCGGCTGGTGAGTTGCAGCAGCTGAAAGCAGGTATTAATGCTTCAATGGATATTATAGCCCACGCTATCGAATCGATTAGTGGCGTGGTGAGCGCCCAAGCACAAGGTGATTTAACTCAGTCCCTACCGTCTGGAACCTTTAAGGGGCAGTTGCATCAGTTAAAAAACGCCATTAACTTTTCCTCAAGTAAAGTTAAAGAAACCGTTATTGAATCGATCGGTTCGGCTTCGGTGGTAGAACAGGTGGCCGCTGACGTGCTGAACGAAGCGCAACAGTTGTCTGGGCGTATTCAAGAACAGGCCGCAGCGCTAGAGCAAACCAGTGCCACCATGCACGAAATAACCTCGGCGGTGCAAGCGAATACCGAAAATGCCACTCGTGTGGCCAGTTTAGCGCATCAAGTGCAGCATCAATCAAACGATGGTGTACAGGTGATGCAACAAACCATCGAGGCCATGCGTTCCATCCAACAAGCGAGTAGTAAAATTGCCGATATTGTTAGCATTATTGACAGTATTGCCTTCCAAACCAACTTGCTCGCGCTCAACGCAGCCGTCGAAGCTGCGCGTGCTGGCGAACATGGACGTGGTTTTGCCGTGGTCGCTAGTGAAGTACGAGCCTTGGCTGGTAAGTCGGCAGATGCCGCCAAAGACATCAAAGGACTGATTGAAGACAGTGTACAGCGCATTGATGCCGGCACTCAGTTGGCGGATAAATCCGGCGAGGTGTTAATCGGTATTAGCGATTCGATCAAAGAGGTGGCGGCAATGATTGAAGCCATTTCTGCAGCGTCTAAAGAACAGTCTTCGGGCATTCAGCAAGTCAATATGTCGATTAGTGATATTGATAGAGTGACCCAAGAAAATGCTCAGTTGGTGGAGCAGACGACGGCAGCAGCGAATGCGTTAAACCAAGAAGCGGAGCGTTTAACGACCAATATGTCTTTTTTCAAAACCGGACAAAGCATAGCGAAAGAAACGGCCAGGGTATCAACCAAGGCTGTAACTGCCAGTCACGCTGCCAGTAAAGGCTTGTCGGCACCCAAAGCAGCCAAAAGTGATGAATGGAGTGAGTTTTAAGCATGCGTCACCTACGTGGGTAAGGCGGGGCGATAAGATAAAAAAGTGACCTAAGTGTCACTTTTTTTATATATATTAGCGTTCGCTAATCTATTGATTTATGTAATTTTTTGTAATTTATTTTAAATTTTTATACGGCTCATTTTTCGTGTAGATTAAGGCTTGGTTTTTTAAATGATTCAGTCAGTACAGGCTTTTCCGCTGATTTAGGTAGAGTTGATGGGTTTGCGTATACGTAATTAAAAATAGTTATATTGAGTTTTATTATGGTGGGATAAGATTTTTCAGCTTGGTGTAAAGAATGGTGAGGAGTAGTATCAATTCAAGTACTGAGATAGTTCAACACTATCTGGTTCAAACAGACTGAAAGGAAATACCATGAAACCCTCAGCTTTATTAATTTTTGCTTCGTTAATCTTTACTTGCTCGGCTCAAGCCGTTGTCGAAACCGTCACCACACGCTCGTTTGATTCTTCAATCGTATTGGGTGGAACAGTTGTTCCGTTTCGGGAAGTGGTTCTCACCTCGCAAGTTCAGGGCAGAGTTAATTATTTGGGGGGTATTGAAGGTGATCGGTTCAATGCCGGTGACCTATTGGTGGCAATTGACGATTCGGATCTTCAAGCGCAACGTCGGGCACTTTTGGCTCAATATAATAAAGTTCAATTAGCATTCGCTAATGCTCAAACCGAATATAACCGTGAGTTGTGGAATCCACAAAGCAAGAGCATCAGCGTTATGCCTGGATTTGCTGTGCCTTCTATGTTCGATCAAACCATTGCACGTCCAATGGGTCAGGCAATGGGTTTTGGTAACGATCAGATTACCCGTCAAGCCGATCTATTTAATCGTAATACAGAGCTTCAACAAGCTGGAACCGAAGTCGCCAGAGCGCAAGCAGCAGTTGAAGAAGTCGATACCAAAATCCGTGATGCCTATTCTCAAGCGCCTTTTGTGGGTGTTATTACCAAAAAAATGGTCGAAGCAGGCGACACAGTTGTTCCAGGCCAGCCATTAGTTAAGTTTGCGCAAAGTGGCCACCTCTGTATTGAAGTCAATATTCCAGTACGTTTAATGGGTCAAATGGAACGTGGTGATGTGGTGCCAGCACGTTTGGACCGATTAGGGGATACTCAAGCACGTGTGTCACAAATTTATCCTGTCGCTGATGCGCAACAGCATACCGTTAAAGTTAAATTCGACTTGCCGTTGAATGTCAGTGCAGGTCCCGGTATGTATGCCGAAGTGATGCTGCCTAATGGGCTGACCAGTAATGAAAGAGTCCCGACTATTTCGAAAAAATCAGTGGTTAAACGGGGAAGCTTGCCTAGCGTTTATGTGGTGAATGCAAAAAATGAACTTGAAATGCGTGTGGTGAGATTAGGTAAAGATATCGATGCGGATTACGTAAGCGTGATGGCGGGTTTGAAAGAGGGTGAGCGTGTTTTGGTTAGTCCACCCAAAGCTGCAGCAAGTGGCTGGTTGGTTAGTGGCGATGAAGTGATTCCACGTTAAGGGTAAAAGAGACAGTAACTATGAGTGGAAATCTAGATCATACACACGACCATGCTGATGCGACGTCTCATTCTTATGGCGATCAGGGCTTAGCGGGAAAAACAGCACGCTCGTTTATTCAGTCACCGATCACACCTTTGTTGTTAATTTTGAGTTTGTTTGTCGGCATTATTGGTTTAATGTTGACGCCGCGCCAAGAAGATCCGCAAATCTCTGTGCCTTTAATTGACATTATGGTGGCTTATCCCGGCTCATCGGCTGAACAGGCTAATGCGTTGGTTGCACAGCCCTTAGAACGTGTCTTGCATGAAATTTTAGGCGTTCAGCACGTTTATTCGGTTTCTGAGCGGGGATCGGTGCTGGTTTCTGTGCAGTTCGAAGTGGGCGAGCCACTAGAAGAGTCTTTGGTTAAAGTTTACGATAAGCTGGCATCACACCGAGACATTATTCCACCGGGAACTATGGAGCCTATTGTAAAACCTAAAAGTGCTGACGATGTTCCGGTTGTTTCTTTCACCTTGTCTTCTGATCGTTTGTCAGCGAGTGATTTACGCTTATTAGGTCAAGATGTTTTGCAGGAACTGTCGGTAAACGAATATGTTGCTCAGGGTTTTGTGATTGGTGGTCAGTCACGTCAAGTTAAAGTCGAGGCGATTCCAGAACGTCTATCTGGTTATGGCGTAACCCTTGAACAGTTGGGCAGAACCGTTGCGGCGGCTAACTCGGAAACAGCATTGGGTCGTGTAGAGGGTTGGGATAAATCCTTTCAAGTTTACACCGGCTCTTTTTTGAAAACAGCTACCGATGTCGCCAGCTTAATGGTCGCTATTCATGATGGTGCGCCTATTTATGTTCGTGATGTTGCTCTCGTCAGCGAAGGTGATCAAGATACGACACAAATGGTGTTGCATTATCCGGCTACCCCCAATGGTGTTAGTGCTCATGGAGTGGCCTCGGTTACGGTAGCAATTGCTAAAAAACATGGCAGCAACGGTGTTGCGGTGGCTGATGCAACACTCACTAAAATGGATTCATTGAAAGGTCGATTAATTCCCGACGATGTAACGGTAACCATTACCCGTAACTATGGGGAATCAGCAAACGCTAAAGTGAATGAGTTGATTTTCAAACTCTTCATTGCGACGGGCGCAGTTACCTTATTGGTTTGGTTCTTCTTGGGATGGCGTCCTGCGGTTGTGGTGGTTATTGTCATTCCAGTGGTTATTTTGGTCACCGTATTCATTGCTTGGTTTGGAAACTATACGATTGACCGTGTCTCACTCTTCGCTCTCATTTTCTCAATCGGGATTCTGGTTGATGATGCGGTGGTGGTGCTTGAAAATATCTATCGTCGTTGGTTGATTGATGGCACGACCAATGATGAAATTTCGATTGACGCCACAGCAGAGGTGGGTAATCCAACCATTATTGCTACATTGGCGGTGATTGCCGCACTCATGCCCATGGCTTTTGTCTCTGGCATGATGGGACCCTACATGGAGCCTATTCCCTCTCTGGGCTCTGCAGCCATGGCTTTCTCTTTATTTGCGGCATTCGCTTTCACGCCGTGGTTAGCGGCCAAAATTAAACCCTCATTGTCTCAGTTAAAAGTTGCGGCTGCGGCAGAGCACCGTCAAGCGGAAAAGATTGAGCGCTTCTTCCGCAAACTACTGGGTGGTTTAATCAACAGTAAACTTAAAGGTTGGATGTTCCTGGTTGGTATCATTGCTGCCTTCTTTATGTCGATTTATCTGATTGCATCGACAGCGGTAACGGTTAAGTTATTGCCTTTTGATAATAAATCAGACTTTTCTGTGGTCATTAATTTCCCAGAAGGCACAGCATTGCCTGTCACCGCAAACCTAACTGAAGAATTGGTACAGGCGCTACGTCATGTTCCTGAAGTGACGTCAATGCAAAGCTACACGGGTACTGCTGCCCCCTTCGATTTTAATGGTTTGGTTCGTCATTACTATTTACGTAATGAGCCTTGGCAGTCGGATATTAAAGTGCATTTGCTCGACAAGAAGGAGCGTGTTCGTACCAGTCACGAAATTGCCGAGGCAGTTCGCCCCTTATTACAACCCATTGCTGCTAAAGCAGGGGCTAATATTCAAATCGTTGAAACCCCACCAGGTCCACCGGTATTGCAAGCGGTCGTGGCGGAAGTTTATGGTGCTGACGCTCAGACACGTCGACAGGTAGCTCAAGACTTAACGCACATTTTTAATACAGCTGAAAATGTCACCGATGTCGATAACTTGATGCAAACTCCTTACGACATCTGGCGTTTCGAGATTGATGTGAATAAGGCCGTTCGTCGGGGTATTTCGATTGATGTGATTAACCATACACTGGCTATGACGATGGGTAACTATCGCTTGGGCGATACCAAACAAGGTATGGTTCGTGAGGCGGTTTATATCGTGTTACAGGTGCCACAAAGTTATCGTATGGACTTTGCAAGTATTGGTCAGATTCCAGTACCCTCACAGTTTGGTACCAGTGTACCCTTGGCTGAGTTAGGGCGATTTGTTAAAGATACGCAACAAGACGTGATTTATCACAAGGATTTACAACCGGTTGAGTATGTTACGGGCAATACCACTGGTCGTTTGGGAGCACCCATTTATGGTATGTTACAAGTGGAAGATGCACTGGAAAATTACACAGCTCCAGATGGCGTCAAAGTAGCCAGTTACTATACCGGTGCACCAGAAAATACCGATCAATCGTCGTTTGAATGGGCGGGAGAATGGACAGTCACTTATGAAACCTTCCGTGATATGGGGTTAGCGTTTGGAGTAGCCTTGGTGTTGATTTACATGCTGGTGGTTTGGGAGTTTAAAAACTTCATGGTACCGGTCATTGTGATGGCTCCCATTCCATTAACGCTAATCGGCATTATTCCAGGACATTGGTTGATGGGCGCCGAATTTACCGCGACTTCAATGATTGGCTTTATTGCGCTGGCCGGTATTATTGTGCGTAACTCCCTGTTATTAGTTGACTTTGCGAGACAGGAAATTGGTAAGGGTGTTCCGATTGTTGATGCCGTGATTTTTTCATGTCAAGCCAGAACGCGTCCAATTTTAATCACCGGTGCAGCTTTGGTATTGGGTTCTAGCGTCATTTTGTTCGACCCTATCTTCCAAGGCATGGCCGTTTCATTGATGTTTGGTGTCGTGGTTTCAACCTTGTTAACCCTAGTGGTTATTCCCTTGGGTTGTGTTAGCGCTCGTAATGCCATGTGTGCAGCGATCAGTCAGTCGCCAGCGACTGACTGTGGTCACGACATCAAGCCGAGTCAGTATGCCACGCCTTATTTAGACGAGCATTTGCAAGTCAAAAACCCGGTTCAGACGCCTCAAGTCGCGGAAGAATCAGCGCCTTCGACAGAGAGTATGGCTGCTACAACGCCGGAACACGAAGCAGTGGTGCAAGCTGTGACGACCAAATTGGTTCCGACTGAAGTGGTGTTCTATCCACCTGAAACTCCCGATCAGATTGTTGTTGAAAAAGCGATGGTTCAGCCTGACTCGGCAGAAATCGATGCCACGGTTGCTCCATCATCGGCATCTATAACCGAGCCAGCAATCATCGCTAACTTACGGGCCGATGCTGAAATGAAAACCGTCAAAAAACGTCCTCGTCGGGGCATTAAACTTAAAGAAGAGGAGTAATGAATTGAAAAAGTTAGTGATAGGTTTAGGTTTGCTCAGTGCATCGGCTAGTCTGGTTGCAGAAGCGAATACTCAATTAGCCTGGCCACAGTCGGAAGGTTACTATGCTGGCATGGGTAATAATGTCAGTCGAAGCGTGGATAATCTGTTTACACGTGGTGCTCAAATGACTGGGGTATCGGCAAATACGAGTGCACCGGCGAATTACTATGGAATCCCGCAACCGGTTTACACTTACCAGCCTAATTACCAAGTGCCTAATTATGGTCCTAATACTTATGCTCCAAATTATTTTGTACCCAATAATTACGCCCCCTCGTCGAGTTGGAATCCTTTCAACAACCTGTTTGGTGGTCAGTCGGGACCGAATGTTAACAATTTCCCCGGTATGAATGGCTGGCCGATGAATATGCCTAATATGCCAGATTTTTCGATTCCGAACATGAGTATGCCGT
>CAZFLX010000030.1:0-16041 GCA_964519885.1 uncultured Francisella sp. | reverse complement strand
CGATGCCGAACATGAGTATGCCGTCGATGCCGAACATGAGTATGCCGTCGATGCCGAACATGAGTATGCCGTCGATGCCAAACATGAGTATGCCATCGATGCCAAACATGAGTATGCCGTCGATGCCAAATATGAGTATGCCATCAATGCCTAACTGGTCTAATTTTCCAGGCATGGGTGGTTGGACGACCGATCCCTATAATTCGATGCCTTTCCCTTATCGGAATGGTTATGCCGGAGTGCCGTTTAGCAATTATCGCTAAGTGGTTTTGATTGTTTAGTTTAGGTTCTCTTGACTAAATTAAATATTGTATTTTCAAGAGTATAGAAAATGTTGTATCGATAATTAGGAGAAATTTATGAAGAAAATGACACTAGTGATGGCTGTTTCAGCAGGTTTCGCTCTCGCATCAGTTCAAGCGCAAGCACAAACTTGGAATGGTCCATGGGACAATGGCAATAACAGCGGTTATGGCAATGGTCAGGGCTATGGCAACGGTAACGGTCAAGGCTACGGTAACAGCAATGGTTATGGTACAGGTCAAGGCTATGGTAGTGGTCGTCAAGAGGGTCGTGGCGAAGGCAGCGGTGATGGTGAATTCGACGGCGGCATGTCTTTCAATATGAAAGGTAAAGGTCGCGCTAATAACAACCAAAACTGGAATGCTAACAACGCGGTCAATGGCCAAGGTCAGGGCCAAGGACAAGGTCAGGGTTATGGTAATGGCTACGGTCAAGGCTATGGCAATGGTAATGGTTACAGCAATGGCCAAGGTTATGGTAACAATGGTTATTACCCAGCGCCTTATGCTGCGCCCATGCAACAAGCTATGCCTATGCCATACTACCCGATGTATGCTCCAAACATGATGCGTCCTGGTCCAGCGCCTATGCCAGCTCCTGCGCCTATGCCAGCACCAGCGGCTAAATAAGGTTTCTTAATCTAAACAACCTGATTAAGAACTAATCGGCTGCTGTGTGTGAACAGGGTAGCCGATTTTAATACCTTGAGATGACCAAGAGTTGATGTAGTAAGCTAAGATAAAAAGTTATTTTTATAGTAACTTGCTCCATCAAAATCAATTTCATCAGTCTGGAAATTGACGTAAGTTGTTTTCAGACTTTTTTAAATCGGCTTAATTTAAGGTCGTTTTTAATAAATTCTTTTTAGATGCTTTTTTATTAGAAAGGGCTGAATATGATGACAGTCGTTGGAAATTTGAAAGGCGGCACGGGTAAAAGTACATTAGCTTTTAATTTAGCGGTTTGGTTATCACACCAACAGGTTAAAACGAGGTTATTCGATTTAGACCCGCAAAATACCTTTAAGGATGTTATTGATGTTCGTATTGAGCAAAATATTGAACCTGTTTTGTCATTGATGGGTGGGATTGATGCTCTGAACGCTTGGCAAGCAGAAAAGGATTGTGAAGTGGTGATTGATGTAAGCGCTGCTGACAAACCGAGCATGATGGCAGCGATTCAGCGAGCGGATAGGGTGGTTATTCCCTGTGCGCCCAGTCAAGCGGATATCTGGGCTACGCAAAAATTCACCAGCATGATTCATCATGAGCTAGGTGAAAAGCCTGTGTTTGCCTTTATTAATCGTGCAGACACTCACCATATGGTTGTTGAAACTCAAGAAGCGGAAGCAGCCTTAGAATTAATTAAGGGGCTAAAGCGACTCCCAGTTCGATTGCATCAACGCACGGCCTTCCGGCGCTCGTTTAGTGAAGGTTTGGGTGTGTTTGAATTAAATCGTAACGATAAGGCTTCACAAGAAATGTTGGCTCTTTCGGCCTTACTTTACCCACAGTATGTTTAAGGAGTATGGAAAATGCGTTTATTACGTACATTACTAAATAGTGGCGTTTTCATGATTTTGTTGCTGGCAGCAGCAACACTATATTTAGTTTATTCGGATTCTATCAAGCACGATCATGGTTTACTGCCAAGTGATACGGCTAGTGCAGATAGTGCTTCTAGTGTTAGCGAAGTTTCTCAGCAAGCTAATGATAATAAAGCTAATGTTGCTAAAGAGTCTAATGATTCGGTAGTAACGCCAGTGACAACAAACAACAACGCAGAGGCAGATGCACAGGCTCAAAGTGCACCGGTTTTCCCAACGCCGGATCAAACTGCAGCAAGCGCACCAGAAGCCAATGTCCCTGTTTTCCCAAAAGCTGAAAGCGAGTCCATGCCTCAAGCTATGATGCCGCCAATGATGTCGGAAGCTATGCAGCAACCGTTCATGCAACAGCCGATGATGCCACCGATAATGATGGAGCCAATGCAACAGCAACCCATGCAGCAGCCGATGATGCCACCGATGGTGATGGAGCCAATGCAACAGCAACCCATGCAACAGCCGATGATGCCACCGATGGTGATGGAGCCAATGCAACAGCAACCTATGCAACAGCAACCTATGCAACAGCAACCTATGCAACAGCCGATGATGCCACCGATGATGATGGAGCCAATGCAACAGCAACCCATGCAGCAGCCGATGATGTCACCGATGGTGATGGAGCCAATACAACAGCAACCCATGCAACAGCCGATGCAACAACAGACTCAGTTGAGCCCACTTGAACAAGCACGTATGGCTTTTTATGCCGGTGATTTTGTAGCAGCTGAAGGGCTGTATCAACAAGTACTGCAACAAGATAAAAATCCAGATATTTTTGGAGAGTTGGGTAATGTTTATTACGCTCAGCAAAACTGGCAAGCTGCGGCACATTCTTATGCACTGGCTGTGGATGGTTTAGGCTATCAGGGTCGTTTTCCCGAAGCTCAAAATCTTCTTGGCGTCGTGATGCAGCTCAATCCCGAATTGGGTAATCAAGTGATGTCTGGTTTACAGCAACAAATGTACCCCAACGCGAAATAGTATAGGGATAAGTTATGAGCGAGTTGAGCAAAGCTCAGGGAACTGATCAAGCCGATCATAAGAAGTTTGAATCTGCGGCTATCTCTAGCGCGAATCAAATGCAGCAACAGTTGTTTTTGCTAGAAGATACCGTTATGACCATGACCACAGCGGTCACGACGATTAGCAAAGTCATGCAACGCTGGGGAAAAGTGATTGTTCCTATGATGTTTGGGTTTATTTTATTAGCGGCTTATGGGTTTTACTTGATTTATCGGTTAACCACCGACATCGGTATGATGAGTCAAAACATGGCACTGATGACGCAAACGGTTGACCGCAATATGACGGTTATGGCTGCTGAATTAACGTCAATTCAGCAAGAAGTCAAAACCATGAGCGGTGGTGTTGTTAGCATGAATGATCATTTAAAAAATATGAATGATAGCATGTTAAATATGACTTACGGGGTAAGACAAATTGCCATGACGACTAATCAAATGGGTAGCGATTTTCAAAGCATTTCTGCACCGGTGAATAGCATGAGTCAGTGGGTGCCTTGGTCTATGATGGGCGGGCGCAATTATGAGCCAGCACCTCAAATGATGCCACCTGTTAGTCAGCCTTACTATTACACACCGGCACCCGAATACATTCCGGCTCCGGCAGCGGTCGAAAATCCGTAACACATTGAGTTCCTTGTGTTGGCATCTTAACGGGAACCTATCGAACAGGATATTATTATGCAAATTGAAGAGCGAATCGTTAAGTTACAACAAAGTCTGGTGCAGGAAAATCCGGTATTACTAGACGTTGTTTCGACTTACCAACAGTTAGATAAAATTGCGCAGGGTATGGGTGTTTTAGATAGAAAATCATCTTATATTGAGCAAATTTCTTGGTGGCCCTTAATTGCGGTTCTGGGTACTTTTTCGGCTGGAAAGTCTTCCTTCATTAACAGTTTTATTGGACAGCGCGTTCAAGACACGGGAAATCAGGCGGTTGATGACCGTTTTACCGTGCTCTGTTATGGCAACGGTGATGAGGTAATGACCTTGCCGGGTTTGGCGCTAGATGCGGATCCACGTTTTCCCTTCTATGGTATCAGTGATGAAATTGAGCGCATTACTGCAGGCGAGGGCAACCGCATCGACAACTATTTGCAGCTTAAAGCTGTTCCGGAAGAAGTGCTCAAGGGTCGTATTATCATTGACTCTCCTGGATTCGATGCGGACAGTCAGCGCGATACCATTTTACGGGTTGCTGACCACATTATTGGTATGTCGGATTTGGTGCTGGTATTCTTTGATGCGCGTCATCCCGAACCGGGCGCAATGCGTGACACCTTAAAACACTTGGTCGAAGCGACACGTTTGCGTCAGGATGGCGACAAGTTTTTGTTCATTCTGAATCAAATCGATACGGCGGCTAATGAAGATAATCCCGAAGAAATTATGGGATCGTGGCAGCGAGCGCTGGCAGCGAGTGGTGTGGTCGGTGGTAAGTTCTACATGATTTACAATGAACAATCTGCAGCCCCTTTTAAAGATCCAGCGATAGCAGAGCGATTTAAGCGTAAGAAAGATGTGGACTTGGCACAGATTATTCAACGCATGGAGCAGGTGAGTGTCGAACGTGCTTATCGAATTAGTGCTAATTTAGAAAATCTGGCTGATGAGTTGCAAAAAAACTGGTTGCCTAAAATTGATGCCGTCCGTCTACAATGGGCTAAACGCGTGGCGCTGAGTGAGCTTGTGTTGGCTGGTTCGGTTGTTGCCTTGGTGGTTTGGCTGTGGTTAGGTACGCATTGGTTAGACTCTGTTGATTTATCCATCTTTGCCAATCCGCAAGTAGGCTTGACGGCTGTTGTAGCTGCGGTGGTGGCATTACTGGTTCCGCATTATTACTTGCGTCATTGGTGGGCAAAACGTATGGTGACGCGCTTAATGTCCAAGCCAGATACAGCAGATCTTGGCAGAGCATTATCTAAGAATATTGTATTTTGGCGCCCGATGTTTGCCCAAAATGCCAGAGGTTGGGGAAGCGGAGCCATGAAACGTCTGGCTAAAGTGAGAGACAGTGCCAGAGCCGCCATTCAGTCTTTGAATGATCAGTTTGCTAAACCTTCGGGTGAAGCGATCATTAAGAACGATTGATAATCCTAGTTATTAACGCTCAGTGAGAGGTATGTTACGCACTGGGCGTTAGTTTGTTTAATTCGGATTGTTCGTCAAGCTTACTGCTTGAACGAAGATAGCTACCAAATCCCTAAGCATAAGAACGAGTTCTGAGTTCTTCAGTAGCGGTAATCTACTTAATTTTGCCGCCCACTTTCATCACAATCGCCGTATTGGTTTGAATGGCAATGCGTCGTGCTTCTTCCGCTGCGCGTTGCATAGCTGCCAGTGCGCCTTTCTGTAGTTCGCTCATTTGTTGTACGTTACAGATCGCATTTTCAGGTAGTGTCATGTCAAACCTCTATTGTAGTCTATTTATAAGGTAGATCCAGCAACACGCAAAACATCTTCTGTATGAACTAAAATAATGCTAGCATCCTCTAGTAGTTCAAAAACAGCTTGTAAATTGAATGTTTCATCTTGATCGATAATTTTCCTGACCAGAAGCATTTTCTGAATATCTAAAACCTTGAGAGCCAGCGTCAAGTATTGAAATTTTTTCAACTAGTTTGGACAAAGCGTCTAAATTATTTTTATAATTTATGCCTCTAATATTTTTTATACATTTGACACTGTTATAATTTTCAACAAAAGAATTGTGAATTTGTTTTAAATCATGCACATTATTTATTCTGTTAATCAAATTATTACTTGAAGAAACTGAACTTAACTTTCTGATATTGTGTTTAAGGCTAAGTTCTAAAAACTGACGAACCAGAAAAAGAGCTGGCAAGCTTATACCATCCTGATAACTTTCCGATTTATAAATAATTTTAGCAGATTCTTTATAGTGGATTGCAATTCTAAGGTCGTTGATACTCGCTTGTCCGATAAAAGCACCTGTTCTTGCATTCATATTTAAAAACCCTTCATATTTAATTAATTAATTAATTAATTAATTAATCTAACGGGGGGTGGGCTGTGCACCAAAGAAATTTGACTATAGACGAAATCTAGCAGAAATATGGGAGGCATTGGGGGAGTACCGCTTTATTCTAGCTCACAATTATTTGTACACTTTTCTATCTTGAATAAGTCTTTGATAATGGCATCCATATTATCAATCTAGTTTTGACATTCATCATGTTTTCCAATCATAAAGATCTCAACTTTGTTGTTATCTGTATCATCAAAAGGAAACCTATTCGCTATTTTTTCATCAATTGGAAGGTTTGAAATGAGCTGACTTTGCTCTGAAGAGACCCAAGGCTCTACTTCTTTTGTTGTTACGTAATACCTTACCTCGTGATCTTGCATTTAATCTGTTCCCTCAATAATCATGTTAAAAAATGATGCGGAGAGGAGGAATCGAACCTCCTGCACTCTCTCTTGGTAGAATTATGTTGAGCGTAAAAACCACATCTTTTGTTTGGCTTAGAAGCAATCACCAGATCTCCGCAGGAATGCCACTTCGCACCAAACACTTGCCATGAAACAAAACATTAATATGATTGAACTATTCATAATCACCTCCGAAATTACATAAAAATTAACAGAAATGAAAACTTCTAACCCAAACAAGATATCAAATTTTAGTTCAACATAAAACTTTACTTCCAAGTCTGTAAATATCTGGCTTTAATAGCCAAATCAAATAATTCATAAACTAGCAATAACATATCATATATATGTTTTCACCTACTCGAAATTAGCTCATTGGGAGATTCAACGCTTACCAAGCCAGCAACATTGAAATCAACATCGTCACAGCTAAAACTACTCATTTAAAACTCCTTATGAACTCACCAAGCATAGTAACACCAAACATCAGCACAAAAAAGGAGAGAACTCCAATAGCCACATAAGTGACAAGTTCTGCAAAAGTCTTTACTTTAGTTGTTTTTTTATAATTACTTTCATTTTTATATTTAAAGTCATTGCTATGAAACTCTTTACTTGCTTGTTCTTGTATTTTTTCCCATTCGGTTTTATTTGAATCTGGTTCTTTTGGTTTCTGCGTAAAACTGGTGTTTTGAGTTGACTGATTAGGAAAGTACTGTACTTGCAGTCGTTCAATAATTTCATCAGCTGACACACTATTCCCGACCACTTTTAACATCTGATTGAGTTCTTTCGCGCCATCTCGCTTTCCAGCCAACAAAAGCTCACGAGCAAAATCAAGAATATCGGGATGAGTGCCAAAAAAACCTTCTAAGTAGTCTTGTTCTAACTGGTTGGCAATCGCCTTACGACGATCGTACTGTTGACCACTCAGTAGGGTTTTTCTAAATTCGGTGACTAAATCAGTGTCGAACTTGGTTAAACGGGTTTCTAATTCAGTTAAGTCGGGATAAAAGCGCAAGGCAATTTGCCAATCTTCATGTTGTTTCTGTTGTTCTGTATGGTGTGCGCTTTGATGCTGATTTTGTTTTTGTTGGCGTAAACTGTCATCATAGTCTCGACGTTTAACGCTGTCGGACAATACTTGATAGGCTTCATTGATTTGGCGCATTTTGCTTTCTGCATCGGCGGCATCTCTGGCATTATTAGCAAACCTATCAGGATGATAACGTTGCGCCATCGCTTTGTAAGCGGCTTTAATAACAAAATCATCGGCAGTGGCTGAAACACCTAGCACATCATAGTAATTTTGCATGATCTTCTCGCTGGGCGTTAATTAAAGTCTTTAAGGGGTAAACGAACATTGGGGGTGTTCGATGAGCCAGCATTCGTTTTAGAGCTTGAACTGCTCGTATTACTCGTCTCTGGCGTGTAGTGAAAGTCTTTAATTTCGGGAGAGGGTTTTTGTTGTTTGCTTGAACTGAAGTCAACGGCATCTGGGTTTTTGGAGGGGAAAAAACCAATAATTAATGCAAAGATTCCTGTAAGAAACAGCAAAACACCTACCCACGCATCATTACCAGTGTCTCTGGTTCGTCGAATAGTCACTGATAAGCTTGCAACAGCGAATAACAAGAAAAAAATCAGCAGCAAAACACTGCCAAGGACGGGAACAGCGGCAGAAACCATAGTAAAAAGAAAAAATAGAAACATTCCAGAAACAACAAGTCCCCAAAATTCAGTGCGTGTTGCTCGCCCAGAAAAGTTGAACGTATTTTTCCAGCCTTTGGTAATGTTATCCCAAATCATCGTTTTATTCCCTGTTGTTCATCGATAAAAAACACGATAAGTGTACCACTTGCTCGCGTTTATTTCGATAGCAACCTAGCGTGAGTTAGTTAAACTCCTCAGGGTCATACCCTAAGTTAGGTGCTAACCAGCATTTGGACGGAGACTGTGCAGAATTAGTAAGAAAGCAAACCAAGCGGTTAAGCTGTACGTAATGTATCCAACAGCTCAATGTCTTTTCTGAGCAGTTTATTGACCAACGCTTGCAGTGATTCGATCGGTTGATCTTTAATCATGCTACTCAGTGTATGTTGAACGTCTGGCTCTAAATAAATAGGAAGTTTAATGGATTCGATTGGAACATAAAACTTGCCTTGTTCTGCTTGGCTGCCGCCCCGTATGGGGAGGCTGGGCCGGGCAAGCGTCAAGCGGAAACGCGACTTAGCGCAGCAAGGAGTAAGTGGTTTTATGACGCGGGTTTGTGCAGTGAACTCGATTGATTAATTTCCCCATGGAGAAATGAACGCTTCAGTAGTCGGGGCGAATCAATAGAAATGATAATGCGCAAGCAAAAAACTAGAATTGTACGCACATATGGCGTACAATAAGAGCAACCAGCTTAGATAAGGAATATTATCATGACAGCACTTGCGAAAGACTCTCGCTTGCATCTTCGTTGCGATCAAGAAGTAAGGCAATTGCTCGACAAGGCAGCATCATACGCACGGATGAGTGTTTCTGAGTTTATTTTAAGGAATGCCGTAAACCAGGCAAAGTCAGTGGTTAAAGAGCACGAATCAATCACATTGTCGTTATCAGACTTTGATCGCTTTTTGGTTGCACTGGATCAACCCGCACAGCCTAACGCAGCATTAAAACGTGCTTTTGCGCTTCATGCCGAGCAAGCAAACTAAATGCCATTTCATATTTGCAGGTTAGATGATAGTTTCAATACGAAATCTTTTTCTTGTGGTGAACCAGCGCTCGATACCTATTTACAATGCTATGCAAAGCAAGACATCAAGCGAGGCATTGCAAGGATTTTTATTGCTTCACCAATTGATGAACTACAAAGCGTTGCTGGATTTTATTCGTTAAGTGCTGCTAGTGTTGCCGCTGACAACTTTCCTGATGTTATGCGCAAAAAACTACCACGCTATCCTATTCCCGTTGCTTTGATTGGTCGCTTGGCAGTCGATAAACAAGCTCAGGGAAAAGGATTGGGTTCAATTTTACTTGCAGATGCGTGTAAGCGTGTCGTGACCGCTAGTCAAAGTCTGGCAGTGGCCGCACTGGTGGTAGATGCCAAATCACCTCAAGTAGCGGCTTTTTATCAGCATTTTGGCTTCACGGAATTGCCAGGACAAAAAGGGCGATGGATGCTGCCTTATTCAACTTTTGCTAATTTTAACCCGTGAATTCATACAATAAGTGCAATAAAATCAACTTTACATCTTCTCGTCATAACAAAATTAGCCTCAATTAAACTCCTCAGGATCATAGCCCAAGTTCGGTGCTAACCAGCGTTCGGCTTCTGCAATGCTCATGCCTTTACGTTGGGCATAGTCTTCGACTTGGTCACGACCAATGGCACCCACACCAAAGTAGCGCGATTCGGGGTGAGCGAAATACCAGCCCGAAACAGCAGCTGTCGGATACATGGCAAAGCTTTCTGTGATTTCAAGACCGATGCTTTCATTGGGTTTAAGCAACTCCCACAAAATGCCTTTTTCGGTATGTTCAGGGTTGGCAGGATAACCAGGGGCAGGGCGAATGCCTCGGTATTTTTCTGCAATCAAAGCGTCGTTATCCAAGTTTTCATCTTTGGCGTAACCCCAATACTCTTTACGCACGCGCTCGTGCAAGCGTTCTGCAAAGGCTTCTGCCAAACGGTCGGCGAGGGCTTTGAGCATAATGCTGTGATAATCGTCGTGTTCGGCTTCGAAACGAGCAACATGTTCGTCGATACCAAAGCCTGCACAGACAGCAAAACCACCCACATAGTCACGAATATGACGCGCTGGTAAATCCAGTTTGCCAGTACAGCAAGGGCAACCTAGCCCATGCGGATTGAGAGGGGCAACAAAGTCGGATAAACACTGGTTGTAGCCGCCGCGTTTTTTATCCATCTGTTGACGAATATGATGTAAACGGGTGGTTTCTTCCTTGCGATTATCGTCTTTGAATAGAATGATATCGTCGCCATTTTCTGCTCGATTCGCTGGCCAGAAACCGAACACGCCACGGGCTGTCAGCCATTTTTCGGATACGATCTGACGCAACATAACTTGTGCGTCGATGTAGAGTTTGTTGGCTTCGCTTCCCACGACCTTGTCGGTGAGAATGGCAGGGAAAGTGCCCGCCAGTCCCCAAGCATTAAAGAAAGGCAACCAGTCGATGCGTTCGATTAAGTCTTCTAGTGGATAATCTTCCAATACCTTCACGCCTAAAAAAGACGGTTTGGGTGGTGTGTAGTTATCCCAATCGAGTTGAATGGCATTGGCTCGCGCCTGTGATAGCGGAATGCGTGCAGCGCCTTCACCACGTTTTTTGCGTTCTTCACGCACTTGCACATACTCAGCTTTCACTTGTGCCTTAAAGGCATCGCGCAACTCTTGTGAAAGCAGTGATTGAGCAACACCTACGGCACGCGAGGCATCTTTCACATACACCACCGCACCTTCATAGGCAGGGTCGATTTTAACCGCAGTATGGGCACGGCTGGTGGTGGCACCACCAATCAGCAGTGGCATGGTAAAGCCTTGACGTTGCATTTCTTTGGCGACGTGTACCATTTCATCTAGCGATGGCGTGATTAAGCCTGACAAGCCAATCATGTCTGCGCCCCAGTCTTTGGCGGCTTGCAGAATTTTTTCGCTGGAAACCATCACACCCAAGTCGAGCACTTCAAAGTTGTTACATTGCAGCACCACCCCAACGATGTTTTTACCGATGTCGTGAACGTCGCCCTTCACCGTCGCCATAACGATTTTGCCCTGAGAACTGCCACCACCGTTACGCTCTTTTTCTGCCATTAGCGCAGGTTGCAACCAGGCAACGGCTTTTTTCATCACCCGTGCCGATTTAACGACTTGCGGCAGGAACATTTTCCCCGCACCGAATAAGTCACCCACCACGTTCATGCCGTCCATAAGCGGACCTTCAATCACATGCAAAGGGCTACCGATTTTGGCTAAGGCTTCTTCGGTGTCGGCATCGATAAAGGCATCAATACCCTTAACTAAGGCGTGTTCTAGGCGCTTTTCAATGGGTAGATCACGCCAAGCTAAGACTTCAGTTTCAACTTCTGCACCTGAATGAGCAAACTCTTGCGCAATGTCGAGTAAACGCTCTGCGGCACCTGCATCGCTGTTGGTGACCACGTCTTCTACCGCTTGACGCAGTTTGGCGGGAATGTCATCAATCACCACCATCGCTCCCGCATTAACAATACCCATGTCCATGCCCGCTTTAATGGCATGATACAAAAAGACGCTATGAATGGCTTCACGCACGGGATTGTTGCCACGGAAGGAGAAGGAAACGTTACTGACACCGCCTGAAATATGGCAGTGGGGTAAGGTTTGCTTAATGGTACGTGTGGCTTCGATAAAATCGACCGCATAGTTGTTGTGTTCTTCAATGCCCGTGGCAATGGCGAACACATTGGGGTCAAAAATAATGTCTTCGGGCGGGAAGCCGTTCGCGACTAATAGGTTGTAGGCACGGGTACAAATTTCGACTTTACGAGCATAGGTATCGGCCTGTCCGACTTCATCGAACGCCATGACCACCGTCGCTGCACCGAAATAGCGTAGCACTCTGGCCTGCTCTAAAAACTTGTCTTCGCCTTCTTTTAATGAAATGGAGTTGACGATGCCCTTACCTTGTAAGCAAGATAGTCCCGCCACAATGGCTTCCCATTTGGACGAGTCGACCATCACAGGAACACGCGCAATATCGGGTTCGGCGGCAATCAGATTGACGAAGGTGGTCATTTCTTTCACTGCATCCAACATGCCTTCGTCCATGTTGATGTCGATGATTTGCGCGCCGTTTTCGACTTGTTTTAAGGCAATGCTGAGGGCTTCGGTGTAGTTGCCTTCTTTAATCAAACGACGGAACAATGCCGACCCTGTGACGTTGGTACGCTCGCCGACATTGGCAAAAATAATGCGCTCGTCTAGCGTTAAGGGTTCTAGCCCAGACAAACGGGTGTAAATCGGAATTTCGGGAATGACGCGGGGTGCATGAGCTGTTACCGCTTCGGCAATGGCGCTAATGTGCGCTGGAGTTGAACCACAGCAACCGCCCGCAATGTTGAGCCAGCCATTAGCCGCCCAGTCACCGACTTCTTTTGCCATCTCTTCGGGTGACAAGTCGTATTCACCAAACTCGTTCGGTAAGCCCGCATTGGGGTGAACTGATACACGACATTCGGCAATGCGCGATAACTCTTCGACATAAGGACGTAATTCGGCAGGACCCAGCGCACAGTTCAAGCCAATTGCCACTGGCTTGGCGTGACGCACTGAGTTGTAAAAGGCTTCTAAGGTCTGACCCGATAGCGTGCGCCCAGAAGCGTCGGTAATGGTTCCCGAAATCCAAATCGGAATGGCTTCACCACGTTCATCCTGTAATTCCATAATGGCATAAATAGCGGCTTTGGCATTGAGGGTATCGAAAATGGTTTCGATCATCAGAATATCTGCACCACCTTCGAGTAAGGCAATCGCCGCTTCTCGGTAGGCGGCTTTAACGGCCATAAAGGTGGTGGCACGATAGCCTGGATCATTCACGTCGGGCGACAATGACAAGGTTTTACTCGTTGGACCTAACACGCCTGCAACCCAAGCCATTTTGCCTGTGTCAGCGGTGAATTGATCGGCTGTTTTACGTGCTAAGGCTGCACCTTCACGGTTTAACTCCACCACCAGATGCGCCATATCATAGTCTTCTTGCGCGACACTGGTACTGTTGAAAGTGTTGGTTTCGAGAATTTGCGCACCAGCATCTAAATAGGCGCGGTGAATCGCACCAATCACGTCAGGACGGGTGAGGGTGAGTAGGTCGTTATTGCCTTTAAGGTCAATCGGGTGATCGTTAAAGCGTGTGCCACGAAAATCAGCTTCTTGTAGCTGATAACTCTGAATCATCGTACCCATAGCACCGTCAAGAATCAGCGTGCGCTCATTCAAGGCTTGGTGAAAAGATTGTCGGCGTGCAGCAGTTGTGTTCATGGCAAGTCGTCGTTATGCAGTGTAAAAGGTCTATCATTATAACGGATAAGAGCGCCTTATGCGCTTATCCAAATGAATTGGTGAGGGCTATGGCTCAACGGTCAAAACAAACAACGCCCCGAAGGGCGCTGTGTTGTAAGTGATTAAGCTTGCACTCAGGCGTAGGTGTCTAAACGACCCGTGCGTAAGTATTGTTCGTAAGCCGCATTCGATGAAGTGGTGGCTTGAGCTTGGTCTCGTGCTTGCACTCGTTGTTGGGTTTGTGTTTCACGCGCCATACTCGCTGCTTCCTGTGTGCGACTCTGACTTGCACTGGCCACGGCTTGAGGTGTTGATGCCATGGCATCAGGTGTATTCATCACCGCACTTTGCAGCTGTTGCATACCTAACAAATTGTTGTTGGTTGCGCTGTTAATATTCATATTCCTTCCTCCCAAAATGGGTTATCTACATTCTCAGATTAGAGTAAATTGATTGGAATTGCAATAGCTTAATGACAATCACTTGCTTAATGTTTTGTCGGTACGCCAAAAATCGATTGCACATCGGCTAGGCTAAACACATAGCTTCGATTACACAATTCATTGCTCATAATCAGTTTGCCTTCTTCACTAATGATGCGCTCACATTCATCTTGCCCAATCGAGCGAATGACCTCGGTGAGTTTGTCGCGCTCATCGGGACAGTGGTAAATTACAGGAGTGGGGTGATAGCGTTGAATCACTTCTTCATGGAACAGCCGATGTAGCAGGGTGTCGATATCACACGCCTGCAATTCTTCATCGCTGAGTGTACTGGCTAAATGGTTGATACGTTGCCAGCCATCGGGATCTTTAATGTCGGTATCGGGCATTTTTTCTAACAACAATCCCGTGATTTGCTGGGCGTTGGCAACTAACCATAGGCTAGTGGGATGTTGCACCGATTGACTTAAATAGTCGGCGAAGACTTGGGTTGCTGTGTCGCCTTCAATGGGAACAATGCTTTGATAGTTGGTTTGTGTCAGCTCATTGTAAAGCGTCAGGGCTAAATCGCCATCGGCAAAGGCTTCACTCAGGGCGTTAAGCTGACTTAACTCGGGCGCTTCAATCATGCCACGTAGTTTTAAGTCTTCACGGTCGATTTGACACTGCACCACCAGCGTTTTCACTTCACCATTGCCGCGCAGTTGTAGCGTGAGTTTGCCTAAGCTTTTCACATCAATCGCGACCAGGGTTAGAAACGCCACACATTCCCCAAGCAGTTGTGTTGCGACTGGGGTGGTGTGGCGATTGGTTTGCCAATGCTGCCATTCAGTGGTTAAACGCAAATAACGACCGCGAATATCTAGTTGATCGAACAGAAAAGTGGTGACGTGGTTGTTCATAACAAGCTTCGGTTCCATAAGTGATAAGCCACCATTATAACCAACTTTACCGAAGCATCGATTCGCCTCAATGTAAAGTCGTTAACAAGGGTGTGTTGGCTTGTTCTTGCGATGGATTGGGCAGGTTAAACTGCTGTACATGTTGTTCAAGCAATAACACTTCGTTAATAATGTTTTCCGATGTACTGGCAATTTGCTCGACCATGGCAGCATTCTGCTGTGTGCCAGCATCGATTTCATCAATCGAGCGGCTGACGTCAATAATGCCTTGGGTTTGACGTTCTAAGCTGCGGTTCATTTTTTGTGTCATCTGATAGATGCGATCAATCGATTCAGCATTTTGAGTGAAGGCCTCAACGGTTTGTTGGCTGAGAACTAGCCCCTGTTCAATGAGAACGAGGTTTTGATGCGTGACTTGATGAATGGATTTGGATGCTTCAGCAGTTCGATTGGCAAGCGCACGCACTTCCTGAGCAACGACGGCGAAGCCACGACCATGCTCACTCGCACGAGCGGCTTCAACCGCTGCATTCAGTGCTAGTAAATTGGTTTGGAAGGCAATGCTGTTAATCACATTGGTCATATCGCTGATTTGGGTGCTGGCTTGTTTAATGTGTTCGATGGAATGCGCCAATTCTTTAAGCAAGTTGCGCCCAGTGACAGAGCGTTGACGTATGGCTTCGGTATTGATGGCAACGGATTGTGCTTCAGAAAGGGTGTCGTTGACTGAAGTGGTCATGGCAATCATTTCATGATTAACGACAGCCAGTGCTGCAGCCTGTTTTTGTACGCGCTTACTTAAGTCCTGATTGCCGGCGCTGACTTCTTTAATGCCATGTACGGCATGGTGAGAGGCAGAATGGACATGGTGCAACATGTCGGCAATGCTGTGTGTCATGCGTCCCATGTTTTCTCTCAACTCTAAGAGTTTGCCTGTGTATTCACCGCGCATGTGATAAGTAAAATCGCCTTCGCTTAAATGATTAAGCATGATCGATTTTTCATTAATCGCCGATTCCAGTAGGTCTAGGGCTTCATTCAGGTAGCGCTTAAGATGACTTAACTCTCCCGGCATATTGATTGTGATGCGTTGTGAGAAATCGCCGATACGCATGGCGTGGGTAACATGACGCACTTCAGCCAGAGCATTTTTTTGCGTTAACATGGCTTGATCTAAGTTAACCACCAATGTCTTAAATTGACCTTCCATCGTGCCATGATCAACCACATAGTCAAGCTGACCTTCGAGCAGGGCATGAGTGGTGTAATGGTCTAATAATCCCGGAGAGAAACATAGCTTACAATTAGCCTATTCGG
>CAZFLX010000029.1:0-25988 GCA_964519885.1 uncultured Francisella sp. | reverse complement strand
GCTGATTGACAATCAAATCGACATAACGCTGACGGTAACGCACTTCGGTATCGTGCAAACCGTGGAATTTATCGGGCAAGGGGCGCAGACTTTTCGTTAACAGCTGAGCGGAAGTGGCATGAATACTCAACTCGCCCGTATTGGTACGAAATAAATAGCCAGTAACGCCAACAATGTCGCCCAAATCCCAGTGTTTTACTTCTTCATACAGCGCTTCACCAATATCCTGACCACGTAAGTAAACCTGAATTTGCCCACTGACATCTTGCAAAGTGAAGAAGCTCGCCTTACCCATGACCCGTTTCAACATCACACGACCAGCCACAGTGGCTGTCACTGGCGGATTTAATTCAGCCAATGCTGCCTTGTCTAACTCAGCATACTGAGTCTGTAAATCCTGCGCTAAATTCTCACGCTTAAAGGTATTGGGGAAGGCATTACGCTGTTCACGAATGTGTGCTAACTTGGCACGACGCTCCGCAATAACATGGTTTTCGTCGTGATGTTCAACTGCGCTAGTTTGTTCGCTCATATTTCAATTCCCTATAATAGCTTGCGCAAATCTAGTATGAGCTGACAAAATTGCTAGGCGCACGGAGCACAGAAAAAGTGAGTGTATATGAAATACATGACTTTTTTGAGCACCGCGCAACAACGCAAGATGTCAGCGTAATTAGGTTTGCTTACAAACCAGCTTTTAAGCTGGCTTCAATAAATATATCCAAATCCCCATCCAACACGCCTTGCGTATTGCCGACTTCGACGTTAGTACGTAGGTCTTTAATACGTCCAGAATCGAGTACATAAGAGCGAATTTGACTTCCCCAACTCACTTCCGACTTGGTTTCTTCTAAGGCTTGTTTTTCTGAATTGCGTTTGAGCATTTCGAGTTCATACAATTTTGCGCGCAGCTGCTTCATCGCTTGGTCTTTATTTTGATGCTGCGAGCGCCCCGCCTGACACTGAGTCACGGTATTGGTAGGAATATGCGTAATACGCACTGCTGACTCGGTTCGGTTAACGTGCTGACCACCCGCGCCACTGGCACGGTAAACATCGATGCGTAAGTCGGCAGGGTTAATGTCGATTTCAACGTTATCATCAATTTCAGGAGTAATGAACACTGAAGCAAAGGAAGTATGACGCTTGTTGTTAGAGTCGAACGGTGATTTACGCACCAAACGGTGTACGCCCGTTTCTGTTCTCAACCAGCCGTAAGCATAATCTCCTTTCACAGAGACAGTCGCACTTTTAATGCCCGCTACATCACCGTCTGAAACTTCCATGATTTCAACTTCAAAGCCCTTGCTTTCTGCCCAGCGTAAATACATACGCAGCAGAATATTCGCCCAGTCTTGCGCTTCAGTACCACCCGAACCCGCTTGAATATCGATGTAAGCGTTATTCGGATCCATGTCACCACTAAACATACGCGCAAATTCAAGCTTTTCGATAGCTGCTTGCGTGGTGGCAACGTCGTCAATGACGGCGTTAGCCGTATCTTCATCATCTTCTGCTTCCGCCATTTCCAGCAACTCAAGTTGCCCGCTCAACTCTTCAGCAATGCGATCTAAATTTGTCACCACACGCTCTAAGCTGACACGTTCCTTACCTAAAGCTTGGGCTTTTTCTGGCGTATTCCAAATATCGGCACTTTCTAACTCGCGCGTCACTTCCTGTAATCTTTCCGACTTACCCTCGTAGTCAAAGATACCCCCTAAGCGATTCGCAACGTTCGTTCAAGTCACGAATGCGGGCAAAAACACTGGCTAATTCCACCGTGCTCTTCCTTTTAACATAATATGAAACCGCATATTTTAGCGCATTTAGCGCCCCGATATGAAGGATAAAAGCAAAAGCTGATAAAATAGCCTTTAACAAATGTCTGCTTTGCGCTAGACTTTGAAGTATTACGTAACCAACATGGCTTAGGAGTCGCTTTTATGTCTAAACATTGTCAAGTATTGATTTTGGGTTCAGGTCCTGCTGGCTATAGCGCAGCGGTTTATGCTGCACGCGCTAATTTAAAACCTGTCATGGTCACCGGCATGCAACAAGGCGGACAATTAACCACCACTACCGAAGTCGATAACTGGCCAGGCGATGATCAAGGGGTTGAAGGTCCAGCTTTGATGGAACGCATGCAAAAACATGCCGAACGCTTTGGCACAGAAATCATTTTTGACCACATCAATGCCGTTGACCTATCAAAACGTCCCTTCACCCTCAAGGGCGATGTGGCTGAATACACCGCTGATGCCTTAATTATTGCCACAGGCGCTTCGGCTAAATATCTAGGCTTGCCTTCAGAAGAAACTTTCAAAGGTAAAGGCGTTTCGGCTTGTGCGACTTGTGATGGCTTTTTCTATCGTAATCAAAAAGTCGCGGTTGTGGGTGGTGGTAATACAGCTGTCGAAGAAGCACTGTACTTGTCGAACATTGCTAGCGAAGTTTACCTCATTCACCGTCGTGAAACTTTTAAAGCCGAAAAAATCATGATTGACCATTTAATGGACAAAGTGAATAACGGCAATATCAAGCTGGTGTTAAACAGTCAGATCGATGAAATTTTGGGCGACAATACAGGCGTTAACGGTGTGCGCGTTAAGAAAAACGACGGCTCGACCGAAGACATTGCCGCACAAGGCGTATTCATTGCCATTGGTCACAGCCCTAACACCGGCATTTTTGACGGTCAATTGGAAATGGTGAATGGCTACATCAAAGTACAAAGTGGTATTATGGGCAATGCCACAGCTACCAGCGTAGCGGGTGTTTTTGCTGCGGGCGATGTCGCCGATCAAATCTATCGTCAAGCCATTACTTCTGCCGCTTCGGGCTGTATGGCAGCACTCGATACAGAACGCTATTTAGCTGAACACGCTTAATATTAATTCATCATGCCAAGTTGGGTAACTCTAAACAATAACGCGCAAGTGCGTTATGTGTTACCCAGCGAAGCGCCTTCTTTTCCCGAAATTGCTTATTGCTTAGACGATCCCGCTGGGCTAATTCAAATTGGTGGCGCTTTAACGCCCGACTGGCTGCTTGCCGGCTATCACCGCGGTATTTTTCCTTGGTTTAGTGAAGGCGATCCCATCTTATGGTGGTGTCCCGACCCCAGAACCATTCTTTTGCCATCCGAATTCAAACGTTCACGCAGTCTAAACAAGGTCATGCGTAATGCTGGCTTTAAGGTCACTTTCGACCAAGATTTTTTATCGGTTATCTTGCACTGTGCGCACACGCGAGAGGAAACGTGGATTATGCCGAACATCATCGAAGGTTATCAGCAACTACACAAACTTGGTTATGCGCATTCGGTCGAGGTTTGGCAAAACGAGCAACTGGTGGGTGGTTTATATGGCGTTTCTCTAGGTGGCGTTTTCTTTGGTGAGTCTATGTTCAGCTTGGTCAGTAATGCCTCAAAAGTGGCCCTAGCTACCCTTTGTCAGCAATTGGTTGATTGGCAATTTGACTTGATTGATTGTCAATTTAGTACCGATCATTTATTGTCCTTGGGCGCGAAAGCCATTCAACGTCATGATTTTCTCGCCCTGCTTGAAAAAGCACTCGCCATGCCTAATCGCTTGGGCAGTTGGCAAGACCTTAACGATTAGACGCGATCACAATCGAAACAACCGTTGCGCATTTTGCTCCAACTGCTCGGCTAGAACTTCCACATCCATGCCTTTCAATTTCGCCATGTGTTCCCCTACTTTGGCAACATAAGCCGGCTCATTCAACTTACCCCGATAGGGTACAGGCGCTAAATAGGGTGAATCGGTTTCAATCAGTACACGATCTAAAGGAGCCCACTGCATCACTTCTTGCACTTGGGTAGCATTCTTGAAGGTTGATATGCCGGAAAAAGACAAATAAAAACCGATATCCAAGGCTTGTTGTGCAATGGCTTTATCTTCAACAAAACAATGCATAATACCAGTTACTTCACCGTTACCAACCGATTTAAGCACATCCAGGGTTTGTTGGCTCGAATTTCTCGTATGAATAATTAAGGGTTTATTCAGCTGTTTCGCAAGATGTATTTGTCGCTCGAAGCGCTCGTACTGATGAGCACATTCAGCCTCAGGCGCATGATAAAAGTCTAACCCACACTCACCGACTGCCAGCACTTTTGGTAGTTTTACCAATTCCGACAAGCGCGCCCAATCTGCTTCCGTTTCTTGCATTTCACTAGTGGGATGAATTCCAATTCCGGCATAAACAGCATCGAACTGACGCGCATTATCCGCCACACACTGCCAATTATCTTTACCCGTGGCCACATCTAAAATCCGATGAACGCCCGCCGCAGACAAGCGTGAAACCACCTCGCTGATACTGCCTTGTTCAGGTTTGAGTAAACATAAATGACAATGCGTATCCATCCAACCCATCATGCCAACATTCCTCGTCGTTTTGTCACCTTCATGCTTGGCAGTTTTCCTGCCAACACGTCATTAACCGTGTGTAATAAATTATCCAACAATAAATCTTTACTTAAATTTTGTACCAGTGCTTTTTCAACCTGCCACACTGTCCTGAGCAGTTGCCAAGGTAAAAGACGATCATAACCCTGACCATCGACATAAGCTTGAGCCCCAAGCAATCGACAAAATGCTTGCACGTCTTTACGCGCATAGTCAATCAAGGCTGAAGTCACCATACCCTGTTTAACGCTCGCTTGCCACAATGCTTGCCAGGCTTTCCACTCGGTTAAACCGCCCGACAGCAACCAGTTCTGAGCAGCTAAAGGCGCTCCTAAGTGCAAGGTTAAAGCCAATTGACAATCCCCCTCTGACACATCTGGCATCTGGGCCTTTAACCAATGACTGGCACTCTCTAGGCTTGGAATGGGTAAGTTCAAGCGTTGGCAACGACTCAGCAAGGTTGGTAACAATTGACCCGCTCGAGAAGCGGTGAGCAAAAAACGCACCCCCTCTGGTGGCTCTTCCAAGGTTTTAAGAAGACTGTTTGCCGCAGCACTATTCAGACGTTCTAACTGACGAATAATCACCACCCGTCCCGATGCACCATGTGATGTTTGTTGCGCCCATCCACTCAATGCACGAATTTGATCAACACCAATGTCACGCTTACCCTCCAAGGCTTCGACCAGCAAAAGATCCGGATTATCAGTCATAGTCGATGACAACCAATCTTGTGCTACGGCCTCTATTAACCCATCTTGACCTAACCCTTGCGGCCCCAATAACAAGAAGGCATGTCCCCGCTGCACTAAGACAGACTGGGTAAGTTGTTGGTAAGGTTCAGTCAACCAGTAAGGGAGCTTGCTCATGACCAACGAGTATCTAACAGATTAACAACCGCTTGCTGAACCGATGCCTGGTCAACACGTGCATCAATCACCACCATACGATGCGGAGCTTGAGCGGCACGCGCAAGATAAGCCTGGCGCACGCGCTCAAAAAATGCCGTTTGCTCTTCCTCAAAACGGGTTTTTTCTTCTCCTCGATGCAACACGCGCGCTTGACCAATTTCGACGGGCACATCGAGCAAAATGGTTAAATCGGGTTGAAAATCACCAATTGCCCACTGATGCAAGGCATCAATACGCTCAATCGAAAGACCTCTGCCCCCACCCTGATAGGCATAGCTGGCATCGAAGAAACGATCCGACAACACCCAGTGCCCCTCCTGTAATGCCGGCTGAATTTTTGTCCGTACATGTTGCACCCGAGCCGCCATCATTAACAATAATTCAGCGTCATCATCCAACTTGTCGGTACGACTATTTAATAATAATTCACGAATTTGCTCAGCCAGCGGTGTACCACCTGGCTCTCGCGTGGTGATGAAGGTTTTACCCTGTGCTTTCATCCAGGTTTCGATAGTGGCTAATACACTGGTCTTCCCGGCACCATCTGTGCCTTCTACACTAATAAAGTAACCTGGTTTCATGGTTTAATTCCTAACTGATACTGGCGAACGGCTGCATTATGGGCTTCTAAATTCGAGGTGAACACATGGCTACCATCGCCTTTGGCAACAAAATAGAGTACATCGCTTTGAGCAGGATGCAACACCGCATAAATCGATTCTGCACTGGCTAAAGCAATGGGTGTGGGCGGTAATCCCTTATTGGTATAGGTGTTGTAAGGTGTGGCGGTTTGCAAATCTTTTTTCCGAATATTACCCTGAAAACGATCTCCCATGCCATAAATCACCGTTGGATCCATCTGTAAAGGCATACCTTTTTTAAGGCGATTGACAATCGCAGCAGCAATCAAGGGACGCTCACTCGGCACACCTGTCTCCTTTTCCACAATCGAGGCAGCCACTAAGGCTTCATAGGCATTGTTAAAAGGTAAATCGGCAATCCGATTCGACCACTCCTTTTCCATCACCTCGGTTAAAGCTTGATAAGCACGACGATAAAACACACTTTCTTTCGTTCCAGCAGTGATGAAATAAGTATTAGGCAACAGCATCCCTTCGGGATAACTGGTCAAACCCAATAATTGTTGAATTTCATCCCAAGGCTGAGCCGATAGATCCTGTTTAATTTTAGGCAAGGAACGTACCACCTGAATGGCATCTTTTAAGGTCATGCCTTCTATCAGGGTAATCGGATATTGCACTTCTGGATCTTCAGTTAAATGTTTAAGCAACTCCTGATAATTCCAGGTCGTGTCCACTCGATAGTCACCCGCACGCAATTTTTTAGCTTGCTTAGTGATGCGTAATAGCACATTAAACACACTTGGATAATCCATTAATCCTTGCTGTTCTAATTGGTTGGCAATCACTTTAACGCTGCTACCCGGCTCAATGGTAATAATCGCCTGTTGCGGAGTTTCACTAATGGGTGACAAACTCATGGCGTAAAACCACTGATACAGGCCAACTAAAATCATCCCCGCCATGGCAATCCATACCACGCCCTTACGGAGCCAAATCACACGCTTACTCATATTTTTTCCTGCGAATTGGGTTTTTGACGTTCCGACCACCAAGGTGTCAGTGTTTGAGCTAACTGATTATCCGTGAAACTCACACCATCACACTCTGCAATTGAAGCAATGCCCTGCACCACATTCATTAACAATAACTCATCCGCCATGAGCACATCTTTTTTTGACAAAGGCTGTATCTGTGTTGCATAACCCATGCTGGGCAAAGCATCTAGCACCACCCGGCGCGCAACCGAATCTATGCCCGTTTGCGTTATATCGGCTGCTAATACCGTTTGACCAAAACGCACCAGCAAGGCCGACATGGTTCCCGAAATCACCTGACCTTGGGTGTCACACACTAACCCCTCGGCAATACTCGTGTCTGTCCACTCACTCCGTGCTAAGACTTGCTCTAGCCGATTCAAATGTTTAATGCCCGCCAATAAAGGTTGTTGCGCCCAACGTGTTTGACACCAACGCGCCCTAATCGATTGACCATGCCATATTGTGGCAGGTAAAGGCGACTTTTGTACATCAATGATGATGTTGGCCTCTGCAGTGTATCGATAACCTCTAACACCATCACGCGAAACGCTAACACGTAAGATGGCATCGTTATCAGTTTGCAAAGCAGGTGCTAATGCCACTCCTAATTGCGTTTCAGATAAAACAGCAAATCCCAAGCGACGCAACCCCATTTGCATACGTTGCCAGTGATGTGCCCAAAAAAGTATTCGCCCGCCGGATAAGCGCATGGTTTCAAACACACCATCACCGTACATACAGGCACGGTTAGCATCATTTTCTAGGGCTTGACCATTAACCCAGCGCTGCGTCATGAAACTTCTGCCACTAACGCTCGCAACAATCCTTTAGCCTTATGGCGTGTTTCCTCCAGTTCAAACTCAGGCTGCGAGTCATAAACAATACCAGCACCCGCATTAAAGGTCAGCTTTCCAGATTGCCAATGAAAACTACGAATCAAAATACTGGTGTCCATTTGACCGTCTAAGCTAACATAGCCTAATGAACCGGTATAGACGCCTCGTGCTTGTTGCTCTAGTTCGGCAATAATTTCCATACAACGTACTTTGGGACAACCAGTAATGGTTCCACCTGGAAAAACGGCATCTATGACCTGTTTCGCAGAGATGCCAGCACGCAACTTACCGACCACGTTTGAAACAATATGATGCACATGCGTATAGGTTTCAATGGTCATTAATTCGTTGACTTGCACACTGCCTGGCACACATACCCTACCCAGATCATTACGTTCTAGGTCTAATAACATCACGTGTTCAGCTTGCTCTTTTGGGTGCAGACTTAATTCAGACTTTAACGCCTCATCGGCTTGCTCATCGGCACCACGACGGCGCGTACCCGCGATGGGTCGGGTTTCAACCATGCCCTGTTTAACACTTACCAATCGCTCGGGTGAAGAACTAATAATGGCTTGATGCTCCCAGCTTAACAAAGCTGAAAAAGGGGCAGGATTCGAAGCTCTTAATTGCTGAAATACCTGTGCGGGTATTATCGCTTCATCAATCTTTGCTTGCCATTGACGCGACAAGTTCACCTGAAACACATCACCCGCCAGGATATAATCCTTACAACGCTCAACACCCTCAATAAACCTTTCACCATTAGGTTCAACAATCTGAGCAGTCAGCGCCAAAGCGGAAGAAGGCGCTACCACCCTAGCTTGATCAAAATCTTGCCAATAAGTCGAAAGACGTGATTCAAACTCTGGCTGCGCCACCAAATGACAAACTTGTTCCACCCTGTCCCAAATAAAGGCAGCACTGACGCGCCATACTTTGGCCGGCCAAGCATTGGCTTGTGGTAAGCTCAGCGTGGGTTCAATCTGTTGCGCATATTCGTAAGGAAAAAACACCACATAACCACCGACAAAGGGTAACTCATGGGATTGATACCTAGACACATCAATGGCATCCAGCACAGCTAAATCAACTTCGACGCAATCAGCAAATAAAAAATCATAACGATGACCATTAACTATGCCACTCGCCGAGCTAAGCAATACAGGATAACGCTCGGGCGATAGTTGATGTATGGCTAACAAGTCCAAGGGTTCAGCACAATGACGTGTCTGAACAATCGGCTCCATCCACGACATTAGTTTAACCGACGAAAAACAAGGGTGGCATTAGTGCCACCAAAGCCGAATGAATTATTCATCACCACATCCAAATGGCTCTCCCTTGCCTCCAAGGGTATATAGTCTAAATCACAACCTTCACTTGGAGACTGCAAATTGATGGTGGGAGGCACTTGTTGATCACGCAATGCCAGTAAACAGAAAATAGATTCGATAGCACCCGCTGCACCCAAAGCATGCCCGGTCATCGACTTGGTTGAACTGACCATGAGTTGGTAAGCCTGATCACCAAAAGCACGCTTAATGGCCATAGTTTCTGCCACGTCACCTAAAGGTGTTGAAGTACCATGTGCATTAATATAGTCAACTTGCTCTGGATTAACGCCTGCATCGCGCATGGCATTTTGCATACAACGCGCTGCGCCCGAACCGTCCGATAAAGGCATGGTCATGTGATGCGCATCGCTACTCATACCAAAACCAGCCAACTCGGCATAAATCTGCGCACCACGTGCTTTAGCGTGTTCGTACTCTTCTAGTACCAAACAAGCCGCACCATCGGATAACACAAAACCATCACGATCTTTATCCCAGGGACGCGAAGCGGCTTGCGGGTCGTCATTACGTTGTGACAAGGCTCTCGCTGCACTGAAACCCGCCAAACCCAGTTGGGTGGTAGCATATTCAGCGCCACCTGCCAGCATCACATCGGCATCACCATATTGAATCATACGCATGGCATCACCAATTGCATGTGTGCCCGTCGCGCAAGCAGTCACCACCGCCATATTCGGACCTTGTAGACCCAACATAATGGAAAGATGACCAGAAATCATATTGATAATGCTAGAAGGGACAAAGAAAGGCGAAATACGACGCGGACCTGAAGCCAGTAACACATCATGCTGATGCTCAATAGTGCCAATACCGCCTATACCCGAGCCCATCGACACCCCCATGCGCGATGCATTGGCTTCAGTGACGATTAGCCCCGAATCTTGCCAAGCTTGCATGGCAGCCACCAGTCCATAGTGAATAAATGGATCCATTTTCTTGAGTTCCTTAGCAGAAATCCAAGAAGATGGGTCTAAATTTTTAATCGTGCCGCCAAAACGGGTTGAATAAAGATTCGCATCAAAGGCACTAATTGGGACAATACCACTTTGTCCTGCCAAAGCTGCCGACCAACTGGACTGCACATCATTGCCTAAGGGTGAAACCAATCCTATTCCTGTCACCACAACACGTCGTTTTCCAGTCATTTCTCACCTCATTACTTGCGAACCTAAAAAATATCCGAGACTAAGCTCGGATATTTTAGAACATACCTCGTGACAAACTGTCACAAATTGGCATTACTTGTTATGTGCATTGATATAATCAATCGCCATACGCATGGTGGTGATTTTTTCAGCTTCTTCGTCAGGAATTTCGCAATCAAATTCTTCTTCTAACGCCATCACCAACTCAACTGTGTCTAATGAGTCAGCACCCAAATCATCGATGAATGACGCGTCTGCAGTCACTTCTTCTTCTTTAACACCCAATTGATCAACAACGATCTTTTTTACGCGCTCTTCGATAGTACTCATGTATCTTCTCCACAAATAAAATAAAAAATTATGTTTTCATGATCATTAAATCATGTACATGCCACCATTGACATGCAAAATTTGACCACTAATGTATCCCGCCGCTGGCGATGCTAAAAACAACACGGTTGCCGCAATATCTTCAGCATCTCCCATTCGACCTAATGGAATTTCTTTCACCAATTGTGCGCGTTGCTCTTCGGACAAGGCGCGCGTCATATCAGTATCAATAAAACCTGGGGCAACGGTATTGACCGTTATGTTACGTGAGCCCACTTCACGAGCCAAAGAACGACTAAAACCCATGATACCAGCTTTTGCTGCTGCATAGTTAGTTTGACCCGCATTACCCATCGAGCCAACCACCGAAGCAATATTGATAATGCGTCCGGTACGTGCTTTCATCATACCACGCAAGCAAGCTTTACTGACACGATAAACCGACGATAAGTTGGTATTAATGATATCATCCCATTCGTCATCTTTCATACGCATGAGTAAATTATCGCGTGTAATACCAGCATTGTTCACCAACACACTAATAGCACCACGTTCAGCACTAATACCGTCAACTAAAGCAGTGACTGCATTGGCATCACGCACATCTAGCATCTTACCTTCACCAGCGATACCTGCTTCACGCATATAAGCACTAATCTGTTCAGCGCCTTTTTCAGAGGTCGCTGTCCCAACCACATAACCACCTGCATTACCTAGTGCAAGGGCAATGGCTTTACCAATGCCTCGACTCGCACCGGTTACCAGAATCACCTGATTGGCTAATTGTTGTTCCGACATATTGCCCTCGACCACCTTATTTCGCTAAATAATCGCTTAATGTGCGTAAATCTGCAACTGCAAAATGCTCAATTTCATTATCAATTCGTTTATTTAACCCTGCGAGCACCTTACCTGGACCGACTTCGACCACACGCGTCACGCCCTGAGCCTTCAAATATTGTACCGTTTCCACCCAACGCACGGGGGAATAAAGTTGTGCCACTAGCGCCGATTGTATCGCTGAAGCGCTCGATTCTACTGCCACATGCACATTGTTTACCACAGACACAGTTGGAGTTTGCATCGACATCTGTGCTAAATCTTGCGCCAAACGTTCAGCCGCTGGTTGCATTAACGCACAATGGCTTGGCACACTGACAGGCAAAGGCAAGGCACGCTTAGCGCCAGCTTCTTGGCAAAGCTTCATAGCCCGTTCAACTGCCGCCTTGTGACCGGCAATCACCACCTGTCCCGGTGAATTAAAGTTGACCGCAGCAACCACTTCACCTTGAGCCGCTTGTTCGCAAGCCAAACCTACTTGCTCATCAGTTAAACCCAAAATGGCTGCCATCGCACCTACGCCCGCCGGCACAGCCGACTGCATATACTCACCGCGCGCGCGCACTAAGCGCACCGCATCTGCTAAGCTAAACACACCCGCAGCCGTTAAGGCCGTGTACTCACCCAAAGAATGACCCGCCATAAAAGCCGCGTCCGCTTTACCAGCCGCTTTCAAAGTACGATACAAAGCGATACCTGCAGTGAGCATGGCAGGTTGTGTTACAGAGGTTTGATTCAAGCTATCTGCAGGACCATTAGCCACTAGCTGCCACAAATCATAACCCAAAGCTTCCGAAGCTTCGGCGAAGGTTTCACCAACCAATGCATACTCAGCCGCCACATCGGCCAACATGCCGACACTTTGCGATCCTTGTCCTGGAAAAACAAATGCAGTTGTCATCTCAACTCTTTCTACTGTTACTATCAATTAAAAACGAACTAACGCCGAACCCCAGGTGAAACCACCACCAAAGGCTTCCATTAGGAGCAATTCACCACGTTGAATGCGACCATCTTTCACACCAGCATCTAAAGCTAAGGGAATGGAGGCCGCCGAAGTATTGCCATGATCGGCCACGGTTAAAATGACACGTTCGGTCGGCATTTCTAATTTTTTAGCCGTCGCATCAATAATGCGCTTATTGGCTTGATGCGGCACTAACCAGTCAATATCTGACTTATTCAATCCATTGGCTTGTAAGGTCTCATCAACAATCGCATCGAGGGTATTGACCGCCATTTTAAAAACTGAATTACCTTGCATACGCATATAAGGTGGTTGACCTAAACCACAAGTGCCGCCACCTTCAACATAGAGCATTTCTTCATAACGACCGTCAGCGTGAATATGCGTTGATAGGATGCCAGCTTCGTTAGTGGTTGCACCCAACACCACCGCACCAGCACCATCGCCCCACAGCATACAATTACCCCGATCGCTGTAATCAGTAATGCGTGTAAGGGTTTCAGCACCAATCACTAGCGCTGTTTTAACCTGTCCAGAACGAATAAAGGCATTGGCAGTCGATAAAGCGTAGATAAAACCACTACACACGGCTTGAACGTCCATTGCCGGAGCACCGTTAGTCATACCGAGTTTGTTTTGCAATAAGCAAGCAGTGCTGGGAAAAACCCGATCTGGAGTAGTGGTAGCCAACACAACCAATTCGATGTCATTAGCGGTTAAGCCTGCCATTTCCAATGCACGCTCAGCCGCTTCTTTAGCTAAATCACTGGTAAACTCTTGCTCAGCAGCAACATGACGCTGACGAATACCCGTGCGCTCAACAATCCACGCATCAGTAGTATCAATTAACTGCTCTAAATCTGCATTCGTTAACAACTTTTTAGGTAAATAACTACCTGTGCCCAAAATCTTAGCGTTAACCATGCAATCTACTCAATACTCTGTAACATTAATTGCTCAAGGCTATCGGCAATACGCGTCGGCACTTGTTTTTCGACTTCTAAAATCGCTTGTCGGATGGCATACTCAAAAGCTACTGCATCAGCACCGCCGTGACTTTTCACCACAATACCACGCAAACCGAGCAATGAAGCCCCATTATAACGTCTAGGATCAATACTGTTAGCAAACAACTTAAGTACCGGAGATGCCGCTAAACCGAGCGCTTTCGTCCACCAAGTGCGCATAAAAGCCGACTTCATGTAATGACGAATCATTTTGGCAACGCCTTCGGAAGCCTTCAAGGCGATATTGCCATCGAAACCATCACACACCACCACATCACAATCACCGGTAAAAATTTCATTACCTTCAACGTAGCCGATGTAGTTTAGTGGCCACTGACGCAATAATGCATCGGCTTCCCAAATGCGCGCATGGCCCTTCATCTCTTCTTGACCAATATTGAGCAGACCAATACGAGGACGTTCACAACCATCAACGGCTTGTGCCAGCACGTGCCCCATTAAGGCAAACTGTAATAGGTTTTCACCCGAACAGCCGACGTTAGCACCTAAGTCCAGCATCATGGTATGACCGCCAATGCGTGGCAACATGGTACAAATCGCAGGACGTTCGATACCTGGCAAGGTTTTCAGTACAAACTTAGCCATTGCCATCAGCGCACCGGTATTTCCCGCTGAAACGGCCGCACCAGCACGACCATCATTCACTGCATCAATGGCGAGTCGCATGGAAGACTTACGCTTACCGCGTAATGCTTTAGAAGGTGCCTCGTCCATATCAACCAATTGTTCTGCATGAACAATGCTAATGCGAGAGGTATCGTAAGAATGTACAGAAAGTGCTTGAGCAATAGAGGCTTCATCACCCACTAGGAGCAACTGAAGTTTAGGAAATTCTTTAAGGGCTTTAAGTGACGCAGGGATCGTGGTCGCTAAACCATGATCCCCGCCCATCGCGTCAATTGCGAGTGTAATCACCCGACATTAGACCTTGTCAACTACCTTTTTACCACGGTAGAAGCCATCTGGGCTTACGTGGTGACGACGGTGAACTTCACCCGTAGTTGGTTCGATTGACAACGCCTTGCCAGTAATGGCGTCATGTGCGCGACGCATATCACGACGAGATGTCGATTTTTTGTTCTGTTGAACAGCCATGGTTTACTCCTTTTGCAACATTGCTTTGAGGTTAGCGAAGGGATTGGGCTTAACCGATTCCACTTGCGCTACCTCGCCTATTTGGTACTCAACTGGTTGGGATCCGGGCTGCACTGGCACCAACGGCAAGGCCAGCAACAGACTGTCCTCAATCCACAACCTAGGATCTTCATCCATTTCTTCCGGCGAGAGCACGTCTTGCGACTCAAGCCATTCTGTTTCGTCTTCATCAGCAAACACCAAAAACGCATGCGCCTCTAACGGCTGTTCATAAGCTTCTAGGCTGCGCTGACAAATCAACGTAACATCTGCCGAAACCTGCACTTCTACCTGCGGATAACGACCCTCAAAAAGTGAAAAACGCAACACACCCGAAGCATCACTACAGACACCCTGTGTTGCTTGCGCCAGACGCACCAACTCATCGCGATTTAACACGAAGGGTATTTCCTTGGCGCTACGCGCTAAAGATTTAACATCCAATTGGTGTAATAACTTTTCAAGCATAACGATAAATGATACGCTAAATAACCCTTTAGGTCAAAGGGTAAAGCCGATATTTGACCATCCAAACCCCATAAAAACACGAGATAGAGTATGTCAAGCATCAAAAACCCACTAATCCTCGCCTCGCAATCGGTATTTCGTCGCGCTTTGCTGGATCGACTGCATCTATCTTTTGAAGCGATCAGCCCAGACATCAATGAGTCACGACTCAATCATGAACCAGTTGCCGATATGGTAATGCGCTTAGGTAACATCAAAGCAGATAAAATTGCAGAGCAACATCCGACTGCATGGATTATTGCCTCCGATCAAAGCGCTAGCTTTGAAGACAAAGCCTTAGGCAAGCCAGGTTGTTTTGACCGAGCGCTAGATCAACTAACGCAAATGCAAGGCAAGCGCGTTACTTTTTATACTAGCTTGATCTTACACACACCAGAAAAACGTTTTGAACACCTAGATCAAACCCACGTTTATTTTCGTCAGCTCAGCGAAGCGCAACTAAGCAACTATCTTAACCAAGAAGAACCCTACCAGTGTGCCGGCGCGTTCAAATCCGAGGGATTAGGCGCCTGTCTGTTTGAACGGATTGAAAACAACGACCCCAGCGCACTGATTGGTTTACCGTTAATTCAACTGTCCCACTGGTTGACCGACTTGGGTAGGCTATTGCGTTAATCCAACAACCAAGATTTCAACTCTGCCAAATTATCACAAAATGCCAAGGGATTAAAAACTGACAAAGCCTCTAAGCCGTGCACACCATGCGTCATGGCAACAGAAGGCATTGCAATTGCTTGCGCCATTTGCAAATCAAAAATCGAATCGCCCACCATTAAAGCCTCCGAAGGCGCCAACGACAACTCCTGCAAAATTTCCTGCAACATTAACGGATTAGGTTTACAAGCTGTTTCTTCACCACTTTTGGTGGTGACGAAATAGGGCTTAACTTGAGTCTCCGCCATCACCAACTCCAAACCAGGGCGACTCTTACCGGTAGCTATGGCCAATAAATAGCCCGCAGCTTGTAAACTGGTTAGCAAATCATGCAACCCTTCAAAAGGTTGCATTAGGGTTTCATTGGCTTCCATGAATTGCCAACGATAAATCGCGTCCAACACCTTGTGCTGCCATTCGCTCGCTTGCGGATAAAGAGTTTGCAAAGCCACCCCCAAACTCAAGCCAATAATATCTCTATATGACTGATCTGGCAGTAAGGGCAAGTCTGCTTTTATCGCTGCCACTTTCAAACACTCAACAATACGCTGATCGGAATCCATTAAGGTTCCATCCCAGTCAAAAATAATCACTTTATAAGGCTTCATTGCTTTAACTAACTCACTTTAGACAATTTGTTAATCACGGCTAACACATCTACTGCGATGGGCGCTTCTACTGTTAAGGATTCACCACTCACGGGATGACGAAAAACCAATTGTTGCGCATGCAACATCAATCGTTTCACACCCAATCGTTTAGACAACTCATGACTCATTTCATCGCCATATTTATCATCACCCAATAAAGGATGCTTTTTCCATTGCGCATGCACACGAATTTGATGCGTTCGTCCAGAATGTAATTTCACGCGCACTTGCGTGGCTTGCGCCCAAGCATTCACCACCGAAAACTCGCTTAACGAAGCCTTACCATCAGCAGAAACACGTACCATGCGCTCACCAGATTGCAGCACATTTTTCAACAAAGGGGCATCAACCCATTTGTCTTTAGCTGACCATTGACCCGACACCAAAGCGGTGTAAGTCTTACTAAAACTCTCCCAATCTGCTTGCAAGGCTTTCATAATAGATGGTTTTTTGGCGATAATCAGACATCCCGAGGTATCTCTATCCAAACGATGCACTAACTCCCAACGCTTAGCGTGTTCGCGCCATTGACGTACAGCTTCAATGATACCCAAATTAATGCCACTGCCACCATGCACCGCCCAGCCAGCAGGCTTATTCAATACCATTAATGCCTCATCTTCATACAATACCGCTTGCGCCAACACCTCAGCCAAACGGTCAGTTACTGGCGCCAGCGGGGCGCGCTCAGCAACACGAATCGGCGGCAAACGCACAAGATCGTCTTTTTGCAAGCGTTGGTCAGCGGAAGGACGCTTTTTATTAACACGAATTTCCGCCTTACGAATGAGTTTATAGATATGCGTTTTAGGCACACCCTTCAAACGCGACAATAAATAGTTGTCCAAACGTTGTCCTTGATCTTCCTCGGCTACGGTTAAGTAATGCACGCCCATTGAAGGGGCTGAGGTATTGCTGTTATCTTGATTCATTGGTATAGTGATAGCTGTTTGTGCTGGATGTAATCGGCAAAGCATACCGATAAACCCTGTGAAGCGCAAACAGTGACCCTAATTTTTTCCCTGCGTGACAATGGGGAAGTTTCCTGACAGACGCCAGCCAAACCCTGGTGCTGTTGCGATACAAAGATAACAAGGAATTTTATATAACCATGGCAAGCGTACCTTATTTGGTAACCCATTCTTACGCGCTACCAGCCATTCGCCCTATGGCTGATGGCACGCCTGCCTTTGTCTGGTTGTTTCTCACTTGGATATCTTCTCTCCACTTGCCGCGCCCCACCTTAACGAATGAAGTGAGCAATTCCACGCATGAAACGCATTCTAATCAACGCCACCCAACCGGAAGAGTTGCGTGTCGCGCTCGTCGATGGACAGCGTCTTTACGATTTAGACATAGAAACCACCCATCTTCAGAAGAAGAAAGCCAACATTTACAAAGGCATAGTCACCCGTATCGAACCCAGCTTAGAAGCGGCTTTTGTCGATTATGGTGCCGATCGCCACGGCTTCTTGCCTTTTAAAGAGCTTTCTGAAGAGTTTTTCACTGGTTTTAATTCATCCAATGGTGAACGCCCAACCATCAGCGATGTGTTAAAAGAAAAACAAGAAATCGTTGTACAAGTTCAAAAAGAAGAGCGCGGCAATAAAGGCGCAGCACTCACCACCCAAATCGCGCTGGCAGGTCCTTACATTGTTATGATGCCCAATACCGCCAATTCTGGTGGTATTTCTCGTCGTGTCGAAGGCGATGATCGCAGCGATATTCGCCAGGTGATGCACGAATTGAATATTCCTAACGGTATGAGTACCATTATTCGCACTGCCGGCGTGGGTAAAAGCGCCGAAGAATTGCAATGGGGTGTCGATTATTTAGCCATGGTATGGCAAGCGATTTGCCAAGCAGTAGCTGAGCGCCCCGCTCCTTTCCTAGTTTACCAAGAAAGCGACATTGTTATTCGTGCTTTACGCGACCATTTGCGTAATGATGTCGGCGAAATTCTGATTGACCACCAACCTACGTGGCAAAAAGCGCGTGACTTTGTACAACAGGTTATGCCCGCACAACTGGATAAAATTCTTCAGTACAATGACCGTATACCGCTGTTTAATCGTTTTCAAATTGAAAATCAAATTGAATCCGCTTACCAACGTGAAGTAGTGCTACCTTCTGGCGGCGTAATTGTTATCGACAATACTGAAGCCTTAACCGCTATTGATATTAACTCGGGTCGCGCCACCAAAGGTGGCGATATTGAGGAAACGGCGTTTAACACCAATATGGAAGCGGCAGAAGAAATTGCGCGTCAGTTACGTCTGCGAGATTTAGGTGGATTAATCGTCATTGACTTCATCGACATGATGGCTTCTAAACACCAACGTGAAGTTGAAAACTGCTTGAAAGATGCGGTTAAATCAGATCGTGCGCGCATTCAAATTGGTCGCATTTCACGTTTCGGTTTATTAGAGTTATCACGTCAACGCCTACGCCCTTCTTTGGAAGAATCGACCCAGTTGGTTTGCCCTCGCTGTCGTGGTTTGGGTGTGATTCGTGGTGTCGAATCGATTGCGTTGTCTATTTTGCGTCAGATCGAAGAAGCGGCGATTAAAGATAATACCCATCGCATCATGGCACAAATGCCAGTTGATGTCGCCACTTTCTTGCTGAATGAAAAACGTGACGAAATTCTGCGTATCGAAAACCGTCATCGCATTCATGTTATGCTCATTCCAAATGAGCACATGGAAACACCGCATTACACCATCGAACGCTTTAAAGCCTCTGAATCTCACCCTTATCGCGTAAGCTATGAAGCCAAAGCGCACTTAGATACAACGCACGAGTTTATTGAACGTGAGCAAAATACGCGCGTCGAAACACCAGCAGTGACGCATTTGCCTACCAACAATGCGCCAGCACCAAGCAGTACTCCTCAAACGTCTCATCGCGCTCACACAGCCACAGCGCAGACACGCATCGAAACAGCAGAACCATCAGGTGGATGGTTAAAACGCATGTGGACCAGCATTTTTGGTGCGAAAGCAGTTGAAACAACTGAATCGGTTGTCGCGCCGAGTGAAAAACGCCGTTCACGTGATGATAACCGTCGGGATCGTAATCGTCGTGGACGTCATGGCCGCACGGCTGAAAACACAGACACGCGTCAGGATAGTAGCCTTAAGACGCAGGCTTCTGAATCAAATGAAGCCGATAAAGGTGCTGAAGGTCAGGAGCGAAATAGTCGACGCCGTGAACGTGCACCACGCCGTGAACGTGCGCCACGTTCTGAATCATCGAGTATTGAACAAATTGCTGAAAAAACCCAAGCAGAAATACAATCTTACAGCCGTGCTGCCATGGATCGTATTAATGCTAAAGTGGATAATGAAATTTTGGTGGCACAGCATCAAGCCATTATGGCAACAGAAGCACCGACAGAAGAACCCAAACGCAGTGCACGCGCCGAACGTATGGCTCGACCTGATCGTTGGGAGCGCCAACTTACCATTGACCCAGTGATTGATCCGGCGCTACTGGCAGCACAAGATGCCGCTGCTGATAGCTTGATGGGCAACCGTGCACAACGTCAGGCAGTTCAACAAGACAAGATGAAAGAAGCCGTTAGCACTGAAACTACCGAAATGCCTGTGATTAAAACCGAGAATATCTCCTCTTCTGTTGATGATGAAAAAACGATACAGCCAGTTGAAGTAGCCTCTTCAAACGCAGACAGCTCACTGGCAGTTACAGACAATATCGATATAGATATAGATGATGAAGATGCCCGCGCTTTACGTATTGCTTCAGGTCAAGAAGAAGGCACGGCTGCAAAACGTGAGTATGATGATCGCCGTGGTCGCCGTAGCCCTTATCGTCGTCGTGGCCCTCGTCGTCCGTCTAACGTCAGACGTGAACATAATCATGAACAGGTAGCTGCTGAATTTAGCCCTCCTGCTCAAGAGTCTCACTAACCCTCAACCCTAAGGAGTAATTGAACGATGACACAAGATGAAATGAAATTACAAGTTGCTCAGGCTGCCATTCAATACGTGGTTCCAGGCACTATTATCGGTGTGGGTACGGGTTCGACGGCTAACTTTTTTATTGATGAGTTGGCTAAAATCAAAGGACAAATCGAAGGTGCAGTGGCCAGCTCTGAAGCCACTGCAAAACGCCTCGCAGGCCACGGCATCCCTGTACTGGACCTCAACAGCGTGGATGAAATGTCTGTTTATGTGGACGGTGCTGACGAAACGGATGGCGGACTCCACCTGATTAAGGGTGGTGGCGGTGCACTAACGCGTGAAAAAATTGTTCTGGCCGTGGCGAAGCAATTTGTTTGCATTGCCGACCAAAGTAAAAAAGTGGGCGTTTTGGGTAAATTCCCTTTACCAGTAGAAGTCATCCCTATGGCGCGTTCTTATGTCGCTCGTGAAATTGTAAAACGCTATGGTGGTGAGCCCGTTTATCGTGAAGGATTTGTCACCGACAACGGTAATGTCATTTTAGACATTCACGGCTTGAGTATTGTTGACCCCGTTAAACTTGAAACCGAATTAAACAATATTGTCGGTGTGGTGACTAACGGGTTGTTTGCCGCTCGTAAAGCCGATGTGGTTTTGTTAGGCACCCCGAATGGGGTAGAAATGCTCAAGGCATAAATCCATGAGCGCTTTCATGTCAAGATTGGCTGGCATCTTATTGATGACCAGCCTTTTAGGCTTAAGTGGCTGTGTCGGCAACCAAGCACCAGCGATTGAAGCTCGCAATTTATTAGATGCCTCGCAAACACTCAATCTCAGCCAACCGAAAAAACCCACGCTGGTTGTGTTTTGGGCCACCAACTGCTCTAGTTGTATTGAAGAAATTCCCAGTATTATTGCCTTGCAAAAAGCCTATGGCGATAAAATTCATATTCTAGGCGTGGCTATGTCTTTCGATGATCCCACAACGCTGAAGAGTTTTGTCGTGCAACGTCAATTACCTTATATGATTACTCACGATCTCAGTGGTGAAATTGCCTTGGGCTTTGGCAAAATCTTTGTCACACCAACTAACCTATTGCTGTCACCAGAGGGTAAGATAGTCTGGAAAAATGTGGGTGATTTTGACAAAGCCAGCCTACAAAAACGCATTGATGAGATGTTATAAACCCTCCGATCACTTGTCCTTAAACACTCCCCAAATCATAAGGAATTAACCGATGTTTTCTCGTTCTCAAGCCCTATTCGATCAAGCACAAACGCACATCCCTGGTGGCGTCAATTCGCCTGTACGTGCGTTTCGTCATGTCGGCGGTACTCCTGTGTTTTTCAAAAAAGCTAAGGGCGCTTATGCTTGGGATGAGGACAACAACCGCTACATCGACTACGTGGGTTCTTGGGGTCCGATGATTTTGGGGCACGCTCATGATGACATCATTAATGCGGTGGTCGAAACGGCACAACACGGGCTGAGTTTTGGTGCGCCGACAGCGGCAGAAATCGACATGGCCGACCTGATTTGCCAACTGGTACCCAGTATGGAAATGGTGCGCATGACTTCTAGTGGCACAGAAGCTACCATGAGTGCCATTCGTTTGGCACGTGGTTATACTGGACGCGATAAGATTGTTAAGTTTGAAGGTTGCTACCATGGTCATGGCGATTCATTACTGGTTAAGGCTGGTTCTGGCATGTTGACTATGGGCGTACCTAGCTCACCTGGTGTCCCAGCGGGATTAGCCAATGAAACCATTACGCTAGCTTACAATGACAGCGATCAAGTCAAACAATGCTTTGCTGAAATTGGCGAACACATTGCCTGTATTATTGTTGAGCCAGTTGCGGGCAATATGAACTGCATTCCGCCAGAGCCTGGCTTTTTAGAAACGCTACGTAAGGTGTGCGACCAGTATGGTACGGTGCTGATTTTTGATGAAGTGATGACAGGCTTCCGTATCGCTTTAGGTGGCGCACAAGCGCATTATGCAGTTAAACCCGATTTGACTACCTTTGGTAAAGTCATTGGTGGTGGTATGCCAGTGGGTGCTTTTGGTGGTAAAAAAGAAATCATGCACCGCATTGCACCGCTAGGTCCTGTTTATCAAGCAGGTACTTTATCGGGCAATCCTGTTGCTATGGCGGCTGGATTAACCACGCTCAAACTGTTGCAAGAACCGGGTTTTTACGATCGATTGTCAGCCAAAACCCAAGCAGTGACTTCGGGTATGCAAGCCATTGCAGACAAACTCGGTATTCCCTTTACTACCAACCAAGTGGGCGGCATGTTCGGTTTCTTCTTTAGTGCAGAAAAACAGATCACGCGCTACGATCAGGTCGTTGCGGGGGACATTGAACGTTTCAAAAAATTCTTCCACGGCATGTTAAGTCAAGGTATTTATTTAGCGCCTTCTGCTTTTGAAGCCAGCTTTGTTTCCATTGCACACAGTGATGAAGACATTGCAGCGACCTTAACTGCCACCGAAACCGTTATGAAAAGCCTTTAAGCAAGGGAGCTGTAATGAGCGCACAAATTCTCAATGGTAATATGGTTCGTGATGAGATTATTGCGGGGCTTGCCTCAACCATCAGTGTAGCAACGGCAAATGGACAACGCGCACCAGGCTTAGCGGTCGTTTTGGTGGGTGCAGACCCTGCCTCTCAAGTTTATGTGCGCAATAAAGAAAATGGCTGTACTAAAGCGGGCATAACTTCTTTCAGCCATAAATTGCCAGCCGAAACCAGCGAGGCCGAGTTATTGTCTCTGATTGACCAGTTAAATGCCGACCCCTTAGTGGATGGTATTTTAGTACAACTTCCCTTGCCGAAGCATTTGGACAGTGATCGATTGCTTGAACGCATCGATCCTGCTAAAGATGTCGATGGTTTCCATCCGTTTAATTTTGGACGCCTAGCACAACGTCGTCCACTGCTACGTCCTTGTACCCCAGCTGGTGTAATGACGTTACTGAACAAAACGGGCATTCAACTGCGCGGAGTTCATGCCTGTGTCGTCGGTGCCAGTAATATTGTCGGTGTACCAATGATGTTAGAACTCTTGAATGAACGTGCTACCGTAACCATTTGTCACAGTGCCACCAAAAACCTACAAGAGGAAGTCAGCCGTGCAGATTTAGTGGTGGTGGGCGTGGGTATTCCTAACTTTATTCCTGGTGACTGGATTAAAGCAGGCGCGATTGTCATTGATGTGGGCATTAACCGCTTAGAAAACGGCAGCTTGTGTGGCGATGTGGAAACCGCTAAAGCGGCAGAAAAAGCCAGTTGGATTACCCCAGTGCCTGGTGGTGTTGGTCCGATGACCATTGCAACCTTGCTTGAAAATACCGTGCAGTCTTGGCAAGCCCGTATCAGTCTATAATAAAAAACATGACTTCATTCCCGCAACAGCGGGAATGTTTCACGACACTAACTTAAGCCGTTCCCCATTGATGGTGTTCCACATCATGCCTGAAGCTGACGGGTTCTTGATGTACCATCACATCTAAATTCGGATATTGTTGTTTTAAATTATTCACCACCAACTCACTAATTTCATGGCTTTCAAACAAGGTCAACTGGTCGTCCAATTCTAAATCAAACTGTACAAAGCAATTCGGTCCAGAACGATAGGTTCGCAAATCATTAAAGCCCTGCACTCTGGGTGTTGACAGAATGATGTGGATGATTTCAGCACGCATTGCCTCATCAATCTCCCCATCCATTAATTGATTCACCGAGTCTCGGCCAATGGCGTAAGCACTGCGTAAAATCCACAGGGCAATTAAGATGGCTAATATGGGATCTAACCACTGGAATTGGCTTAACAAAAGCCCCAAAATGACTAATCCAGTCGTGAGAATATCCGAAAAATAATGCAAAGCATCTGACTGAATAGCTGTCGATTTGGTTTTCCGAATCACGTAATATTGAAAGCCAACCAACAAGGTGGTTAAGGCGAGTGATAAGCCCATGACCCAAAGGCCTACGTTCACTTGCTGTAATTCACTACGCATCCATAGGCTTTCAATGGCATAAAGTATCAAATACACCGCCGAACCGGCAATAAACGCACTTTGCGCTAAACTTGCCAAGGGTTCAGCCTTACCATGACCAAAACGGTGTTCTTTATCGGCAGGTGCTTGTGAAATCATTACCGCATACATAATAATTAACGAAGCGATAATATCGACGGTAGAATCCAATAAAGAAGCCAAAATGGAGGCAGAGCCTGTTCGCAACCAAGCGTACAACTTGATAACCACCAGTATCACGGCCACAGTCACGGCTACATAGGTGGCAATACGAACCAAACGATTTTCCGTTGTCATCTGCGAGTTTCTTTTTTAAAATGGCCTGTAATCATAACAAGTTCAGCTAGAATCTGCTATCACCTAGCCCGCATTTTATGCGATGCTTCTTTACCATTCACTAGGAATCCAACAGCTTATGTCAGCGCTTCGCTTTTCTAGCATCGACATTTTTTGTACGGTTATCGACAATTACGGTGACATAGCTACCTGTTGGCGACTGGCGCTAGCGTTGAATCGCCGTCATCACCTTCAGGTTCGACTTTGGGTAGATGACCTCATTTCATTGCAAGCTTTGCTACCCGAAACGCAACTGAATACCAATCAACAACTCATAGAAAACATTCTTATCTGTGATTGGAAAACGCCTGTTCACTTCGACCTTGCCGCTCCTGTCGCTATCGAAGCTTTTGGTTGTGAATTACCCACAAACTACCGGCAAGCCATGATTGAGCAACATAGCTTATGTATTAATTTGGAATATTTCAGCTGTGAAGACTGGGTGCTTGGCTGTCATGGTTTACGCTCATTTCAATCCGATGGATTACAAAAATATTTCTTTTTTCCAGGTATTCTCCGCGGTACGGGCGGGGTGATTTATGAAGCCGATTATGAACAACAACGCCTCGCGTTTAACCTGAATGAACAAAAAGCTTGGTTTAGGCACTGGCAATTACCGCAACATCATGAGTCCAGTATCAGGGTTAGCCTCTTTGGCTATGAAAACAAAGCAATCATTCACTTATTAGAACAAGCTGCCAACTACCCACAGTCTATTGAATTCTATTGCCCCATCAGTAAGGTTTGTGCTGAACTGAGCAACCATTTTACAGACTGGGAAATTAGCTCAGGAAACAGTCATCAACTGGGTAACGGCACCCTTCATTTAATGCCTTTTTTACCTCAATCTGAATATGATCGACTGCTCTGGAGTTGTGACCTTAACTTTGTGCGCGGTGAAGAATCGCTGATTCGCGGGCTACTCGCCGCTAAACCCTTGGTGTGGCACATTTACCCAACAGACGACCAAGCTCATTGGATTAAGCTGAATGCGTTTATACACAGTATTGCTATGCCACCTGAACTGGCCGAACTCAACCGAGAATGGAATGCTCAAAGTGAATTAGGGCATTTAATTCAAGCGCTCAGCCAACTGAAACCCCTTCAAAACCACGCCCTTGCAACACAGCAATCCATTTTATTACTGGGTGATTTAAGCACAAATCTAGTCAGCTTTATAGAAAGCAAGTTATAATAGCAAAGATTAACTCAATTTTATTGTATGGAACCCCTCCCATGAAAACT
>CAZFLX010000028.1:0-27470 GCA_964519885.1 uncultured Francisella sp. | reverse complement strand
ATGAATTTCCTGAAGACGCAGTAGAGCTACTGAAGACATCTTGGGTTGAAGCAACCAAAACCTTTTCACCCAGTGGGTTAGAAACCTATTTAACGGGTGCTTTGGCTATTAAGAGTATGGCGCGAAGTTCAGAAATTGTCCTGACCTTCTTGCAAAGTGCGCCCAGCATCGCTAAAGATGTGGGTGAGCATGCTGTTTCGGAAATGGTTGATGCTGTTTTAGGGTTTGCTTCAAAAACCTCTGCTAACGTGCTGGATTTAATGATTGCTACGGCACCTGTGGCAGCAAAACGTCTGGGTGATGCGCATTTGTTTGAAGGCTATTTGATGGTCTTAACGCATTTGCTGAATCAAGCGCCTCGTGGCGTGCGTCCAATGCTGGAAAACCTCGATGAGTTGTTGTCTAACCTAACCCTGGGTGGTTTGCGTCGTTGGATTACCTGGGGTGCGCACGCATATCGCTTAGATTATGAAGAGCAACAAAAGTATTTTGCGCTTAAGTCTGACATTTCTAAGAAAATGTTACAGCAAGAGCGTAAGGGTGTGTTGTTCACTCATGTGCAGCGTCGCTTAAATATTTACTTGCGCGCTTTGTGGGGACGTGATTTCTTTATGCGCCCAACTTCTGGTGACTATGAAAATCGTGAGGGTACGCGTCCTTACATTGAAGATTTCATGATTCACATTCCCGATGCACATGATGATTATCGTGGTTTTGATGGCACTGATGAAGTATTGGCTTCGGGTTTGGATATTTACCGTGCTTCGGTGGCGCATGCTGCTGCGCATTTGGTTTATTCGAATGGGCATGTGAATCCAGAGAACCTCAGTTTACTCAGTATGGCGATTTCGGGCATTATCGAAGATGCTAAAGTCGAACGCCTAGCGATTGAAGAATTCCCCAACCTGAAAGCCTTGTGGTTAAAATTCCACGCTGATTTGCGTGACGCACCAGAAGTGACTGAAAACGTATTGATGCGTTTGTCGCGTGCTTTACTGGACGATGATTATCAAGACGATCATCCGTTTGTTGCCTTAGGTCGCCAAATGTTCTTTGACCACCCTGAAATGAGCAGTCCTAATTTTGCACGTGAAGTGGGTGTTCCTTTATCACGTGAACTTGACCGTTTTGACTTGACTGAGTTCAGTCCTAAAATGCTCACCCGTCAGCCTGTGTATCGTGACGATAACCGCTTTATGTGGTGGAGTGATGCTTATGATGAAGAAGCAGCGCTGAATGCGAGTTGGGAAAGTCAGCAGCAAATTCGTAAAAAAGTTTCCTTAATGGAAATGATTAACGAAGTGGAAGTCGAAACCGCGGGCGATGATGCGCAAGAAGTTTGGGTGTTACCAACCGAATTGTATCCTTACGAGGACATGGGAGTTTCTTACAACCAGTCGGAAGGTAAAGAGCAACCGCTCGACCCAGTGCATTACCACGAGTGGGACTACCAAATTCAGTTAGAGCGTCCGATGTGGGCGACGGTGTTAGAGCGTCGTGCGAAGATGGGTGATTTAGAAATTATCCAAGCTTTACGCGATCAGCATAAACCAATTATCTCACGCTTGAAATTTTTGATTGAGTCGATGGTGCCACAAGGTTTGGTACGTGTGCGTCGTCAAGAAACGGGCGATGACCTAGACATTAATGCCGCCGTTCAATCGATGGTTGACATGCGTATGGGCATGCCACCGAATGAAAAAGTGATGATGCGTTATATTCGCAAAGTGCGTGATTTAAGTGTGCTGGTATTGCTAGACTTGTCTGCTTCTACCAATGACCAAGTGCGTAATCAAGACTATACCGTATTGGATTTAGCGCGTTCGGCAACGGTGATGTTATCGGAAGCCCTAGATAAGATCGGTGATCCGTTTGCGGTGCATGGTTTCTGCTCGAATGGTCGTCATGATGTGCATTATTACCGTTTCAAAGATTTCGGTGAGAAGTTCACCGATGAATCTCGTGCACGCTTAGCCAGCATGAAAGGAGATTACTCAACGCGTATGGGTGCGGCCTTGCGTCATGCCGGTGCGCACATGAAGCTACAGTCTCAATCTAAGAAATTAGTATTGTTGATTACCGACGGTGAGCCCGCTGATAACGATGTGCGTGATCCACAGTATTTGCGTTTCGATGCCAAACGTGCGGTGGAAGAGTTGAATCGTGATGGGGTGATTACCTATTGCTTGAGTCTTGATCCGCATGCAGACCACTATGTGTCGCGTATTTTTGGTGCGAAAAACTTTACCGTGATTGATAAAGTCGAACGTTTACCAGAAAAACTACCGATGCTGTACATGTCTTTGACCAGTTAGTCCAGGAATAACCCATGCGATTGAATACGCTGTCCAAAAAATTGCTGTTTAACACCATGCGTATTGACACTACATTGGTGGATGGTTCGGAAGGGGCTGGTACGGGTTTTTTCTTTAATTGTTTTTTAAGCGAACGCCCTTACCCCTTTTTAGTGACTAACCGCCATGTGGTAGAAAATGCCGCTATTGGGGTGTTGAGCTTTACTGCTGCTCATGATGGTTTGCCTGCCATTGGCGATAAAATTGAGTTAGAAATTGCTGACTTTGCTAATCAATGGTTTTATCATCCGGATCCTAGCGTCGATTTGGCAATATTGCCGGTGGCATTGATTGAGCAAGCCGTAGCACAACAAGGCAAACAAGTTTATTTTCATGCTATTGATATTAATTTGATCCCGACGCATGAAGAGTTGCTTGATTTTGATGCTTTAGAACCGGTGGTATTTTTTGGTTACCCGAATGGCGTGTGGGATCATGTGAATCTAATGCCTATTATTCGGCGCGGTACCACGGCAACATCATTGCAGTTTGACTTCGAAGGTCGCCCTGAGTTTTTGATTGATGCTTCGGTTTATCCAGGTTCAAGTGGTAGTCCGGTATTTTTATATAATCCCGACTTTGCCCATGATCCAGAACAAAATAAATTTAATTTTATTGGTGTCATTTCGTCTGTTTTCTATCGTGAAGAAGAAGGTGAGAGCTGTCCTACCTCGGGATGTGCTGAAATGATCGATTTAGGGCTGGTGGTTAAGGCACAGATGGTACGTGATACCATTTGGCACTTTGCTCAGGCTCGGTTAGCGAAATAATAGCTTTTTTAGGAGTATTTTAGTCATGGCTCAAACCGTTCGTGAAGGCGATTTAGTAACCCTTCAATTTCATGCACACGATTTATCGGGTCGTATGCTGACAGATTGTTTTGTTGAAACCTTTGTTGTCGGTCAAGGGCAAGTGATGCCAGCACTGGAAACAGCGTGTGTTGGTGTGGCTAGAGGCGAAAAATCAAATTATCGTGCTAGCCCTCGTGAGTTGCGTTTTTCGCATCCTAGCTTGCGCGGCGTGATGCCAAACCAACCCGTTACCTTGCACGTCGAAGTGTTGGATGTGCAAGCTAACGCCATGGGACAATCAACCACTTGTGCGTTTATTACTGAAGCAGAAGTAGCGGCTTTATTTGAGCGTTGGAACGAATCATTAAAAACCAAAGACCCGCGCAAAGTGACGGAAAACTACAGTAAATCAGCGGTGTTATTGCCAACGGTTTCAGATACAGTACGTACCGATCATGCGGCGATTGAAGACTACTTCACCCATTTCTTGGCTAAATCACCGGTTGGTAAGATTGATGATCGTAGCATTAAGATTGGTTGTAATAGTGTGCAAGACATGGGCATTTATACCTTCCAATTTGAAGATGGTCGTAGCGTGCAAGCGCGTTACAGTTTTATTTATGAGTTAGAAAATGGTAAATGGGTTATCTCGCATCACCACTCATCGATGATGCCCGAACAGTTTGTTGGACATTGATGAGTTAACTTTAAAACCGTTTCGAAAGAAACGGTTTTTTTATCGGCGTAATGAGCATGAATCAAGTCACTTTAAGACAGTTAAAAACCTTTGTTACGGTTTGTAAGCAGCTTAGCTTTATTGGCGCGGCACAGGAGTTGTTTTTAACGCCACCAGCTGTTTCGATGCAAATCAAACAAATTGAGGAAGAGATTGGTCTGACGTTATTTGAACGTAGCAGTAAATCGGTGCAGTTAACCCAGGCCGGTGAGGTGTTACTGACTCATGCGCAAGCGGTTTTCCAACAATTACGTGACGCTGAGGTTGCTTTAGATGCCATTAAAGGTGTTGAAGGCGGGCGTTTGGTGATTGGTATGGTGACCACCGCAAAATATTTTCTGCCGAGTATTTTAGCCGCATTTAAGGAGCAATATCACGCTGTGGATATTGTTTTTTATGAAGGCAATCGAGACCAATTACTTGAAAAGCTGAGTGCCGGTGAACTGGATTTAGCGGTGATGGGGCGGCCACCAGCCGAATCGGAAATGATGTCGCAATCCTTTGCACCCAACCCGCATGGCATTATTGCCTCCATGCAGCACCCGCTTGCGCATAAAAAAAATATTCCCGTAGCCTTTTTTAATCAGTTGCCTTTTTTGGTTAGAGAGCAAGGTTCGGGTACTCGAGCTGCGATGGAATCTTTTTTTAAAGCCCACGAGATAGAACCGGCCAACGCCATGGTGATGAACAGCAATGAAACCATTAAACAAGCGGTAATGGTCAATCTTGGCTTGTCTTTTGTCTCCTTAGATACGGTACGCATGGAAGTATCCTTAGGGCGCTTAGCGATTTTAGATGTCGTGGGACTGCCGGTGGTGAAACATTGGCACTTGGTGCAAATGCGCAAGGTTCAACCGCCTGCGGCTGAGGCCTTTTCTCGTTTTATGCTCACCAATCGTCATAAGCCCACCTGTTTTGAGCATTAGAAGCTTAAATTTTGAGCAATAAAAAAGCCAGCATGTGTTGCTGGCTTTTTTTATTGCTCAAACGCTTCTCTTAAGTAATATTGTTATCTTCATTTTTGAATTTTTGGAAGTAACCTCGAACAATGTCACGCGCAGGTGTTTCATCGACATGGCGATAAATAATGAAGAAAATCACCCCGTGAATGATTAACGAGACAACTAAGCCTTCAAAAATACCCACTTCGTAGACTAAGAAGCCGCAGGTAACGGCCAGAAGCATCGCATAAGCACCATGATGAATAACATGGAAAAGGCCAGCGACCATTTTCCAGCCGGTGAAAATCATAATTACCGCTAGGGCAAATTTGGGTAAATAATTCAGTAAATGAACATTTAAGGCAAAGAAGGTGACGACACTGCCAATAATCAGCACCGAAAACTTAGTATAAGCGCCTGCCAGTTTATTGGTGGTACTTTTGGCTAGCCCGTCCAAGTTGGTCATACCACCAAAAAAGCTTGATCCCATATTCGATGCCCAAATTGATAATAGGCTATTGTTTGAATTACATTTGCGATGTAAGGGGTCAATTTTTTCAATGGCGGCATTACTCATCACCTGTTCAATCACGTCAATGACAGACAGCATAATGGCAAAGGCAATGGCATAAAGCACTAATGAGAAACTATCAAAATGTGGGATGGGTAAGGCTAGGTTAATATCCACGTCTTCAACCGACAACATAGAAACGGGAATGAACTGTGCCGCAATGACGCCTGAAACGATGAGTGCAAAGTAAGGAATAGCGGGTTTAGTGTCTTTATATTTGTGAAATAAGCCGAGGAATAAGCCTGCACCGATGAGGGAAAGTAGGATGACCGCTATGCGGTCACCCGTCCAAAAGGCATTAGTGGGAATAATATCATCGGGTACGGCATAGGTAAAAGCAAAAAACTTAACCATAATTTTCAAACCAATACCCGCTAGAAGACCTTCGACGAGATAGGTGGGAACAGCCATCAAAATATAGCGTTGCCAATTAAATTTCCAAATAATCGCTTGGAAAAAAGCGGTGAGGAAGACAATAAATGCCATGTTTTCCATGCCAAAGGTGGCGACACCCATGGCAAGAATGGGGGCTAGTCCGGCAGCAATGCCTGGGCTACCAATGTAGTTGCCCGGACGAAACCAAGATAAAAACCAACCTAAAAAGCTGGCAAAAGCGACGGTAGCTAAGCCGACTTTAATGGGATAATTGGACATCATGGCAATGCCGATGGACAAAGGAATGGCCATGGCACCCGTAATGATACCAGCCTGTAAATCGCGCGCCATGTATTGACGTTGAAACGCTGCGCAACCATAGTTAGGACAAGGCATGTCTTGCTTGATAAAACGCGTTTCTTCTGAAGTTGGAGAAGCCATAATATGTAACCCAATAAAAATAACGAGCCTGAACAATCAGGCTCGTGATCCAGTATATGTTATTTAGTGAAAATCTTTATCATCCATGACAAAAGTATCGTTGATGAATACCCGAAGTGGATAGCTTCGATCTTTAATCTTTTGAATTTCGCTTATCATTTTTTCAACCTTGTCTAAGGTGATAATCATCATGAACAGAATATTGCTGTCACCTTCGCTACTGCTTGATTGTAAACCGGTTGAACCCTGACCCGTGCGCATCGGCGTAATGCTGTAACCGGATACACCAACACGATTGGCCAGTCTGACCATCTTGGCTTCTAAAGCACTGTTAACGATGATGTTAATTTGTTTTCGATTGGTTTGCATGTTGCCTTTCTCCAGTTTAACCAGCCAAGGTTTGCGCAATTTGATAGTAAAGCGGAATGCCTATCACCACATTGAAAGGAAAGGTCAATCCTAGGGTTAACGTCAAATAATAAGATGGGTTGGCTTCGGGAATGGCCATACGCATTGCGGGCGGTACAGCGATATAAGAAGCAGAGGCGGCGAGTACCATAACTAAAAACACACCTCCCACCGAAAAGCCCAACCAGTAATGTGCAACAGCAAAGCCAATCAGCGAACCTAGCACCGGCATTGTAATACCAAAAGTAATTAATACCAAGCCTGCTTTTTTGAACTCATGGATCTTCTTGGCTGCTTCCATGCCCATTTCTAGTAAGAATAACGACAACACGCCCATGAATAATTCTTTGTAGAAGGGGAGCACAGGCGCAAGATTTTCTTTGGGTACGATGGCCGCAATCACCATGGCACCAATTAACAGCACCACGCTGCCGTTGGTAAAGGCTTCGCGAAGCAAGTGCCAGATAGAAGCGCTGTCATTGTCTTCTTCCTTGCTTTGTTGCTTGTTCATTTGGCTGCGTGCATAAATGGCCAGCAAAAGTCCAATAATGATGGCAGGTGATTCCATGATCGCCAACATGATTAATGGATAACTTTCGTGAGTGATGTTCATCGAGTCCAGAAAGGCAATAGCGACTAAGAAAGTACCGGCACTCACCGAACCATAGTGAGCGGCAATGGCAGCTGAGTCAAAAATACCAACTTTACCCAAGCGGTGTAGCCAGACAAAGGCTAACAAGGGAATGCTAAATCCTAGGAATAAGGCAGCAATAATGGATTGAATCGCCGGCATGATTTCAGCCTGAGATAAGGCAATACCACCTTTGATACCAATGCCAATTAATAAAAATACCGACAAGCCTTTGGCCATGCCATCGGGAAACTTCAAATCAGATTTAATCAGTTTGGCTAAAAAACCGAGTGCGAAAAATAATACAGCTGGAATCAATAGGCTAGATAAGTTCATCTTGTCACCTTTGTTACCGTTAGTTAATTAGGAAGTTTAGGTTAACGGATAGTGTGGGTTAGATCAATTTAATTATTTCGGGATGTAGGTTAAATTTTAATTAACCTTGCGCCTTAAGATTAATTTGCTTTATCTATATATAAGATAGATTTATTAGATTATTGTTGGGCCGATCTTGCCTATAATAGATGAGCGTGTTAATCTGGGAACAAGATAAATCGATGGCAAGATAACATGCGATCACATGATAAAGTAACGCTACATTTTATGGTTGGTTTGGTGAGTGTTTTGATGTTGGGTTCGCTCCATGCGGAAGAAACATTAGACAAAATGCTTTCCATGCCAATGGAAAACCTAGTCGACCTACCTGCTCAAGCAGAGGTTTCTCGTGCAGCCAACAAAGATCCAGTCACTCAACCTGTTCTAATTACTGTTCTCACAGCAAACGATATTCGTGCCTTTGGCTATCGCAGTATGGCCGATATCATGAATGCCTTACCCGGTATTTTCACCACCAATGATCAAATTTACACCTATGTGGGGGCGCGTGGCATTTCTGGTGTAGGTAATTACAATTCTCGGATATTAATTACTGTCGATGGCTACCGTTTTAACGATAACATTTATCGTCAAATCGGTTTGTCAGGTGATGAATTTCCGATAGATATTGAATTGATTGATCGGGTTGAGTTTGTGCCTGGTCCTGCGAGTGCCGAAAATGGAACTAATGCTTTCTTAGGGGTGGTTAACATTATCACTCGTTCGGCTTCTAGTGCGCATAAAGCAGAGCTTACCAGTAGTTATGCCAATGGCAATGACTTGAGAGTTCGTGGTACGGCTTTTGCCAATGTTGCTAAGGGATCTCTACTGCTATCTTATTCAAAGCTCAATGCCGATGGATTCAATTCAACTTATCCTTCCGGTATGGCTCGAAATTTGGACGCTCAGCGTGCTGATAAGCTGTTTGCTAAATATGAACGAGGTGCTTTTCATGCCAATGTGCTTTACAGCGATCGTTACAAGCAAGTTCCTAACGCGATTGAATATACTGAGTTTGGCAATCCCAATACCTTTTACCAAGACAGATACACCATGGCGGATTTGCGTTACCGTTGGATTGATACGTCTAAATTAAACTTTACCACGCGACTGCATTGGGGTAATTATCGCTTTGATGGTAATTACGCCTACGCCAACAATGTTAATTATCGTGGGGGTGCGGAAGGTAATTGGTGGGGGGTAGAGTTTCATACCAATTGGCAATGGCATAAAGATCATAAGTTACAGCATGGTTTAATTTTTCAAGACAATACGCGCCAATGGTTGTATACCGGTCTCGTCGGGGGCAACAGTCCCGTAATTGATTCGACGGTGACGACTCAGGCTGCCTCAACTTGGCTAGAAGATCGTTGGCAGGTGACGCCAAAATGGTTAGTCATTGCGGGATTGCGAATTGATCATAATTTACAGAAAAATACCTTTGCCAGTCCAAAGTTGGGTGCCGTGTATCAACTTAGCCCGCAAGACACCCTGCGCATCAATTACGCTGAAGCTTGGTTGTCACCGAATGCTTATCAATTGCGCTATGGCAGTAAAGATCCCAGCTCGGGGTTTCAGTCTCCCAATCCCAAACTGAATGCTGAATACATTAAATCCTTGGATTTAAGTTGGGAGCATAACCATCAGCATTTTGGACGCTTTGGCTTAAGTGGGTTTGCTTATCAAACTCAAGATATGATTGAGTTGGTTCAACCAGAATCAAGTCCTCAAGAAATTCATCTGAATCGCAATGATTTGTCGGCCAATGGTGTGCAACTGGAGTGGCATAAATCGACACAAAACGATTGGCGTTTTGGTAGCAGTTTCACCTTTCAAACAGTGACCGAGCGGGGTCAGAATTGGCAAGTGGATGCGCCAGAGCGATTGGCAAAACTGCAAGTGCGTTTCCCGACCTTGAGTGGTATTAGAACGGCTGTAGAATGGCAGTACATCAGTGAGCGCCGCCAAAAAGACGCCCAGTCCTTACCTGATAACCAGTTGGTTAATTTAACCTTCACCAAACCGATTAATACCGAATTAACCGCTCAGCTTTCTTTCTACAATCTGTTTGATCAGGCTTACCGTGTGCCCTTATCTGCTGACTTCCCAGAGCAATCTGCGCCACAACCCGGTCGTGTCGCTAGGCTTAAATTGGAATGGCGGTTTTAGTATGATGCGACTGACTAAAGCTAGCCTTTCTGCCCTTCAGCGATTTGTCATATTCAGCTTTATGGGTGCAATGTTTGTAACACCGGTATTGGCACAACAGTCCCAAGATACAGCGCGTTTGTACGCAGCCTACACCTTTAATCTCATGAGTTTTACTCAGTGGCCTAAGCTACCCAAAGACAAATTATCCTTGTGTTTGGCTGGCGAGAACCGTGACACACAGCTACTTTCTCTGCTTAATGGAAGGTTGGTGCAAGGCGTGCCTATTGAGGTAATCAGCTATCACCCGCTAATGCCCTTGGAAACTTGCCAAGTAATGTTCGTCGCTTCGGCTGAATATGCCGACTTGTTTGATCGTGCGACGCGCTTGCCCTTGCTACTGTTGACTAATATTATGCCCGATAATGGTCGTTCTGCTATGGTTACTCTAGCAACCGATTCGGGACGGGTGGTGTTTGATGTCGACTTGCGTCTGGTCAAGCAGGTGGGCGTGAATTTACCCTCTAATTTATTGAAATTGGCTCGAAGAGTGAATACATGAATCCTTTGGTGTTGACAAGTGTGAAGTCGCTGACCGGACGATTATGGCTGCTGGCAGTGACCTTGTTGCTGTTAACCTTGTGGATGAGTTACGTCACTTGGAATAGTCTGCGTGTTCAGTTAATGGATTCGATTGTGGATCAAGCGAATGTGGTTGCCGATAACATAGCGCCAGCATTGCAATTTGAAGATCGTGAAGCTAGCGATGCCATTTTGGCCAGTCTTGCCGGTAATCGCGCCATTGTTGGCGCTATGTTGATTGATAATCAACATGAATTAAAAGCACTGTGGAATCATACACACGATGATATTACGCAATGGTTAAGCCAAGGGAGTCTTGATATTCCGTCTGCTTGGCAAGAGCGCATGATTGTTTATCCCATTCAAGTCGATCGCACTGTGCAAGGACAGTTGATTGTGCTGGTGACGCATCAATATCTTAACAAACGTGTTTACACCAATTTATTTATGACGCTTGCAGCCATAGCGCTGGTGCTACTGGTAGCTTATGTATTGTTGCGGCGGGCTGATCAAGTGTTAGTACGCAAAGAACAGGATTTATATCGACAGGCACATTATGATGGTTTGACAGGTTTACCCAATCGTCTGGATTTAATTCAAACACTTCAGCAACGCATCGAGCGACAACAGCCATTTCGCTTGGTTTTTATAGATATCGATCATTTTAAGCAAGTAAACGATGGCCATGGTCATGCGGTAGGTGATTTGTTGTTACAAACACTGGTCAAGCGTTGGCAACCATTACTTTCAGATGGGTTACAGTTATTTCGGCAGGGCAATGATGGGTTTATTCTGGTCATTGATCAAGATTGCCCGATGACGGTAGATGATATTGCTAAGTTGCTGTTTCACTTTCACAAAATGCCTTTGCTGGTTGATAATCATGAGTTCTTTTTAAGCCTGACCATGGGCAGTTGTGCCTATCCGAAAGACTCCACCCAGTTAATGGAATTGATGCAGCATTTAGATATTGCCTTGCACGTCGGTAAAGCAACACGTCGGGGCAAGCTCACGCATTTTTCGCAAGATATGTTAACTGCACAGTTGGCAAAACTCACTTTATTAAAAGCTTTGCAACATGCCTTAGAAAGAGAGGAACTTTTACTCTATTTTCAACCGCAGGTTGCTTTATCGACTGGTAAAATTGTTGGCGTTGAGGCTTTGGTACGTTGGCAACAACAGGATGGTCGGTTAGTCCCGCCCAATGACTTTATTCCTTTAGCAGAAGAAACAGGCTTGATTGTGCCGATCGGCAGTTGGGTATTGCGCGAGGCTTGTCGGGTGCGCAAAATTTGGCTAGATCAGGGCGTAACCGATTTGGTGATGGCGGTAAACTTATCGGCGCGCCAATTTGTGGAAGAGGATTTACCTTCGCTACTGGAAAGCTTGTTAACCGAATACGATTTGCCCGCCCATTTGTTGGTGCTAGAGGTGACAGAAAGCCTATTTATGAACAATTTAAATAAGGTCATTGGCGACTTATCGTCGATGAAGGCGCAAGGTGTGGCGGTAGCGATTGATGATTTTGGGACTGGCTATTCATCTATGGCTTATTTACAGCAACTTCCGATTGATTATTTGAAAATAGATCGCAGTTTTATCATGGATTTGGATGTGAATGAACGGGATAAAGCCTTGGTAAAAACCATGATTCAGTTGGCGCAAAACTTATCATTGAAAGTGGTTGCCGAAGGTATTGAGAAAGCGGAGCAGGCGGAGTATTTACTCGGTTTAGGTTGTCATAAAGGGCAGGGTTATTATTTCGGTAAACCCATGACGGCAGCAAAATTGTTAGAGGTTTTGGCTAAGCCGAATAACACACCAAACAGCCATTAATGGTTGTAATTAAGCTATCTGGTGTGTTTTCATCATCAATGTGATGGCTTAGCGATGACGATCAGCATCCACCAACCAAGCGGGTGGAATGAACTCGTCCATCTCTTCTTCTTTAATCCAGCCTTGGAAGTCGGTAGCAGTTAACCATTCTTCGGGTGTCCAGCCCATTGATTTAGCTTTTTCTAGCGCAGCATTGTGGGTTATTTCGTGACGTTGCAACAGCTCTGGCGGTAATTTGCTTGCCATGCAACCATATTTATCCCACTCATCATTTACCTTATCCCAAAGCTCTTCGATTTGATCCATGCGCCAACCTTCACAGGTTTCGTCTTCTGGAATAAAGCCAAATACGCGTGCATTACGAATGATTTCACCAATGTGAGTGAAACCACCCCATTCATCCTTGTCGTAGCCAGGATAAACTTGCGGGCGTTGTCGATTGACCATTGACATGTCATGCTTCCCTAAAACAATAAAAACTTTATGTATTTTACTGGAAAAGTGGGCGATTTGTTTTTTTTCGATGCTAAATTGTTAAATTGATTTCAGGTCATACAACTGACTTTCAACTAAGGAAGTGTATCCCAGTCCTTTGCCAATGATGAGATGGTCGAGTAATCGTATATCCAGTGGTTTGAGTGCCTTAGCCAAACTGTGGGTAATATCCACATCAGCTTTGGAGGGGCTAGGGTCGCCACTGGGGTGATTGTGCGCCAGAATGAGGGCGCCAGCATTGTGATGAAACGCTCGTTTGGCAATTTCTCGCGGATAAATGGGGGCTTCTCTTAGGCTTCCTTGACTGAGTCGCTCGAATGCAATTAAGCGGTGTTTGCTGTCTAAAAATAGCGCTGCAATCACTTCGTGAGGCTCGTGGGCAAGGTGTTCATTCAGCAAGGCAACCGCACTTTTGGTGTGATTCACCACCGCTTGCGTGGTGAGTTGGGCTAAATGATGACGACGTGCGAGGGCTAATACGGCTTGAAGTTGAGCATACTTAGCACTGCCCAGTCCACGTAGTCGACAAAAGTCTTCTTTTGAAGCAGATAGTAAACGCGCCATGCCGCCACATTCATTCAATAAATGTTGTGCCAGTTCAATCGCATTCATGCCTTGAATACCGACACGTAAGAAAATCGCTAAAAGCTCAGCGTCAGTCAGTGCATCAGCCCCTTGTTGAAGCAGCTTTTCGCGCGGACGTTGATCGCAGGGGAGGTCGGTAATGGTTGACATAAGGTGCTTCCTAATAATATTGAAGTGAAGCTTATTGTAGCAAATGCCAAATAAAAAAGGCATCCGTAGACGCCCTGATTAAACCCTATTGACCTAATGTTTAAGTCTATTCTGGCACACAGATGTGACCCGCTACCATGGCTTTGATGGTTTTAATCACCAAGGTTAACATTAATATCACTAATGCTAGATACAAGACGGAGCTGAGTAGGTTAAAGAAAGTTCCACCAATGTGTTCAAGCATCACAAAACTGGCAATACTAATGGCAGCAATCGGAAATGAATAGGCCCACCACGGTAAGGCAAATTCGAGCTTAACAAAAAACTTGTATTGGCTCATTAATAGCAGCGTTGTAAAGAGGGCAAAGTAATACAAAATACGTGCCACGTCATCGAGTGATCCGTGATGTAATTTCATCCATGAAATAAAACCCACCGCGGGTGGTGCAATCAGAATAAACAGCGTGGGAAGCAATTTACCAGGCATCATGGGATGAAAGAAAAAACGGTTCAATAATACCGCTAGTAGTGGCAGCCACATCATTAAGCCAATACTGTAAAAAAACCAACTAACTTCCATAAATCCTAGTTCTGCACCAGCAACAGGAACCAGAATATTACCCACAATCGGGATAAACCATGCTGGGTTGCTGTGTTGAATTTGGAAACGGTCGTGGTGAATCCAGTTCGATAAAATCACCAAAGTGAAAAGCAGTTGAACCGAAGCTCCTACAGCCCAGAGATACAAAGCAACCTCTTTCGAGTAGGGCAAGTAAACAATACTTAATAAGATTAGCCCAATACTGCTAGCGGGAAAGAAGCTTAAACGAATTGGGTGAGCAAACTCGTGTTTTACTGCTTCAGGGTATTTCAACCATTTGCCCGTGTAGGAAATGAAGAGCGAAGCATAGACCAGGCTGGCTAACATGGTCAGTGCTAAGGCTGGCCAATCACCAAAACCCCAAAATTGCCCCGCCTTCTGCGTGGCAATGGTTAGTCCTGCTAATCCCATTACTGTTGCAAATAAGGAAATAGGCAAGTGTTCGAGTCGACTATGTGCGTGAGAGTGTGGCATGATAAAAATTCCCAAACAAAATATTTTAAGGATTCATCGTAGTTTTAAGTTCATCTTCACTGCAAACGAATTTGAGTGACTCAATCGTCTGTTCTTTCACCGTCATTAGGGTTAAACAGCCTTTTTCACGTGGAAACATGGCTAAGTCAGCTTCTTCGCGACCCAGAACAATGTCGTAAGCTTTTTCGCGCAACTGAGGCAGCGCAACGAATTTGGTAATTAGGCTGGGCATACGGTGCATATCTGCTAGGTAAACGGTGTTGGTGTCTTTAAGGTAAGTGGAAGGCTTGCTGTCCAATAAGTCTGTTACCATACCTGCCGATTGTTTTTCTGCCGACATAACAATGCGCTTAACGCTGTTGTCGAAGCTATAGGCCTTGTCCTGCTGAGTGGTTAAGGCAATGGCGGGTAGTTTATCGCCCACCTTAACTAGCTCCGCAGCTTGCGTCATGCCGCTGCTGAATAAGACCATAAGACTGATAAAAATGTGTTGTTTCATGTTGTAACCCTTTTTGAACGATTGTTGTTTATAAAGCAAGTTTATGATACACAAAATAATTTAATAACTCACATTAATTATCATAATGAGGGCTAATAGATAAAAATGATGTCTTATCATAGCGCTAGGCTTATAATATCAGCATGATAATTTCTTCTCTACCTCAACCCGCAGTGCTCAGCGAAAGACGCATTTTATTGGGTATCAGTGGCGGTATCGCGGCTTATAAAACCGTTGATTTAGCACGTAAACTCACTCAAGCAGGCGCACAAGTGCGCTGTGTGCTCACTGAAGGCGCGACCCATTTTGTTTCCGCAACGGCATTGCAAGCGGTGACAGGGTTTGCGGTGCGTCAGAGTTTGTGGGACGAAACGGCTGAGGCGGCAATGAGTCATATTGAGCTGGCGCGATGGGCAGACATCCTATTAATCGCGCCTGCCACTGCCGATGTGATCGCGCGTTTGGCACAAGGGTTGGCGAATGATTTGCTCACCACCTTGGTCTTAGCGACTCAAGCCAAGTTGTGTTTAGCGCCAGCCATGAATGGCGTAATGTGGCGACATCCTGCCACACAAGCCAATCTGGCGCTATTACAGCAACGTGGCGCGAATATGCTCATGCCGGAAAGTGGATCGCTTGCCTGTGGGGAAGTGGATACAGGTCGTATGCCAGAACCTGTCAGCATTGTGAATTGGTTGGCACAGTTGGACATTCCGTCTTTATGGCAAGGTAAAAAAGTGCTCATTACCGCAGGCCCGACCATTGAAGATATTGACCCTGTTCGTTTTATTGCCAATCGGTCGAGCGGTAAAATGGGTTATGCCCTAGCGCAAGTCGCGCGTGCTATGGGTGCAGAGGTGTGTTTAATCTCAGGCCCGACACAGTTAGCGCCACCAACGGGTGTTGAGCTGATTTCAGTGCGCAGTGCGCAACAGATGTTTGAAGCGGTTCAACGCCATTTTAATGGCACCGATTTAATGCTTGCCGCCGCTGCGGTGGCAGATTATCGCGTTGAGCAGGTTGCGGAGCAAAAACTCAAAAAACAAGGTGAGCAGGCGCTGACATTAACGTTAGTACAAAACCCTGACATTGTTGCTTGGGCAGCATCGCAACTGAATCGGGGTAGGGTGATTGCTTTCGCCGCTGAAACCGAAAACTTGCTGGCACATGCTCAGGCAAAATTACAACGTAAAGGCGTTGATGGCGTGTTAGCTAACTCAGTCGCGGCAGGTGCTGGTTTCGATCAACCACAAAACCAACTCACTTTGGTGACTCATCAGGGTGTGCATGAGTTTCCTTTGGCGGATAAATTGGCGTTGGCACAACAGGTGTTGACTTATTTGGCCTCAACTCATCATTAATTTCGGATATTTTGACATGAAAACCCCTATTCGTATTCGTAAACTTTCACCGCGTATTGGTGTTGATATTCCCGCGCCAGAATATGGCACAGCGGGATCGGCAGGACTGGATTTACGTGCTTGTATCGATGAACCCATTGAGTTAGCGGCTAATGCGGTTACCCTTGTGGGTACGGGCTTGGCGATTCATATTGCCGATGCCAGTTTGGCTGCGGTGATTTTACCGCGCTCAGGGCTAGGACATAAAAATGGTATCGTGCTGGGTAATCTCGTCGGCTTAATCGATTCTGACTATCAAGGTGAATTGAAAATTTCGGTTTGGAATCGTTCCACTGAATCCTTTACCATCCAACCAGGTGAGCGTTTGGCCCAATTGGTGTTTGTGCCAGTAGTGCAAGCCGCTTGGGATTGGGTGGAAAGTTTCGATGAGCTGAGTGAGCGGGGTGTGGGTGGCTTTGGTAGCACAGGAACAAAGTAAGGTGTGATGGGTAATGAGGAGTAAGGATTGTCTGACGCCTCACTCCTTACTTCTCACCAACTGCTACTACTTGCCCAAACTCGTTATCGTTGCGATAATACCTGACTAATTTGATCAACTATGTTAATAGTGAGTAACCGATGACTAAGCCATTTATGCCCGATGTTGCCAACATGCCCCTCTCAACACCGATGGGTACCCTTGATTGGGTGGGTATGTCGCAAATTGAACTGCCAATTATGTTGGCGCAAGCAGGTGTTGAGCCTGTGCGCAGCTTGGCGCGTGTTCAGGCTTATGTTAATTTAATTGACCCACAAAGCAAAGGCATTCACATGTCGCGCTTGTATTTAATGCTCGATAAAGCCAGTACTCAAGCGGTTACGCCTGCTTCAGTGTCGGCAATGCTATCTGAGTTTGTGCAGTCGCATACAGGCTTGTCGAATGCGGCTTTTGTCGAATATAAGTTTGACTATTATGAGCGTCGCGGCTCGCTATTGTCGGGTAATAGTGGTTGGAAAAATTATCCCTGTCTGATTCGTGGACACTTAAACGAGGGTGATTTGCGTCTAGAGTTACAAGTAGAAGTACCTTATTCTTCGACCTGTCCTTGTTCTGCTGCTTTAGCGCGTCAACTCATTCAAGAGCAATTCAGTAGTGACTTTGACGGACGCGAACAGCTAACACAAGCCGAAGTTTATGCTTGGTTAGGAACCAGTCAAGGGATTTGTGCCACACCGCACAGTCAGCGTTCCTTCGCTAAAGTTCGCGTGACCTTATCGAACACGCAAACAGATGGTTTTGATGTGTCGCAATTAATCAATCGTATTGAAGATGCACTGCAAACAGCGGTACAAGCTGCGGTTAAACGTGAAGATGAGCAAGAGTTTGCCCGTTTGAATGGCGCTAATTTAATGTTCTGTGAAGACGCAGCGCGTCGTTTACAGGCTAAGCTAGATGCTCAATCGGATTACAGCGACTTCTGGCTACGTGTCGATCATTTGGAAAGCTTGCACCCGCACGACGCTGTCAGTATTGTGTCTAAAGGCGTTGCAGGCGGCTATCAGCCTTTGCCTTCATTAGGCGGTTGATGGTTACAGCTGGTGTCCGCGCATCGATGCTTGTGTTCGGTGCCAGGCACTAAATCAACTCCTCCTTCAGAACCAGGGTGACAACGGCTGATGCGTTTCAGTGTCAGCCAACTCCCTTTCCATAAACCATGGGTTTGTAAGGCTTCGATGCCATAGTGCGAACAACTGGGGTAAAAGCGACAGCGTGGCCCTAACAGTGGGCTAATCAATAACTGATAGGCTCTAATGACGCCCACAAAAGGCGCAATTAAGATGCGTTTTATCATGCGATAATCTCTGTAATCTGCTATATTTCTCTACATCCTATCATTATTCACAAAGAGCTGTCATGTCGAGCCTAATCATCACCAATGCGACCTTGGTTAACGAAGGGTCAATCACGCAATCAGATGTTCTCATCCGTAATGGACGTATCGAAAAAATCGCCCCCCACATTTCTGCCGAAGCTGAGTGCATTATTGATGCCAAGGGTAAATATTTGTTGCCAGGTATGATTGACGATCAAGTGCATTTTCGTGAGCCAGGGCTGACGCACAAAGGTCGCATTGCCACAGAATCTAAAGCCTGCATTATCGGCGGCATTACCAGCTTTATGGAAATGCCTAACACCAAGCCGCCAGCGGTGACGCGTGCCAGTTTAGAAGACAAATATGCGATGGCGAAGGGTAATGCCTACGCCAACTATTCGTTCTATTTGGGTGCAACCAACGATAATATCGAAGAAGTGAAGGCGGTTGATCCTGCGAATGTCTGCGGTGTCAAAGTGTTTATGGGCGCTTCTACGGGTAATATGTTGGTGGACGAAGCGAAAACGCTGGAAGGCATTTTTCGCGAATCACCAATGATTATTGCCACACATTGCGAAAACACGCCGATGATTTTGGCTAACGAAGCCAAATGGCGCGAGCAATACGGTGATGATGTTCCTTTCAACCAACATGGTATTGTGCGCTCGCGTGAAGCTTGCTATGCCTCATCTTCTTTAGCGGTTGGCTTAGCCAAACAACACGATGCGCCCTTGCACGTTCTGCACATCACCACTAAAGAAGAACTGGATTTATTCACCAAAGGCGATTTAGATGGCAAACGTATTACCGCCGAGGCGTGTGTTCATCACCTCTGGTTTACCGATGCTGACTATGACCGTTTGGGCGGTCTAATTAAGTGTAACCCAGCGATTAAAACCCTCGATGATCGCGAAGCCATTCGCGCGGCGGTACGTGATGGTCGCATTGATGTCATCGCTACCGACCATGCGCCCCATACTTGGGACGAAAAACAACAATCTTACTTTGGTTGCCCGTCGGGTTTGCCGTTAGTGCAGTATGCACTGCCAGCCTTGCTAACGATGGTCAATCAAGGTGTGTTTACGCTAGAACAAGTGGTGCATAAAACCTCACATGCGGTTGCGCGTCGTTACGGCATGATTGATCGCGGCTTTATTCGTGAAGGCTACTGGGCCGATTTGGTGTTAGTAGATATGCAAAAACCGATTATTGATACTCCTGACCGCTTGGCATACCTATGTGGTTGGTCGCCCTTTAATGGTCAAGAGTTTAGTGCGAGCATAAGTAGTACGTTCGTTAACGGTTGTTTGGTGTACCATAATGGTGAAAAAGTTCACGCACCAGCTGGTCAGCGCCTCGCTTTCCAAGCGCAACGTCGTTAAATAGCTCCTTCCTGTGCGCTATGGATTACCCTGGCGCACTTTCAGTCTTCATTCATCAATCAAACTGTTAAGGGAAATCCTACCATGATTACCGAGCTCATTCGTTCTGGTCACGTCATTCGTGCCGCTGAACTGCTATCGCAAATTTTAACCGATGACAGAATGCCTGCTGATGCGCGCATGGATCAGTATTTCAAAGCGCATAAAGAAATGGGCAAACGAGATAGAGGCGTGGTAGCGGAATTAACCTATGGTGTGTTGCGTCACTGTCGTATGATTGATGCTCGCCTGGGTGAAATGAGTGAAGGCTGGCCAGGTTATCAGCGTCGTGTTGGCGCTTTGTTGATGATTCAGCAGGGTGTTTCCATGCGTGGTTTGGAAAAATATATGGATGAAACCATGGCAAAAGAAGTGGCTGAAGCCTTGCGTGCCACCCCAGCGACCAGCTTGCCGAATGCGGTGCGTTACAGTATTCCTGATTTGGTCTGGCAAGCTTGGGTTGAGCAGTGGGGCGAAGAAGCCACCATTAAGCTGACGCAATCGTTACTCTCTGCTGCACCTGCCGACATTCGCGTCAATAGCCTAAAAGCGACACGTGAGCAAGTGCAAGCGTCTTTGGCAACGACTGGTTTTGAGTTGACGATGGTGGACGGCGTGCCGACGGCCTTGCGTCAAGCAGGGCGTGCGCCGCTATTTCGTACCGATGCCTTTCAACAAGGTTGGTTCGAGATGCAAGATGCGGGTAGTCAAGTCTTGGGTGCGTTACTGCCCGTCGTTTCAGGTCAAAAGGTGGTCGATTTCTGTGCTGGCGCTGGGGGTAAAACTTTGCAGCTCGCCGCTGCGATGCAGAACAAAGGCAGTTTGATTGCTTGTGATGTGTCGGAAGCGCGTTTGAATCGTATGCGTCCGCGTTTGGCACGTGCAGGGGTGGATAATGTGCGCATTATGCCCTTAGCCAGTGAAACCGATGCGCGTTTGAAAAAACTTCGTGGTTCGCAAGATGCGGTATTGGTCGATGCGCCTTGTTCAGGTAGCGGTACTTGGCGACGCAGTCCTGATATGAAATGGCGTGATATGGAATTGAGTGCTTTAAATGCTACTCAGTTGTCGGTGTTAACCTCAGCCGCTAAGTTGGTGCGTGAGGGTGGCTATGTGGTTTACGCCACTTGTTCCTTAATGCACAGCGAAAATGAAGCGGTCGTTGCAGCATTTTTGGCACAACACAGCGACTATGTTCGCTTGCCAGCGCAACAGCGTTTAGCCGAAGTTGGTTATGTGTTGCCAGACTCAGCCTTTACCGAACAAGGTGCGTTACAACTGCGTCCCGATTTACACGGCATGGATGGTTTTTATGCCGTTTTATTGCAACGTCAGGCAATCTAATTTATTGGGAATGAATCAATGAGTTTATTAGCGCGTTTTCCGTGGATGCTGACAGTCGTTGGCTATTTATTGGCTGTTGAGTATTTACAGCTATCCATGACCGGCAATGTTGGTTATGGGTTTATTGCCGTGGCATTAGTGGCTTTCATGATTGAAATGTTCAAGTCGGGTGACGTTGGCGTGGCGGGTTTCTTTTGGGACCAATTTTGGGCTTTGGTCACGGTGATGTTGGCAACCAGTTTACTCACTTTCTTGTATTTTGTCGCTGGCAAGGAACCCACCTTTTATCACTGGGTGGGCTTGGGTGTTATTCTTGCCGACGCCTTGCTCAATCCAGCCAATGCTTATCGTACCGCGATGCGTAACTTTGATGTGCCCAATTAACCGATTAAATTAATGGGCTAAAAGAGTCCATTTAACACGCGTAATAAGCTATCTTCTAAAATATCAACGCATTCATCTTGATTGGCGTTGACGTCTTTAACCGAAGAAAGCGCACGTGTTTGGTGGGCTTTCCAGTTGATGTTGGTTTCTTGTTGTGTTTCGGGCTTTAAAATACTGATACGTGGTGTACGTTCGTTAATCATCACATCGGTAATCATGTTGAAGTAGGTGTCACGAAAGAAAATACTGGTGGCGCTTTCGGTGGCAGCCCCCACCACTTGTCCCGCAGGGCCTACCGCTGCGTTGGCAATGGCAACCGCAGCGCCAAACCCATTACTTACCGCTTCTTTGGTCAGTGATTTACTGGTTTTACTGATTGATAACACGTTCACTTGCAACATAAAGTTAGCGCTTTCAGGTGCGCTAATCCGATAACCCTTAGCACGAAAGCGCTCGGTGAGTTCTTTGTGCAGTCCTTCTAAATCCACAGGTTTATCGGCAGTAGAGGTGATGCGTAAATAAAGACTGCGCTCACCAGGTAAGGTAGGACGTAAAAAAACCGATTGTGATAAGAGTGTCTCAACTTCTGCATTGTTGGGCTTTTTACTGCTGGCCTCAACAGGCGCTGGTGATGCAGATTTACTGTCACCAAAGCAACCCGTCAATGTGAGTAGTAATACCAACGCGCTAACAGATGTTAGTTGCTGAGTTGTCATGATTTAACGACTCCCGATGCCTTTTTCGATGTGATAGAGTGCCACTTCGCCGAGTAGATTCGGCAACCACTCCGCGCCCCAAGCATTGCCCAGTACGCGCTGTTCCAAAATGTAAATATTTCGATCTTGGCAGAATTGCTCAAAATCGGCAAAGGTACACAAATGAGTGTTTGGCGTATCGTACCATTGATAAGGTAAATTCTCTGAAACAGGCATTTTACCGCCCGACATGAGTTGCAAGCGATTGCGCCAATGGCCAAAATTGGGGAAGGTCACAATCGCCCTTTGTCCAACGCGTAACATGCTATCAATTAGGTAATCGGGACGTTGCATCGACTGTAGGGTTTGTGTGGTCAGTACCACGTCGAATGCATTTTCGCCAAACATGTTGACTAAATTAATGTCGTTTAAGTCGGCTTGAATGACATCGACACCATTGGCAATACTGGCAATAATGGACACGGGATCCATTTCTAAGCCAACTCCCTGAACCTGTTTGTGTTTCATCAGGTAAGCTAACAGCTCCGCTGATCCACAGCCCAGATCCAATACTCGTGCACCTTGAGGAATCCAATCTAATAAGCGGGTAAATTCAGGTTTCAAAGTCATAGCGCACACTCCACGGCAACGCGCTTCATGTAAGTCGAAAACACTTGTTCATAGTAGCTGTTGGGCAGTAAGAAAGCATCGTGACCATGAGTTGATTCCACCTCAGCGTAAACAACGCGCTTCCCTGCCTGACGAAGGGCTTTGACCATTTCCATTGAACGCTCAGGTGAAAAGCGCCAATCGGTAGTGAAGGCAATTACCAAGGCCTGGGCTTCAATAACGGAATAGGCGGTAACCAAGTCGTCATTATGTTTGAGAGCGGGATCGAAATAGTCCAGTGCTTTGGTCATGAGTAAATAGGAGTTGGCATCAAAGTTAGATTTAGTGGCAAACTTTTCACCTTGGTAGCGCAAATAGCTTTCTACCTGAAATTCGACATCGTAGCTGTACTTAACATGTCCTGAACGCAGTTCACGCCCAAACTTCTGCCCCATTAAATCGTCCGACAAGTAGGTGAGATGCCCTAACATGCGTGCTAACATTAAGCCCTGCTTCGGAATGGTGTTGTGCTCTAAGAAACGTCCGCCATGAAAATCAGGGTCAGTCATAATCGCCTGACGAGCCACTTCGTTAAAGGCAATATTTTGTGCCGATAAACGAGGTGCAGAGGCAATAATCACCGCGTGTTTTAAGCGTGTGGGAAAGTCAATCGCCCATTGCTGAACTTGCATACCGCCTAAACTACCACCAACCACCGCAGCCCATTGCTCAACACCCAAATGATCGGCGAGCTTGGCTTGTGTCACCACCCAGTCGGCACAAGTCACCATCGGAAAGTCGGGTCCGTAAGGGCGTTGTGTTTCAGGATTAAGACTAGCAGGGCCTGTAGAGCCACGACAAGAACCAATGTTATTGACGCCAACAACAAAGAATACGTTGGTATCAATCGCTTTGCCAGGACCGATGTAATGATCCCACCAACCAGGCGTTTTGTCATCTTTATGGTGATAGCCAGCCGCATGATGGTCGCCACTCAGGGCATGACAAATGAGCACCGCATTACTGGCCTGTGCATTCAGCGTGCCATAGGTTTCATACACCAATTGGTAGCTAGGCAACACAGCGCCACAAGTGAGTTTCAGTGGATCCTGAATCACTAAGGTTTCTGGTGTCACCACACCCACAGAGTCGGCTGTAGTAGATTCTGATAAAGCGACAGTCGTCATCGACAGAAGTTCTCGTTAATAAAGTTATTTAACATTATAACATGATCGTAATTTAGACCCATTGTGCGGCCAATTGTTGTAACCATCCGACAATAAATATTTCACTCAGCTTAATGATGAATAGCGCAACAATCGGTGACAAATCTAAGCCACCCATATTCGGCATAAAGCGACGAATCGGCGTTAAAATTGGTCGGTTCAAGTCGCTAATAAAACTTAAATTGCGATCGCTTTGCACAGGTCGAATAAAACTGAGAATGGCTTCGGCAATAATGGTTAAAAACCATAAATTAAAGAAAGCGCGTAGTAGGTCAGAAAAGGTCAGAATAGCCAGCCCAAACGGCGCATAGCTTTTATCTAACATCAATGACATAATGCCGTAGTAGGTGGCTTGAATGACAAAAGCCCAAACTAAAGCGGCATAATCCCATTTTGGGCTGTAAGGTAAAAATCGTGCAATGGGGCGACAAACAGGATTGGTCACGCGTGCCACAGCGTAAACAAACGGACTGTGACTGTCGGCCATCGATAAGCGCAAGGCAACGCGCAGTACGAAAAAGAATACCAAAATGTCAGCAATAAATTGCAGAGCAAAAAAGCCCGCTTGTGAGGTAGGGGTCATGCTTGCGCTCCTAATGCTTGAGCTAAGACTTGCGCACGGGCTTGGGCGGCTTGCATCGCCTCTAGCACCAGTTGCTCATAATGCTGTTGTTGAAAATGCTTAATCGCGGCTTCGGTCGTACCATTGGGCGAGGTCACTTGCGCACGCAGTTCAGCGGGCGTTGCCGTACTTTCGATGGCCATTTTCGCTGCACCTAAAGCCGTTTGTACGGTCAGTAGTTGCGCGGCTTTTGCGTCTAAGCCTAAGGCTTCACCCGCTTTCATCATCGCTTCCATCATTAAGAAATAGTAAGCAGGACCAGAGCCAGAAAGCGCAGTCACACTGTCAATTAAGCTTTCGTCATTCACCCACAAACTAATGCCGACCGAACGCATTAAAGATTCGGCCTGATTTTTTTGCGTTGAAGTGACTTGTGCATTGGCAAACAAGCCAGTCGCACCCGATTGAACCAGCGCGGGCGTGTTAGGCATACTGCGTACAATCGCAACATTGCCACCCAGCCAACGAGATAAATCATCACAACGAATACCTGCAGCTACCGAAATAATAAGAGGTTTAGTGCGTTGTACGTCAGACGCTAAAGATTGTGCCACTTCAGCCATGATTTGTGGTTTAACCGCCAGTACCAATAACTCACTTTCTAATAACTCAGGGGTTGCCTTTTCATAAACCGCAACGCCCATGTGAGCCAGCTGTTGACGCTGCGCTTCGTTAGGGTCAACGACGCGAATGTGATTAGCGCCAAAGCCATTAGCAATCAGTCCACCAATTAAACTACGCGCCATATTGCCGCCACCAATAAAGGTTAAGTGTTGTGCCAGCATGATTGTTAGCCTCCGTTATGTCTTTTTTGTGTTTTTTAACTGGCGATTATTGTACCACTGTGGAGTAATAAAAATGTTGCGGCTATGAGATGAATCAGTCAGCTAAAGAAGTGAAGGATGTCGTGAGTGAGCAAGCTTAAACTATCCCTCGCAGAGCATGACAATTTGATTAAGCGATTCTAAGACCTCACGCATCACTTCTGCATCGAGCTTGCCCAGTGGATGTGGTTTGGCAAGACGAACACGCCAGTCGAAAGACTTGGGCTGATGACACAACACATAACTGTCTTTGTCGACCTTCTTACCGTGAGCTTTACCAACCAGCACTGCAAACGGGTTGTCGGCGTTGTACGCAGCGGTTGTCATGGGAAGTCCGATGACCAAAGATGTTTTGTTGTTAAAAGCAGCAGGAGAGAGTACAAGAAAAGGATGGATGTCTTTCATTTCTTGTCCGACTTGTGGGTTACAGTCAATCCAAATGATGTCTTGCCGATCGGGAATCCAGTTTGCTTTCATGCTAGATGCGCTCAGCGCCGAGAGCGTGAGTTGCAGTCATCACCTCGCCACCGTGACGCTCTGGATCGAAGCGCGCTAATTTGTCACTTAACGCTTCTTTAATCGGCGTTATGACAATACTATCTGCCTCGACAGACAGTTTGACCTGCTGATTTGCGTGTAAGTTGAGCAGTTTAGCGATGGCCGCAGGCAAGCGAACCCCTAGGCTGTTGCCCCAATGTTTTACCTGAAGTACCGCTTGTGCCATGATGCTTGCCCCAATGAAATAAAAGTTATACATAAGTTTATACTTGGTGTGTGGGTGAGTCAAGGTAGCGATTTGGCAGTCGTTGAACCGCCGCTTCGCGCCGGATAACAACTCCTTGGAGCACACAGCTAAAATTTCTGCTAGACTTCGTCTATCATCAATTTTTACTGGTGCTCAACTCGCACCCCGTTATGCATCAACAAGGAGAACACATGGATCAAGATAAGCCGAAGGCGGGATTGTGGGAGTGGGTGAAGGCAATCTGCACGCTAGTTTTAGTTGGTGTGTTCACTTACAAGTTGTACTCGACGCCTACAACCCTGAACATCGACTTTCCGACTTTGTTGTCCCTTCTACTTGCACTCTTCTCCGTAGGTCTTTCAGCGCTCTTTTACTTTAAGGCCACGGAGACCAGCAATGCTTTTTATGACAACACCTACAAGTTCACCAGAGACATAGCCCAATTACTCGTCAAAATCGAAAGTGGCTTCGGAGAACGTCTACGTAATTTGGACGAGGGTTACTCGTCTATGCGAACTTACCTACAAGGCATGCCAGGAAAGCAAGGTGATGCTGTTGAAAAGACAAAGCAAAAACTAGAAACAGAGCAACAGGAAATTGAGAAAGTAATTGCTGAACGGAATAAAATTGTCCAGCACTTAGTCGAGCGCTCACATCTTGAACAAGAGGAAAAGGAAAAGGTGCTTACGCAACTAAAGAGTAAAGAACAAGAGCTTGTGGAGGCTCAAAGAGAAGTTACTAAATTGAACAAACGCCTGTTCATGGAGCGGATGAATAAGAAGCTTGAGCGCGGCTCGTCAGAGGCTGAAGAACGGCTAACCGGCTTCACCCAATCGCACGTAGTAAGAAAAATTGGGCGGGAAAGAATTGTCAACGCGAGTCCAACCTCTATACGCAGGCGCTTTGACGAAATGACTAATGACCTCCCAAGAGGCTATATAGAAGATTTGGAAAGCCTTGGTTACTTTGATAATGGCCTCACTCCCGCTGGCCTGCGCTTCCTAAGAGAAGCTGCCATTAAAGAAAATGACGCATAACCCGGCAGTCAACCGGACCAGCGCCAAAACCGGCGCTGGCCGGTTACTTCTACGTTACCCTGACGCTATGCGTCAGGGTAACGGGGTGCTAGTTTTGCAGTCGTTGAACCGCCGCTTCGCGCCGGATAACAACTCCTTGGAGCACACAGCCCAAATTTCTGCTAGACTTCGTCCATTATCAATTTTCTGGTGGTTAACTTGTATCACGTTAGGTATTAAGAGGAGGATTCCAAATGTATTGTTCAAAATGTGGCAAAGAAACAACAAACGATGCCAAATTCTGTAATGGTTGCGGACTGCCTTGTAATGGTCTAATAATCCCGGAGAGAAACATAGCTTACAATTAGCCTATTCGG
>CAZFLX010000027.1:0-28824 GCA_964519885.1 uncultured Francisella sp. | reverse complement strand
CGATTATGCACTATGTGAAAGAAGTTTGGGCAATGCAACTCTTGTTGCTGACCAAACAGGATCAAGCGCAACGTGTGTTGGCTATTCCACGCTTCCGCGCTGGGTTTGACTTCTTGTCATTGCGTGCTTTTGCCGTACCGCGTTTTAATGAAGTGGTCGCATTTTGGCAACAACAGCAAGAGCAACACCCAGAATGGCTGTATCAACCGGTTTTTGAAGCAGTGGTGGAAAATCAAGATGCCGCCTTTGAAGAAGCTCTTGAACAAACACGTCGTCCACGCCGCCGTCGTCCGCGTCGCTAAATCATGCAATTGGCTTATTTGGGGTTGGGTGCCAATCTTAATCAGCCCATTCAACAGCTAAATTCAGCGGTAGCCGCATTGCGGCAACACCCTAATATCCATGCGTTGCGGGTTTCTGCCTATTACACCTCCAGTCCGATGGGACCACAAGATCAACCCGATTACGTGAATGCGGTGGTTGAGTGTTTAACCGATTTATCTCCCTTGGCTTTGCTCGATGTGTGTCAGTCGATTGAGCAAGCACAACACCGAGAGCGTAAACGTCATTGGGGTGAAAGAACACTCGATATGGATATTTTATCAGTGGGTGATTGTGTCATGCAAACGGAAAGATTAACCTTACCCCATCCGGGGATTGCCTTGCGTGATTTTGTTGTACTACCCTGGCAAGAAATTGCTCCAAACTACCGAATTCCAACCTTGGGTTTGGTTGCAGAACTGCCTGTTTTGGCAGATTATCAAGCGCGTCCCATTAATCTTCCCACTAAGGAGACTGCATGACACACGTCAAGCCCATGACTTTGTCTCGTTTGTTATCAGCGAAAAAAAATCAGCAGAAATTGGCGATGCTAACCGCTTACGATGCCAGCTTTGCCCGATTGTTGCACAATTCTGGTGTTGATGCTTTGCTGGTGGGTGATTCATTGGGTATGGTGATGCAAGGTCATGACTCGACCATTCCTGTTACGCTGGATGATGTGATTTATCATGCCAAAATGGTTCGCCGTGGTGCACCTTTCGCTTGGCTGGTGGCAGACTTGCCTTTTATGACCGCCACGACTGTCGAGCAGGGTTTAGCTAGTGCGCAACGTATATTGCAAGAAGCATCCGTTCAAATGGTTAAATTAGAAGGTGGATTGTCGGTTGTGCCACTGGTTGAAGCCTTAACAGCGCAAGGCGTGCCTGTGTGTGGTCATTTAGGATTATTACCGCAACAAGCTTTGCGTGCTGGTTACAAAATGGCGGGAAAAACCCAAGCCGATGCCCAGCGTTTAGTAGATGAAGCCTTGGCACTAGAACAAGCGGGTGTTTCTTTGTTGGTTTTGGAATGCGTGGTGGCTGAAGTCGCAGAGCGGATTTCAGCAGCCTTAAGCATTCCGACTATTGGTATTGGTTCGGGTGTTGGCACCGATGGTCAAGTATTGGTGTTGCATGATATTTTGGGCTTGTCGGCTTATGCGCCATCTTTTGCGCCGCGTTTCTTAGTCGAAGGGCGCAGTTTAGAACAGGCGGTGACGGCTTATGTACAAGCGGTTAAGTCCGGTCAATTTCCCAGCAATCCCAGTTAAGCTTTACTTATGACACAACTTATTCATCATTTATCCGATTGGCATCAGAACCAAACAGTATGGCGACAAACTTCTCAGTGTGTGGCCTTAGTGCCTACCATGGGGAATTTGCATGAAGGGCATTTTTCATTGGTGAAGTTAGCCCAAGCTCATGCCGATAAAGTGGTGGTGAGTATCTTTGTTAACCCTTTGCAGTTTGGTCCGAATGAAGATTTTGATCGTTATCCCAGAACCCTAGCTGCTGATGTTGAGGCGTTGACTGCATTGGGCGTTGATGTGGTATTTGCTCCGAGTGTCGAGGAAGTTTTTCCAGAAGGTGCGAATAGTGCCGCGTCTTCTGAAGGTTTTTTGGTGATGCCACCTGCAAGCTTAACCGAAACCCTATGTGGTTTATCTCGTCCGGGACATTTTGCTGGGGTAGCCACCATTGTGCTTAAACTGTTTAACATGATTCAACCACAACTAGCTGTTTTTGGTGAAAAAGACTTTCAACAATTAGCGGTGTTAAAGGCGATGGTAAGAGGGTTAAACTTGCCTATTCAGATTCTATCTGCACCCACTTGCCGTGCAGTAGATGGTTTGGCGCTTTCGTCCCGCAATCAGTATTTAAGCCGTGAACAGCGTCAACAAGCTGTGACGATTTTTCAGGTTTTACAAAGTATTCAGCAAGGACTTTTGTCAGGTTTTTCCAGCGAGGGCTTGATTGAGCAGGCTGAAGCACAACTCAAGTCATCTGGATTTGATCGGGTGGATTATGTGGCGATCCGAGACCCTATCAGTCTGCAGCCTGTAATGCACTTATCCGAACAGGGAGCGGTGGTTTTAATTGCTGCCTGGCTGGGGAATACACGTTTAATTGATAACCAAGTCGTTTCCACTAAGCAACAGTGGTAGAAGTTAAGCACATAGCGTAAAATAAACTCAAATTTATACAAAATTCTTATTAAGGAAGACATTATGCAGGCAATGGCGGATCGTGATGGCGTTATTTGGTTAGATGGACAGATGGTTCCTTGGCGCGATGCGAAGGTTCATGTGTTAACGCACACGCTTCATTATGGTATGGGTGTTTTTGAAGGGGTTCGTGCCTATGAGACTCCAGAAGGTACAGCGATATTTCGATTAGAAGCTCATACCGATCGCCTGTTTAATTCCGCTAAGATTATGAACATGGCTATGCCTTACACTAAAGATGAGTTGAACGAGGCTCAACGTGCAGTGGTGCGTGAAAATGGTCTTGCGTCTGCTTATTTACGTCCGATGGCTTTCTACGGTGCTGAAGGCATGGGATTGCGCGCTGATAACCTAAAAGTTCATGTCATGGTTGCCGCTTGGACATGGGGTGCTTACATGGGTGCCGAAAACCTTGAAAAAGGCATTAAAGTAGCCACTTCATCCTTCACCCGTCATCATCCGAATATTTCCATGACCAAGGCCAAAGCCAATGGTGCTTACATGAACTCAATGTTGGCGCTGCAAGAAGCTATTCGTCATGGTTGTGATGAAGCCTTGTTGTTAGATAAAGAAGGTTATGTCTCGGAAGGTTCGGGTGAAAACTTCTTTATGGTGCGTGATGGTGTCATTTACACGCCTTTATTGACATCAGCTTTAGATGGCATTACCCGTAAAACCATTATGCAATTAGCGGCAGAAATGGGTTACACAGTGATTGAGCGCAACATTACCCGTGATGAAGTCTATATTGCTGATGAAGCTTTCTTTACAGGAACCGCAGCCGAAGTAACACCGATTCGAGAATTGGATGGTCGTGCGATTGGTGCTGGTTCACGTGGTCCGATTACTCAGGCTATTCAAGCACGTTACTTTGCTTTGGTTCAAGGACAAGACAAAGATCACGCGGCGTGGCGCACGTTGGTAAAATAAGGAAGACCTAGGCATGAAAGATTCGGTTCAATTAGTCACCCCTAATGCTGAAAATCAGTATCAGGTGAGCAGCAAAGACTTGCCTTTAACCTGTCCGATGCCAGGTATGGCGTTATGGAATTCGCATCCTAAAGTTTACTTGCCTATTGAAGAAACCGGACAGGCAAAATGCCCTTATTGTGGTGCTGAATATACCCTGACAGATTGGTCTGAACATGGCAGCGGACATCATTAGACATTTTTTTCACCCAGTACGGATGGATTAGTTATGCGCCATTACAGGGAAGGTTTTGCTGAAAGTAAACTCCTCGCTGATCAGGTTTTGGCTGAGGTGGTTCAACGAGGTGTTCGTCCTAATCCTATTAACTTTATGGTTTGGTATGAGTATTTACTTAAGCGTGATCCCTTTGTCGTTGATCAGTTAGCTGCTGCAACCGAATACGAATCTGTGGCAGTCGAGCTGTTTAATCACATCGTCAGTCGTATTTGTGTGATGAATGAAATCGACGGCATCGTGTTGAAATTGGTGAATGAAATCATTTCAGACATGGATGGCTGGGAACATAATCTATCGGCACATAGCGAAATTTTGGAAAAGGCGTTAACCTCATTGTCGAGTAAAACCAATGACGTGAGTGTGGCGGCTTATGTGGTGCAAAGTGTGGTTGCATCCATTAAAGAATTAACCACCAATGCCAAAGGCATGAAGTCGAAAATGGAAGCTGTGCGCAGCGAGGTGGATACGCTCAAGAAACAGCTTGAAATGAGCTTTAAAGAAGCTCATACCGATCCGCTCACTGGCATTGGTAACCGTCGTGCGATGGATAAGTTTATTGCCGAGCAGTTGGATGAGTCGAAGAGCGACATTTTCTCGTGTATTATTTTAGATATTGATCATTTTAAGCGTATTAATGATCAGCATGGCCACATGGTGGGGGATAGTGTTCTGCGTTTCATTGCAAAATTGTTGAAACAGGCCAGTAAAGGACAAGATTTTGTTGGTCGTTTTGGCGGTGAAGAGTTTATTTTGCTGTTACCCGACACCAGTGCAGCCAATGCCTTTTCCTTTGCTGAAAAATTACGCAAGCTGCTTCAAGAAACCAATCTTAAGTTACGCAATACCACCACCACCTTACAATTTACCGCATCTGTGGGTGTTTCTACTTATCGAAAAGGTGAGTTAGCGACTGACTTTATTAACCGCGCTGATAATGCACTCTACATCGCTAAGGCAACGGGGCGAAATCGGGTGGTGGACGAAATAGAAGCAACCAATACCAAATTGCCTAAGCCATAATACGCTCATTTCACTGTGTTGGGTGTGGTAACTAACTAACGCCTGACTTTTCGTTGTGAAGAGGAGGCAATACCCATCGCTTCCCGATATTTGGCAACCGTTCTGCGTGCAACACTAATCTTCATGGTTTCTAATTTATCCACCAAGTCTTGATCACTGATGGGTTTTTTGGGATCTTCAGCATCAATCAGTTGTTTAATGCGTGCCTTAATGGCAACAGCCGATTGATCTTGCGGGCCATATTGACTGACGCTACTTGAGAAAAAGTATTTGAGTTCATAGGTTCCGCGAGGTGTCTGCATGTATTTTTGTGTGGTGGCACGTGAAATGGTCGATTCATGTAACCCCAGAGCATCGGCAACATCTCGCAGTACCAAGGGTTTCATCGACACTTCGCCTTCATCTAAAAACTTAGCTTGCTCGGCAACCAAATAAGCGCCTACTTTGAGCAGGGTTTCACCACGACTTTGAATGCTTTTAATCAGTCCACGTGCTTCAGCAAGCTTTTCTTTCATCAGTTCGGCTTCGGGTTGACTGCGACTGGATTTATCGAGATGTTTCAACAAATCGACATATTCATTATTGACACGCACACGAGGGTAGGCATTGGGATTGAGTTCTACCTTCCAGCCTTTTTTGTCGCGCTTAATGATTAAGTCGGGAATAATCACTTCGCGCTCACTGTCGGCAAAGCTTAAACCGGGTTTGGGATTAAGCGATTGAATTAACCCTAGCATATCTTGCCAAGCTGAATCACTTAGCGCATAAACCCGCTTTAATCGAGTAAAGTCACCGTGAGCAAACCAATCGAACTTTTCCGAGAGCATGGCACTGGCTGTTTTAATGAGCGGTGTTTGCGGCAACATCCCTTTTAACTGAATGAGCAGGCATTCCTGAATGGAGCGTGCTCCAACACCGGCAGGATCGAAATTTTCTTGAATAAGGGTCAGAACGGTTTCAATATCGTCTTCATCAGGCGTAAAAGATTCGTTTTCGCTGATTGCCTCAATGACTTCATTTAAATCATTGTTCAAATAGCCTTGCTCATCAATTAAGTCAATAAGGTAATAGGCAATCGCTTGTTGAATATCCGTACCCCAGCTAAAAGTATCGACTTGCCATTTTAAGTGGCTGTAAAGATCTTCATGGGCTGCGGTGTAGCTTTCAGCAGGGGTATAGTCATCATTATCATGATGAGAGGTGATAGAAAAGTCTTCAAATTCACTGTGCTGAATAGGGGCTTCATTCCCATCTTTATCGAATAAATCATCCCATTGGCAGTCTAGGTTATCCGTTAAACTGTTACGATGGTCAATCGATGCATCATCGGCAACGCTGTTAAATTCGGCTAGTGCAACAACATCTAAGTCATCATAGTGCTCAGAGCTATCGCTTAATAAGTTATTACTTTCACCTTGAGGTGAGGCATCCTCAAGTTCTACTTCCAGCATGATATTGCTGTCTAGGGCTTCATTAATCGCTTCTTGCAGTTCAATAGCAGAGTGCTGCAATATCTTAATCGACTGTTGCAGTTGTGGTGTGAGCTTAAGCTGCTGACTGACGTTAAACTGTAATCCTGGCAACATGGCCATGTGATACTTTCCTTGTAAAACGATGTATTGGTGTTTTATCCAATAATGTGCGCTATTTGTTATACGTGCATTATAATACGCTTTGTAGCCATTAGCGCGAATTTAACCAAGAAGGACGTCATGAAAGTATCAAAAAATGAGATGAAGCAATTGATTGATCAATTGCCAGAAGAGGCCGGTTGGGATGAATTGGTTTTTCAGCTTTACCAAGAAGGTAAAGTCACCTTGGGTTTGGCTGAAAATGAACGAGATCAAGCTATTACCAAAGAAAAAGTTCAGCAACTTTTTATTCGTGCTGAGTCAGCGCATGATTTACCGGCAGATATGCGTAACACCTTGATTTATCATCCTGGCAATACAACCACCATTGCGATGGTGGCAGGCGTTATTGCAGCGGGTTTTGCTTTTGTGTTCCCGCCAATTTCTTGGATTGCAGCGCCTGTTGCTTTTATTGGCGGTTTCATGGGGGTGTTAGCGGGTCAGCAACGCGCTTGGGTGGCGATGCTGTTGGCAATGGTTACCTTTATGCCTTTTGCGCTAGCCTCGCTGTAAGGCGTTAGTTTAAAACACCTAGCACAACTACCAAATCACCACTTCTTTTTCTAGCGAGATGGAGAAGTGGTTGATCACGTCTTCACGAATGGTTTCGGCAACGTTTAAGATGTCTTTGCCGCTGGCTTTGCCATAGTTCACCAAAATCAAGGCGTGCTTGTAATAAGTGCCTACTTCATCAATGCGTCTGCCTTTCCATTGTGCTTTTTCAATTAACCAAGCAGCAGGTAGCTTAATGCAACCGTTGGTGAGTTTGTGACCAGGTATGTCGGGGTATTGCAGTTGTAACTGTTGGAAATGTTTTAGGGTAATGGTGGGGTTTTTGAAAAAACTGCCAGCGCTACCTAGCACATTGGGGTCTGGAATGCGTTCTTGACGTAGTTTTATCACCGCGTCATACACCATGCGTGGATTTATTTCTTCTGGTTTTAATTGTGGATTTTGGCTAAATATAGCTTCATGCAAGGGTTCGTGTACCAAATTAGGACTACTTTGCTTGAGAAGTCGAAAGGTAACGCGATGAATGAGCAGGCGATTGGCCAACTCATGTTTGAAAATACTGTCACGATAAGCAAACTGACATTCATTTTTACGTAATTCAATTCTATGACCGTCACGTAGGTCGAAACTTTGAATACGTGTAATGGTGTCTTGCACTTCTGAACCATAAGCACCAATATTTTGTACCGGCGCCGCACCAACCTTGCCCGGTATGAGCGCCAGATTTTCTAATCCCCACCAACCCTGCTCGACAGTGTAAGTGACCAACTCATGCCAAGAGCGCCCAGCACCCACCGATAACCAAACGGAGTGTTGATCTTCTTTAACAATCTTGATTTCGTCGTAGTTGCAGCTTAACACCAGGGCATCCAGATCGTGTGTCAGTAGTAGGTTGCTGCCACCCCCCATGACCAGCCAAGGTAATGAAGCGAGTTGTGGATCTTTACGTAGGGTAGGGATAGCACTGGCATGTTTAACTTCAACAAAATAGCGCGCTTTGCAAGAAACACCAAAGGTGTTGCGCTGTTTGAGGTCGTAGTTGGCATAAAGATACATAAGGTTGAAGTTCCAAGCGCTTAGGGGCGAATCATCAGTAACACACCACACATAGGATGGTCAAAATACTGCAATTCATTCAGTTTCACTTTGCGGGCTTCTTGTAGTCTAAAACGCCATTGCTGCTCGATAACAGACAAAGGAAGCTGCTGTTTGTTGGCAAACTCAGTCGCTACGGCTTCAGGAATTTTCTTTGTGCATTGCATTTCTAAGGCAATATGCTCAAACTTCTGTTTGAAGAGTTTCACTTTAGCCTCTACAGGTAAGCCATTACGACTTAACTCATCGGGAATGCGACCGTACTTTGCTGATTCACGCGTTTCGGCGGCTTGAGTCCATCCGATGTGCGTTAAGATGCTAAATTCACCACTGCTGGTTAGGCGTCTAGCGGTTTCTTTCAGGCTTAATTGACTCTCGCTAAGCAGTTGGCGCCCTGTACCGCCCGTGCCGATGATGACATCACTTTCTGTGTTGTCTAGTTTTTCGGGTAGTGCTGGCCAGTTTTCCGTTAGCCACAGACTGGGATTGTTAGATTCAAACACGATCATTTCGACGGTATAGGCTTGTGCATTAAAAGCTAATGAAAGCGCTAAACTGGTGGCGTATAGAAAGGGTTTGAAACAGAGGTTGTTCATGCTAAAAGAATCTCTTCATACCATTAAGAAGGGGAAAGTTGAGTAAGTAAATTTTCTACTGCCGTGAGTCGTTGCGTCGCTTCAGTGATATTTCCCAGCCATTTTAACTTGTTTGGTCCATCCAGTTTATAAATTTTTGGCTGTTGTTGAATGAGTTGGATCAGTTTGATCGGTTCTACGCGCGTTTTGGTCAAGAAATGAAGTTTAATTTGGTTGGCATTAGCTTCTATTTTATGAATACCCAACGCAAGTGCTTGTTGTTTGATCTGCATAATGGCGAACAGATTTTTACAAGCATCGGGCAGTAATCCAAAACGATTGACCATCTCGACTTGTAATTGATGAAGCCCATTTTGATCTTCGGCGGCATTAATGCGCTTGTACAGTACTAGGCGCGCTGAAATATCGGGTAAATAATCGTCGGGAATGAGAGCAGGGATGGCTAAATCGACTTCACACTGTTCACTGTTATCTTCTAAGTTAGGAACTTCGCCACGACGGTAGGCGCGAACCGCTTTATCGAGCAGCTGGGTATAGAGTTCAAAACCAATCTCTTGCATCTGTCCACTTTGCTCATGACCGAGCAGCTCACCGGCACCACGGATTTCTAAATCTTGACTGGCGAGGGCAAAGCCAGAACCCAACTGATCGTGGCGGGCAATAGCTTCTAGGCGTTTCACCGCATCAGCGCTCAGCGCTTCTTTAGGTGGGGTGAATAGATAAGCGTAGGCTTTGTGGTGTGAGCGACCCACACGTCCTCTCAATTGGTGAAGCTGGGCTAAACCAAATTTGTCGGCTCGGTGAATCAAAATGGTATTGGCATTGGGAATATCAATACCGGTTTCGATAATGGTGGTGGAGACCAAAATATTGTAGTTTTGATGATAAAAATCACGCATCACGCGCTCTAATTCACGTTCAGGCATTTGTCCGTGTGCCATAGCAATACGTGCATCGGGCATTAATTGACTGAGTTCATCGACAAAGGTCGGCATACGCTCGACATCATTAAATAATACATACACTTGTCCGCCACGACGCAACTCACGGGTGCAGGCTTCTTTGGCCAGCTCCGCATTCCAGTCTTGTACAAAGGTTTGAATCGATTGACGCTTCGCAGGTGGTGTGGCAATAATCGACATGTCCCGCAATTGAGCGAAGGCCATGGAAAGTGTGCGCGGAATGGGGGTAGCGGTCATGGCAAGAATATCGACTTGAGTACGCAGACTTTTTAGGAATTCTTTTTGTTTAACGCCAAAGCGGTGTTCTTCATCGATGATAATTAAACCAAGATCGTGATAACGCATATCACTTTGTAATAGCTTATGAGTACCAATAACAATATCTACTTTGCCTTCGGCAATCTGTTCAATGACCTTGGCTTGATTCGTTGAGCCGCCAAAGCGTGAAAGCGCCTCGATTTTGACTGGCCAGTCGGCAAAGCGGTCGCGGAAGTTTTGTAAATGCTGATTCGCTAACAGGGTGGTTGGCACCAATACCACCACTTGCTTACCACCATGCACCGCCATAAATGCAGCGCGCATTGCCACTTCGGTTTTACCAAAACCCACATCACCACAGACTAAGCGATCCATTGGGCGAGGAGATTGCATATCGGCAATCACGGCATCAATGGCGTTTTGTTGGTCGGGTGTGGTTTCAAAGGTAAAGCCGGCACTAAAGCGCAGGTAATCAGCACCTGCATCGGCAAAAGCATGACCGCGACGCGCTTCACGTGCGGCGTATAAGTCGAGCAACTCGGCGGCAACATCACGCACTTTTTCGATGGCTTGTTTACGTGCTTTGTTCCAACGGTCATTACCCAGCTTGTGCCAAGGGGCATGATCTGCATCAGCGCCCGCATAACGGCTGATTAAGTGTAAATTGGTAATGGGAACATAAAGTTTGTCGCCACCCGCATATTCTAAAGCGACAAATTCACGCGGAATATCGCCTAGTGTCAGGGTTTCTAATCCCATGTATCGACCTACACCATGTTCTAAGTGAACGACAGCAGAGCCCAAATCAAGTTCGGCTAATGAACGAATGCCGTCGGTAAAATCTTGATGCGCACTGCGTTTGCGACGTCGAGTCTGACGCACCTGTGTGCCATACAAGGAAACTTCACTAATAATGACAATGTCGTCTAGCCAGAGGTTGTGACTGAGTGGCGCTACCGTTAAATACAGACCAGGGGTTTCTGCCTGCAAAAAATCTGACCAATGCTCTGCACGCATGACTTTAAGACGAGATTTTTGCAAGAGCTCAATCAGTACTTCACGGCGACCTACTGACTCGGCTACCAGTAATACTTTGGTTTGGCTGTTTAAGCTGGGGAGCCAATCGGCTAGGCGCCACAGTGCATCGGGACGACTAGGATCGATACTTAAATCAGGAAAGGGTTTAAGGTTCCAATGCTGGCTATTGTCGTGCCTTACGTCAGCAGATAATTCAATGCGATAGAAAGGCTTCATGCGAGCCAGCCAATCATTTGCTGTTAAGAACACGCGGTCTGGCGGCAATATAGGGTGATTGGGATCGAGCTTACCAATGGTGTAACGCTCTTCGACATCACGGTAAAAAGCTTCAGCAGCGGGTGCGACTTTACCCACCCAAACAAGATGCGTTTCGGGGGTTAGGTAGTCGGTAATGGCACTGAGTTGATCAAAAAACAAGGCAAGGTAATATTCCAACCCGCTGGAACTTTGTCCTTTAGAAACCGCTTGGTAAAGCCAGTTGGTGCGGGTATTGGCATCGGGAAAGGCATCGCGCCATTGTTGGCGAAATTGATGAATGCTGTCATTATCTAAGGGATATTCTTTGGCAGGCAATAGGGTAATGGCATCAATTTTTTGTGTCGTGAGTTGCGTGCTAACCTCAAACTGACGGATAGAGTCAATTTCATCATCAAGCCAATCAATACGTAATGGCTGGTCTCCACCCATCGGAAAGACATCTAGCAAGGCACCACGCAGTGCATATTCGCCATGCTCCATAACTTGAGCAACGCGCTGATAACCATTGCTTTCTAAGTTTCGAGTAAAGTCATGACGGTTAATCAGTTGACCCACCGACAATACGAAGCTGCGACTCAACAGATAATCTGCTGGAATCAGTTGATGCATCAAGGTAGAAACTTGAGCGATTAAGAAGCGAGGGGGTGTCGTGGCTTGACGATAGAGGGCTTGAAGTCTGGCCGAAATGATGTCTTGATGCGGAGAAAAACGATCGTAAGGTAGGGTTTCCCAATCCGGAAAGAGCAAACAATTCTGCGGACTAAAAAAGTTTAACTCTAGTGCCAATTGTTGTGCCTGTTGGGCTGTTTCCGTTACCACAAGCAATGGTTTGCTAAGAGATTCTTCTAGCTGGCTTAAGGCTAGCGCAATCCCTGCATCGCCCAAACCAGACCAAAAGAGGGTTTTGTGTTGTTGTTGATTCCAAGAGGGTAGGCTAAAAATCACGAACAGATCCTGTGATGTTGTTGGTTGCGAATGAAAGGATTATACCATTATGAATAAGTGAGGCATGATCATCGAAAAGATTAACTACGTAATGTCGATTGGTAATGTACGATCAAAAGCTAACTTGTTACAATTGAAAAACCTCTAAACATAACTAAAATTCACCTCTCAAAAGGAAAATATCACATGGCAACAATTGTAATTGTGGGTGCAGGGATTGGCGGTATGCCAATGGCCTATGACATCAAGCGTCAATTGGGTTCTCAACACACCATTAAAGTGGTTTCAGCATTAGACCAGTTTCAGTTTACTCCCTCTAATCCGTGGGTTGGTGTAGGTTGGCGCACCCCCGAAGATATTTCCTTTCCGATTGAACCGGCACTAACACGCAAGGGTATTGAGTTTATCCACGCTACGGTGACAGAAATCAAACCGAATGAAAATCATTTGTTGCTTGCTAATGGTGATCGTGTTGATTACGACTATGTGATTTTAGCCACAGGGCCTTATTTAGCCTTTGAAGAAGTGCCTGGTTTTGGTCCAACCAGTCATGGTGGTCATACCGTGTCTGTGTGTACTACCGGTCATTCGGTTGAAGCTTTTGAAGATTGGGAAAAGTTCTGTGAGTCACCAGCGCCTATTGTGGTGGGTGCCGTTCAAGGGGCATCATGCTTTGGCCCAGCTTATGAATACGCGATGATTATGGATACGGATCTGCGTAAACGCAAAATTCGTAAAGATGTCAAAATGACTTTTGTTACCTCGGAACCTTATATTGGTCATTTGGGTTTAGGTGGTGTCGGTGATTCTAAAGGTATGTTAGAAAGCATCATGCGTCAGCGTCACATTAACTGGATTTGTAATGCTAAGGTGACCAAAATCGAACAAGGCACCATGCATGTTGATGAGCATGATGCCAATGGTGCTGTCATTAAATCCCATCAATTGCCCTTCGGTTACTCGATGATGTTGCCAGCATTCAAGGGGCCTAAGTTTTTGCAACAAGCCGATGAAGCCTTAGTGAACCCGCGTGGCATGGTTAAGATTGACCAGTTTAACCGTAACCCAACTTACAAAAATGTTTATGCACTCGGTGTTGTCGTGGCGATTCCGCCTGTTGAAGCAACCCCAGTTCCTGTGGGTACACCGAAAACGGGCTTAATGATTGAAGGTATGGTGACTGCCATTTGCCACAACATCGAAAACGAACTTCACGGCAAACCTGTGTGCGAAGAAGCGACATGGAATACCATTTGTTTGGCAGATTTGGGTGACACCGGGGCGGCATTCGTTGCTTTACCACAAATTCCACCGCGTAACCTGACTTGGGCGAAACAAGGCAAGTGGGTGCATTTGGCTAAAATTGCTTTTGAGAAGTACTTCATTCGCAACATGAAAAATGGTAACTCGGAACCGATTTACCAAAAATACGTCATGAAAATGCTAGGCATCGTCAGATTAAAATCTGAAGAACGTTCATAACGTTTTGCTTCATAACCAAATGACAGGAAACCGCTCTGATTGAGCGGTTTTTTTATGGGCAACATAGGGTCGAGATTGGGTGCTGTGGTATGATAACCAGCTATTTGACAAGCTATGAGAGAAACGGGTTGATGCTGGATCCTTTGTTATTATCGCTCGATTTAATGGGAACCGTGGTGTTTGCCATTACGGGATTGCTAGCGGCAAGTCGGCATCAATTAGATTTGTTTGGTGCCTTAGTTTTGGCTATGGTAACTGCTGTTGGTGGTGGTACGCTCAGAGATTTAATTTTAGGAGTTCCGGTTTTCTGGTTAAGTCATACGGAATACTTATATTTAATTATTGTGACCACAGTGTTAGTGGCAATTTATCGTCGCACTCATGTGATTCCAACCAAGGTTTTATTGTTACTGGATGCCATTGGTTTGGCTGTATTTACCATCATTGGTGCACAAAAAGCACTGTCTTTGGGCTACGCCGATATCATCGCAGTGATGATGGGCGTCATGACTGGAGTGGTTGGTGGTATGATACGTGACATTTTAGTGGGTGAAGTGCCACTTATTTTGCGTCAAGAGATCTATGCGACAGCTTCTTTTTTAGGCGCAAGCGTGTATGTCGTTGCAAATTATTGGATGGGCTGGTTTGAGTTGGTTATAGCCTTATCCATGTTGGCGACGTTGATTGCACGTTTGGGTGGTGTATTTTTGGGTTGGCGTTTGCCAAAGTTTATTACGACTTAGTTTAAACCGTTGATCAGTGAATTATTGTTAGGGTAGGATTGTGAATTTTCCGTTTGAGTGGCGCATTGGTCTAAGATATTTACGGGCAAAAAGACGTAATCACTTTATCTCGTTTATTTCCTTAATTTCTTTTTTGGGTATTGCGCTAGGTATTTTGGCGCTTATTACGATTCTGTCTATCATGAATGGTTTTCATGAAGAAATTCGTTCTCGAATGCTCAGCATGACGGCTCACATGACGGTTTCTGGACCTGGAGATAAGTTAGAAAACTGGCAACAATTAGCGGGTGAAATTAAGCAAACCCCGTCGGTGCTGGGTATGGCTCCCAATATTAGCCGATTGGCCTTAGTGGCTCATGGCGGTAGTTCCCATGGTGCGATGATTAAAGGTGTTGATGTCGAGTTAGAGTCACAAGTGTCTCAGATAGAAAATCACATTAAATTTGGTCAGTTTGAAGCGCTAAAATCAGGCGAATTTGCCATTGTTCTGGGCAGTGAGTTGGCTGCAAAGTTGGGGGTGGTATTGGGTGATAAAGTAACACTCATTACGCCTGAAGGCAGTAACACAGCGGTAGGTTTTATTCCCAAAATGAAGCGCTTTACCCTAGTTGGTATTTTCGAAGTCGGTATGCATGATTATGATGGCGGCATGGCCTATATTCACTTGAAGGATGCGCAAACGCTGTTTGGTTTTGAAGAGTCTGAAGTCAGTGGTTTGCAGTTAAACGTCACCAATATGTTTGACATTGCGAAAATGCGTGATGATTTGAGCAGTGTTATCACCAGAACGGTATATGTGACAGATTGGACGCAACAGCATGCGAATTTTTTTGCAGCCTTGCAATTAGAAAAACGCATGATGTTTATTGGTCTTGCACTGATTGTCATGGTAGCAGCGTTTAATATTATTTCTACCATGGTGATGGTGGTGACCGACAAACGCAGTGATATTGCTATTCTGCGTACCATTGGGGCATCACCTGCATCCATTATGACCATTTTTATTGTCCAAGGCATGGCGATTGGCTTGATTGGTATGTTGTTGGGTATTGCAGGGGGTGTGGCGATTGCCACCAATATTGATCAGATCGTGCCTTTTATTGAACAACTGTTCGGCTTTAAGTTTTTTCCAGCTAATGTGTTTTATATCAGTTTTGTGCCGTCTCATTTAGAATGGTCTGATGTTTGGCAAGTGGCGCTGATGGCTTTTATCTTAACCCTTTTAGCGACACTCTATCCTGCATGGCAAGCATCGAAAACCCAACCTGCGGAGGCGTTGCGTTATGAGTGATTTGACTACTCAGTTTGTGTTAGAGGCGCATCAATTATCCAAACGCTATGATGATGAGGGTGAACTACAGGTCGATGTGCTTAAGTCAATTGATTTCACGATTGAACCAGGTGATTGTTGTGCCATTGTCGGTGCTTCCGGTTCAGGTAAATCGACCTTGTTACATTTGTTGGGCGGATTGGATAAGCCCACTGCTGGCAAGGTTCGTTTGTGTGGTCAAGATTATTCCACCTTAAACGAAGCGGAACGCGGGCGTTTGCGCAATCGTCATTTAGGTTTTGTCTATCAATTTCACCATTTGTTGCCCGAGTTCACCGTACTGGATAATGTCGCCATGCCATTAATGGTAAGACGACTTTCGATGGTTGAAGCGCGAGAAGCAGCTAAATCTATGCTCGATTCTGTGGGCTTATCTCATCGTTTGATGCACAAGCCCAGTGAACTTTCTGGGGGGGAGCGTCAGCGTACTGCTATCGCACGGGCATTGGTTACGCGTCCAGATTGCCTCATGGCAGATGAACCTACCGGCAATTTAGATTCAGCAACGGCAGATAAAATTTACGATTTGTTAATGGAATTGCAACAACAAACACGTATGTCATTGATCATCGTGACCCACGATAGCGGTTTAGCGTCGAGAATGAATCGTGTACTGCATATGCGAGATGGACAATTTGTATCGATTTAAGCGTTGGTTTTTGCTAAGCACTAGCCAACTGCGGTATCATAGCACTTATTTTAATTTGTCTCTTTGGAGAGTTCCTGCGTGATTTCATTTCGTGGAAGCATGGTAGCCATTGTTACGCCCATGACCTCAGAAGGTGCGGTAGATTATCCGGCTTTCGATCGTTTATTAGACTTTCATTTAGCTAACGAAACGTCAGTTATTTGTGTTGCAGGAACAACGGGCGAAGCATCCACACTAGACTGTGATGAACATTGTGCGTTAATTCGATATGCCGTTGAATATGTTAAAGGTCGAATTCCGATTATGGGTGGAACCGGTGCGAATAGTACCCGTGAAGCCATTGCATTAACACAATGTGCAAAAGATGCCGGTGCAGAAGCGGCTTTATTGGTGACACCTTATTACAATAAACCCACTCAGGAAGGTTTGTTTTTGCATTACAAAACGGTTGCGGAAACGGTTGATATTCCTGTCGTACTTTACAATGTGCCGGGACGTACTGCGGTTGATATGTTGCCAGAAACTGTGGCGCGGTTATCGCACCTACCCAACATCATTGGTATTAAAGATGCCACGGGGAATTTAGCCCGTCTAACGGAGATGCAATCACTTTGTGCACCCGGTTTTGAGTTTTATACCGGTGATGATGCCACAGCAGTTGAATTTATTTTGTTGGGTGGTCATGGTGGCATTTCTGTCACTGCCAATGTTGCACCCAAAGCGGTCAGTCAAGCCTATCAAGCCGCACTGGCTGGTGATGCCGATAAGGCTCGTGCGATAGACTTACCTTTGCAGTCATTACATCGTGATTTATTTGTTGAAGCCAATCCCATTCCTGTTAAGTGGGCGCTCAATCGTATGGGATATATTGATTTGGGTATCCGTTTGCCATTGACGGTTCTTTCTGAACCCAAGCGTCCGCTCATTGAAGCCGCGCTTCAGCAAGCTCATTGTTTAGCTAACTCATAACTTTTATCGGAGTGCGTTGTTTCATGAAATATTCTTTAGGCTTAGTTGGCGTCGCAGCCTTGTCTGTTTTGTCGCTTTCTGGCTGTAGCAGTTTAAGCAAGTCCTTCGGCTCTGGTGATGCCATTACCAATCAAGACAACTACAGGGTTACGCAAGATGCGTTAGTTTCGCCCTTAGAATTGCCGCCTGGTTTCCAAAATCCAAACCGTAATATGGACTTAACCAATCGTCAACTGATGGGTCAGTTGAACGACAAAATTATGCGTAAAGATATTCCAACTTATCAGGTTGATGGCTTATCGATTCGCAGTAACTTGTCTGAGCGTTGGTTACACGTCGATAAAGTCAGTGGTGATGATCTTTGGGAGCGCTTACAACGTTTCTTAATCGCTCAGGGCTTTACCATTGAAGAGTCACGTAAAGATGTTGGTTTGATTCGTACTGCTTATGTAGCACGTAAAGAGGTGGTGCCTAAGTCGGAAATGGGCTTTTTAACGCGAATTTTGAACTCTTGGCGTGAAGAAACGGCTAAGGGAGCTATGGATAAGTTGACCCTGCGTGTTGAAACAGATGCTCAGGGTGGTGCGAATGTTTATTTGCGTCATTCGATGATCTTAGCGGACTTCGATGGCGATATTAACAACTGGCGTTCGCGTCCTTACCATCCTGTATTCGAAGCGGAAATGCTCTATCAGTCAATGGTATTCTTGGGTGCGTCTATGAACAATGCAGTTTCTCAAGTGGCTGCTACTGAGAAGCGTTTAGAGTTTTCATTGGATGGCGAGTTTGCTGGTTTAAGCCTGAAAGCCGGCATGGAAGAGAGCTGGCAATTTATTTTATCCTTGGCCGATCGTTCAGGCTTTAGTGTGTTAAGCACAGACAAGGCGAATGGATTAATGACTCTGAAGCTAAAAGCTGAAGCCAACAAAGAAGAGAAGGGTTTCTTTTCACGTTTGTTTAGTTCTGAAGCGGATGAAATTAATCAAGTTACCTTGAAATTTAAGGCTAATACCAGCTTAAAAACAACGGATGTCACCGTCGAAAGTGTTGATAATCGTGTGTTAACAGCTAAAGAACGTAAATCTATCTTCCAGCGTATGGGTGCGATTGAATAATGAGTCAGGTGATTGAATTTATTTGGGGGCGCGAGGCGCTCTCTGCTTTTCGTATCCAACAATTAAAACAGCGTGCTTCACAGCGTGGTGTTGAACTTTCACGGGTTGAAGCTCAGCTTATTTATGTGGCGGAATGTGAACAGTCGTTGGATGAATCCTCGAAGTTAACCCTAGCTAAGTTGTTGAATGAACGGGCCGGTTTAGCGCAAGCATTATCGCCGCAATTTGTTGTATCGCCCCGTGTTGGTACTATTTCACCTTGGTCATCTAAAGCCACTGATATTGTGCACAATTGCGGTTTGAATAGCATTAAGCGTATCGAGCAAGCAATTGCATGGCGCTTAGATGACTCTTTGACTACTGATCAATTAGCTCTGGTGCAAGCTTTAGTACATGATCGTATGACCGAAAGTGTGCTGCCATCTGTAGAAGCGCTTGCTAGTCTGTTTTCGCATCAAGAGCCTAAACCCTATCAAACTGTTCCTGTATTATCTCAAGGGCGTGATGCTTTGGTTGAAGCAAATCAAACGATGGGATTGGCACTTTCTGATGATGAAATAGATTATTTATTCAAGGCTTTTAGTGAGCAACTCAAGCGAGATCCAGTCGATGCGGAACTGATGATGTTCGCTCAAGCCAACTCAGAACATTGTCGTCATAAAATTTTCAACGCCAAATGGACGATTGACGGTCAAGATCAGGATCATAGCCTGTTTGGCATGATCCGTAATACTTATGCTAACGAATCTTCTCGTATGCTATCTGCTTACAGCGATAATGCGGCGGTGATGCAGGGTTCATTGGGTGAGCGCTTTTTCCCTGATGCTGATGGTATTTATCGTGCACATGAAGAACAAGTCGCCATTTTAATGAAGGTAGAAACCCATAACCACCCAACTGCGATTGCACCTTTTGCCGGTGCTGCAACGGGTTCGGGTGGCGAAATTCGTGATGAAGGTGCGACAGGGCGCGGTTCTAAACCTAAAGCGGGTTTAACAGGTTTTACGGTTTCTAACCTTTCGATTCCTGCGTTTCAACAACCGTGGGAGCTGCAATACGGCAAGCCGGGACGCATTGTGTCAGCGCTAGATGTGATGATCGAAGGTCCTTTAGGCTCGGCAGCATTTAACAATGAATTTGGTCGCCCTGGATTGTGTGGCTATTTCCGTACTTATGAAAATCCCGTATTAACCCCTAATGGCGTTGAACAACGTGGATACCACAAACCGATTATGTTGGCGGGTGGTTTGGGTAATATTCGTGAGCAACACGTGCAAAAACAACCTTTCCCAGCTGGTTCTAAACTGATTGTACTGGGTGGTCCTGCCATGCTCATCGGTTTAGGCGGTGGCGCGGCTTCCAGTGTTGACGCGGGTAAATCGCATGAAAGTTTGGATTTTGCTTCGGTTCAACGTGGCAATCCCGAAATGGAACGTCGCGCTCAGGAAGTCATAGACCGTTGTGCTTGGATGGGTGAGGATAATCCCATTCTGTTTATTCACGACGTGGGTGCGGGTGGTTTATCCAATGCCATGCCTGAGTTGGTCAATGACGCGGGCAAAGGTGCTAAACTCAATTTGCGTGCTGTGCCGAATGATGAGTCGAGCATGTCACCGATGGAAATTTGGTGTAATGAATCGCAAGAGCGTTATGTCATGGCGATTGCTGCGGACAAGCTCGACACCTTTGCAGCCATTTGTCGCCGTGAACGCTGCCCTTTTGCTGTATTGGGTGAAGCAACACAAGAAGCGCATTTGACAGTGGAAGATCCAGAATTTAATAACGCACCAGTGGATATGCCGTTACCGATTCTGTTGGGTAAAGCACCGAAAATGCATCGAGACGTGACGGATGTGGTGCGTTCGCAACCAGGATTTGATACCGCGGCGATTGATGTGGATGATGCGGTGAATCGCTTAATGGCGTTGCCTACCATTGCCGATAAAACTTTCCTCATTACCATTGCCGACCGCAGTATTACAGGGTTGGTGGCGCGCGATCAGATGGTTGGTCCTTGGCAAGTGCCAGTTGCCGATGTTGCTGTCACAGCGACCGATTATGTGCATCATACAGGCGAAGCCATGGCGATTGGTGAGCGCTCGCCCTTGGCGGTGTTAGACCCAGCGGCTTCGACACGTATGTCAGTGGCTGAGTCATTAACCAACCTGCTGGCTGCCGATGTGGCTGACTTAACGCACATTAAGTTGTCTGCTAACTGGATGGCTGCGGCAGGTCATACAGGTGAAGATGCAGCGCTTTATGCGGGCGTAAAAGCTGTGGGTATGGAATTTTGCCCAGCATTGGGCTTGACTATTCCTGTGGGTAAAGATTCGTTATCGATGAAAACCTTGTGGAATGATGACCAAGGTGAGGCTAAGGCGGTCGTATCGCCTTTATCGCTGGTGGTAACGGCTTTTGCACCTGTGCAAGATATTCGCAGAACCTGGACACCTGAATTGCGTTCGGACTTGGGTGGTCAGCTTTGGTTGATAGACTTGGGAGCAGGTGCTAATCGTTTGGGCGGTTCTTGTTTGGCTCAAGTTTACAATCAGGTGGGTGATGTCGCCCCAGACGTTACGCCCGATGCCATGCGAGCCTTGTTTAATCTTCTGACAGCAGCGCGTGCGCAAGGCTTAATCACCGCTTATCATGACCGTAGCGATGGTGGTTTGTTCACCACTTTGGCTGAAATGGCTTTTGCAGGACGTACTGGTTTAGATATTGATTTGTCTGTTTTTGCCGATGATGTGATTGCAGCCTTGTTCAGTGAAGAAATTGGTGTGGTGGTTCAAGTAACCGAAGCGCATCAAGCGGCATTTAGCGCTTTGGTAGCCGAGCAGGGCTTGACTGATGTGTGTCATGCCGTTGCGCGTTTTAATGATGCACAAAGTTTACGTGTTAGTGCGAATAATGATTTGGTGTTTGAGCGTAGTCTGGCGGATTGTCATGCGCGTTGGTCGGAAACTTCCTACCGACTGCAAGCCTTGCGTGACAATGCTGATTGTGCACAACAAGCTTATGGATTAATTCAATCACAAGCTGCAGAAGCAAAATTATCAGCTCAACTAAGTTATAACCCTGCGGATAATGTGGCAGCGCCTTACCTTAATTTGGGTGCGCGTCCGAAAGTAGCCATTCTGCGTGAGCAGGGCGTGAATGGTCAGCAAGAAATGGCAGCGGCTTTCACGCTTGCGGGTTTCGATGCGGTCGATGTCCACATGAGTGACATCATTAGCGGTCGTTTGTCGTTGGCCGAAATGAAAGGTCTGGTCGCTTGTGGTGGCTTCTCTTACGGTGATGTAATGGGCGCGGGTCGTGGCTGGGCTTCGAGTATTCAACTGAATGATCAGGCATCATCTGCCTTTGCGGCGTTTTTCCACCGACAAGATACCTTTACCTTGGGCGTATGTAATGGTTGTCAAATGCTGTCTAGTTTGCACGACTTAATTCCTGGTGCAGAGCATTGGCCACGTTTCTTCCGCAACACTTCAGAGCAGTTTGAAGCGCGCTTGTCGATGGTTAAAGTGGAAGAAAGCGCTTCAGTGTTATTGCAAGGCATGGCGGGTTCGTTGATGCCGATTGCGGTTGCGCATGGAGAAGGTCGTGTCGTTTGGCGTGACGATTCACACCAAGCACAGGCACAAGCTGCATTACGTTATGTTGACGCAACCGGTAAAGCGACAGAAGTCTATCCGTTAAACCCGAATGGTTCTCAAGCTGGCTTAACAGGCTTTACTTCTACCGATGGACGTGCGACTATTATGATGCCACATCCAGAGCGCGTCTTCCGCCGAGATCAATATTCTTGGCATCCGGATGATTGGCCTGAAGAGGGTCCGTGGATGCGTTTGTTCCGCAATGCGAGAGCATGGGTGGCTTAAGCCTTCTTAGTAATTAACAAGACTAATGATTGCCCAAGGGATTTTAATTTGCACATTAAGTCTCTAAAGCATATCATTTTTCGATAATATTTTTTTCGACAACTTGAGGAGACTCATCACGATGGCAATGAATCGCCGTGAATTTCTGCACGTCATGGGTATGGCTGCAGCAGCTGGTATGTTACCAACTATGGCTCGTGCGGGTAAAGAAGCCGATATGTACAAGATGCCACGTTTTGGCCAAGTTCGTATCATGCACATCACCGACACTCACGCGCAATTAAAGCCAATTTATTTCCGTGAGCCTAACGTTAACTTGGGTATGGGTGCTGCGTTCGGTAAATTGCCACACGTCGTTGGCGAAAAAATGTTGAAAGAGTTAAAAATTAAGCCTAACTCAATCGAAGCGCATGCCTTTACTTATTTGAACTTTACTGATGCTGCACGTCAGTACGGTAAAGTGGGTGGTTTTGCTCACGTAAAAACGCTTGTTGATAGCCTGCGTGAACAAGCAGGTGGACGCCAGAATACCTTATTGATTGACGGTGGTGATACTTGGCATGGTTCTGCAACGGCTTTATGGACTCGCGGTGCAGACATGGTCGAAGCTTGTAACATTCTTGGTGTTGACTACATGACACCTCACTGGGAATTTACTTACACGCAAGAAGAAGTCTTCCGCAACCTAAGCAAATACAAAGGTAAAATGTTAGCTCAAAACTGTTTGATTCGTGAAGACAGTCTAATGGGTGATGATTACGCTGCGTTGACTAAAAAATACGGCGGCATCGGTCTGCACAGTGAAGACACGCGTCACGCCTTTGCGCCTTATGCTATTAAAGATGTGAGTGGCTTCAAAGTTGCGGTAATCGGTCAAGCATTCCCTCGTATGGCCAATGCTAACCCACGTGCGAATTTCCCTGATTTAACCTTTGGTGTTAATGAAGAAGAAATGCAAAAAACTGTTAACCATATCCGTGAAAAAGAAAAACCAGCAGCGGTTATTGTGATTTCACATAACGGTATGGACGTTGACATTAAGTTGGCAAGTCGTGTAACGGGTATTGATGCGATCTTCGGTGGTCACACACATGATGGCGTTCCAGTACCGGTTAAAGTGAAGAACAAATCAGGTACCACTTTAGTCACTAATGGTGGCTCTAACGGTAAGTTTGTTGGCGTTATGGACTTAGACATTAAAGCAGGTAAGGTTGCGGGTGTTCAATACAAACTGTTGCCAGTCTTCTCGAACATTCTTCCTGCCGACAAAGAAATGGAAACCTACATTAACACCATGCGTCAAACTAAGTATGACGATAAAGTGATTGAAGGACGTCGTCCTGATAATGCGGTGAACAAAGATCGTTTAGGTAAAACTTACGAATCATTGTTGAGCGAAGTGGTCGGTGTGGCAGGTGAAACACTCTATCGTCGTGGTAACTTCATGGGTACTTGGGACCAAGTAATCGTGAATGCACTACGTGAAGAGCATGACACACAAATCGCTCTTTCTGCGGGTGTGCGTTGGGGCACCTCGGTATTGGCGGGCGACAACATCACTTTTGAAAATGTGATGGATGAAACCTCGATGACTTATGGTGAAACCTACCGTACCGAAATGACCGGTGAGCAACTACGTGAAGCGATGGAAGGTATTGCGGACAATTTGTTCGTTGAAGATCCTTACCTACAATCAGGTGGTGACATGGTTCGTATGGGTGGTGTGACTTATACGATTGATCCAACGCAGCCGCTAGGCAAGCGTATTAGCAATGTGCGTTTAGATAACGATACACCAATTGAACCGGGTAAATCTTATACCGTTTCAGGTTGGGCGCAGGTAGATTCTGTTGGCTCAGGTCGTTTAGTGCATGATGTGGTTGCGGATTATATCCGTAAGCATAAAGAGATTAAACTTTCTAAAGTGAATCATCCAGCGCTTAAAGGCGTTAAAAACAACCCAGGTGTTGAAAACTACGCGACACCTTTGCTGTAATATTTTTTACAGTAAGATGACTAAAAAGCCCCGCCGTTTGGTGGGGTTTTTTATGGCTAGTTGTCTGTAAAAAAATAGCCCCGCGTCGCGGGGCTATTTTGCATTTATAAACGATTAAATCATTTATTCCGTACGTGATGTGACTTCTAGCAAGTGGTAACCAAATTGTGTTTTAACAGGTCCTTGAACCACATTCAGCGGGGCGCTGAAAACGACTTTATCGAACTCAGGTACCATCATGCCAGGACGGAAAGAGCCTAAATCACCACCTTGACGACTAGAAGGACAGCTAGAGTGTTCTTGAGCAACAAAGGCGAAGTCTTCACCTGCTTCAATTTGCGCTTTGAGTGCTAAACATTCTGCTTCGGTGTTCACTAAAATGTGACGTGCGCTTGCCATTTTTGCCATGATGTCTTTCCCTTAAGGTGTCAAATAAAGGCTTATTATAGCTATTTTATGGGTTAAGTTCAGCTTTAGGCAGTACAAAATGGTTCAATTCTGCCGGTGTTGGCGCAAAGTTGATGCTTGCTGGCATGTTCTACTGGATAGGTTAACCATTCGCTGGCGGTGGTTTGTTGCGCAATGAGTCTTAAGCCACGAATCACCCCTGCATGGGTTATGACCAGCAACTTTTTATGATTGGCGTGTTGGTTTAACTCAGATTTGGCCTGATCCAATCGTTGTAGAAAATGAGAAAAATTTTCTGCATTGGGAGGTGAAAATTGATAGGGATTCTGCCAAAACTGCGTCAGTGCTTCGGGTTGTTCATCCCACAGTTGTTGTATGGGCATGGCTTCCCAATTACCAAAATCATATTCTCGCCAGTTCGAGAGAATAAGATAGGAACATTGGCGTTGCGCAGCAAGATGTTTTGCCACGCGGGCGCAGCGCTGTAGGGGTGAACTAATGATGTAATCAAACTCGTGTTCAGCCACAGCATTAACCATTGCTTGAAAGCCTTCATCAGTAAGTTGACTATCGGTACTGCCGTAAAAGCCATGATTATGTTCGGTCATACCATGTCTGAGCAAGATAATGGATTGGGGTTTGGACATTTAGGCTACCGTTAAACTTTGAATTAAGGCCTGCAGCTTAGCCTGACCACGGAAATGATTGATTGAAACCTGAAGGGTGCAACGATAGTTTTGTGCTTCATTAAGGTTGATTTGCAGGTTTGCGTTAAACCAAACCGCTTCTATGGGCGGATGAGCGGGATGACTGAGTGTTAAGCGCTTATGTTGACCCGCTTTGCCCATGTTGGTTTGATGAAGTATTTGCGTTTCCAACATGAAACAGGGTGCGGGCAAACCTTGACCAAATGGAGATAGCTGTTTTAACTGAGCAACGCCCTCTAAAGACAAAAGCTGACTGGGTAAAGGGCCGTCATGAAAGTGTTGAGCTTCGGGAATTTGGTTGTTAAAGTCTAAACGAATTTGATTTTCTAGTGCCAAACTGAGTTGGTCTAAATTTTCAGGCGCAATCGATAAGCCAGCCGCTGCGGCATGACCACCATATTTACGAATCGCATCTGTGGAATCTTGTACCGCTTCCAGCAGGGCGCGAATGTCGTAACCCGCAATGGAGCGAGCTGAGCCTGTGAGCTGTCCTTTATCACATTGAGAAAATACAATCGCTGGTCGTCCAAAACGCTGTGCTAAACGTCCAGCCGCTAAACCAACCACGCCATGACTGGCTTCAGGAACATAGGCGACCAAAATGAAGCTTTGTGCAGCAATTTGTTGTTCAGCTTGTTGCATGGCGAGTGCTTCACACAAGGCTTGCTCTTCTTTACGTTCTTCGTTGTTTTGACTCATGCTTGCCCAGGCTTGCTGACAGCTACTCATGTGTGCTGTGGTAAGCCAAGTTAGGGCGGTATGTCCATCATCTCCCATGCGCGATAAGGCATTAATGCGCGGTGAAATTTGAAAGCCAACGGTTTCTTCATCAATATTCGCAGAGCTGTCTAAGGCTTCTTTCAATAATTGCCAAGCCGGTCTGACGCGTTGATTCATGCGTGCCAGCCCGACCTTGACCACACTTCGGTTGACGGGATTAGATAAGTCAACCATATCGCCGATCGTGGCAATTGCCACCAAATCGAGTAATTGTTTGACGTCAAGATCATTGGCTTGGCTTTGCAAGGTCGGTAAGTGACTGGCTTGACGCAAGTGGGCACGCAAAGCGGCAATTAAATTCCAGGCCACCATGGCACCACAAATAGGGTGACGATAAGTGTGGTCGCTGTCTTGACGATGCGGATTGATGAAGGCATCCACTGTACTAGGTGGTGTTGTGCTGCTAATGTGGTGATGGTCGGTGACAATAATCTTAATCGATTGATTGCGTTGTTTGTATTCGTGTTGTAATTGCTCAAACTGCTTGCCGTCAGACGACCCTAAATCGGCGGTAATTAAGCAATCGGGCAACGGATTTAATTGCATCAGGCGTTGGCAAGCACCAATTGAAAAGCCGTAGCCATCTTCATGACGATTGGTCACCATGACTTGAACTTGTGCACCTAATGCCTTCAGTCCTTCTTGCAAAATGGCACCAGAGCTGATGCCGTCAGTATCATAATCGACGACACAAACAATATTTTTTTGTTGAATGATCATCTCGCTGAGCAGATGAACCGCCAAATCCATGTCTGGCAGCCCCTTAGGATTAGGCAATTGTGCTAAGCCTGCTTCTAATAGTGTTTCAGCGTTATTAGGACAGTTCATACGACGCGCCATAATATCGGCCAGCCAAGCGGGCATTCGTTGACTTAGGTGCTGTTTAACAGCCATATTAACAGGGCGTTCGATCAGTTTCATAACTTAACTTTACTTAGGGTTTGTTGAGGTGATAATCGGCAGGGGCGATGAGCACATAGAGTGCACCACTGCCTCCATCGGCCAGTTGAGCGGTATGAAAGGCCAGTACCCTGCTTTGATTGCGTAACCACCAGTTCAGCCAGTTCTTCAGCACAGGATGTTCGCTTGAGTTGCTTAGCCCTTTACCATGAACCACTAACAAGTAACGATCGGTACGATGGTGACAACGTTGCAAGGTATGTTTCATGGTTTCTTCTGCTTGCGCTTCCGTCAAACCATGTAAATCGATGATACAACGCGTCGAAAAATTGCCTTTTTTTAAGGCATTCAACTGCTTGCTGGGAATAGCACAACGCTGAAAAATTAACGGTGTTTCTGACCGCGCCAACCCATTAACCGTGTGAGCTTCGCAGGTTTCACTAAACCAAGTTTCAGGCAAGCCACGACGTCGCTGTCGGAGTCGTTGTTTCAAGCTTTGATGATGATTATTTCGTGGGTTGCGTTCGGTTGTTTTGAGGGGAGTGACCTCACCAATCGTCTGACGAAATAATTGTTTGGCTTCTTCTGTAATCTTAGTCACGGGCTTAGGTATAATATTCGTTTTACAAGATTTGATGATTTAGGAACGTTTGGTGCATATTTTATTATCCAATGATGATGGTTATCTCGCGCCTGGATTGCGTACATTATACGCGAATTTGAAAGCACATCCAGAAGTTGCCAAGGTGACGGTGGTTGCCCCTGAACGCAACCGTTCTGCAGCATCAAATTCGCTCACCATTCAAGAGCCCTTGCGTGTTTATAAAGATCAGGTCGAAGATGACATTTTCTTTGTTACCGGCACACCCGCCGATTGTGTGCATTTAGCCTTGACTGGTTTTATTGATACCCCTGTTGATTTGGTTATTTCTGGTATTAATGAAGGCGCCAATATGGGCGATGACGTGCTTTATTCGGGTACGGTAGCGGCAGCGATGGAAGGGCGCTTTATGGGTTTGCCCGCGATTGCTGTTTCACTTAATGGTCATACTCATTATGATACCGCTGCGCAAGTGATATTGGAATTGTTGGTTCGCTTAGGTGATTGCCCTTTGCCCAAAGATACCTTGTTAAACGTGAATATTCCCGATGTGCCTTACGATCAACTGGCAGGACGTGAAGTTACGCGCTTGGGGTTGCGTCATAAAGCCGAGCCGATGATTAAAATGAAAGACCCTCGCGGTAAAGAAATTTATTGGGTCGGTCCTGCGGGTGCTGGGGCAGATGCGGGTGATGGGACAGATTTTTTTGCGGTTGAGCATAAACGAGTTGCCATTACGCCGCTCTCGGTGGACTTAACTCATTATCGCCAACAAACCGAAATTCGCAGCTGGTTAAACGCGGCATCATGATGGCATTGCCACCCGTTAGCTATCCTAACTCGGTATTTGAACAAGTACAGGGCATTGGATTAACCTCTCAACGTCAGCGCGATCGTATGGTGCAGTCGTTGCTGCAGACGGGATTAACTGATACCCGCGTGATTCAAGCCATGCGTGCAACACCACGCCATGTGTTTGTTGATGAAGCCTTAGCATCACGTGCTTATGAGGATACTGCTTTACCGATTGGCTTTGGTCAAACCATCTCTCAACCGAGTGTGGTGGCGATGATGACGCAAGCCTTGCTGAATGGACATCAGCCCAAACGGGTGTTAGAGATTGGTACAGGGTCGGGTTATCAAACCGCGATTTTGTCTCAGTTAGTGCCTTTGTTATGGACGGTAGAGCGCTTGA
>CAZFLX010000026.1:0-31325 GCA_964519885.1 uncultured Francisella sp. | reverse complement strand
AGCAACGCTTGAAAGAGATTCAAAAAACCGTTCGTATGGATGGTTTCCGTCCTGGTAAAGTTCCAATGAACATGGTGCGTGCGCGTCACTTGCAACAGGTACGTGCTGAAGCCCTTGAAAATTTACTCTACGACACCTTCTTTAAAGCAGCAGATCAAGAACAAGTTCGCGTTGCAGGTATTTTAGGTTTCGAAGAAGTTTCGGCTAATGAAGGTGAAGATATCCGCTTCGTAACCCGTTTTGAGAGCTACCCAAGCATTGCCATGCCCGATTTCACTGCAGTGAGCGTTGAAAAAGTTACCGCTGACATTAAAGACAGTGATGTGGACGATATGATCCAACGCCTGCGTGAAATGCGTAAAACTTTTGTGGTTGCAGACAAGGCAGCAGCCAATGGCGATATGGTTAACCTAGATTTCTCTGGCAGCATTGACGGTGTTAAATTCGATGGTGGCAGTGCAGAGAATGTGCCTTTAGTCCTGGGTTCTGGTCGTATGATTCCAGGATTCGAAGATGGCATTTTAGGTATGAAAGCGGGTGAGCAGAAAGTGATTGATGTTACTTTCCCAGAAGGTTACCAAGCGGCGCATTTGGCAGAAAAAACAGCTCAATTTGACATCAAAGTGAATTCGGTACAAGAAACCCAGCTGCCAGAAGTGGATGAAGAGTTCATCAAAACGTTTGGTGTTGATGCGGGTACGGTTGAAGCTTTCCGTGAAGATGTTAAGAAGAACTTGTCTCGTCAAGTGAGCTTGTCGCTGATTAAACAGAACAAAGACAATGTCATGCACGCTTTGTTAGCAGCAGCTAACTTTGATACGCCTAAAACCCTAGTAGAGCGCGAATTGCGTGCGATGATGGATGCTATGGCTAAGCGTATGCGTGAACAGAATATGCCAGCCAATGATTTAAACCCAGACAACTACCGTGATGAAGCGACGAAACGCGTTTCTTTGGGTCTGTTGTTGGGTGAAGTGGTGCGTGCGAATGAGTTGAAAGCAGATGAAGCCACTGTGCGTGAAATTTTAGCGATTGAAGCAGATAGCTATGATAATCCTGAGCAGTTCATTGAGTGGTATTTGGCTGACCAAAACCGTCGTGCAGAAGTTGAAGCGATTGCCATTGAAAACGCGGTTGTTGACTTGGTAATGAGCAAAGCCAAAGTTACCGAAGTCAGCAAGCCTTTGGCTGAGTTAGCGGGTTAATTCATGATCAGCTCAATGATGGGGGCAATGCCCCCAACAGTGGACATGCTAGTGCCCATGGTGGTCGAGCAGTCGGGTCGTGGGGAGCGTTCTTATGACATTTATTCCCGTCTGCTCAAAGAGCGCGTTATTTTCTTGACCGGTCAAGTCGAAGAAAATATGGCGAGTTTGATTGTGGCGCAGATGTTGTTTTTGGAAGCCGAAAATCCTAAGCAAGACATTTACTTGTATATTAACTCACCGGGTGGTGTGGTGACAGCAGGTATGTCGATTTTTGATACCATGAATTTCATTAAGCCTGATGTTAGCACCATTTGTATGGGGCAAGCAGCCAGTATGGGAGCATTCCTGTTGGGTGCTGGCGCCAAGGGTAAACGTTTCGCTTTACCTAACGCGCGTATCATGATTCATCAGCCTCTGGGTGGTTTCCGTGGTCAAGCAAGTGACATTGAAATTCATGCACGTGAAATTTTACGCTTAAAAGACAGTCTTAATCAGCATATGGCAAATTTTACGGGTCAAACCATTGAAAAAATTGCTAATGATACGGATCGTGACAACTTTATGAGCAGTGAAGAAGCGCGTGACTATGGTCTTATTGATGCAGTATTGACGCATCGTCCTGAATAATCTCGGAATAAAGCATGTCAGAACACATTGATGAAGGTGACTTCAACTGTTCCTTTTGTGGCAAAAGCCAGCATGAGGTGAAAAAGCTGATTGCTGGGCCATCGGTATTCATTTGTAATGAATGCGTTGACTTGTGCAATGAAATTCTTGCCGAAGAGTTCGGTGTTAATCGTGCTGAAGGTGAGACGCCCAGTTCGATTAATCTTGAACAGCTACCCACGCCAACAGAAATTAAATCTATTTTAGATGATTACATCATCGGACAAGATGTGGCTAAAAAAACCTTAGCCGTGGCAGTTTACAATCATTACAAACGCTTGCGTTTAAACGAGTTGTCTGACGATAGTGTCGAGTTAAGCAAAAGCAATATCTTGCTGATTGGTCCAACGGGATCGGGTAAAACCTTGTTAGCACAAACGCTGGCGCGCGTATTGTCGGTTCCTTTTGCTATTGCCGATGCCACCACCTTAACAGAAGCAGGTTATGTGGGTGATGATGTCGAAAGTATCTTGCATCGTTTGTTGCAAAATGCTGATGGGGATCCTGTGAAAGCCCAGCAAGGTATTATTTACCTTGATGAAATTGATAAAATCGCCCGCAAATCTGAAAACCGTTCGATTACGCGCGATGTTTCAGGTGAAGGTGTTCAGCAAGCCTTGTTGAAGCTGATTGAAGGTACGGTATCGTCGATTCCAGCACAAGGTGGGCGTAAAAATCCTTCTAATGAAATGGTACAAATTGACACTTCTCGTATCTTGTTCATTTGTGGTGGTGCTTTCGAGGGGTTAGATAAGGTTATTGCCAAGCGCGTCGAAAAATCGGCAGGTATTGGTTTTGCCGCAACCGTCAAGGAAAAAGACGAAGCACCTAAGTCGGATATGTTGCGTCAAGTAGAGCCTGATGACTTGATGCGTTTTGGTTTGATTCCCGAGTTTATTGGGCGTTTACCTGTGGTGGCCTCGCTGGATGAATTAGATGTGGATGCTTTGGTTCGTATTTTAACAGAGCCTAAGAACGCCATCACCAAGCAGTTTATTAAGCTGTTTGATATGGAAGGTGCTAAACTGGTATTTGCTGAAGATGCTTTGAAAGCTATGGCCACAGAAGCCTTAAAGCGCAAAACAGGCGCTCGTGGTTTACGTTCGATTGTGGAAGGCATTCTTATGGAAACCATGTTTGAATTGCCGGGCATGAAAACCGTTGAATCAGTTACGGTTGATGCTGATGTTGTTGGTGGTCTCAAACCGCCGATCATTCAAAATGCTACAGCAAAAGCGGCTTAAGGCCGCTTTTTTTTTCGGGAGAAGTGATATGGGATTGACAAGCAGTTCACATCAACGATTTGATGTTCCTTTGTTGCCATTGCGTGATGTGGTGGTTTTTCCAGGAACGGTGATGCCATTATTTGTGGGTCGTTCTCGCAGTGCTGCTGCCTTAGAGGCAGCGATGCACCAAGGCAAACAAATCATGTTGGTTACACAAAAGAAAGTTACCGAAGAAGAGCCAACATCCAGCGATGATTTGTATGATGTGGGTACGCTATCGACTATTTTGCAAATGTTGCGTTTGCCAGATAATACCATCAAAGTCTTGGTTGAAGGGCAGGTGCGTTGTCGCATTCAGCGTTTGCAAGACAATGGTGAACACTGGGTTGCGGACATTGACCCGATTATTGATCAGGTAGAAGATCCTAAGCATATTGAAGCTTTATTCCATAGCGTTCAATCACAGTTTGATGCTTATGCCAAAATGAACCGTAAAGTTCCAACCGAGGTGCTGGCATCAGTCAAAGAAATTTCTGACGCTAATCAATTGGTTGATTTGGTGGCGGTGCATTTGAATTTAAAACTAGCGCAAAAGCAGGAGATTCTCTCTTTAGCCGGTTTGGGTGCCCGATTAGAACAGTTGTTGGTGGTGATTGAAAATGAAATCGACTTGAATGAAGTTGAAGGTCGTATCCGTAAGCGTGTGAAAACGCAGATGGAAAAAAATCAGCGTGAATACTATTTGAATGAGCAAATGAAAGCCATTCAAAAAGAATTGGGTAATTTGAACGATAGCGATAAAGATGAGTTTGAAGTTTTTGCACAACGTATCGCTGAATCAGGTATGAGTGAAGAGGCTCAAAAACAAGCAACTTCTGAGTTGAAAAAGCTTAAATCTATGCCGCCACTGTCAGCCGAATCGAGTGTGGTCAGAAATTACCTTGAATGGTTGCTCGATGTGCCTTGGAAAAAACGCACTCGCGTACATCGTGATCTTGTGAAAGCTCAGCAGTTATTAAATGAGCGTCATTATGGTTTAGAAAAAGTTAAAGAGCGTATTCTTGAATATCTCGCTGTTCAATCTCGTGTTAAGCATCAGCGTGGTCCGATCTTGTGCTTGGTTGGCCCACCTGGCGTGGGTAAGACCTCGTTAGCCCATTCAATTGCGCAAGCAACGCATCGTGAATACGTGCGCTTTTCGTTAGGTGGTGTACGTGATGAGTCAGAAATTCGCGGTCATCGTCGCACTTATTTAGGCGCGATGCCGGGTAAGCTGATTCAAAAAATGGCCAAAGTGAAGGTTAAGAATCCTTTGTTTTTGCTAGATGAAATTGACAAAATGGCGCGTGATTTTCGTGGTGATCCAGCGGCTGCTTTATTAGAAGTACTAGACCCTGAGCAGCATAAACATTTTAACGATCATTATTTGGATGTCGATTATGACTTGTCGGAAGTGATGTTTGTCGCCACCGCCAATTCGATGGATATTCCAGAACCTTTATTAGATCGTATGGAAATCATTCGTTTGTCGGGTTACACCGAACAAGAAAAGTTCCATATTGCCCGTGAGCATTTGTGGAGTAAGCAATTATCCGAACATGGTTTGAAATCAGAAGAGCTTCAGTTAACCGATGCTGCCTTAATTCAGTTAATTCGCGTTTATACACGTGAGGCAGGTGTGCGCAGTTTGGATCGTGAACTGGCTAAATTAGCCCGTAAAGCGGTCAAACAGTTCATGCTGTCAGAGAAAACTGCGCCCATTATCGTTGATGAGTCGGATTTAGAGGCTTATTTAGGGGTTGCACGCTACCGATTTGGCTTGGCAGAAAGTGAAAATCGCGTAGGTCAAGTGACAGGCTTGGCTTGGACATCGGTTGGCGGGGAATTGCTGACTATTGAAGCAACCAGTATGAGCGGTAAAGGTAAACTGGTGCGCACGGGTAAGCTGGGCGATGTGATGAAAGAATCGATTGAGGCAGCGATGAGTGTGGTACGTTCTCGCAGTCAATCACTGGGCATTACAGCCGATTACTTTGAAACGCATGACATCCACTTGCATGCGCCTGAAGGAGCCACGCCAAAAGATGGTCCTTCGGCGGGTATTGCCATTTGTACAGGATTGGTTTCGATTGCGACAGGTATTCCCGTGCGCTGTGATGTCGCCATGACGGGTGAAATAACCTTGCGTGGTGAAGTGTTACCGATTGGCGGGTTAAAAGAGAAACTATTGGCGGCATTACGTGGCGGTATCACCACGGTACTCATTCCACATGACAATGTGCGCGATTTAAAAGATGTGCCTGATGAAGTTAAAAATCAGGTAGATATTCGACCTGTGCGTTGGATTGATGAGGTGTTAGCGATTGCCTTGGCGGAGAAACCTCAACCGCTTGTTTTAGCGAGAGAAGCGGTCACCAATGGCGTTGCAGACGAAATAAAGCCAATTCGCCATTAAATACGCGACTTTGCACGCTTAGTGCTTGACAGAGCTGAGCGTGCAAGGGTATAAACACAAATGAATTATTTAATAACATCCTTCTATCGGAGAGATAACTCATGAACAAGACAGAATTAGTGGCAGCGATTGCAAATGATTCAGGTTTAACCAAAGTTCAAGCACAAAAAGCCTTAGATGCTGCCATTGATGCGATTTCTGGTGCCATGGCGTCAGGTGACAGCGTTACCTTAATTGGTTTTGGTACATTCAAAGTGAGCGAGCGTGCAGAGCGCATGGGTCGCAACCCACAGACGGGTAAAGAAATGAAAATTGCCGCTTCTAAATTGCCACGTTTCGTACCGGGTAAAGGCTTGAAAGACGCAGTAAACGGCTGATTAACTGGCTAGCACTGAGAACTTTATAAAGTTCGCTGGCGTCTCAGCAGTCGATTTGTTTACGGGGGAAGAGGTGAAACAAAGCAAATTAAGCAGTTTGTTTCATCACTTCCCCCTGTTTATTTTCTTTTTATGATTTTTAATCAATTCTAAATCGTTATTTTTAATCAAGTATTCAATTCGCATGAAGAAAGCCGATAAAAGCTGTTGACAGTCGGTTCATAAGCCTGTAATATACACCTTATCGAAACGACGCAAACAAAAAAACAGTTGGACAGAACTGGTTTGAAAAGTTTTGGGTGCATAGCTCAGCTGGTAGAGCATCTCGTTTACACCGAGACGGTCGGGAGTTCGAATCTCTCTGCACCCACCAAATTGCAGCGGTAGTTCAGTCGGTTAGAATATCGGCCTGTCACGCCGAGGGTCGCGGGTTCGAGTCCCGTCCGCTGCGCCAAATTAAAGGCAACACGAAAGTGTTGCCTTTTTTGCTATGTGCGCTTGCAAAAGGAAAACAAATCATGAAGCATTGGATGTTTGTATTATTCGGCTTACTTTTCGCTGGAACCTTGCGTGCGAACAACCTCCCTTTTCAAGTGACTTATGGTGACTGGCAGCAGGGGTCTGTGGTGGTCATTCAAGTTGATGCTGTTCAACAGCTTTTAGCTGACAACAAACCACTGATTATGGATACGCAAGGCAATAGTTTATTGGGTATTGGTCGAGATGCCAGCCAAGTGACACTTCGTTGGCAGGATCTTTCGGGTAAATGGCATGAGCATCAGCAAAGCATCGCCCAGCGTAGTTATGATATTCAGCATATTAATGGTTTGCCGAATAATAAAGTGAATCCCAATCCTCAAGAAGTTGCCGAGATTCAGGCGAATAATCGTTTGGTGGCGCAAACCCGCGCCAAACCATCAGTCACTATGACGCCTCAGTTGCCGATGATTTGGCCGACTGCAGGTCGAATTAGCGGCGTCTATGGTTCTCAGCGGGTGCTGAATGGTGAACCCCGACGCCCACATTTTGGCGTGGATATTGCTGCCCCAGAGGGTACCCCCATTGTTGCGCCATCGGATGGAAAAGTGGTGCTAGTACATCCCAATATGGTGCTGACAGGACAAACGATGATGATTGATCATGGGCTAGGTCTGATGTCGATTTATGTGCATTTGTCGGATATGACTGTCTCGCTAGGAGATAGGGTAGAGCGCGGTCAATTGATTGGAAAAGTTGGAAAAACTGGCCGGGCCACCGGACCACATTTGCACTGGGGCATGACGTGGCGAGACGTGCAAATTGATGCCGCCAAGTTGGTAGCGACACCTAATCCACCTAGTTTGGCACGTCAGTAACCCGTTAACTTCGCATCGGCAATATTCTACTGATCAGAAAAGCAGCAAAGAGCAAACTGACAATACTGGGAGCTACGGGTAAATCTAACTGCCATGATAAGGCTAAGCCACCCATGATGCCGAGTTGACTGATCAGTATGGCAGTGATAATCATTGAGCGAGGAGATCGACTGAAGTTTCTGGCGATGGCAGCTGGGGTAATGAGTAAGGCAGTCATCAGTAAAGCACCTACCAGTTTGGTTGATACAGCAACGACGACGGCAACGAGCACTGCAAGGAGTAGAGCCGTGTGCTGATTGTTCACTCCAGCCAAATTGGCTAATTCAGCATTTAAAGTGTTGAGTAACAGCGGTCGCCAAAAGTAACTGATACTGATCAAAATTGTCGACGCTACCGCTACTAGAATAGACAAGTCTGTATAGGTGAGATTGAGCAAATCGCCAAATAAATAGCCCATTAAATCGACACGGGCTTCGGGTAAGACGGCAATAGCCAACATGCCTAAGCCTAGGCTGCTGTGTGCGGCAATCGCTAAGAGCGTATCACTGCTGGTGTGCGGGCGCTGATTGAGTAGGCTGATGCTGATGGCGACAACTAGGGCGATCATCATCATGCTTAGGGTTAAAGGAAGTTGTAGCCACAGTCCGATAGCGAGTCCCAATAAAGTGGTGTGTGCCAGAGCATCGCCGACGTAGGCCATGCGTCGCCACAGCATAAAGGCGCCAATGGGGGCGGTCATTAAACTGGTAATCAGTCCGCCAATCAGTGCAATCAATAAAAATTCAGGCATGATGATGTCCGCAATGAGTGTGAGGTACGATGGCATCTTGGTGGGCGCAGACAAAGCGGTGCTGATATTCGGGATTGTTGAGCAGTGTTTGCGGTTCGCCGTCGCAACATATTCGCCCTTCTGACAGTGCGATGACGCGTTGACTGTAGCTCATGGCATGGGCGAGATCATGGGAAATCATGAGAATGGTGACGCCTTGTTGATGGAGTTTTTGTAATTGTTGATAAAAATCGTGCTGCGATTGCAAGTCAAGCCCTTGAGTTGGCTCATCTAAGGCTAGCAGTTGGGGGCGATTTAGTAGGGCGCGAGCAAGTAGCAATCGTTGCCATTGTCCGCCAGACAGGGTGTGTATCGGTTGTTCAGCAAAAGCTAGGCATTGCCAGGTGCTCATTAACGACCTAGTGTCCTCTTGCTTGGTCGAAGGCTCAGCATTTAAGCGCAAAAATTCTTCTGCACTAATCGGAAGTTGTGCGTTGGCGTGCCAGCGTTGAGGCACATAGCCAATTCGCAGTGCGGCGAGATGGCGAACATCACCTGTTTGATTGGGGATAAGCTTTAATAATAAACGTAACAAGGTCGATTTGCCTGCGCCGTTTAAGCCAATTAAGCTGATATATTGTCCTGCTTCGATGCGAATATTCAGTGGTTCAAATAATCGTTGGCCGTTAAAATGATGTGCTAGTTGATTGGCTTCAATCAGCAAGGGATGATCGGGTGTTTGCATTTAGGGCAGTAATTCTTAATAAAGGAAAAATGAATATGTTGTATTGTGCCAGAGTTTGGGCTTTGTTGGCAGGGGTTGGTGTTGGCTTGTGGTCGTTATCCGTATCAGCTGTTACTGTGGTGGCTTCGATTCCGCCTTTAGCTATGTTGTCACAAAGCTTATTGCAAGGTACGGGAGGTACTAGCTTGGTGCTGGTTGATGGTAAGCAATCGCCACATGGTATGAGTTTGTTGCCTTCGCAGAGAGCTAGCTTAGAAAAAGCCGATTTGGTGTTGTGGGTGGGGGAAGATTTTGAGTCTTGGTTGGTCAAACCCTTGGCTCAGTTAAAGCGTGGTCAGCTTGCTATGCGTGATAGTGAAGGGATTCAACTGCTACCAGCAACAGCGATACAACAAGCAAAAATGCGTCAAAAGGCAGAGCAAAGCGGCAGTCACGATCACCATCATCACGGTGCTTGGGATATGCATTTGTGGCTAGATCCGAGTATTGTCTTGACCTATGTAGGACATATTCGAGATGAGTTAATCATGCGTGACGCATCCAACGCAGAGCGTTATCGTCAGAATGCCAGTCAGCTAATGCAAGATATACAACAAGCCGATGCTCAAGCCAAACAATTACTGCGACCGATACAAGGTGAGCCTTTGTTGGTGATGCATGATGCTTGGCGCTATTACTTTCGTTATTACGGGCTGACGCAAGGAGCGATGGTGCAAAAAACGCCTGAACAATCATTGGGAGCGGCTTCGATTGCGCAATTAGAGCAACGTCTGCGTAGTGGCGAGTTACGTTGTTTGTTGCGTGAGCCTCAGATAGAACCCAAAGCGATGGATTGGCTTAAAACCTTGGCTCCTAACCTGAACGAAGCTATGACAGATCCATTAGGAAGTCCTCATTATTCAGGTGGTTATGCAGGTTGGTTGCTCGATCAGGCAAAAGCGATGAGTTCTTGCCAAAAGAAACCTTAGGAAACTGGACTTTTAGGGTAATAGTTGACTAAAATAGTCAACTATTAATGAATTGACGATGATTAGGAGTTGACGGTGCAAACACAAGTTGAAATTGAAGACTTGTTAGGGGCGCAGTCCACCTATAAGGAAGGTTTTGTAACCCAAACTTTGGTGGAAACCTTTGCTAAAGGCTTAAACGAGTCGGTAGTAAGAGCGATTTCGGCTAAGAAAAACGAACCTCAGTGGATGCTGGATTTTCGCTTGAAAGCCTATCAGCATTGGTTGACTATGCCTGAACCTCACTGGGCTAAAGCGTCTTACACACCGCTTGATTATCAAGATTATAGCTATTATTCAGCGCCTCAGTGCGGTAGCTGTACCAGTGACAGTTGTGCCAGTGCGGGCGCAGCGCCACAAGAACCTGAAATTGATCCCGAAGTGGCGAAAGCCTTTGCTGCCTTAGGCATTCACTTGGGTGCAGAGGGCGAAGAAGCTGAGATTGCCGTAGATGCGATTTTTGATTCTGTGTCTGTATCAACCACCAAGTCGCGCGCGTTGCTGGAAAAGTATGGCGTGATTTTTTGCTCGTTTTCGGATGCCGTTCAACATCATCCCGAATTGGTACAGCAATACTTAGGTACGGTTGTGCCTCATCACGATAATTTCTTTGCGTGTCTGAATGCGGCTGTGGCTTCCGATGGTACTTTTGTTTACATTCCTAAAGGTGTGACTTGTCCTGTGCCGCTATCGACTTATTTCCGCATTAACGAAGCGAAAACGGGTCAGTTTGAGCGCACCATTGTCATTGCAGATGAAGGCAGTTCTGTCAGCTATATTGAAGGCTGTTCTGCGCCCGTGCGCGACAGTTATCAGCTTCATGCCGCAGTGGTCGAGGTGATTGTGCATGCTGATGCTGAAGTCAAGTATTCGACGGTGCAAAACTGGTATCCTGGTGACGAAAACTGTGAAGGTGGTATTCTCAATTTTGTGACTAAACGCGGTGTTTGCAAAGGCGCGCGCAGTAAGTTGTCTTGGACACAAGCGGAAACGGGTTCGGCGATTACCTGGAAGTATCCTAGCTGTGTGTTAGAAGGTGATGATAGTGTTGGCGAGTTCTATTCGGTGGCTTTGACCAATCGTCGTCAGCAAGCGGATACGGGCACAAAAATGATTCACATCGGTAAGCGCACCAAAAGTACCATTATTTCTAAAGGCATTAGCGCGGGTAAGAGTGAAAACGTCTATCGTGGCTTGGTGAAAATTCTACCCACTGCCGAAGGGGCGCGTAACTTCACTCAGTGTGATTCGATGTTGATTGGTAAAACTTGTGGTGCACACACTTTCCCTTACTTGGAAGTGCAAAATGCTACCGCTCAAGTCGAACATGAAGCGACGACCTCGAATGTGGGTGAAGATCAGTTGTTTTATTGCGCACAACGAGGCATTCGTGAAGAAGATGCTATTTCGATGATTGTGAATGGTTTCTGTAAAGAAGTCTTTCAGAAGTTGCCGTTAGAATTTGCGGTTGAAGCTGAGAAGTTGTTGGCGATAAGCCTTGAGGGTAGCGTCGGCTAACTCAAACCGATTGCGCGGCATAATTGCGTTGTTGCTGCGATGCTCGAACAGCGTCATGTACTGATGTACACTCCTTGTTCTGTGCGTCTTGCGCCTAGCACTTAAAGCCTCTCATGACGGTTTTATAGATTACATTGAGGAATAAAGATGTTATTAGAAGTTGTAAACCTACAAGCGACAGTTGCTGAGAAAGAAGTCTTACGTGGATTGAATTTGAGCATTAAAGCAGGTGAAGTTCATGCCATTATGGGGCCGAATGGGGCGGGTAAAAGCTCCTTGGCGTCTGTATTGGCGGGTCGTGAAGATTATGAAGTGACGGGCGGTAGTGCTTGCTTGAACGGCGAAGATCTGTTGGAAATGGATCCAGAAGAACGCGCTCAGGCTGGGTTGTTTTTGGCCTTCCAATATCCCGTCGAAATTCCTGGTGTGAGCAATAAACTGTTTTTGCAAACAGCGGTGAATGCGGTACGTACAGCCAAAGGCTTGCCCGAATTGGATAGCTATGAGTTTGCTCAGTTGGTGCAAGCTAAAATGAAATTGCTTGGCATGCGTCAAGAGTTTTTAGAGCGTGATGTGAATGTCGGCTTTTCGGGTGGCGAGAAAAAACGCAACGATATGTTGCAAATGGCGCTGTTAGAGCCAAGCCTATGTATTCTGGATGAAACGGATTCGGGCTTAGATATTGATGCGCTGAAAGCGGTCGCACAAGGCGTGAATGCGATGCGTTCGCCTGATCGTGGCTTTGTGTTGGTCACTCACTATCAACGCTTGTTGGAATATGTCGCCCCTGATGTGATTCATATTTTGTATCAAGGTCGCATTGTTAAGTCGGGCGGTATGGAGTTGGTGGCACAGATTGAGGAGTTAGGCTATGACGCACTCGCCACTGCTTAATCCTGCCCAGCAGGCGCAACAGCGATTGCAGGCATTGGTGGCTGACTGGCAAGCGCAACAAACGCAAAACGAGTCTCAAACGTCTGCTTTGCAAGCTTTTGTGCAGGCGAACTTGCCGACACCACGCGATGAAGATTGGAAATACACGCGTTTAGCCAGCTTTTGGAAATTACCCCTAACTTGGGCAACGCCTACGGAAGTTTCTGTTCTGCCTGAACTTAATGTGCCGACTGATGCGATTAAGTTGGTGTGGGTGAATGGTCATTTCAATGCTCAGCAGTTGAGTGATTTAGACGACTTACCTGCTGGCTTGACGGTTACAGTGAGCGCTCAACCGACACAATTGCCTGAGCCTCTAGCGGGTGATGCTTTTGCTGCCTTGGCTTTAGCTGGGTTAAGTTCACAGGTTGAGATTAAGGTTGCGCGTAATCAACGCATTGAGCGCCCAATAGTCGTGCATTATGTCGGCACTCAGGGTGTGGCTCAGTCGGTGGCTTTATCGGTAAGTTTGGCGGAAAGTGCTGAGTTAACCCTGATTGAGGTAGTGAGTGATGCCACTGAGGGGGTCGTGTTTGCGCACAGTCAGCTGTCGATTGGCGATAATGCTCAATTAACCCATTTGCTCTGGCATAACCTAGCAGATTCGGCTTATAGTTTTGGCTGGCGCAGTGCGGAGTTACATCGTGATGCACGCTTTATTCAGCGCTCGTTGATGACCAGCGGAGTGTTATCTCGTCAACATTTCAGTGTGAATGTGTTGGGCGAAAATGCTGAATCGAATATGGCGACGGGTGTGGTGGTTTTGGCAAAACAAACAATGGATATGCGTACCCATACGCGTCATGCTTGTTTGAATGCACGCTCTGAACAGCTGCATCGGTTTGCGGTTGGCGGTAATGCCAATGGCGTATTCCACGGTGATATTTTGGTTGAAAAAGGTGCGGATAAAACCGATGCCAATATGGCGACTAATAATTTGTTGTTATCGCCAACAGCGCAAGCGAATAGCAAACCACAGTTAGAAATTTATGCCGATGATGTGCGTTGTACTCATGGTGTGACCAGTGGCAGCTTGGATGAAGGGCAAATTTTCTATCTACGCGCGCGTGGTATTCCTGAAGCGACAGCGCGACTGATGATTTCGGCTGCTTTTGCGCAGGCTGCCTTGTCCGATGTGCCAGTCGCCGAAGTGGCTGACGCTTGGCAATCAATCATTCAGCAAAAATTGACCGAGGCGATGACTTAATGTTGTCCATTCGTGACCAGTTTCCGATTTTCCATCATCAGCCAGACTTGGTGTGGTTGGATAGTGCCAGTAGTACGCAAAAGCCGCGTTCGGTGATTGAAACGGCGCAGCGTTTTTACGAAACGGGTTATTCCAATATTCATCGCGGATTGTACCCGTTAAGTGAGCGTGCAACAGCAGACTTTGAAGCGACGCGGGATGCGGTGAAGCGATTTATCAATGCTCGTGAGCGTGAAGAAGTGGTATTTACCACGGGCACGACACAAAGCATTAATTTGGTGGCTGCGGGCCTAGGTAAATTGCTTAAAGCGGGTGATTCGGTAATGATTACCGAAATGGAGCATCATGCCAATATTGTGCCTTGGCAGTTATTGGCAGATAAAGGCATTGCCGTTAAAGCGATTCGACTGGCTGATAATGGTGAATTGTTGTTGGACAGTTTGGAGTCGCAATTAACGCCCGATGTTAAAGTCTTTGCTTTTACGGCGGTTTCTAACGCTTTGGGTACGGTGAATCCTGTTGCTGATATGATCGTCCGTGTCAGAGCCGTTCGTCCTGATATGATTATCTTGGTTGATGCCGCACAAGCCATAGCGCACATGCCGATTGATGTACAGGCGTGGGATTGTGATTTTCTGGTTTTTTCAGCACACAAGCTTTATGGTCCAACAGGCGTTGGTGTGCTTTATGGTAAACGTGCTTGGTTAGAACAGCTGCCACCTTATATGGGCGGTGGCGATATGATTCGCACAGTAACGCTAGAAAAAACCACCTTTAATGATATTCCTTACAAGTTTGAAGCAGGCACACCGAATATTGAGGGTGTGATTGCCTTAGCGCTCGCTGTGGTGTTTGTGCAGTCGCTCGGTTGGCAAGCCATTATTGCGCATGAGCAAGCCTTGTTAGTTCAAGCAACACAAGCTCTGCAACAGATTGATGGACTGAGGATTATCGGGTCAGCGCCACATAAAGAAGCGGTGGTGTCTTTTATTGTCGATGGTGTGCATCCGTCGGATATGGCAACTCTGTTGGGTTATGAGCAGATTTGTTTACGCGCCAGTCATCATTGTGCGCAACCCGTGATGCAGCGTTATGCTGTGCCAGCAACGGTACGCGCTTCGTTTGCGGTGTACAATCAGCCGAGTGATATTGATAAGTTGGTGGCGGGTGTGGAAATGGCGGTGGGGATGCTTCGTTAGCCAGACCGCCCAACATTGCCTCCCTTGCTAAGGGGGGTAATGTTGAGGGTTAATTCAAAATGCGAGTCCAATATCTTAGAGGTTGAATTACTTCTTACTTTCAACAACTTTCATCAATTGATCGCGCAGGGCAGTGACGACTTCACCTTGTGATTTACTCGGATTCAAAATCACCTTCAGGCGTGCTTCTTGCATATCGCCTTCAGTCAAAGCTAACTTAACCAGTTGTCCTTTATTAATCGGTTGAGCAATGGCATGTTCTGGCAACCAAGCATAGGCTAAACCAGCATGAACCATTTGTTGTGCGGTGTGAATGTTGTCTACCGTGTAGCGTTTCGGACTAGCCAACCAACCCGTGTCCTTATCACCCTTGCCTTTGTCACGTACTACAACCTGGGTGTATTCCGCTAAATCGTTGAGTTCAATCGACTCTGCCTTGGCCAATGGGTGGTGTTTAGAAACTACGCCAATTAAATCAACCTTTAACCATTCTTTACCCGTATGATTAAGTGGCACATGGGTGGCAATAATGAGGTCGGCATTATATTGATGGAAAGCGGTATCCACTTCCGACAAAATCAACTCATGCCAATGCAGGTTGATGTGAGGGTAAAGATCCTGAATGGCTTCAATTGCTTTTAGGATAGGTTGCATGGGTGCAACCTGCTCAATGGCAATGGTTATGCTCGATTCAATACCCTGGGATAACAGAGTGGTTTGCTCATCCAGTAATTGCATACGCTGCAAAATTTGTCGAGCTTCTTGTAACAGTTGATGACCAGCCGGTGTGAGCTGTAATTTCCTGCCAACCAGTACTAATAACTCTACGCCCGCTTGTTCTTCGAGCTGTTTTAAACTGTAACTGACAGCTGATTGAGTACGAAATAAAGCCTTTGCAGCTTGGCTAACACCACCGCAGGTGATGACCGCATCGAGAACGCGCCAGTGTTCAAGTTGAGTTTTCATTGTATTTAATCTCTTTGAATTGAAATGCAGTTTAATTCGATTTAATTGTTCTTTTCTAAAACCTATAATAAGGGTTAATAGGTTAAATAGCAATTTTTTTTATAGCTTTTGGGGGCTCTTTATGCGGGTTGACAAAATCATAGAAAATCAATTTCCCGGCAGCTTGGCGAGTGATGGGGCAGGCGTTAAGTTGCGTCGTATTCTGACTCCTCAACATCATCAGCGATTAGATCCCTGGCTCATGTTGGATGAGTTTGGTTCAGATAAAGCTGATGATTATATTGCGGGTTTTCCACCACATCCACATCGCGGTTTTGAAACCATTACCTATATGCTCGCAGGTCGAATGGAGCATCAAGATAATCATGGAAATCGTGGTGTAGTTGAAGCTGGTGGCGTGCAATGGATGCGCGCGGGTAAGGGCATTATTCATTCGGAAATGCCCGCACAAGAAGCTGGGCTGATGCGCGGTTTTCAGTTTTGGTTGAATTTACCGAGCAGTCAAAAAATGTCGGAACCTGATTGGGCTGATATTTCACCAGAGGATATTCCTTTATGGGCTGGCCAAGGTTATGAAGTGAAGATTATTGCCGGTCAGTTTGGCGATTTATTGGGACCGATTCAGCGTGCTATAACGCAACCGATGATTTTGGATGTTAGGGTGTTTGAGACTCAGACGCTTAGTTTTGCTATTACGCCAGATCATCATGCCTACTGTTATGTTTATGAAGGCAATATTTCTATTGGCACGAGTAAACTCGTGGCGCCAGAAATGGGGATATTATCAATCGATGGAAATCAGCTCGTTATCGAAGCAGGTAAAGGCAGTCGGTTCTTAGTGGTATCAGCTCGACCACTGAGTGAACCCATTGTGGCGGGTGGGCCTTTTGTGATGAATAGTGAAGCTGAAATACGCCAGGCGTTTAGTGACTATCGAGCAGGACTTTTTTAATACAATTTTTTAACGGGGGCAACATTAATGGATATTTTTAACGCAATTGAACAAAGACGTTCGGTCAGAGCTTATGATTCGACTCATCGCATGAGTGAGGATGAAGTGAACCGACTGATTTCATTAACCATGCTTTCACCAACCGCATTTAACATTCAACATTGGCGATGGGTACGAGTGTCTGACACCAGTTTGCGTGAACAAATCAAAGCGGTTGCTTGGAATCAGTCACAAATTACGGATGCTTCAGAGTTGTTTGTGTTGTGTGCAGATGTTCAGGCTTGGCAGAAAGACACTTATCGTTACTGGGTTAATGCGCCTGAAGCGGTTCGTGATTTTATGGTCGGTGCGATTGATCAATATTATCGTGGTCGTGAGCAAGTGCAACGTGATGAAGCCATGCGTTCAGGCGGCATTGTTGCGCAGACGATGATGCTGGCAGCCAAAGGCATGGGATATGATACTTGCCCAATGGATGGTTTTGATTTTGATGCTGTGGCGAAGTTGATTCAGTTACCAGCCGATCATGCGATTGTGATGATGATTGCCGTGGGTAAAGGCTTAGAAGCAGCGCGTCCTCGTGCCGGTCAGCTACCTATTGAGCAGGTGCTGATTCAAAACACTTTCTAATTTTATTCATTTTTCAGTTCAGTGGCGCTTAATGCGCCACATTTTATTTATTCATTTCCTTCGCTAACCCCAGCATCGGCAAAAGTCGCCATTTGGTTGTGCAAATCACAAGCGAGGCGTAATAGGCTAATCGCCACGCCAGCACCAGAGCCTTCCCCCAAACGCAAGCCTAAATCGAGTAAGGGTTTGGCTTCGAGTGCTTGCATCATTGCGGCATGGCCTGGTTCGGCACTGGCATGAGCAAAGAACATCCAATCACGAACACTTGTATTATGTTTGACTGCTACTAACGCAGCCGCACTGCTGATAAATCCATCGACTAAAATCGGTAAGCCTGCTTGTGCCGCAGCGATGTAGGCACCTGCAATGGCAGCAATTTCAAATCCACCGACGGTTTGTAAAACAGTGAGGGGTGAGGGGTTAGGCGTGAGGAGATTATGATGTGTTAGGGCTTGTTCAATAACCTTTATTTTATGATTGAGCGTTTCATCATTAATACCTGTGCCGCGCCCTGTAATTTTGAGTGGTTGCACGGCGAGTAAGGCGGCAGCAATCGCAGTAGCAGGGGTGGTGTTAGCAATGCCCATTTCACCCGCAATGAATAGGTCGCAACCTTGTGCTAAGGCATCTTCAACCGCTTGTTTACCAATCGCTAAGGCTTGCGCCAATTGTTCGCTAGTCATAGCAGGCTGGTGTAAAAAGTTGGCAGTGCCAGCGGCAATGCTGCAATCGGTTACACCTGCTAGCGGTTCGACGGGGTAGCTAGTGCCACAATTGTAGACATGCAATGTTGCATTTTGGGCTTTTGCTAAGACACTGATTGCCGCACCACCACGTGCAAAATTACGGATCATTTCGCCAGTTACCACTTGCGGGAAGGCAGAAACTCCCTCGTTTGCAATACCATGATCGCCTGCAAAAACGGCAATATAAGGCTTGTTAATCTGTGGTTTTGCTGCGCCTTGCATGGCGGCTAGGCGAATTGCGATGGTTTCTAATTGACCTAATGAGCCTGCAGGTTTGGTGAGTTGTGATTGATGTGCTTCGGCTGCTTGTTGGCTATTAGTATTGAGAGAAGCTGAAGACGCCTGCGTCCAATTCATAAGGTTTTCCTTTAACATAAAGCGGTAAGCCCGCCACGGTGAGCACCACGCTATCCATCATAGGGGCGAGTTGTTGGTGCAATTTTCCTGCCGTGTCGCAAAAACGGCGACTGAGTGCATCCATTGGGATGATGCCCATATTGGTTTCATTGCTGACAAGGATAAGGTTTGCTTGCAGTTTGGGCAAGAGCGCTTGGAAAGCGTTCAGCTCTTGCGTTAACAGGGCTGGGTTGTCGTGGCAAAGAAGTTGGGTAATCCACAGAGTAAGACAATCGACGAGGATGGTGCGGTTGGGCGCATCTTGCGCTTGCAAGGCTTGCGCTAAATGCAAGGGTGCTTCGACGGTATGCCATTGGCTAGGGCGTTGTTGCTGATGCACACGAATGCGCTCGCGCATTTCATCGTCCCATGCTTGGGCGGTGGCAATGTAAACGACGGGTTGTTCGAGTTGGCTGGCAAGCTGTTCAGCAAAGCGGCTTTTGCCCGATTTCATACCGCCGAGGATGAGGGATTTCATAGTTAGACTAAACTCCCGTCAGCAATAAATCGAGTGCGGCAATAATGTCGCCTCTCAGGAACGATAAATCATCAACACATTCACCTAACAATTTACAGGGTATCGCGGCAATTTCGGGTGTGACAATGACACAATCTACCTGTTCTATCGTAACTGTAATCATAAGGCGTTTGATGATAGTACCGTGTAGTTGATCTGCGCGATAGACAGGAATGACGGTGACGGTATTTAAGCGAGAAAGTAAATCTGCTTGTACATTCAGCAAGTAGGGAATGTGTTGTCGACTGTTGGGGTTAGCGTTTCGATAAATGCGATATTGTTGATGCATCAGAAACTTCTCAAGCCATCGCTAAATACACCTTTAGATTCTATGCGTTTGTTATAGGCTTCTATAGCGACTTGGTTTTCTGCTAACCATTGTTCTTGTTCTTTAGCAGTAACGGCTTTCACTAAGGCTTCTTCTAACAAAGCAGACATATTAATTTTTAATGATTTGGCCTTGCGTAATAGGCTTTCATTAACAGACAGGTTTGTTGCTTTTTTAGCACTAGGTATGGTAAGTGTCGCATTCATGTCGTCAATTCCTGTTTATTTTTTTACATTTTATGCGCATGAATGATGCGCGTCAATGATGTTAAAAATGCGCATCATATCTACATGCAGTTCCAACATGTCCGCCAATTTATCCAACTCCGCTAGTTGCTGTTGTTCATGGCTTTGTGTTGGACAAGCATCATCATGGGTCAATCCCATCCAACTGAGCAATGCGCAGTAAGCTTCAGGATGATCGAACAAACCGTGTAGGTAAGTGCCGATGATTTTACCATCGTCGCTGATCGCGCCATCGGTGCTGCCATCGTCAAACCTAGCGAAAGGACGCTGGGTTAAGCCATTGCCGCTGCTGATACCTTGGTGCATTTCGTAGCCTGTGATGCTTTCGCCCGTCCAGAGTTTGCCTGTGCGTCGTTGTAAGATTTTGTCGCTTTGCCAGCGGGTGACAAAATCGAAGACAGCTAAAGCTGCCATGGTTGGGCGCTTGCCTTCGATTCTTTTTGGGTCGAGTAATTGTCTGCCGAGCATTTGAAAACCGCCACAGATGGCGAGCAGTTTGCCGCCATAGCGTAAATGGCGTAGTAGCTTGTTGCGCCAGTCGTGTTCATTCATTTGCGTTAAATCGTTCATGACGGCTTTGCTACCGGGAATAATCAGCACATCTGCATCCACTGCTGGTGCGTCCAAGCTTAAATAATCTACGTCTAGGCGTGGGTCATTGAGCAGGGGGGTGAAGTCGCTGTGGTTGCTGATATGCGGTAGGCGTAGGATACGAATTTTCAGTAAGGCATTATCTGATCGACTCGGACGACGCACAGCATCTTCCTCATCCAGTTTCAAATCCATGATATAGGGCAAAACACCTAATACAGGTTTGCCTGTTTTGGCTTCTAGCCAATCTAGCCCCGATTGCAGTAAGGCAATATCACCACGAAAGCGGTTAATCACAAAGCCTTTAATGCGTGCCTGCTCACTTTCCGATAAACAGGCTAAGGTGCCGATAATATGCGCGAATACACCGCCCTTGTCGATGTCGGCAATCAGAATTACGGGAATATCAACCGCCTCAGCAAAGCCCATATTGGCAATGTCGTTTTCACGCAAATTAATTTCGGCAGGGCTACCAGCGCCTTCGACTAAGCAAATATCGTATTGGCTCGTTAAACTTTGCCAAGCATCTAATACCGCCGTTTTGGCGGTGCTTTTATAGTCGTGATAGTCCAAAGCATCCAAATGACCGATTGATTTGCCACGAATAATGACTTGTGCTTTACGGTCGGAAGTGGGTTTGAGTAACACAGGATTCATATCGCTATGCGGTGCTAAGCCACAAGCCAGCGCTTGAGTTGCCTGCGCGCGACCAATTTCGCCACCATCTTCGGTAACGGCAGCAGATAAGGCCATATTTTGCGGCTTAAAAGGCGCGACCGAATAGCCCTGTCGATGCAGTAATCGGCACAGTGCCGCAACCAGCGTGCTTTTGCCAGCATCGGAAGTGCAGCCTTGAATCATGAGTGCGCTCATCTATTAGACCTCCTGCCAAGTCAGGTTGGGTAAGGCGTGTAAATGTTGGGTGAAAGCTAAGGTTTCGGAAAAAGGAATTTGAACCCCTATGGATAGAGGAGAAAGATAGTCAACACTGACCACAGAGCCCTGGTGCTGGTTCACCCAATGTCGAATTTGCTGCTCTTGTGCATAGTCGCAATGGATAATTAGAGTTTGCATGGGGATAAAGGTTTGAATCGGCAACACGCTCATTACCGCTTGTGCTGCCTGACCGTAGGCACGGGTCAGTCCACCAGAGCCCAGTTTGATGCCACCAAAATAACGCACCACAATCAGCATAATGTCGCCAATGCCTTTGTGTTGCAATACATTCAAAATGGGCTTACCTGCTGTACCTGAAGGTTCACCGTCATCTCCCATGCCTGCATTGGTGGCACAGCTTGGGTTGCCAATTAAGTAAGCCCAGCAATGATGACGGGCATCTGGGTAAGTCGTTTTAATTTCGGCTAACCAGCTCATGCCTGCCTCGCGGCTTTGAATGTGCTGCGCTAAGCCAATGAAACGACTTTTCTTAATTTCGATTTCGGCTTGGGCAAGGCTGGCAGGGATGGGGTAGGTCATGTCATGATATTTGCAATTTAATGGTGCAGATTCTAACATGATAGCCAGTGATAAATAATACGGCTTAGGATCTAAGCTATAAAAAGGGAGCGGCATTAATGGAATATCGTCAATTAGGACACTCAGATCTGAATGTTTCTGCGATTTGCTTAGGCACTATGACCTTTGGCCAACAAAATAGCCAAGCTGAAGCTTTTGAACAGCTGGATTATGCGAGAGATCAGGGCATTAACTTTATCGATACAGCCGAACTTTACCCAGTGCCACCCAAAGCCGATACCTATACCAGAACAGAAACCATTGTCGGGGCTTGGTTAGCGAATCAACCCAGAGATCAGGTGGTTTTGGCGACTAAAGTGGCAGGGCCGAATCGCAATTTATCTTGGATTCGACAAGGTCCGAAATCGGTTGATCGTATTAATGTGCAGCAAGCGATAGAAGGTTCTTTGCGTCGCTTACAAACCGATTATATCGACTTGTATCAAATTCACTGGCCAGCCCGTAATGTGCCCATGTTCGGTCAATTTCGTTTTGATCCCAAACAAGAGATTGAAAGCGTTTCGATTCATGAACAGTTGGAAGCCCTAGCGGAGTTAGTTCACGCGGGTAAGGTGCGTTATGTTGGGGTTTCAAATGAAACACCTTGGGGTATTATGTCGTTTAAGCAAGCGGCAAAAGATTATGGTTTGCCAAGCATTGTTTCAACGCAAAATGCGTATAGCTTACTGAACAGAACCTATGAGTTTGGCATGAGTGAAGTGGGTTTTCGTGAGCAAGTGAGTCTGTTGGCTTATTCCCCATTAGCGTTTGGGCACTTAACGGCAAAATACCAACAACAGCCTACAGCATCGGGGCGAATTGACCAATTTCCAGGATTTGGTCAGCGTTACGAGAAGCCCGACGTTCAACCAGCTGTGGCAGCCTATGCTGCGTTGGCGAGAGAGCATGGGATGACACCCACCGAGTTAGCCTTGTCTTTTGTTTATCATCGTTGGTTTGTGACCAGTACGATTATTGGTGCAACCAACATGACACAGCTTAAAGAAAATATCACTGCTTGGCACAAACCGCTTTCACCAGATTTTCTCGCTTCAATTGACCGCTTACAGTTACGTTTTATGAACCCTGCGCCATGAATAATGCGAACCTCTAAAAACCTAGCTTCGCTTGTTTTTAGACTTCCCTGTTTTATTTTTTAGCTGAAAGAAGGGGTTTTATCACTGTGTTACATGCTATTTTTAGCAACCCCTTCCTTCACACTTTAGTGCTGCGTAAGCAGAAACCTCCTACCCATTGAGTTATTGGTGATGCTCTAATGATTAATTACGCCGAGTGGAGTCTAAAACCTTTCGGCGAAGAAATCGACAATGAGTTTTAGATTCAAAATAATGATGATGAGCGTAATCATACCTGCTAGTATGCTCAGCCAAAGCGAATTAACAAAAGCGCCCATTAACCCTTTATCTCGTGTCATCATCCACAAAGGCACCAACGCAAAAGGCAGTTGTAAGCTTAAAATGACTTGGCTCAGTACCAATAATTGCGCTGTGCCACTGACGCCATACCACCAAGCGACCAGCACGGCTGGGATAATGGCTAAGCCTCGCGTCAGTAAGCGTCTTTTCCAAGCAGGTAATTGAATATTCAAAAATCCTTCCATCACCACTTGACCCGCCATAGTCGCCGTTAGTGTGGCATTTTGTCCCGAAGCCAATAAGGCGACAGCGAATAGGGTAGAAGCTAGGCTTGAACCGAGCATGGGAGTTAACAGTTGGTAGGCATCTTGAATTTCGGCAACCTCATTTTTTCCATTAACATAGAATACCGAAGCGGCCAGTACCACAATGGCGGCGTTAATAAAAAAGGCAATCGTGAGTGCCAGTATGGTGTCGATGCTTGCGTAGCGTATGGCTTCGCGTTTCGCGCCATCGTCACTGGCAAAGTCGCGCGTATGTACCAAAGCCGAATGTAAATAGAGATTGTGCGGCATGATGGTGGCGCCTAAAATACCCAGTGCCAAATACAGCATGTCATTGTTAGAAAACAAGGCGGTGGTCGGTAGCAGTCCCGCCGCTGCATCAGTCCAGTTAGGTTGAGACCACCATAATTCAAATGCAAAAGAAACGCTGATGGTTGCCATGAGGGTAATGACCACCGCTTCAATTAAGCGAAACCCTTTTTGCTGAAGCATGAGCAGTAAAAAGACATCGAACACCGTAATCAGAATACCCGCGACCATAGGGATGTCGAATAACAGATTCAGCGCGATGGCGACACCCAGTAGTTCCGCTAAATCGGTAGCGATGACCGCTAATTCAGCCATAATCCATAATCCCCAAGTGGTGCGCGGGCTGTAGCGACGACGACAAAGTTGTGCCAAATCTTGCCCTGTGGCTATGCCTAAACGTGCCGTGAGTACTTGAAGCACCATCGCCATTAAGCTAGCAATCAACACCACCGACAAGAGCGCATAACCATAGGCTGAACCTGCTGCCAGTCCTGTTGCCCAGTTACCAGGATCCATGTAGCCCACGGCAACTAAAAAACCAGGTCCCATAAATGCCAACAACCGACGTTTAGCCGATCCTTCGGGAATGGCTACAGAACGGTGGGATTCAGGTAAGCTGAGTTGCTGCTCAGATAATCGCATAGGCTTAACCCACAAGAGTAATTTATTAAAAATAATGTATGGCTTTATTTTACAGCCTTGGCTACAATTTACAACACTTATTAAGTTTTACAGTAAAGATTGAGATGAAAATTCCACAAGAACCCTTACCGAATGAGCAGGCGCAAGCGGCTCGCTTTCAACAAGCCCGTGATGCGCGTAGTGCGGCCACAGCGCAAGATTATGTCGAGCTGATCTCTGATTTAATTGCGACCGAAGGTGAAGCAAGGTCGGTCGACGTCGCCAAACGTTTGGGGGTGAGTCATGCCACGGTGGTTAAAACCATTAATCGCTTACAAAAAGAAGGGCTCATCAATACCAAGCCCTACCGAGGTATTTTTTTAACACCCAGTGGTGAAGATCTAGCAGCTGAATCACGCCATCGTCATCATGTGGTTGCCAATTTATTAATGGCTTTGGGCGTGGATGAAGAAACAGCGCAAGCAGATGCTGAAGGCATGGAGCATCATGTCAGTGAAGTGACATTAAAAGCCTTTGAAAACTTTTTACAACGTAAGTTAACACATGAAAATTAAGCCTATTTTATGGGGTTTAGGGCTAATTTTGATCGCTAATCAAGTCGTTGCTTCGGATGATAAGCCCAGTATTTGGCAGGCATTAGCCACGCCTATTGAAGATCGTCAAGCGGTGATGAACGAATGGTTAAACGATGAAGCCCCTCATAAGACTTGGAAAAACTGGCCGTTAAAAAACAGTAAACTCATGGCGATTGCCCAAGGATCGCATTTATGGGTAGACAGAGCTAATAAGGTCGATGAAGCCTGGCAAGATCAGCACAATCACCCCGATGCCCAATGGACAGATGTTGTGCTGGAAGGTCGAGTCGCTGGAAAACTGCGTTATTTTGGCAACCTTAATGTCACGGCAGAGCAAGTGACGGTTGATGAAGCCTACGTGAATTTTGCGGTATTGCCCTTAACGCAACTCAAGATAGGTCAATTTTATTCAGCCGTGGGTCGATTGAATAGTCAGCATCCGCACGATCGGGACTTTATTGATGCGCCTGTGATTTATCAACGCCTGTTTGGCGATAGCTCTATGCTAGAAAAAGGATTTCAAGTTAATCATTTGCTGTCTCAAGGATTGGTGTTGGGTGTCGAAGGTCTGACAGCAACCAATCGAGATCAGTTTGCCAGTGATCGCATGCAATTGAATACCACCAGCTTATTTGGACGTTGGGCACTGCAAATGTCGCCTGCCACACGGGCTTTGTTGGGTGCCAGTTTGGTGAATGGCGAACAGCGCGCTTCAGATGGGCGTTATTATGCCAGTCAGTGGGCGGTAATGGATTTAACCTTAAAATATGATACACACAATGGGCGTTATTGGTTATGGCAGTCAGAGTTTCTATCTCGTGAAGCCAATAGCCGCCTAACTGATATTGCCAATCAGTCGGGTTATTACACCATGCTGCTGTATCGATGGCATCCTCAGTGGCGTGTTGGTTTAAGAGATGAAAAATCTTGGGTAAGTGATCAACAGCATTTGCCAGACCAACATAGGTTGAGTATGTTAGTTGAATATGATGCGACAGACTGGTTAAGAACCCGATGGCAAATAGGCGAAGTGAATCAATCGAATGGTTTAAGCGGATTTTATTTTCTTCTAGGTTGGCAAGCCAGTTTTGCTTGGCAATAATTTACGATAGCAAGCTAGGTATGAAGCCCAGTTAGCTAACCTATTAATCTACTAGGTAGCCATTGCCTTGCTCACGAATGAGTTGTTGCACAAATTCATAGTTGCTTTGAAATTCGGTATAAACCTGATACAGCACATCGCCTTTGTGAACTTTTTGTCCCAGTTTGAAGTGCAAATCGATTCCCGCGCCGGCATTCAGCGGAGCGCCTGCCATGTGGGCAATGCGGGCGATCGCTAGGTTGTCAATCGATTTGATCACGCCGCCATGTTTGCATTTGACATCGACAATCAACTTGCCCAGCTTGCCGACAGTGCGTTTGCCTTGACGCTCAATAATACGTTGCATTTTTTCCAGCGCACGCCCTGATTCCAAAATATCTCTTGCCAGTTGATAGCCATGACCACCACGAACATCGGGGTGAAACTCGAGAATTCTACCCGCCAGTTGTAAGGACTTTTCTCTTAGATCATTGGGGGCTTTGAGTTTGTTCTCAAGTACTTGCATTACATCACGTGCTTCAAGTATTGGGCCAATGCCTTTACCAATCGGCTGATTGCCATCGGTAATGATGATTTCAATGTGCAATCCTATGTGCAAGGCCACATATTCGAACAGTTTTTTGAGTTGTATGGCATCTCGCATGTTGGAAACCTTGGCATGAGGTCCAACGGGAATGTCGAGCAGTAGGTGTGTTGCGCCGGCAGCCAATTTTTTCGATAAAATTGAAGCAATCATTTGCCCCTGTGAATCTAAGTTTAACGGGCGTTCCACCGAGATTAGGATATCGTCAACAGGCGCTAGGTTAGCTGTTCCCCCCCATGCCAAACAGGCACGTTCTTTGTGAACAATTTGGCGTAATTGCTCCATGTTTAGGTCTACTTGTGCCAACACCTCCATGGTGTCGGCGGTTCCGGCAGGAGAGGTAATGGCGCGACTAGAGGTTTTGGGCATCAACATACCGTAGGCAGCGACAATCGGGGTGACAATCATGGTGGTTCTATTCCCCGGAATACCGCCAATACAGTGTTTGTCCACCACCATCGGTTCTTCCCAATCAATTTTTTGACCTGTTTGTGTCATGGCGTTGGTTAGAAACAGTATTTCTTCACGATCCATACCAGATTGAGCCGATGAAACGAGAAAAGCGGCTAACTCTTCCTTGGCATAGCGATGATCCACAATGTCTTGGCAAATGGCGTTGTATTCAGCTTGTGATAGTCTCTCACCCGCGATTTTAGCACGCACCGACTTCATTGAATGGGCAATGGGGGCTTGGCGTACGCTAATTGCTGTCCCTTCAGACAAGGCCATTACATTAAAAGCGGTAATGCTCAGCCCCAATTCAAAAGGACTGAGCAAGCTTTCATCTTCAACAATATTGAGTGTGGCTAGCAGAGTTTTGTTGTCTGCGCTAATTTCAAGTTTAGAAAGCGCCCTAAAACCTTCTGTTTGATACAGCGGGCAGTCTTTGTGTAAGTAAGCAACCAGTTCACGATGTGTATCAATACCAATGCGTTTTAACTGCAAACAATGTGGTGGTTTTGTGTCGTTCATCATCATTACCTTGTGCTGAATATGCCGGCTACCATGTTATAATATCAAATTCTATATGTTATCGACTGCTGATAGCAAACGACAAAGGATGCAGAGTAAATGCGTAAATATTTAATGGCTGGCTTATTAGTCTGGTTGCCTTTAGGGGTGACAGTACTGGTCATTAATTTTTTGATCCAAACTTTTGATCAAGTGCTATTATTACTGCCTCCCAGTTATCGTCCTGACGTCTTATTAGGGTATCACATTCCTGGATTTGGTTTGTTGATGACGCTATTGGTAATTTTGGTGACGGGTATTATTGCCGCCAACTATTTTGGCGAACGCTTGGTGGATATTTGGGAAAAAGTGTTGAGTAAAATTCCACTGGTTCGTTCCATCTATTCTGCTGTGAAACAAGTCACGGAAGCCTTTGTCGGCTCTGAGCAGTCGTTTCAAAAAGCCTTTTTAATAGAATACCCGCGTAAAGGTATTTGGACGATTGCTTTTCAAACCAGTACTAAGCACAGTGAAGCGCATTTGGTTACTGGACAAGTTAATTTGGTGAATGTGTTCGTACCGACGACGCCTAACCCGACTTCGGGTTTCTTCTTAATGATACCCAGTCAAGATTTATTGCCACTGTCGATGACGGTGGAGCAAGCTTTAAAAATGGTCATTTCAGGTGGCGTTGTCGTGCCAGATACCGCCACAGAACAGGTTGTTCGACAAGATAGTCAGCAACCACAGCTAGTAAAGGAAAATTAAACAATGACAATGCGTTCGCATTTAGCCAATGGCGTTACTGAAGCTTTAGAAGGTCAAACGGTTCAATTATGCGGTTGGGTCAACCGTCGTCGTGATCATGGTGGCGTAATTTTTATTGATTTGCGTGATCATACGGGTTTTGTGCAAGTGGTGGTTGATCCCGATACCGCCGAAGCTTTTGCCAAAGCAGAGCATATTCGCAATGAATGTGTACTACAAATTCAAGGTCGTGTACGTCTGCGTCCAGAAGGTACAGCTAATGCTAACATTGCCAGCGGTAAAATCGAGGTGTTAGCAAAAGACTTACAAGTGTTGAGTATGGCTGAGCCGATTCCTTTCCAGTTAGATGAAAAACACCTGTCAGAAGAAGTGCGTTTGAAATACCGCTACCTAGACTTGCGTCGTGATGCCATGCAAAACAATTTGCGTACGCGTTCTAAAACAGTTTCGATTATGCGTCGCTATTTAGAAGATCGTGCTTTTAATGAAATCGAAACGCCGATTCTCACCAAATCAACCCCAGAGGGTGCGCGTGATTATTTAGTACCGAGTCGTACCCATCAAGGTGAATGGTTTGCTTTGCCTCAGTCACCGCAACTGTTCAAACAGATGTTGATGATGTCAGGCATGGATCGCTATTATCAAGTGGCGCGTTGTTTCCGTGATGAAGACCTGCGTGCAGATCGTCAGCCTGAATTCACCCAGGTGGATATGGAAGCTTCTTTCGTCGACCAAGAAGAATACATGGCGTTAATGGAAGGACTGTTCAAAACTGTATTTAGCGAAGTGTTAGGCGAAACCTTTGAGGGTAATTTCCAGCAAATGCCTTACAGTGAAGCCATGCGCCGTTTCGGTTCGGATCGTCCCGACATGCGTTTTGGTATGGAATTAGTCGATGTGGCTGACTTATTACAAGATATCGAGTTTAAAGTCTTCGCTGCACCAGCCAAAGATCCGAAAAGTCGTGTCGTGGCTATGTGTGTGCCAAATGGCGGCGAAATGTCACGTAAAGAAATCGACGACTACACTCAGTTTGTTGGTATCTATGGTGCCAAAGGCTTGGCGTGGATTAAGGTCAACGCCATCGAAAACGGCATTGATGGTTTGCAATCACCGATTGTGAAATTCTTCCCCGATCAAGTGATGCAGATTCTGGAACGTGTGGGCGCGAAAAATGGCGATCTCGTGTTCTTCGGTGCGGATAAAGCAAAAATCGTTAACGATGCTTTAGGTGCTTTGCGTGTGAAAGTGGCCGAAGATCGTAATATGATGGAAAAACAGTGGGCGCCTTTATGGGTGGTTGACTTCCCGATGTTTGAATATGATGACAAAGCCAATCGTTATGTCGCAGTTCACCATCCGTTTACCGCGCCTAAAGGTAGCCTAGATGACTTGGCTGCCGATGCGGACTTGTCGAATCTAACCGCTAAAGCTTATGACTTAGTACTGAATGGTATTGAGTTGGGCGGTGGTTCGGTGCGTATCCATGATCCGCGCATGCAATCTCGTGTGTTCGAATTGTTGGGCTTGTCGCAAGAAGATATCGACAGTAAGTTTGGTTGGTTCGTCGAAGCCTTACAATACGGCACACCACCACATGCAGGTATGGCGTTCGGCTTAGATCGTTTGGTGATGATGATGGTCGGCGCACCGTCGATTCGTGATGTGATTGCTTTCCCGAAAACACAATCAGCGGCTTGTGTGCTGACCAATGCACCTTCGGACGTTGCTGCAACTCAGTTACGTGAGCTGGGTATTCGTCCTCGTGTAGTAGAACAAAAAGCCTAATCGCGCTTTTCGAGTGTTATAACTTAAGAGCAGCCTTCGGGCTGCTTTTGTGTTTAGTGTGTCTGGCTTGTGTTTTTTTTCTATGTGTCTTACCATCATGATTATATGTTGATTAAAGGCTGTAAGATATGAATCTTGTTACCAGTTCCGATATTTTACGCAAACCCGCGTTGTTAAGTTCCGATCAGGTGCTCTTTATCGAAGATGGTCGTAAACACGTTTTGAAAAGCGTGTTATTGCCGATAGATATTTACCAACGTGTTCGCGAATTAGTTGAGGCTGAATTGTATTTGCGTGAAAATGCTCAAGCATTAGGAGCAGACAGTTATGCCGAGTTTTTAGCCATTGAAACTGTTGCCGAAGACTTAGCCAGATGATTCGTCGCGGAGATATTTATTTGGTTAATTTTGGTAAGCAATACAACAGTGAATTTGGCAAGGTGCGCCCAGCAGTCATCATTCAAAATAATCTTGCCAATCGGGTGTTAGATCAAGTTTATTTTAAGGGTGTAACAGTCATTCCTTTAACCACTCAGTTGACTACAGCGCGATTGCGAGTGCGTATTACAGCACGAGAAAAATTATTGCAAGACAGCGATATTTGCATTAACGAACTCTGCACTTTAGATTTAAGTCGAATTCAGCAAGCGAGCCTTCTAACACAACTTACTGATACAGAAATGCAACAAGTTGAGGAGCGTCTTTGTCAGCATTTGGGTGTGGCATAGGTTGGTAGAATGCTGACGAGCTATTTTTTTAAGCTCCGCAGTGGTTATGTTCTGCCCAATTTTTGCTACAAAGCAGATGAAACACTGACAGCAGTTTCTCCTTTGGAAATCAATAATCTTATTTGCTATATTCGGCAAATTAACCGTGTGGCTCTTGGATTTGATAGAGTGACTATTGATGATGCTTTATCAGTTAATGGTTATGCCATGATTAGCATACAAAAGCTTTCTATATACAATTCAGTTAAAGAAGCAGCTAGTAAAGTACTCAATAATCATCTTTTGCCTGAAGTTTTTGGTGGTGCCGTATTGTTAACTAATATTGTGAATGTAGGACAAGAAGACTTAGATGAGGTGCTTGATACACTCCACGACATAAAGCAACGCCTTTTTAACCATGCATCTATTTTTCCTCACCCTGCGGTTGCGATGGGTTACGATAAAGCCACTTTAGCCATAAAAATCGTTCAATTTGCAACGGGCATCTATAACCCAGAGGTGGTTGGAAGGCAGGACGATCAAAATAGCATACAGTTATGGTTGTATCTTGTTGGTAAGCGTTTCTTTCAAGCTTTTTTAAATTTAGGTTTGTCGACAGAAATGGCTTGTAATGGTTGTAATGGTCTAATAATCCCGGAGAGAAACATAGCTTACAATTAGCCTATTCGG
>CAZFLX010000025.1:0-31818 GCA_964519885.1 uncultured Francisella sp. | reverse complement strand
ACAAGATTTAGCCGCCATGGATCCGCTTACCGATATTTATAACCGTCGCTTCGGATTAAATCGTTTGCGTGAAGAGTTTCAACGTGCACAGCGCAGTCAATTACCGTTAGCGGTGGTGATGATTGACTTGGATCACTTTAAGTCAATCAACGATACCTATGGTCATTTAATGGGTGATCGGGTGCTGATTGAAGTGAGTAAAGTGGTGCGAGATGCCTTGCGAGATGAGGATATTCTCATTCGCTACGGTGGCGAAGAAATGCTGATGGTACTACCCGGCGCCGATTTACAAACCGGTATTTCCATTGCCGATAGGGTGCGACGTTTGATTGAAGATGTTGAGCTATTAGATGAAAAGGGTAAGCGTTTGCCGATTACCGCTAGTATGGGGGTGAGTGCGGTGCCTCGTGCCTTTACCGAAAATGAACTGCAACTGATTAAAGCGGCAGATGACGCTCTCTATCAAGCTAAGGCGGCAGGTCGTAACCGGGTGTTGAGTACACGTTAATGTTGACTCAATGGTGGCATCGTTTCGGTTTTCATCGTTACCGTTCCGCTTGGTTTGTGGGTGGTGTGTTTGCTCTACTCATTTTATTTGGGCTTATGTGGCGCAGTTTCTACCTGTATTTTATTCAACAACAAGTTGAACAGCATCACATTACCGAAACACTGATTATTAAAAGTGAGTTGATTGAAAAGCTGATCATTTCGGCACGTAATCGCTCGGTGTTGACCGCACAGATGTTGTTTGAATCTGATGTGAAAAGTGCCGGCTTTGAACGCTTGATCCAACAATTTGAACGCGATGCGGTCATCGTTGTTGAGAGTCGAGAAGCTTATATGCGCATCGCCGATGACTATGAGCGCGGCTTGTTGAATCAACATTACGAACTGGCCAGTTTGAATCGCAGTCAACAAGACTATATGCTCGATTTGCTTAAATCGGGTGAGCGTGCCTTGGCAAGTCAGGAATATATTCAAGCCACTTTGCCAGTTCAAGAACAAGCCTTGTCATTGCTCGATGCCATGCACGCTTATATTGCCGAACAACGTAATGCGAATCGGCAAATGATTAATCAGCTCATTGAGCGTTTAACGCTCATAGTGACCTATTCCACCGGCTTTTATTTGTTGCTCTTGTTGGCATTAGCGAGTTTTGTGGTGTGGCGATTGGTAAAAATGGGGTTGGCGCAAACTCAGTTGCAAGACAAGCTGAATGATCGATTGTTGGAAAAAACCGTCGCTTATGAACAAGCCGACAAGGAGTTGGTGCGTTTAGCGCATTATGATTTGGTCACAGATTTGGTTAACCGTCGCTGTTTTGAACAGAGTTTGCAAAAACTACTCAGTCAGTCGTCACGCTTATCGTTAATTTACATAGATTTAGATAATTTCAAATGGTTCAATGATACTTTGGGTCATGCCACAGGTGATGAACTGCTCAAACGTTTCGCTGAAGGATTGCTCAGGTCTGAATCGCCGATAGCTGGTTTCCCCATTGGCAGATTGGGTGGAGATGAATTTGCCGTGGTGGTCGCAGATGCCAGCGAAGCGCAAGAGTATCAGATAACCAGTTTTGTGCTATCCATCGTCGCTGAATTGGATGAACATTATCGTCCAGCGAAAGCTTTAAATGCCAGTATTGGTATTGCGCGTTATCCCGAGCATGCACAAGTGGGAGATTTGTTGATGCGATTTGCCGATATGGCGATGTATCAGGCGAAATCTTTAGGTAAGGGCAGGGCGGTGGTATTTAATTCCGGCTTGTTGCAAGCCATGTACGATGAGTTGGATTTAGAGCAGGCATTGAAGCAAGCTATGATGCAGGATCAGATACAGGTGTTTTACCAAGCCCAGTATCGTTTGTCCGATTTAAGTCTTGCGGGAGCAGAAGCTTTAGTGCGCTGGCAACGTTTTGGTCAGTGGGTTTCGCCTGCGCGTTTAATTCCCTTAGCCGAAAAAACCGGTTTAATTCACCCGATGGGCTTAAAAGTGTTGGATATTGTCTTAAACGATATGCGGACTTGGGATGCACAAGACAAGTATTTACCGAAGGTCGCGGTGAATGTGTCGGCAGTGCAAATGCGTTTAGATAATATGCACGAGGTTTTTGTCGGGCGTATTGATGAAAGTGGCGTCGATTGGTCGCGCTTGGAAGTTGAAATTACGGAGAGTGCTTTTGCCGACAAGGATGTGTGTCAAATCTTTATTGAGCATTTAGAACAACGACATATTCGCATTGCGCTAGATGACTTTGGTACCGGTTATTCTTCTCTGTCACAAATTACCAATTTGCACATAGACACCCTTAAGATTGATCGTTCCTTTGTGGCGCAATTGGAAGATAAGGCACAGGTGCGTGTGTTGGTCAAAACCATTATTCGTATGGGACACGGGTTAGGCTTAACGGTGTTGGCGGAAGGTATTGAAACGCAAGCTCAGTATGAAATGCTTAAAGCTTGGGGCTGTGATGAGGGGCAGGGTTACTGGTTTGCTCGTCCAGTGCCTGCCGATCAGTTGGTGTTCGATTCGCTCAGTTTGGTTGAGCCTGTCACTTAAGCAGCCGATTGAATAACATAGCAGGGATTGTATGGCTTATCTCCCAGTTTCATGCGTTTTTGTTCAACAAATACCTGAAGTAAGCGGTCAATCGCTTGCATAACCTGTGCATCGCCTTTGAGTTGAAATGGGCCATGTTGTTGCACCGCTTTAATGCCGTTGGCTTTGACATTCCCTGCGACAATGCCAGAGAAGGCTTTGCGCAATTGACTCGCTAACAGGTAACTGGGTTGATCTTTGCTTAATACTAGGGATGACATGTTTTCATGGCTAGGTTCGAATGGGCATTGAAGTTCCCAAGGTATGGTCAGTTGCCAGTTAAAGTAATAGGCATCGCTGTCGGCTTTTCGTTGCGCTCTGACCGCTTGAAGCGAGGATAAACAGCCATTCGCCAGCGCTTCAGCGTCATCAATTAATAGGGTTAGCTTTTCCCAAGTGCTTTGCCCCAGCGTCTCAATAATAAAGCTTTCAATGGCGGCAAAATAGGCTTCAGAACCTTTGGGGCCAGATAGGACTACCGGTAAGCGAATGGGTTCATTGTTGGGATGAATGAGAATACTGATCAGGTAGAGTAATTCTTCCATTGTTCCAGCGCCTCCGGGAAAAATCACCACACCATGACCTAGGCGCACAAAAGCCTCTAGGCGCTTTTCGATGTCGGGCATAATGACCAATTCATTCACCACGGCATTGGGTGCTTCAGCGGCAATAATGCCAGGTTCGGTAATGCCAATGTAGCGGGCGCTCGCATGCGTGCGTTGTTTGCCACGTGCCACAGCTGCTCCTTTCATCGGACCTTTCATGGCACCAGGTCCACAGCCCGTGCAAATATCAATGCCTCTTAAACCCAGCTCGTAGCCAACGAATTTAGAGTAATCATATTCATGACGTGAAATGGCATGTCCACCCCAGCAGACGATTAAATTCGGTGTTAAGTTTGGCTTCAGTAGAGTAGCGTTGCGCAGTTGATGAAATACCACGTTGGTGATGCTCGATGAGTCATTCCAATCGAATAGCCCAGAAGCTCGTAGTTCGTTTTTTGTGTAGATGAGGTCTCTAACCACAGAGAATAAGTGCTCTTTCAGTCCGGTAATCAATTCACCATTCACCATCGAGCGAGGGGGTGGATTGGTTAATTCTAATTGCATGCCGCGCCCATGAGAACGAACTTGAATGTTAAAGTCGGGATGACGTTCGATGAGTTTTAAGCCGTCATCTTCATCATTGCCGGCGTTGAGTACGGCCAGCGCACATTGTCTGAGCAGTTCATTCAGACCTTCATCACTGGCATCACAGAGTTGTTGCACTTCATAGCGTGATAGGATTTGTAAGGAACCCTCGGGGCGAATCAATAGGCTAGTCATGGAAAGCTCCGTGTCGTGTAGGTTAATGATCATCAGGCTTGGACAAATCTTAAGCGATTACTTAACCAGCGTTCTATCAGTGGGGTAATGCGTTCGGGTGCGTGTTGTTCAATCCATTCAGCTTGAATTAAGGCGGGTTGATGTAGGTTAGCATCACGCAGTAAGTCAGCAATACGCCAATCGCTTAAACCTGTTTGACGAGTGCCTAATACTTCGCCTGGGCCACGTAATTGTAAGTCCAGTTCTGCTAAGGCAAAGCCATCTTGGCTGTTACGAATGGCCTCTAAGCGCGCTTGACCTTGTTCGGAAAGTGGCGGCTTGTAGAGCAATACACAGCTACTTTTCAGCGTTCCACGTCCAACACGTCCCCGCAACTGATGAAGTTGAGCAAGACCATAGCGTTCGCTGTTGTCGATAATCATTAAACTGGCATTCGGCACATTCACGCCGACTTCGATCACCGTTGTGGCGACTAACACGTCTAAATGACCAGCCTTAAAGGCTTGCATCTGCTTGTCTTTTTCAGCGTTAGTGAGTTGACCATGCACCAAGCCCACGCGCAAAGCGGGGAAGCGCCCTTTTAACCATTGGGCGGTATCGTTAACATTGTGCGCATCAATGCTTTCACTTTCTTGCACAAAGGGGCTGACCCAATAGGCTTGAGTGCCTTGCTGACAGGCAAGTGACAGGCGTTCGGCAACTTGATCACGTCGTGCTTCGGGAATGACCACGGTTTCAATCGCTTGTCTACCCGGTGGGCGTTCGGTGAGATTGGAAACGCTTAAATCGCCATACAGGCTCATGGCTAGGGTACGGGGGATGGGGGTGGCGGTCATCAGCAATAGGTGTGGCATTAGGCTGTCTTGCGTGCCTTTGTTTTTCAAAGCCAGTCTTTGTTCAACTCCAAAACGATGCTGTTCATCGACAACCACTAACCCCAGCTTATGGTAATTGACCTGTTCCTGAAACAGGGCATGGGTACCGACCACGACCTGTAAACTGCCATCAGTCAAGTCAACGAGCTGTTTGCGTTTTTCTGCCGCTTTGGTGCTGGCGGTGAGTAATGCACAGCTTATGCCAAGCGGGGTCAGCCATTCATGCAAACTCGCATAGAGTTGTTCTGCGAGAATTTCGGTTGGTGCCATGATGCTGGTTTGATAGCCAGCGCTGGCGGCATGGGTGGCGGCTAGGGCTGCCAGAACAGTTTTGCCGCTGCCGACATCACCTTGCAGTAACCGATGCATGGGATGGGGTTGTGCTAAGTCTTCAGCGATATTCGCCCAAATCTGCGCTTGTCCTTGAGTGAGCACAAAGGGCAGACTTTCGATGAGCTGTTGCACCCAAGGCGTTTGCGGAGTAAGTGCTGGCGCTTGGCTTCGAGCAAAGGTATGGCGTGCTTGTCTGGCCAGTAATTGTTGCGCCGTGAGTTCTTCTAAAGCCAGACGTTGAATGGCAGGGTGCTGTCCCGTGCTTAAGGCAACCGCATCACCCGGTTTGGCTAGGTGAACTTGGGTCAGGGCATCGATGAGGGTGAGTTTGGTTTGCTGAAGCAGTTCGCTAGGCGGTTGCTGACTGAGCCGACTTAATGCATCGGTCATAGCTTTTCTTAAATGGGCTTGTTTGAGTGTGCCAACACTGGGGTAAACAGCGGTGAGGCGATCTGGCAAGGGGCTAAATTTGTGGGCATCTAAGCGTGTCATATTGGGGTGCAGCAATTCTAACTGACCGTGAATGTCGGCACGTAATTGACCAAACACACGCACCGATTGCCCCACTTTGGGCAAGGTGTGTGACCACTTTTGATAGTTCAAAAACTTTAACTGAACGCTGATGCCGTGAGTTTGTAAACTCAGCAGATGAATGGGGCGACGCGCTGGCACTTCTTGGCTACGTGTAATGATACCTTCTAATTGCACCAACCTACCCGCTTGGCATGCATCGGCAGGTGTGAGTTGGGTTCTATCTTCATAGCGAAGGGGCAAATGTAGCAGTAAATCCCACAGCGTGAAAATGCCTGCTTTATGCAGGCTATCTTCAGCGGCTGGACCAATACCAGACAGTTGGTTAACGGGGATTAACAGGGCGGACATTAATAATTATCAAGCACCGCAATACCGTCAGCTTCCACTAAAGCGCCTTTGGGCAGTGCCGAGACTTGCACCGCAGCACGAGCTGGGTAGGGTTGTGGACAGTATCGCGCCATAATGCTATTAATCAGTGCAAAGTCGTTTAAGTCTGTTAAAAAAATATTCAGCTTAACCAAGTCTTGCACCTTGCCACCCGCAGCCTCAATCACCGCAATCAGGTTTTTGAATACTTGATGGGCTTGTGCTTCGACACCTTCTGCCAATTCCATGGTGTTAGGGTCTAAACCGATTTGACCCGACAAATACAGCGTGCGAGCTGAACGAACGGCTTGTGAATAAGTGCCGATGGCGGCTGGAGCATTAGGGGTTGAAATCACGTCGCGCATGAATGGGTTTCCTTTTCAGTTGATGGTGAATAATGTATCAGGCTTGTACTAAACCTAATTGTTTAATGGTTTGTGCCAACAAGCGTAAGGCTTCTCGGCGTGAATGGGTTGGTCGTGCAATCAGTACCACGTCTCGATAAGGAGCAGGGTTTTGCATGGGTAGGGTGACCAAGCCCTGCCAATTATTGGCAGCAGCCAAACTGGGTAACAGAGTAACGCCCATACCGCCGGCAACCATGGCACGAATGGTTTCTAACGAACTGCCTTCAATGAGCGACTGCCAAGGGTGGTCGGCTACATGAGGTATCGCCGATAAGGCATGATCGCGGAAGCAATGCCCCTGACCCAAAATGAGTAAGGGTTCGTCTTGCATATCATTTACCGACAGTGATGATTTATGCGTTAGCGGATGTTGTTCAGGTACGACCGCCACGAAGGGTTCACGATAGAGTTGCCAAGCAGTAAAATCATCAGTGCCGGGGAAGGGAAGTGCAATAATGGCCGCATCTAATTCACCTTGTGTTAACTTATGTAATAAGTCGTGGGTGAATCCTTCCGTTAAGCGTAAAGGGGCTTTTGGTGCCACATCGCGCCAAGGATGAATTAGTTTGGGTAACAAATAGGGTGCAATGGTAAAAATAATGCCCAGTGATAATTCGCCTTGAAGCGGGTCATTGGTTTTAACCAAACGTAACAGATCATCACTGCGTGAGAGTATGTCTTGTGCATGCTCTACCACCAATTCACCAATAGCGGTGAACTGCAAAAACTGCCGGCTGCGTTCAACCAATATGACGCCCAGACTGTCTTCTAAATGCTTAATGCCAGCCGATAAGGTTGACTGGGTAACATGACAGGCTTCAGCGGCGCGTGCAAAGTGGCGTTGCTGGTGTAAAGCCACTAAATAACGTAGTTCGGTTAATGTCATAGTGATAGAATAAATGTCAAATGATGTTCAGCATAGTAGAGTTGGCGAAAAATGACAATCACTTCTTGGTTACTGATGGCACTAGGTGCCCTGTTAATGGTATTCGCATTACGCTGGTTATTTCCCAATACTGGGGCGGGTTGCGATGGTGATAGCTGTCGCGTGGATGGAGGTCGCTAATGCCGTCCATTCACTTGATCATTATTGGTGATGAGATTTTGTCGGGTCGTCGTGCCGACAAGCACTTCGAGTTTACTCGTAGCTTGTTAGCAGAGCGTAATCTGAGTTTGACCAGTGTGCGTTATGTCGGTGATGACACCACTGAATTGGTGCAAACGCTGAAAGAAAGTTTTGCTCGAACCGATTCAGTGACCTTTGTCTTTGGGGGGATTGGTGCTACGCCCGACGACAAAACACGTCAAGCCGCGGCCGCCGCTTTGGGTTTGCCATTGGTGCGTCATGCACAAGGCGTTGCCGAAATTGAAGCGCAATTCGGTGCAGAAGCTTATCCGATTCGCGTTCGTATGGCAGATTTTCCCGAAGGTGCCACACTCATTCCCAACCCTGTGAATCGTGTTGCCGGTTTTGCTATTCGTCAGCACTATTTCATGCCGGGCTTCCCACAAATGAGTTGGCCAATGATGCGTTGGGTGTTAGCAACCTATTACTCAGATTTAATCGGTGACGTTCAGCGAGTGGCTAAAATGCTGGTGTATGATCAGTCAGAATCTTTGTGGGTGAATTGGATGGAAGCCTTTGAACAGCGCTTCCCAAAACTTAAGTTGTATAGTCTGCCGCATTTGGCTGATGACGGCAGTCGGCACATAGAACTGGGTTGTATTGGTGCTGAAGATGACGTAATCTTGGGTTTTGCCGAAATGCAGCAAGAAGCCAAGCAACGTGGTATCCAATTTGAGTGCATACCCTGAAGTTTATTAATCGTAATTCTAAGATGCTTTAGTGGTTTTAATTGAGAAAATCGATTGGGCTACCAGAAAACATTAATTAGATTTATAGGGGGCATTAACTGTAATATAAACACATCGAATCAACCAAGCCGTAAGGAGAGAAACATGAATACCGATATTCAACATGGTTTGCAACAAGTGCTGGCCGACACTTACAGCTTAATGGCCAAGACTCACTTATATCATTGGAACGTAACCGGTTCAAGTTTTATGTCATTGCACACACAGTTTCAAACACAGTATGAAACACTCTTCGCTGCGGTTGATGAGGTTGCTGAACGCATCCGCCAATTGGGCGCTATGGTTGAAGGGGGGTTGCCGAGTTTTGCATCCAATAGCCAAGTGGCAGCACCCAGTGCCAAAACAGCCGATGAAATGTTGCGTGAATTAGCAGAAGATCATCAAAGTATGGCAAAATCTCTGGTGAGTTTTGCGGACGCTGCTGATGAAGCGGGCGATAGAATCACTGCAGACTTGCTAACGGTGCGTGCGGCAGATCATGATAAAACGGCTTGGATGCTGAATGCGCAGATTACGCATCGTTAATTTAATTTTTTTCGTTTATTTTTTGTCACAAGCAAGTAGGAGTAAATTACATGCAATTTAAAGATATGACGGGTCAACGTGTACCAAACGTTACTTTCCGTACTCGTGGTCATGGTGAATGGATTGATGTCACAACAGATGACATTTTCAAAGGTAAAACAGTAGTCGTTTTCTCTTTACCAGGTGCTTTTACGCCAACCTGTTCATCTACGCACGTGCCACGTTATGAAGAGTTATCGGGTGCATTAAAATCGGCTGGCGTCGATGAAATTGTATGTATCTCTGTTAACGATGGCTTCGTGATGAAAGAATGGGCTGCCGATCAAAAAGCAGAACACATCCGCTTCATTCCTGATGGTAATGGTACTTTTACCGAAGGCATGGGTATGTTGGTGGACAAAGATGATTTGGGTTTTGGTAAGCGTTCATGGCGTTATTCAATGCTGGTAAAAGACGGCGTTGTGGCGAAAATGTTTATCGAGCCAGTGAAAGAAGGCGACCCTTTTGAAGTTTCTGATGCGGACACCATGCTAGAGTTTTTAAGCCCGTCGGCGAAGAAACCTCATTCGGTATTGGTATTCAGCCGCGAAGGTTGCCCATACTGCATGAAAGCTAAAGCCATGTTAAAAGAAGCTGGCATGCGCTACTGTGAAGTTAAAGTTTATGACCAAATCCAGTTAATGGGCTTGCGTGCGGTTTCAGGTCGTGAGACTGTACCTCAAGTCTTCATTGACGGTAAACACATTGGTGGTAGCGACGATTTAGAAGCCTACTTCGCTGCTAAAAAATAAGTTTCTCTCTCTCAGGCAAACGCTCGGACGCTATGTGTGCATAACATATAGCGTTGCTTAAACGGTTCAAATGACACGCACCACGTCAATTTGTTTATGCCGTTTGCCTACTTTTTATATTCATAACCTTTCAGACTGTCGCGCAGTATTTGTTAACTGTTTGATAGCTTATGAATATTCATAACGGTCTAGATTCAATTCAGCAACTCAACTAAGGAGTCATAGCATGGAAAAATTTGATGTCATCGTCGTCGGTGGTGGTTCGGGTGGTCTTTCCGTAGCCGAGCGCGCGGCAGAGTACGGCGCTAAAGTATTGTTAATTGAGCGTGACCGTATTGGTGGTGCGTGCGTGAACCGTGGCTGTGTGCCGAAAAAAGTTTGGTGGTATTCCGCAGGTCATGCAGCCGCCTTAAAAGACGCTAAAGGTTGGGGGTTCTCACCTAAACAGGGCGAGGATTTTGAGTTTGATTTTGACTACACCGAATTTGCCAAGCGTCGTTTGAACTACACCACAGGTATCGGTGACTGGTACGGTGGTTATTTAGAAGGCAAAGGCATTACCCGCGTGGTTGGCGATGCAGTGATGGCTTCTGCTCATAGTGTTAAAGTCGGCGATGTTGAATATACGGGCGAGCGCATTGTGCTTTCACCTGGTAGTGTGCCGATTGTACCGCCTGTTGCAGGTGCAGCCTTGGGCGGCACTTCCGATGACGTGTTTAAATGGGAAACCATGCCTAAATCCGTCATTCTGATTGGTAGTGGTTACATTGGCGTCGAATTAGCCAGCGCAATGAAAGCATTTGGTGTCGATATTACCCTAGTGGATATGGTCGATAAACCGCTACCTGCGTTTGATGAAGACATCCGCAACACCTTTGTCGAAGTGTTGGAAAAAGAAGGTATTGTCTTCAAAGGTGGCGTAAAAGTCACGGCGCTGAGTGAATCGGCGGAAGGCGTGACAGTCACTTCAGAGGACGGTCAAAGCTGGACGGCAGACAAAGTCATTTGGGCTGTCGGTCGTAAGCCTGCCACAGCGAGCCTGAACTTAGAAGTCGCTGGTGTGGCAACCGAACGTGGTTTTATCACCATCGATGAATGGCAAAAAACCAGTGTAGACCACATTTTCGCGGTCGGTGATGCCACAGGTCAAATCGCGCTTACCCCAGTTGCGATTGCGGCGGGTCGTCGTTTGGCGGATCGTTTGTGGGGTAATAAGCCAGGTCGTAAGCTCGATAACAAATACGTCGCCACGGTGGTATTTACCCATCCGCCCCTAGCGATGATCGGTTTAACCGAAGCCGCAGCCAAAGCGCAATATGGCGAAGCTAATGTCAAAGTTTACAGCAGCAAATTCACGCCGATGCGTCATTTAATGTCCGTTCACCCCATGCCAGTGCATGTGAAACTGGTTTGTGCCAACGACAACGAAGAAGTGGTCGGCGTGCATTGGCTAGGTGAAGGTGCCGATGAAGGCATTCAAGGCTTTGCCATCCCGATGGGTATGGGCGCCACCAAAGCCGACTTTGATAATACCATTGCGGTGCATCCGAGTATTGCGGAAGAAATCGTTACCCTGCGCTAAACTGGCTACGCTGGCATCTAGCTTCGTTGCTTCAGTGCTCGAACAGCGTCATCTACTTGGTGTAGACTCCTTGTTCTGTGCGCTTTGCGCCTCGCTATTTTGCCAGTTCGCTGGGTTTAGGAGCGGTTGCTCATACCATCCGAATTTCTAGGTTTTTACCCAAAGCTGCTGCATATTTTTGTAGGGTAGCGATAGAGGGTGACATTTTACCCGTTGCCAAGGCGCGTTCTAAACGCGCTACGGCTGACGCTTGCGTTCCCATTTTTTCGGCAATTTGTGACTGTGTCATGCCAACTTCACGACGCGCTTTGAGTAACATATCAAGCATGGGCATTTCTTCACGTTCAATGCGGTCGTATTCGGCTTTAAAGTTAGGATCTTTCATCCACTCAGATACCATTTGTTCATGTGTTAGCATCGCTTTTCACCTCTTTTAATCTCAATGTGGCGATATTGAGTTCATTTGTTGGGGTTTTTTGTGTTTTCTTAACAAAACTATGTAATATGACAATTCTTTTACCGATTAAGGTGCAGTAAAACACGCGTCCGATGCCCTCTTGTGCTTTTAAGCGCAACTCAAATAAACCGTCACCAAAAGCTTTTGTATGTGGTTCACCCAAATTGGCACCACTTGCCATCATTCTCGATGCGAGTGCCGCGTATTTTGCTCGAATGCCTAAAGGTAGAGCATTAATTTCTGCTTGCACTTTTTCGTTGTAATAACTAATCGTGTAACTCATGGTCTTAATAATAACATATTTGTTAAGTTATGCATCACTTCGCTGCTCGTTCAACCTTAACAGGCGTGAGAGAATCTCAGCATCAGGCATTTCGGGCGTGTAGTCGCTCCAGCCGTAGGCGGTGGCCGAGCTTTCTACTTCGTAGCACTGAAGTGTGTTGCTGACACATAAAAAAATCCCCGCCATTGAGCGGGGATTTTTTGTTAGGGAATGATCCCAGTAATTAATTAGTGATTGTAGGCACGTTCGTTGTGTAATGCAATATCCATACCTTCCACTTCTTCTTCTTCGCTAATGCGCAGACCGACCAGAATATCAATCACTTTCAAAATAATGGCAGTAACAATCACACCGTAGATGATGGTGACAATCACGCCTTCTGCTTGAATAATGAACTGAGACATCATGCTCACACCTTCAGCTAAGCCTTTACCACCGAACATCGTATCAACAAAGATACCCGTTAATAGCGCACCGACAATGCCCGCAACCGCATGGACACCGAAGGCGTCTAAAGCGTCATCATAACCAAAGGCACGTTTGATGCTGGTGGCAGCGACAAAGCTAATCACACCCGCTAGGATACCAAGGAAAAGAGCGCCTGTTGGACCAACAAAACCTGCTGCTGGGGTAATCGCAACTAAGCCAGCCACCGCACCAGAGATTAAGCCAAAGCCTGTTGGTTTGCCACGTACAATCCACTCAGCCATCATCCAACCAATCGCAGCAGCAGCAGTCGCAATTTGTGTGACCAGCATGGCCATCGAAGCAACACCATCAGCAGCTAATTCAGAACCTGCGTTGAAACCGAACCAACCTACCCACAGCAAGGCACCGCCCACCATGGTCAGCATCATGCTGTGCGGAGGCATCGCTTGAGCACCGAAGCCTTTACGTTTGCCGATCATAATCGCAGCCACTAAGCCAGCAATACCCGCGTTGATGTGCACTACCGTACCACCCGCGAAGTCTAAAACACCGTCGGTTGATAAGAAACCACCGCCCCATACCCAGTGAGCGATAGGCACATACACAAAGGTAATCCAGAAAGCAGTGAATAATAAGACTGCTGAAAATTTCATGCGCTCTGCATAACCACCAACGATAATGGCAGGGGTAATGATGGCAAAGGTCATTTGGAACATGATGAAAAGCACTTCAGGAATCGTGCCTTTAATGTCCTCTGGTGTAATGCCTGCTAAAAAAGCTTTTGACAAATCACCAATATAGGCGTTGTACTCACCACCATCACCAAAAGCGAGGCTGTAGCCGTAAGCAAACCATACCAGCGTGCCCACGCCGACAACAGCAAAGACTTGCATCATGGTTGAAAGGGCATTTTTTTGACGAACCATGCCTGCATAGTAAAGTGCTAAGCCAGGAATAATCATTAATAATACCAGCGCGCTAGAAATCAGCATCCAAGCGGTATCACCCGCACTAATGGTGGCGACTTCTGCTGCGGCTTCTGTCGCCACTTCGGTAACAGCTTCAGCGGCTTCTTCAGCCCAGCTGAGCATCGGCGTCATTAAACTGCCAACCCCAGCAAGGGTAAGCAAGGCTTTTTGAGCAAGTGCTTGCATAATGGTTTCTCCTTATGAGTAAAATAAGCTTAGAGCGCGACTGAGCCACGTTCGCCTGTGCGAATGCGGACCACTTCGTCTAAATTGGTAATGAAAATTTTACCGTCGCCGATTTTTCCGGTGTGTGCGGCGCCAATCAGGGCTTCAGTGACGCTATCAACACGTTCACTGGCAACCGCAATTTCGACTTTGATTTTGGGTAAAAATTCAACCGTGTATTCAGCACCACGGTAAATTTCAGTATGGCCTTTTTGACGACCAAAGCCTTTAACTTCGGTCACAGTCATGCCGTGGATGTCGAGCGTACTCAAAGCCTCTCGAACATCGTCGAGTTTGAAGGGTTTGATGATGGCGGTGATCAATTTCATGATGAGTCTCCGTGTTTTAGAATAGTGATAAGCTATTAAAATTAAGCTTTTTGTGTGCCAATACTTAATTAATTCATAAAAACAATAGCTTAGTTAATTTTTATGAGTTTTTAAGCGTTTATTAAGTTTTTGTAAATCAAATATGGTGCTTATTGCACCAAAATGTTTATGGTGTTTTGCTGGGATAAAAAAAGCAGCCTTTCGGCTGCTAAGGGTTAACATGAGGATCAATCGGGTTAAATTAGAAAGATTTGCTGGCAGAAAAAAACATGCGAGTGTCTTCATCGATACCTGCTTTTGCTCCAATAACATTCAGTTCTTTGCTTGAACGAACGATTGCTGCTTCTAGGTCAATGCCGCCCAATGCTGTTTTGTAACCAGCTTGTAAGTAGTTGCCATCCTTAGGGCCGTTATTGTCCCAATCCCAGTGGCCGTATAAGCCATAAAAGCCAGCATATTCCGCTTTAATCGAGCTAAAAAGATATTTAGCATCTTTGCTGCCTGTTCCAGGAGTTGCTTCGCGATAGCCAGGATTGACTGTTGCGGTGAATGGTCCATAAGAGGCTTTAAAATTCAATTCGTTGTATGATGTGTCGAAACCAGTTTTTGTTGAAGTAATTTTGTCGGTGTATTGGTAGCTAGTAAATCCAGCCCCTAAGCCTAAATCGCCAATATTTGCGTTGTAGCCTCCGTAAACATCAATCTCTAGGCCTTGTGAGTTGCCGAGATTTCCAGAATTACCGACTTGAGCGAACCAAGTGCCTAAGTAGAATCCAGAATTATGTGTGTAATCCGCTCCGCCCATGATGGATGCACCATCACGCTGTGTTACGCCACGGAAAATATATTGGCTCATGACGCCCGCGTTGAATGAAACTTCAGCGGCTGCAGTATTGAGTGTAGCTGAAGTGGCTAATAAACCTGTAGCGGTTAAAGCAGTAGCAATCGCGGTTGATAATAGTTTTTTCATGTTACACTCCAATGTGTTTAACGTTTCAATAAAATGTGGTTGTTGGAATCTTGTGGTGTTAAGTTTATAGCTTTAAATGTGCCATATTTATATTTAATACATTTAAAACAATAGGTTATATAATATTTTTGTTAAAATTGAGTTGAGTGTTTGCTAATATATGCACCAAATTGATTCAATAAAGTCTATTTTGAATGGAGTTAATCCACTGTGGTGGGTGTTGTTGGTACAATTTGCTGCGCTATTGCTGGTTAAATTTAGTGCCACGGTTTGGGTTGACTGGTTAATGGGAATGTCTTACGTACAGGGTTTCTTGCTTTTGCAAGTTGGCTTGTCAGTGCTGTTAAGTTGGTTAATTGGGCTGCCACGCTGGTGGTTATGGGTGCAGACGGTGTTGCCAGTCGGGCTCTATTGGGGGGCGACGCAAACCTTGGTAGATCCTTTATGGTTCGCCATGATAGCCATTGTTTTAATGTTGGTGTTTTCGGCAGTGTTAAAAGACCGGGTACCTTTATATTTAACCAACGACACAACACATCAAGCCTTGGTGGAATTGGTACAGACTTACCGAGTGCGATTTGTACTGGATTTGGGTTCAGGTTTAGGTGGGGTAGTGCGTGCTTTGGCGCGAGCGGGTATCGATGCGAAAGGCGTTGAATATTCGCCTATGCTGGCGCTACTTTCCAATGCTTGGTGTCGATGGTTGGGTTTAGGTCAGGTGTCGCGTGGTGATATGTGGCAGGCTGAGTTAAGTCAAGTCGATATGGTGTATGTGTTTTTGTCCCCTGTTCCCATGACGCGCCTATGGCAAAAGGCTTGCGCCGAAATGAAGTCGGGAAGTTTGTTGGTGTCTAATTCGTTCGCGATTGAGGGTGTTGAGCCGCTTGAGGTATGGGAATTGTCTGATAAGCGTCAAACGCAATTATTCATTTACCAGATTCCCTAATTTGGTCGCTAGAAATAAAAAAGCACTCGCGAGGAGTGCTTTTTTTTGCGTCATTCGCCAGAGCGAATTAACGGCTGTAGTACATGTCGAACTCGACTGGATGAGTGGTCATGCGCATACGCGTGACTTCTTTCATCTTCAATTCGATGTAAGCATCAATCATGTCATTGGTGAACACGCCACCTGCAGTTAAGAAGTCACGATCTTTATCCAACTCTTCTAGCGCCATATCTAATGAATGACAAACTTGAGGAATGGCTTTCGCTTCTTCTGGTGGCAAATGGTACAAGTCTTTGTCTGCAGGCTCACCTGGGTGAATCTTATTCATAATGCCATCTAAGCCAGCCATCAAGATTGAGGCAAAAGCTAAATATGGGTTAGACATAGGATCTGGGAAACGGCATTCGATACGACGAGTGCGTGGGTTTGGTGCGTAAGGAATGCGGATTGACGCTGAACGGTTACGCGCAGAGTAAGCCAGCATAATCGGTGCTTCAAAACCAGGAACCAAACGCTTGTACGAGTTAGTGCCTGAGTTGGTGAAGGCATTCAAGGCTTTAGCATGTTTGATGATGCCGCCGATGAAGTAGATTGCCATATCCGACAAAGCGCCATAACCATCACCTACGAACAGGTTTTTACCGTCTTTCGATAACGACATGTTAACGTGCATGCCTGAACCATTGTCACCAACGATAGGTTTCGCCATAAAGGTTGCTGTTTTGCCGTATAGGTGTGCAGTGTTATGAATAGCGTATTTCAGTACCAAAACTTCGTCCGCTTTTTTCACTAGGGTGTTACCCGCAACACCTAGTTCACATTGACCTGCGTTCGCCACTTCGTGGTGGTGAGTTTCGATGCCTAAGCCCATTGCTTCAGCGTAGTCACACATAGAAACACGGATTTCGTGTAGTTGGTCAACAGGAGGAACTGGGAAGTAACCACCTTTAGTAGCTGGGCGGTGACCCATGTTGCCGTCGGCGTAAACTTTTTCGGTGTTCCAAGAAGCTTCTTGCGAGTCAACTTTAACGAAGCAACCCGACATGTCAGCGCCCCAACGTACGTCGTCGAAAATAAAGAATTCTGGTTCTGGACCAACGAAACAGCTATCAGCAATTCCGGTTGATTTTAAGTAAGCTTCAGCGCGCATCGCGATTGAACGAGGATCGCGGTCATAGCCTTCCATAGAAATCGGGTAGTGGATGGTACAACGGATAATCATCGTTGGATCATTGGTAAATGGATCCATGATTGCGGTATCAGCGTGTGGCAACAACACCATGTCAGACGCTTCAATGCCTAACCAGCCAGCAACCGAAGAACCATCGAATGGTTGACCGACTTCAAAAAAAGCTTCATCGACTTTGCTTGATGGAATGGTTACGTGTTGTTCTTTACCATGAGTATCACAAAAACGAAGATCCACCCATTTGATGTTTTCTTCTTTAAGACGTGCGATAAGTTGTGTCACCATTTGAAGGTCCTTTGTCAAAAAATGAAAGCGAGCCTAATTCCCCTAATCACACCAAGCGATTGCATGGTACGAACACGAGATTTCTCTGAAATTAAATACAGTAATGAATATTAGCCCGAATTGTGCCAAAAAACCAGAAGCATGAATAAAAATAATCATCTGTAAAAGATTGTTAAGCTTGGGTTTTGTAGCTAGGGGATTTTGATGCCCAGAAAGCAAGACAAATTTGGTGCAAAAGCACTATTTTGGTGCATTTTTTCACCAGCGAATTGACTGAAAGTGTCATAAAAGCTTCATCTTCACTCGTTAATATAAGCTTACTCAATAAATAGGTTTGTTAACATGTCTTCAACTGCTTTACAAATGCAATCAGCTCGACGTGAGCGCATAAGAGGCTACAAGGATTATTTAGCCAAGTATGCGATTGGTGTCGGTGGTTTGGCCGTAATCGGTGCCGTGCTGCTGATGATGTTCTTTTTCTTCTTTCAGGTGGCACCACTTTTTTCTTCAGCCAATATGGAGAAAGTTGCGACCTTTGATCGTCCCGGGCAAGCTAAGACGCTGATGCTGGCAGTGGATGAATATCAAGATACTGCTTTACGCATTACCGAAGATGCCAAGGTTGTTTTCTTTAAGGCGAAAACAGGTGAGTTGGTTGAAACGCTTGCGCTACCGGTTGCTGAAGGTGTCAAAGTCAGTTCTTACCATGTGTTAGATGATGCCGATGGTCAAGTCGCCTTGGGTTTATCGAATGGTCAGCTGCTGTTAGCTGAATATGGTTTTATCGTCAGCTATGTTGACGGTGAGCGTCAAGTTAAACCACGCTTTAGTTATCCGTTGGGAGAAGAGCCTCTCGTTATGGACGCACAGGGGCGGGCTTTAGCGCAGGTTTCTGGTCGTGCATCGGGAGAAACCATGGTGTTGGTGGGTTCACCAACCGGTGTTCCTCTTGTTGAATTTAGAGCCTTTGAGCTGAAGAAAGCCATGTTCTCAGACGAGGTAAGTTTGGAGCAAGTCGCAGCGAGCCAGTTGCCACTGGCATTTGTGCCGGAATGGGTCAAAGTAGATGGCATGAATGATTGGTTGTATGCGATAGATTCAACTGGAGCGATGCAAGTCTATTCTATTCGTAATGTCGATGAGCCTAAGGACTACGCTCAAGTGTCTACTTTGCCACATGCAGGTAAGGATAAGCGTCGACTAACTTCGGTTAACTTTTTATTGGGTGGCATTTCTTTATTGTTGGGTGAAGAGTCTGGCAAGTTGACCCAGTGGTTTCCAGTGCGTGATGCGAATAACCAGTTTAGTTTCCAAGCAGTTAGAGTGTTTGATGAGCAGTCGGCGGCTATTACCGATATGGCGGTAGAGCAGCGTCGTAAAGGTTTTGTGCTGTCGGATGCTTCGGGTCATGTCGGTGTGTATCATGCTACTGCACACCGTTTGGTGGGTTTGGAGCAGGTTTCTCAATCAGCCATTGCCAATATTGCTATGACGCCTCGTGCGGATGGTTTTTTAGCAGAAGATACGCAAGGTAAGATGCATTTGTGGCGCTTGGAAAATGAGCACCCTGAAGTTTCTTTTGAAGTACTCTGGCAAAAAGTTTGGTATGAAGGTTACGAGAAGCCAGACTATATTTGGCAGTCATCTTCGTCAGCCAGTGACTTTGAGCCGAAATTTTCTTTAGCGCCTTTGGCTTTTGGTACGCTAAAAGCGGCTTTCTATGCCATGTTGTTTGCCGTACCCATTGCCATTATGGCGGCGATGTTTGCGGGTTTCTTTATGGCGCCGAAAATGCGCCAAGCGGTTAAGCCAACCATTGAATTGTTGGAAGCTTTGCCAACGGTTATTTTGGGTTTCTTGGCCGGTTTGTGGCTGGCGCCTTATTTAGAAAAAAACATGCCATCTTTTTTCTTGTTGATTGTGTTAATGCCATTGATGGTGTTCATGTTTGGTTACTTGTGGAGTCGTTTACCCGACATGATTCGTAATCGCGTGCCAGAAGGTTGGCAAGCGGCGTTGGTGATTCCTGTGGTGTTACTGGCTGCGTTCTTGGCAGTTTGGTTGGATGATCCGGTTGAGCAATTCTTGTTTGCCGGTGATATGCCGATGTGGCTCACCAATGTGGCGGGTATCGATTACGACCAACGTAATGCTTTGGTGGTGGGTATTGCCATGGGCTTGGCGGTGATTCCGATTATTTTCTCGATTGCTGAAGATGCCATTTATAACGTGCCGCGTCATCAAGTGAATGGTTCTTTAGCCTTGGGTGCAACGCCTTGGCAAACCATGATTGGTGTGGTGTTGCCAACAGCATCACCCGGTTTGTTCTCCGCTACCATGATTGGTTTAGGTCGTGCGGTAGGTGAAACCATGATTGTGCTGATGGCTACGGGTAATACAGCCGTGATGGATATTGATATCTTCAACGGTTTGCGTACCCTGTCGGCGAATATTGCGGTGGAAATGCCTGAGTCGGAAGTGGGCAGTACCCATTATCGAGTGCTTTTCCTAGCAGCTTTGTGTTTATTTGTCTTCACCTTCTTCTTCAATACCATCGCTGAAACGGTGCGTCAGCGCATGCTTAAACGCTATGGCGCACTATAAGGGAGTTTATTAAATGTTACGTACGTGGATGCGAGAAGGAAATCACTGGGTCTGGTTTAACGCGATGGCCGTCGCCATCAGTTTGTTGGCGGTGATTGGATTAATCAGTTTCATCGTGTTTAAAGGCATGGGGCACTTTTGGCCAAAAGATATTCATGCTTACACGGTTCAAGATGGCGCTGGTGGCACGGTGCAATTGATTGGTGAGTTGCATCGTCGCAGTGATCGGGTAGAGGGCAACATTAAAGAGGGTGTGTCACATATTCCTCAGTTGCTGGTTAAAATTGGTAATCGTGATATTTTCGGTGCCGATTTTAAGTGGGTCGATGAGCATGCGATTGTGCAAGACATCACGGCGAAAGACCTGATTATGGTTGAGCGTTATGAGTGGGGTAATCTCTACGGTCGGCTGAAATCAGTCACTTTGGGTGATGGCATGACGGTGATGGGAAGTCAGGCCTGGGATACCTTCCAGCAGTTGATTGAGCGTCATACCGAGTTGCATAAGCAGATTGTCCGCATTCAAAAGCACGAAATTGGTGCGATTAATGCCGGCGTAGAACAGTTACGTTTAGATCGTCGTCGCTTAGAGTTAGATAACAAATTAACCGAGCAAGCCATTGCTAAGCTGGATGAAAAACGCCGTCAATTAGATGGCGAATACCAAACCTTGCTTACGCAAATGCGTCAGTTAGAACAGACAGCCAGTGCATTGGGTAAGGCTCAAATCGAAATCATGACCGGTGACGTGGTATCGCTGCCGATTGACAAGATTGTTGAGTCGATTATGCCCAATGCGATGACCTTAACAGAAAAGTTTGGGCACTACTTCCACCGTATTTGGGTGTTTTTATCCGATGATCCGCGCGAAGCCAATACCGAAGGCGGTATTTTCCCAGCCATTTTCGGTACGGTCACCATGGTATTTATTATGACGGTATTGGTGATGCCTTTTGGTGTGGTGGCAGCGGTTTATTTGCGCGAATATGCTAAGGATGGCTGGATTACCCGTGCTGTGCGTATTTCTGTAAACAATCTAGCGGGCGTTCCCTCGATCGTTTATGGTGTGTTTGGCTTAGGATTCTTTGTCTATGTGTTAGGTCACAATATTGACCAGTTGTTTTATCAAGAGGCCTTGCCGGCGCCGACTTTTGGTACGCCTGGCTTGTTGTGGGCAGCCTTAACTTTAGCCTTGCTAACCCTGCCGGTAGTGATTGTTTCTACCGAAGAAGGCTTAGCACGTGTGCCGCGTGCCATGCGTGAAGGTTCGTTAGCTTTGGGCGCCACTAAAATTGAAACGCTTTGGAATACGGTATTGCCAATTGCTTCGCCAGCGATTATGACCGGTTTAATTTTGGCCATTGCGCGCGCCGCAGGTGAAGTGGCGCCGCTGATGTTGGTGGGTGTGGTGAAATTAGCGCCCAGTTTGCCGGTCGATTCGATTGCCCCATATATCCATCTGGATCGCAAAATTATGCACTTGGGTTTCCATATTAATGATGTGGGCTTCCAAAGCCCGAACGTTGAAGCCGCTCAGCCGTTGGTGTATGCAACCGCATTCTTGCTGGTGCTGATTATTATTGCGCTTAATATTTCAGCGATTACCATTCGTAACCGTCTGCGTGAACGTTTCAAATCAGTTGATAATTAAAAACGAATGACTAAGGAAATATCGAAAATGAGTTCAGTTAATGTGGTGATGGATCATCAAAATCGTAAGTTCAACTTATCAGATGAACCTGTAGCGATTGAAGTAAAAGATTGGAATTTGTACTACGGTCAGAAAAAAGCGCTGAATAACATCAATATGTTGTTACCTGAAAAGCGCGTGACGGCTTTTATCGGACCTTCGGGTTGTGGTAAATCAACCTTGTTGCGTTGCTTTAACCGCATGAATGACTTGGTGGATAGCGTACGTACGGAAGGCAGTATTCGTTTACATGGTCACAATATTATGGATAAAAGCCAAAATGTGTCTGTGTTGCGTCGCAAGGTCGGCATGGTGTTCCAAAAGCCGAATCCTTTTCCGAAATCGATTTTTGAAAATGTCGCTTATGGTTTGCGCCTAGCAGGTGAGAATAACCGCAAAGTGTTGGATGAAAAAGTCGAGTGGGCTTTGAAAGGTGCGGGGTTGTGGAATGAAGTGAAAGATCGGCTGCATGAAAATGCCATGGGTATGTCGGGTGGTCAGCAACAGCGTTTGGTGATTGCGCGTGCGATTGCGATTGAACCAGAAGTGTTATTGTTAGACGAGCCGACTTCAGCTTTGGATCCTATTTCGACCTTGAGTATTGAAGAGCTTATTTTTGAACTGAAAGAAAAGTTCACCATTTTGATCGTAACCCACAATATGCAACAGGCGGCGCGGGTTTCTGATTACACGGCATTTATGTATATGGGCGATTTGATTGAGTACACAGACACAGATACGCTGTTTACTAACCCAGCACAAAAACAAACTGAAGACTATATCACTGGCCGTTTCGGTTAATTGACGAGGAAAAACCATCATGGATACCAATGTTATTACTCCCCATATCTCTCGTCGTTATGACCAGAAACTCGATGATTTGTTTAATCGCATTTTAGCGATGGGCGGTCAAATCGAATCGCAAGTCCAAAAAGCCTTCGATGCGTTACGCCACAACAATGCTAGCTTAGCGACCGAAGTCATTGCTTACGATCGTTTTATTAACCGCTTAGAATCAAGCGTTGATGAGTTATGTATTCGTATTTTAGCGGTGCAACAACCGACAGCGGTGGATTTACGGCTGATTATGTCGGCTATTCATATTGTCACGGATTTAGAACGTATGGGTGATGAGATCACGAAAATGGCACGTATGGTCATTAATTTGTGTGATCGTGAGCAGCCTTGCGATTGTCAAAGTGTACCGGGTTATAGTCATTTAGTTGAAATGACCATTTGTGCCCAAGAGATGATTAAAATTGCGCTGGATACTTTTGCTCATCTGGACGCAAAAAAAGCACTAAGCTTGTTACCGAAAGAAGCCAAGGCTGATGAGGAGTATCGTGCCGCACAAAAGCTTATTCGTGATTATATGATGCAACATCCTGAACAAATCCCAGCCATGTTAGAGTTGCTGAATACCTTGCGAGCGATGGAGCGGGTGACGGATCACTGCTTGAATATTGCCGAGCATGTGTTTTATATTGTTGAAGGTTCTGACTTGCGCCACATTAGCTCTGAGCGTCTTGCGGAAGTAACCAGTAAATACGCTTAAAAAGGATGAGGTGACAATGGCAGAAACAAAGGTTTTGGTGGTTGAGGATGAGTCATCCATTCGCGAAATGCTCGGTTTTACCTTGCAAACGGCCGGTATGCAGGTATTGGAAGCACCGAATGCCGAACAGGGTTGGCAGTTAGCCTTAAGCCATCAGCCAAACATTATTCTGCTCGATTGGATGTTGCCTGGTGTACCCGGTGTCAGCTTATTGGCGCGATTGAAAGCGAATGATAAGCTGCGCCACATCCCGGTGATTATGCTGACGGCTAGGGCGGAAGAGTCGGATCAGGTGCAGGGGTTTGAAACGGGTGCAGATGATTATGTCACCAAACCTTTTTCACCCAGAGCCTTGTTAGCACGTATTCAGGCGTTGTTGCGTCGATTAGATGATGGCAACACCGCCGACAGCCTGCAAGCCGGTCGAATGTTGCTGGATAGTCAAAGTCATCGAGTGAGTATAGATGGCGTTGAGGTTAAGCTGGGTCCGAAGGAATACCGCTTATTGGCTTTCTTTATGGCGCATCATAATCGTGTTTTCACGCGTCATCAGTTGCTCGACGAGGTTTGGGGAGATCGTGTGGTGGTAGAAGATCGCACCATTGACGTTCACATTCGTCGCTTGCGCCGAGCGTTGGAAGAGCATGGCTGTGAGTCTTACATTCAAACTGTGCGGGGTTCTGGTTATCGCTTTTCGGCGACGGAAACCGATGAGTAACTTTCGCTTTTGGGATAGTGAGTTAGCTAGCGTTTCTTGGCTACTCATTTTCACCTTGTTGTTTGCTTGGTGGTGGGATGCTTGGTTATTGGCCGGTTGGATCTTTGCAGGTGTGATTCTGATACGCTGGTGGTTGGCGCTGTGGACAGCACAATCTTGGTTGGTTTCAGGTGGTCGAAGTTGGCAGTATTGGATTGCCGGTCCTTTAGCTTATTTCTTGCTGGCGACCATGCGTTTGTTAGAAAAAGAACGTCGCCAATCGCAAAAGCTATTAGGGCGAGCGCGTTATTTTAAGTATGCGGCTAAGGCATTGCCCGAAGGCGTCATTGCTCTGGATAAATCCTGTAACATTACCTGGTTTAACCAAGGCGCAGTGAATTTACTGGGGTTAAGTCGTGATGATCGCAAGCGTTCTATTTTAAGCGTGATGCGCACGCCAGAAGTTTCTGCCTTGTTTCGTCAGGCAGGATATAGCACGGCGGAATTAACCTCTCCGCTAAACCCGAATCGCACCCTTTCAGTTGAGTTGCGTCCTTTTATGTTAGGACATGATTTGCTGATTGTGCGAGACATAACCGCTTTCAAATCGATTGATCGCATTCGTCGTGATTTTGTAGCTAACGCCTCGCATGAGTTGCGCACGCCGCTAACGGTGATGCATGGCTATGTTGAAACCATGTTGGATACGCCAGGCAGTCATCAACAACAATGGTTAAAGCCCTTGCAACAGATGCACCAACAAACCGAACGTATGCGTAAAATCATCGAAGATATGCTTACTTTATCACGGCTGGAAGTCGATGATGAAAGTGTGTCGAAAGAACCGATTGATATTGCCGATATGTTGATGCAAATTCAAGAAGAGGCTGAACAGTTTTCCGGTGACTCACACCATCATATCGCGTTAGCATTAGAAACCGATGTGGGATTGGTGGGTTACGAAAACTATTTGCGCAGTGCTTTTACCAACCTAGTCACCAATGCCATTCGCTACACGCCCGAAGGGGGAGAAGTGCGCATCCGTTGGTGGTTAGATGATCTTGGTGCGCATTTTTCTGTTTGCGATACCGGTATAGGCATTGCCCCAGAGCATATTCCGCGCATTACCGAGCGATTTTATCGTGTCGATTCGGCCAGATCACGCGCCACCGGCGGAACAGGGTTGGGATTGGCCATTACGCGTCATGTGCTAGAAAAGCATGATGCTAAGCTAACGGTAGAAAGTCAGCTGGGAAAAGGAAGCTGTTTTGCCTGTCATTTTGCGCTCGCATCGGTGGTGAATATCGTTTAGTTCGATTGGCTGTTGCTGCTTTTACCCTCATAACTTGCTTAGCCTCAGTTTCTGCAGGGTTTACTGGGTGCAATAGTGTGCTGTTTCTGGCACAATACCCCACATTAGATCAGTCCTTGGATTGATCGTTTTGTTTTTGGGGTTGGTTATGAAATACAGCGAAATAAACGACATCGATAAAGCGACGCGCTCATCTCGCCAAGAGACGGCACGTTTTGGCTTTGCGTTACTCTTCATTATTGCCGTGATGCTGGTGGTTGATGCCATGCACTTGGTGCCTGGAGATGGGCATCTGTTGTTGGTGGTTGCCGCCATGATTGGCGGTTATATGGCCATGAATATTGGTGCTAACGATGTCGCTAATAACGTTGGACCTGCGGTGGGGGCGCGAGCCATTACCCTGACCGGTGCGATTATCATTGCCGCTATTTTTGAGTCGGCTGGCGCGATTATTGCCGGCGGAGAGGTGGTAACGACCATTAAAAACGGCATTATCGACCCCAAACAAATTGCCGATGTTGAACTTTATGTCTATGCCATGATTGCGGCTTTGTTAGCTGGCGCGATTTGGTTAAACCTGGCTACGGCCATGGGGGCGCCAGTTTCGACGACCCATTCAATTGTTGGCGCGGTGCTGGGTGCAGGTGTGGCAGCGGGTGGTTGGCATATCGTTAATTGGTCATCGATGGGTGCGATTGCCGCTAGCTGGGTCGTTTCTCCCTTGTTTGGTGGTTTGGTGGCGGCTTTGTTCTTGTTTTGGATTAAGCGCTCTATTACCTACCAAACCGATATGGTGCAAGCGGCGAAAAAAATGGTGCCTATTTTGGTAGCTGTGATGGCCTGGGCATTCACCACTTATTTGGCGCTTAAGGGTTTGAATAAGTTAATTAAGCTCTCAACCCTAGAAGCATCTGTCATTGGATTGCTAGTTGCAGCCGTTGTTTACGGGTTGGTTAGGATTTCGGTAAAAAATAATGCTTCTAGTCTTCAGAATACCAAAGATAGTATTAATGGATTGTTCACCATTCCGCTCATTTTTGCTGCCGCTTTACTCAGTTTCGCTCACGGTGCAAACGATGTCGCCAATGCGATTGGTCCTTTAGCTGCTATTTATGATGCGTTAGTGAATAACACCATTTCTGCCAAAGCAGGTATTCCTTTGTGGGTAATGATGATTGGTGCGCTGGGTATTTCTATCGGTTTGCTACTGTTTGGTCCTAAACTCATTAAAACTGTCGGTAGTGAAATTACCGAGTTGGATCAAATTCGTGCTTTTGCCATTGCTATGTCGGCGGCGTTAACAGTGATTGTTGCTTCGGAATTGGGTATGCCAGTCAGTTCTACTCATATTGCGGTGGGTGCGGTACTGGGTGTGGGTTTTTTACGCGAATACTTAAAAACCAGCTATGCCCAAGCGATTCAAGTCATTCGTGAGCATCATGATGCTATTGATGCCGACAAAGCCGCTTTGGATGCTTATATGCAGCGCTTTGAAAAGGCTTCTTTTGAAGATAAGCGTCTGATGTTGCAGCAGTTGAAAGAGCAAGAAGCAGAAATTGAACTGAGCAAGAAAGAGCGCAAATCGCTGAATAAAATTTACAAGAAAGAATTGGTTAAGCGTTCGATTATGCTGAAAATTTTTGCCGCATGGATTATCACCGTGCCGGCTTCGGCATTTTTAGCGGCATTTATCTACTTCGCTATTCGCGGCATGATGATTAGCTAAGCCATCAAGTTCCTCTTAGCCTTCCCTTTATTAGGGGAGGCTGTCTGTTTTGTCACATAACTGACGTTTTTTTGTCATCTAAGTGTCATATTCTAACTTCATAATAAAAGGCGTTAACACGTTAATCCTTACTGGGAGTTTATTATGAAGACTATCATGGCAGCCTTAATGGGCGTTGCGGCAACGATTCTGGTTGCACCTTCTTTTGCGGCAGTCGATTCTGCATTACCTGGCTACCAAAAAGTTTCAGGCGTTTCTGGTAACTTGTCTAGCGTGGGTTCAGACACCTTAGCGAACTTAGCAACGCTTTGGGCTGAAGAATTCAAACGCGCTTACCCTAACGTTAATATTCAAATCCAAGCAGCAGGTTCTTCGACTGCGCCACCCGCCTTGACAGAAGGTACGGCAAACATTGGCCCCATGAGCCGTGAAATGAAGTCAAAAGAAATTGAAGCTTTTGAAGCAAAATACGGTTACAAGCCAACAGGTATTGCCGTTGCGATTGATGCTTTAGCGGTTTATGTTCACAAAGACAACCCCATCAAAGGGTTAACCATGTCACAAGTGGATGCGATTTTCTCATCAACGCGTAAATGTGGTGCAGCAGCTGATGTGACTAACTGGGATCAGTTGGGTGCAACAGGCGCACTAGCCGGTAAAGAAGTACAAATTTACGGTCGTAACTCGGTTTCGGGTACATATGGTTATTTCAAAGAAAAAGCGCTGTGTAAAGGCGATTTCAAAAATAACGTGAATGAACAACCTGGCTCGGCTTCGGTGGTGCAGTCTGTCGCAACTTCGGTTAATGCCATTGGTTACTCAGGTATTGGTTACAAAACGTCGGGCGTTCGTGCTTTACCTTTAGTGAAAAAAGAGGGTGAGCCTTTTGTTGAAGCTAACGAAGAAAACGCGATTTCGGGCAAGTACCCATTAGCGCGTGCTTTGTATGTTTACGTTAACAAAGCGCCCGGTAAGCCTTTAGACCCCATGGTTAAAGAATTCATGACTTTGGTTCTGTCTAAAGAGGGTCAACAAGTGGTCGAAAAAGACGGCTACGTTGCCTTACCGGCGGCCGCCGCTGCGAAAGAATTGGCAAAATTACAATAATCCTTGCCGATGTCATGAGAAACCGCCTAAGGGCGGTTTTTTGTTATGGGCGAATCGGGTAAAATAAAAAGCTAATATTTTAAGGGGACGATGAATGCGTATCATGATGTTGGGTGCTCCGGGTGCAGGCAAAGGCACACAGGCTACTTTTTTAACCAATCATTTCGATATTCCACAAATTTCGACGGGCGATATGCTTCGTGCATCGATTCGTGCTGGCGCTGCCTTAGGCTTGGAAGCAAAAGGCTACATGGACGCGGGTCAGCTCGTTCCCGATGACTTAATCATTCGCATGGTTAAAGTACGTATTAATGAACCCGATTGTAAAAATGGCTTTTTGTTAGACGGTTTTCCACGCACGCTAGCGCAAGCCGAAGCCTTGGCGTCGGCAGGTGTGGCTTTAGATGCAGTCATCGAAATTGACGTACCTTTCGAGGTGATTATTGAACGTATGGCAGGCCGTCGCGTTCATCCCGCCTCGGGTCGTACTTATCATGTGGTTTACAATCCACCGAAAGTAGAAGGTCAGGATGACGAAACCGGTGAGGCATTGATTCAGCGTGATGATGACAAGGCGGAAACGGTGAAAAAACGTTTGGATGTGTATGCCGCGCAAACACAACCGCTTGTCGATTTTTACAAAGCCGAAGCAGCCAAAGGTGCGGTGAAGTACATTTGTGTTGACGGTACCGACAATATTGAGCGTGTTAAAACGCACATTTTAGCGGGACTTTGATGCTTTGCGATAAAAGTACTGGTAATTTGTAACCGTTGCCAGTATAATGATTGAATAGTTTGGCCGGGTAGCTCAGTCGGTAGAGCAACGGATTGAAAATCCGTGTGTCGGCGGTTCGATTCCGCCCCCGGCCACCAAACACTAAAAGCCTTAGAGAAATCTAAGGCTTTTTTGTTTCTGGGTTCTTCTTTTTTTCTGTAAGCAATATGCGATCAGCCTTGTTAAGGTTGTTCAATTAAACGCTAGGCGATGTTTAATGCTGCTCATTGCTTTCGCTCTTGTTTGTATCAATCATTAAGTTTTTTTGTTGGACAGGGTTGTTAAAATAACTTACAGTTTGTGTGGGTTAATATTGACTTAACAACGTGGAGTATCACAGTGAAACAAATCAATGTCATGATGATTGGTTTAGGGCGCATAGGCGGTAAGTTTTTTCAGAAGTTTCTCGAAATCGATTCTGCTAGGGTCAACATCGTTGTAGTGAGTGAACCTAATTTAGCTAATCCCTTATTGGTCGAGGCAGAAAAGCGAGGCATTGCAAATTATGCCAACTTTGAAGACGCTATTCGTCAGCATGGTGAAGCGATCGACATCATCATGGATACGTCAAATCGTGCTGAGCTGAAGCAGGCGTTACGTCGGCTATTGCAAGAAACGAATAATCAACATACGGTGATTGTACCTATGGTGGTTGATTATCTCATGTGGTACTTATTGCCCGACGCTGAAGAAATTCCTCAATCGCATCATGCCAGTATTGGTTACTGATCGATCCTTGCGTGACTGAATATAACCGCACTCTAATCGTGCGGTTTTTTCTTGTTGGCAGAACAAGGTTGCTTTAGCAGAATACCCATCTAGTGGCAAATGAGGAAGCAAAATATGCACAGCACTTGGGTTGATCCTGACGATGCACTAGAACTAGATGATGCCTTCTTTGATGCAGCTGACCTGTATGAAGGTAAAAAAATCGTACGCAAAGGCAGGTCTAAATCTTCCGCTGCTAAAGTTGCGCTTACCGTTCGTTATAGCCCTGATGTAGTGGAATTTTTCCGTAACACAGGTGAAGGCTGGCAGACACGTATGAATGAAGTGCTTATGAATTACGTTAATAAACATCGTACGGCTCACTAACTAAGCCCTTCAGCTTCGATCAAGGGTATCGGTATTACCGTCTCGAAACTACTCGCCATGCTTCGTAAGGCTGTTAATTAAACGGTGCTCAGACGTTCTAAGGTGTCAGGGTAGCGTTCGGTTAGTAGTAGTAAAGTAGTGGCTTGCTCATTGGGTTTAGATAAGCCTTGTTCCCATTTTTCTAGCGTTCTGGGTGATATGTGTAGCCTCATAGCAAATACAGCACGGCTCATGTTGAAGCCTTCACGAATGGCTTTAATCTTTTCGGGTGCAAGGGTGTGCTGTTTGCGTTCGACCTTGACCGTTTTTAAGGTTTGTTTACCTTGTTCAAATGCTGTGGCTTCGGTGAGTGCTTGCGATAATTCATTAAACAGATTGCGTTTCATGTTTGAGTTTCTCCGCCAGTTGCTTTAATAAACGTCGTTCATCGGGGCTAAGGTCTTCAGTTTCGTTTTTGCCGTAAATGGTTAGCAGGTGAAAATGCTGGTTAGCGTCCAGATAAATATAAATGACGCGACTACCACCACGCTTACCTTTGCCGTTTGCCGACCAGCGAATCTTTCTTAACCCACCTGTACCTGTTATCACATCGCCTGCCGTTGGGTTTTCCATGAGGTACAGCTGAAAATCTCGATAACTTTCATCGTCCATGAGACTTTCGCGGTAACGGCTAAAAAGAGTGCTTTCGATAAATACGGCTTTCATGGTACGCTTTATGGGTATAGTTTTGATATTTTAAGCGAAGGTTAATGTCTTGTAAAGCCAGACAAACCCTTAGCTTTCTACAACCAAAAACAACCGACAAATAACAACTGGTTACTTTTTAGGCCGAGTTTGCAGATACACCTTAAAAAATTGACGAAGCGTTTTGCGTTCAGCTAGAGGTAGCGTCATAAATTCGCTAATGGTGTTTCGGTCTTCTTGAGTCATGCCAATTTCCCATTTCGACTCTTGTTCTCGTACCGATCCAAACCTATCTTCGCCGAATCTTAGCCAGTGTGGGTCAACTTGAAGCCACTCAGCCAGCACCTGTAGCTTATCCTGTGTTGGGATGACATCACCCAATAACCATTTTCTGACGGCTTGAACACTAACGGGCGAACCCCAGTATCTCTGGTTAAATTCTCTTTCTATCACAACGGGTTTTAAGGCGTAACCTGCTTTGGTCATGGCGGCTTTGAGGCGTTCACCAAAGGCAACTGAATTTTTCATGATGATGACACTAACGAGTTGAGAGTGTTATTTCTAAAATAGGTTGCTTTAACGATTGAAATAAAGGTTGTTTTTTAGTAGCATGGACAGGCAGTCCCACAAAGTGCAAGCTTTGTTGTGGTTCGTAATTAATTTAAATTTGGATTAGAAAATGAAAAAGATACTTTTTGCTTTGCCAATATTTTTCCTCTCACTCATTACTGGCTGCGGTGGCGGAGGTGGCGGCGGCGATAGTCCATCAAGTTCAACTGTTACTTCGACAAGCAATTTTCCTTTAGCAACCATATACGTCAATTATCTAGTCAACTCTTCATCCGCAAATTTTAGTCTTACAGGAACAGTTAACCAAGTTCCTGTAACTGGCTCTGGTACAGCAACAACTGGACAACTGACAAATGCTGTTTTTGAAGGTAAAAATTCACTTAGCAAAGCATCAACCGTAACTGGAACCATAACAGCAAATAATCAAACCATACCTCTTAGTACGACGAGTTTGAGATTTGTTGACTTCAACTATAACTTGCTTGGTTTGTCTAGCTCCTCCGATTATACTGTCGTTACACAATTCAATACCTTAATATCTAACTCTGCCAAGGTTAACGATACAGCAATTTTATACACTGCAAATGTTTACAGTGATTCACGTAAAACAATATTGCTAGGAACTTTACAAGAAAGTTTCGTTCTTGAGCCTGAAACAGCTGAGACAGCAATCTTAAAGCTTATAGATACCAAGAAAGACACACAAAACAA
>CAZFLX010000024.1:0-35144 GCA_964519885.1 uncultured Francisella sp. | reverse complement strand
GCAGTTCTCCTTGTTATAAAACCGAGTTGTTCATTCTATGAATGACCAATTAACAACACGACTTTTTAAAGCCGAGTTTTTCAAACACATTTTTAGCAGGGCAAAAACCCGTGAAGGCAAATTGAATCAAGTTCAATCCCACAAACGCGGGTAGCCACAACCAACTCATCGACAACATATCGACTTGACCTGTGATGTGCGCCAATACAAAGCCGACTAAAATCATTGACCCTGCCATCAGGTTAATCAATGCACCCACACCCATGCCATTTTTAGCACCAACATCTGCGCCACAAGTTCCGGTCGAACAGCTAGCAGCGGCCGATGGTTGCGTCGGTTCAGGTTCGCAACAAGGACCACCAGAACAACAAGTCGATTGAGTGGCAGTCGATTTTTCTTCAGCTAACCATTGGCGAACTGTGTGAGAGGAGGGTACACCGCCACTATGTACAACAGTCTCACCAATCACCACCGCAGGCGTACTGGCTACCCCATATTGCATAATATCCTCGACAGCCTCAACCTTGACTAAAGACACAGCCACACCCATATCTTTCGCTGTGCGCTCAATGAGTGCGTAGGTGTTTTTACAATTGGTACAACCTGTACCTAAAACCTTAATTTCCATCATTCCTACCCTTTACAAAACCATATTAAACACATAACCGACCAACAAAATGCCACTCGCCACCACGCCGACAAAAGTGGCAATCAAACGCGGTTTCAGCACCTTGCGTAAAATAATTAACTCAGGCAAAGACAAGGCAATCACGCTCATCATCAATGCCAGCACCGTCCCTAGCGTTGCCCCTTTTGCCATCAGCGCATCGACAACCGGAATCACGCCTGCGGCATTGGCATACAAAGGGACACCTACTATCACCGCCAAAGGCACCGACCACCAATCTGAACCCAACCAAGGAGCCATAGCATCAGCAGGCACATAACCATGAATGGCTGCACCAATCGCAATCCCAAACACCACATAAAGCCACACTTTACCGACAACTTCTTTAACGGTATCTACACCTTTTTCAATCCGTTGAGCAAAGTGCATTTTTGTTGTTTCGATACCCGACTCAACACTTCTTAACTTCTGTACCCAATCTTCCAACTGTACTTCCATATTCAACTTACCGATAACAAAACCAGCCACCACGGCAATCAGCAAGCCCATGGTCAAATAGAGCGCAGCGATTTGCCAACCAAATAACCCAAACAGCAACACCAAAGCGATTTCATTCACCATCGGCGCGGCAATCAGAAATGAGAAGGTCACGCCTAACGGCACGCCCGCCTGCAAAAAACCGACAAACAAAGGCACGGCAGAACAAGAACAAAAAGGGGTGACAATCCCCAATAAACTTGCCATGACATTACCAACACCCTCATGTTTACCCGACAAGAGCGCGCGCGTTTTTTCGGGTGTAAAATAGGAGTTCACGACCCCCATGACAAAGGTAATCGCCAATAACAGCAACAGAATTTTGGGCACATCGTAGAAAAAGAAAGACAAGGCATCAAATAGAGGTGTGTCGGGCGTTATGCCCAACTGCATGACCACAGCAACCGACCAATTTTGTAATTGACCATACACCAACCACCAGACTACCGCTAGAGCAGGTAATATCCGTGCAGGATAACGCTTTAACAAGTCGATGAACATGACACAGCTCCCAGCTCAGATGTCGGACATCCAGCACCGCCACAACAGTTTTCGGTAAGGTAAGACAACAAGCCATTAAAGGCTTCTCGATGCGGTGAATAATACATAAACCGCCCTTCTTGACGCACTTTTACCAAACCAGCATGGGTTAAATTTTTAAGATGAAAAGATAGCGTTGAATTGGGCATTGCCAAGGCTGTGGCTAAATCGCCCGCCGACACTTCAGTCGTCGATTGAACGAGATAGCGAAACAAGGCCAATCGCCCTTCATGAGCGATGGCAGACAAAGCCAATACCGCTTGTTGATGATGCATGAATTATTTCCACGTTTCCAATTTAGTGGAAATGTTATCACAACTGAGTTAAACTCTTCAATCATTCAGTCAAAAAAAGAAAAAACTGTCTTTCTTATTGCAATTTGCAAGACAAAATGAATTAAAAATGCAAACCAATACAGAAGACAGTTATTATTAATCAACAAGTTAACAATGGCACAACACCTGCTTAACTCAACAATGCAAGTTTTGCCAAGTTGTGAGCGGATCGGTTTACTTATTATCCTCCTGTGTAAATCGGTCAGTTTTTCTGTGCCCTTAAACAAGGCACAGACTTTTTATAAGCGATAAGGACGATGACAGTGCAAACGATTACACGAAGAAAATTACTAACCGCACTCTTCGCATCCATGGCTTCAACATCGACATTGGCATCAATGAGTGCCCCTCTGCCTAAAATCCCTCTATTCATTCATCCTTTTGATAACCCAAGAAGGTTATTTGCTCGCTTTCATCCTTTTACCAGATGGTTATCGAGTCATTTGAGCGACGTTCAATTACACCTGTTATCAAGCTACCAAGAGCAACTCGATCGTGTTACCTGCAAAAAACAACCCAGTCTCGCCTATTTAGGTCCCTCTACCTTTTATTTAGCTCAGCAACTCAATCCGAATATTCAGCCTATTGCTATGGAAACCATTGGTGATAAAACCCATTTTCGTGCTTTGTTGTTGACTAAAACACGAGAAACCGAAACAAACAGCGTATTTAATTTAATTGGAAAAAAATTAGCCACAGGTGATGAACTTTCGCTCGGAAGCACGCTTTACCCCTTGTATTTACTGAAACAGCTGGGTATTCATACAGCACAATTGGCACAGATCAAAAGCTACAAAAATCACGACCAAATTTTACAAGCCCTGTTGCACGATCAGGTTGATTATGGCTGTGTAAGGGAAGATATTGCTAACGCTTATTTGGGTCGAGGATTAAGCGTCGTACATCAATCTCCTCCTTTGCCGCCGCATATATTGGTTGCTTCAGAGAAAGTACCACAAGCATTCTGTGAATCTTTAATCACTCTATTAACCAATCCGTCTCATCAACCGGCGTTTATCTCTTTAGGTTCACAAAGGGGATTTGCTGAATACGAAGCATCCGCCTACGAATTTATGCCGCAACTATTTTCAACTCTCAGCAGCGAAACAGCATCATGACCATTAACAAACCCAGTTCGCTTGCTAGTCAACTGACCTACTATTTACTCAAAGTCTGGCTAGGTTTTACTTTTGTGTTTGGTCTCATTATTTTAACCAGCGTACATCAACTGCATGAAAAATTGATCGAAAGTCACTTAGAGGCCAGCTTTGCTAATGTCAGCGCGACACTGATTGACCCTATATTACTCAAAGAATATGGTCGCATTGAACGGCATTTAGAAAACCTAGTACATGAAAAACAACTCAGTTATATCGCCCTATTTTTTCCAGAAGACAGCGCTGCGATGATAATGGGCAAACTAGATGAACATAATCCATTATTAACTCACAACATTATCCTAGACGATGAGCATCTCGCGACACTCAGCATTCAAGCCGAAGATCCACTTCAAACCCCTTATGCCTTAGCATTTTGGCTCATGATTAGTATTGTACTGTTTACCATCATGAGCTTTATGGGCTTAAAGAAGCGACTGGTGAGTGATTTTGTACAGCCTATTGAACACCTCACTGCACAAACACTCAACAATCAAATACCTTCCATCGAAGCCTATCCTAGCTTAGAAGTCGCTAATTTAGCACGACTCTTAACCTTATTACTTAAAGATCGCCAAAATGCCATTGAAAATATTCAAAATCTTGCTCAGCAACAGAATGAAACCATGGGTAAACTCTGTACAGACAATCGATTGGCAACGATTGGTCAATTAACCGCTGAAGTTGCACATGAACTCAACACACCTTTATCGAATATTTTGGTTTATAGTCAATGGCTGCAAACCAATCCACATGAGTCAGAGCAAGCCTTAAAAACTATCGAGGAACAAGCACGCAAAGCAGGACAAATTGTACAACGCATCTTGGTTCAAACACGTGTGCCTGTAATCGAAAATCAGCTGATTAACCTGTCACAAGTTTGCCACGACTTTGTTCAACTAATGCAACCGATTGCACAGAGAAAACAATCTAACCTAACCATCAAAAGTCCGAAACAACCTATCTGGGTTTACGCTAATGCTACCGCAGTAGAACAGATATTGCTCAACTTGACCAACAACAGCCTTTACGCCAATGCCTCACAGATTGAATTAACACTCGTTGATACGCCAAATATTTGTCTAACGGTTTGTGATAATGGCTCGGGAATTAGTGAATCCATGCAACAACAGCTTTTTAGCGCCTTCTCCACCGATAAACCAGCAGGCCAAGGCACGGGATTAGGACTCTTTATTTGTCGCAAATTAGCACAAAACATGGATGCAGCACTCAATTATTTGCCCAGTGATCAAGGATGCTGTTTCCAACTTAATTTTATTACTCATGCTAATGCGAGTTATGAATCATGAAGCCTTATCTACTTATTATTGAAGACGATCCCATTCACGCGGATTTATTAGCCAAAATCAGTCAAGAAGCTGGCTTTCAAACCAAACAATGCTACACCCTCGCTTGTGCGAAAAACCAACTCTCACAAGTCGATGCCATCGTGATGGATTTACGATTGCCTGATGGTGAAAGCATCGATTTATTACGCGACCTACGCGAAGACAACCCCACACTACCTGTGCTACTGATTACCGGTTATGCCACTGCCGAAAATACCCGCGAAGCCTTTCATCTCGGTGTACAAGATGTCCTGCTAAAACCACTCGAATTGGCCTTTACCAAACTCGCCATCGCCCGACTGAAACAAGACTTACAACAAAAATTTAATTTAGAACAACTCAACGCCCAGCTTCAGCAGCAGACCGACGACACCCAATTTGTTTGCACTTCCGAAAATACGCTGATGCAACAAACCTTGCAGCTTGCCATGCGTGTTACCCAAACAGATGTTCCTATCTTACTCAACGGTGAATCGGGCGTTGGTAAAAGCTTATTGGCCAGCGATATTCATCAAAATAGCTCACGTAAACAAGGGGCTTTTTTTACCATCAACTGTGCTGCCCTCCCCAGCAACACACTCGAAGCGGAACTTTTTGGCTATGAAAAAGGCGCATTTACTGGGGCTGTGCAACGTAAACTCGGATTATTGGAGTTGGCGCAGGGCGGTACCCTATTTTTAGACGAAATCAACAGTGCCAGTTATGAAACACAAACCCGCCTATTACAATTCATTCAAGAAAAAACCTGCTTGCGACTGGGTGGAACTCAAACGATTCAAATTGACACACGACTCATCTTTGCTGCGAATAAACCACTAGAACAAGCAGTACAAGCAGGACATTTTCGTGAAGATCTGTTTTTTCGCATCAATACCTTTCCGATTACCATTCCCCCGCTACGTCAACGTAAAGAAGATATTCCTCGCTTAGTGCATTATTTACTGCGCAAACATGGTAAAGCCATCAATTCCAAGGTACAAGGCATTGACGCCAAAGCGGTGCAACTATTGAGTCAACATCACTGGCCGGGCAATGTACGCGAATTAGAAAGCCAACTCCAACGCGCCCTAATTTTATGCAACACCGACACCATACAAGCAACTGATTTACAAATAACCCCTAAACTATCTGACAGCGCGCCCAGCTTTCCTTGGCCTGATGAAGCCAACTTAGAAACAGTGACCGACTTTTGGATTCAATACACGCTCGAAAAACACCAGGGCAACAAAAGCCAAGCGGCCAAACAACTGGGTATAGACACAGCAACGCTATGGCGAAAAATGAAAAAACAAGAACAAGGATTATTGCAAAATTCGGACACTTAAGTTTGCAATATGCAAAACATTAGAAAAAAATTATGTATTTTTTGTATAAATAACAATCTGTTACATATGGCACATCCATTGCTCTATTGAAAGCTGGTTAACACACCACTTTTTAAATTAAAAGGACAATTATGATGAAGTCAACTACCACAATTTTACTCAGCTCCGCCGTTGCATGTGCTTTTGTAGCCTCTTCTGCTATGGCAGCAGGCAAAACCGAAGTTTATGGTCAACTTTCTCTCTCGGTTGATAGCACCTCATTCTCTGGAGCAGGTTTAACTGCCAATCAAGCTGCTGGAACCGCATTCGTAGGACGAAATAGTGGCACTGCCGTTCGCAGCAATGCTTCACGTTTAGGTGTCAGAGGCTTTCAAGACACACGCCTAAGCGATACTCAAATGATCTATAACGCCGAAATGGAATACTCTGGCTCTGGAGAAACTAAAGCGGCAGGCAGTACTGACGCTACGGTCATTGATAACACCATCTTTGTTCGTGAAGCCTTCGCTGGTCTAAAAAGTAAAACTTGGGGACAAATTCGTATTGGTCGTTTAACCACGGGCTACAAGAAAAGCTATGTTGGCATTGACCCTTGGACTGACCATGTACTGCAAGCACGCCAAGGTGGTCAACAAGGTGTTTCATCGTTAAACGCCAATTACTTTAACAATGCTGTCGAGTACGAGTCTCCTTCCTTTGCGGGCTTTAGTTTCAATGCATTCGCTTCTTCAATGACCGACAACACCAATGAACAACTGCATAATGCTGGTGTTTTAGCTCGTTACAAAGGTGGTTCTGCGACGGGTGCTGGCGTTAAATATGTCAATGGTGGTTTACGATTGACCGCCGATGTTCTAACACTCAACGCTGACGAAGCTAAATCTAAACTCACTACCGCAACTTTTGGTGCTGATGGTCAAGTAAAAAATGGTACATCGACTCAATTTACCGCTAAATATAAGTTCGGAAGTGGTTTTGCGCTGGGTGGTATTTATGAAGATGCCACTGGCGTTAATCAAGGTGTCAACAATTTTGTTATTGCCACTCAAGACATTGGTAAAGATTTCATGGTAAGCGGTAGCTACGGTATCAACCGCGGTGATAACAGCAATGTGTACGGTAAAAAAGACGGTACCACCATGGGTATTGCCGGCATGTACAAACTAACCGATAAATCTATTTTATTCGCTGGTTATACCAAACATGATCGTGATACCAATACAGGTCTTGCTCGTGAAGCAGGCACTTTCACTGTTGGTATCGACGCTAAATTTTAATATTTAATTGTGGAGTTATGTGATGAAAAAAACACTCATCTCTAGTGCGCTGGTTGGCTTAAGCGCCCTCACCCTTAACACCGCCTTTGCTGAACCCAGCGTTGATGCTTATCGCGCACAACTTGCAGACAAAGATGCCAATCCTGGATTAATTATCATAGAGGATGGAGAAAGCTACTTTAAAGCCAAGTCAGGCCCAAAAAACGCATCTCTCGAAAAATGTGACTTTGGTTTAGGTCCAGGCGTACTTAAAGGCGCCTATGCACAAATGCCTCGCTATTTTAAAGACACCGACCGTGTTGAAGATCTGGAATCGCGTTTGGTATCTTGTATGGTTAACTTACAAGGGTTTAAGCGTGAAGAAATTATTGACCGCAAAAAAACCTTTGCCGACCAACGCAAAAAGCAAGACAACACCAAACTGGAAGCCATGGCCGCTTACGTAGCATTTCAGTCGGATGGCATGAAAATCGCACCATCAACCAGTCACGCTAAAGAAAAAGAAGCGATTGCCTTAGGTGAAGGCCTGTTCTGGCGTCGCCACGGCACCATGGATTTCTCCTGTGCTTCTTGTCACGCTGAAGATGGTAAGAGAGTGCGTTTACAATCATTAGTGAATGTCTACAACCCTAAAGATATTCAAGCCACTATGACCACTTGGCCGACATATCGTGTGTCACACAACGTAGTACGTAACAATCAACACCGTATGTGGGATTGTAACTGGCAAATGCGCCTTCCCGATATTGAGTATGGTTCTGAAGGTGCAGTAGGCTTAATTGCTTTCTTAACCAAACAGGCAGAAGGCGGAACGCTGAATATTCCTGGCATGAAGCGTTAATCTGTAGGGAGATAACACAATGAAATCATTAAATATACTTGCAGTTGCAATTACCATGGCATTTGCCAGCGTCACCTTGGCTGAGGATGCACCCAGAGACTTTACTCAAATCAATAGCAAAATTGACGCAATGGTGGCGAAAAGTTTTCCTGCCGGGGAAGGTCAAGACCTTAACCGTTTGAAACAAGACGAAACACAAAAGAAGTGTAGCGTTCGTGCCAATCAACCGACTGCTGTAGAAGCCACCGAAATTATGTCACGTGAGCGTGCCAACATTAAATACCCTGAATCGGGTAATTTAATGGGCGACTGGAAAAATGGCGAAAAGTTGGTTAAATCTGGTTTTGCTATGCGCATCGGTGCCATTGAACCCGATCCTGTTGCTAAACAGAAAGGTGGCAATGGAGGTAACTGCTACGCCTGCCATGCTATTACCAAAAAAGAAATTGCCGCTGGCAATATCGGTAATAGCCTAATTGGTTATGGTAAATTGCGCGGTACATCTACCGAGATGATCCAATACACCTATGACAAAATCTATAACGCACAGGCCTTCATGCCTTGTTCAAACATGCCTAGGTTTGGTCATAACGGCATTATTACCGCTCAACAAGTAGCGGATATTACGGCTTTCTTACTCTCACCTGAATCACCTGTGAATCAGGACTAAGTTTAGCTTCTTCATAGTAGACCCTTCTTGGGAGCCATATTGGCTCCTTTTTTTCTAAGCTCAAAATCAGCCCAATTCAAAGGTTGTGACACCGAATATCCGGTCAGTGGGCAATTCGGTTTTACTATAGGGAACATCTAAAAACCTCGCTTCGCCTGTTTTTAAATTTCCCAAATGTTAGGCGTCAATTATCTTTCCTGGTTGAGCGGTGTTTTCCAGTGCTGGTTCAGGCTGTTAGTGAGGATGAATTTGGGATAACGGAACTTAGCATAACTCCCTCATGCTCCTTAAATTTATAATTATTTTAAAATCAGATGGCTCATCATTATGTTACATACGGATCATTTATTCTGCTGCTTGATGAATTTCCCACTGGCACGTGATTGGTTACTGCAGCATCACTTCAAGTAGAATAAACTGCCAATATTGTCTATAATATTAGCCAAATGGCATTTATAGGAGCTGTATGATGGCAACACCCACGTTTTCAGCATTTAGCTTGTTGGGCGGTGATGGCGTATTGATGTCGCATCCGCGCGTCATCATGGATTGGATTCCTTTAGTACGTCAGGGTCTTCCAGCGGCATCGGTAGATTCTATGTTGAAGTTAACGCGTATGGCTCAAACAGAATTAACAAAAGCTCTAGCCATTCCTGATCGCACCTTTGCACGCCGTAAGCGCGAAGGCGTTTTTTCACCAGAAGAGTCTGCAAAGCTTGTGCGGTTTGCACGTGTCGTTGAACGTGCCGAAGAAGTATTTGAAGACACGATGCAAGCATTAGCATGGTTAAAGACAGAAAATCCTGCATTAGGCGATGTCACACCATTATCTTTAATGGACACCGATATTGGCGCTGATAGTGTACTGGATACGTTAGGACGCATCGAACAAGGCGTGTTTGCTTAATGCTAACGGTTTGGCGCATCACGACCGCACGCTTCGTTACGTCTGCATTTACAGGAGAAGGTGCTAGGCTTTACGGCGGACGATGGAATCCTAAAGGTTATCCGATAGTCTACACGGCCGAGTCTCGTTCACTTGCCTTACTTGAGATGCTAGTACAAGACGATCCGCTCAGAGCCAACTATGTGTTAGTGCCAGCACATATTCCTGATGATTTATCCATCACGACCATTCAAACGCATGAACTACCTGAAGACTGGCGCAATTTTTCGACGCGAGACACGTTACAGACAATCGGTAAAGATTGGTTAACCTCAATGAGATCAGCAATACTGTCTGTTCCTAGCGCAGTATTGCCAGCCGAACGTAACTATCTCATCAACCCGATTCATTCAGACTTTCAGAAAATTATCTTTGGCCCATCAGAATCATTGCAAACAGACATGCGACTTCATAAAAAATAATTGCAACTAGTCACCAAAAAACTGTTTATGATTTCAGGGTGGGGAACCCTATATTTTGAACAAATTATCGTTATAATTTAAGATGATAATCGTTGACCTCCTCTCCAACCTCAGCTTAACTGCTGACAGCTAAAATTTTGAAGGAAGAGCATTCCTTGTTAACAGCTCTTACACGCTGCGTTAAATTGGTTTCCTTTGCTGACCGCTTCTGCGATTCACTACGCATGCTAACCCATGATTTACAAGGTTTTTTCTATAACATCATATTGGCTAAGAATGTTATATCTTTTAGCTAAGATGTTCTTTACGTCATTGGGGTTCGCATTATCTTCATGACCATTGGCTGTACAAACAAGATCACTTTGACTAGTGTGGAAACTTGATCGACACAAATAGACAGATACAGCAACACTACTGGATTGTGCTACAATTGTTATGACAAACGTCATCACATACAGGAGATCAACATGAGTACCATTAGCATTCGTGTCGATGAAAAATTAAAGCATGATGCCTATCAAGCCTTACAGCAACTGCAAATCACCCCTTCGGAATTATTGCGACAAACCCTAGAATACGTTGCCCAACACCGCAAGCTACCATTCAAGCCCGTACTGCTCAACGAAGAAGATCAGGCATTATTGCAGACTGTAAGGGAAAGATTGCAAAATCCACAACCGATCGCTGTGAATTTAGATGCGCTATAGCCTTGAATTTGACCAGCGCGCATTGAAAGAGTGGCACAAACTGGATGCAACCATTCAAGCTCAATTAAAAAAGAAGTTGGCACAAGTGCTAGAAAATCCAAAAGTTGAAGCGAATCGTCTGCGCGAATTCGATAACTGGCTACAAAATCAAACTGCGACAAAGCGGTTATCGACTGGTCTATCAGGTGCAAGATGAGCGAGTTGTCGTGTTTGTGATTGCCATTGGCAAGCGAGATAAAGAACAAGCCTACGAGTCAGCTAAACAGCGGCAAAATTGATCTGCTCCCTGACCTCAAATTAACTGCTGCCAGCTAACGCTATGAAGCGGCTGGTCGTAATCGCACTGTGTTTTTAGTTAACTAAGCTTTTAAATCAAATGTAAATAGCGCTCAGTGGTGGTGATATTGGAATGCCCCAGGTTTTCCTGAACCCGTCTGAGCGTCATGCCTTCTGCCAGCATCATACTGGCAGCGGTATGTCTGAGTAAGTGACCGCCCATCTGGGGTTTTTCAATGCCAGCTTTATGCAAGTAGCGATTGATGAGTTGATACACCACCGGTTGTTTTAAAGGTGTACCACGTATGGTCATAAACAACTCCTTAGTTTCAATCCCCTGCCCTGCTCGGAGCTCTAACCAATCGATTAAGCTAGGATGATGAATGCTTAAGGGTTGAATCAGTCTTTCTTTATCGCCCTTACCAATCACCCGCACTTTTCCGGTTGCAATCAGGGTGTTTGCTTGCGCTAGGGTAAACTGACAGAGTTCTTCTGTTCTCAGTCCTGTATCTAACAATAATCCCACCAACGCCAGGTCACGCACCCGATTGGCATGGTTACTGGCAAACACCACATCAAATAACGCATCCTGCTCATGTTTAAGTAACACTGGCGGTAATCTAGCTGGTTTACGCACCGACTTGCGATGACCGCGTTGTTGTTGCTGTAAATAAGTCTTAAGGGGATTTTCTTCGATATATTGTTCGTAATAAGCAAAATCACAATAATTAGACAATACTGAACGATAATGGGCTTGTGTTGCCAAAGAAACACCACTATTGGCTAAATCCTTAAAAAACACCCCTATCCATGCTGACGTTAAGCTTTCAAGCTGTTCAATGCCATAATCACCCATACAAGATGAAAAATGCTCAATAGCACGCTGATAGCTTCTTAAGGTGTTTTTACTGTATCTTTGACCCGATTCAGCCGATGTCATCCAGTGAAAATAAGTGGTTTTCAGTTCAGTTAGCGTCATGGTTTCGCCTTAATACGGTGATAAGTGATCATTATATGATGATAATACAATATTATCATCATAAACCTAAGCTAATCAGCGCCGATATTTGCCCGAAATGAGCTCAAAACTGCGCATAAATTAAAATTTATTATCATCATAGACTTTTCTGTATTAATGAAAAGATGATTTATAATGTCATCTACACAGAATAATGCATAATCTTTAAGGAAATAACTAAAATGAGTACCACAGCCAAAAAACGCATCAGTGTCGAATTAATGGGAGATGATGCCATTCTTGCTGACATTCTCACCACTAGCTTACGGATTGCTGATATGAGCAAGTCAAAAGCGGAAAGAGATCAAATCTTAATCTCACTAGCCCTCAAAGCCTTAAGCATGAGCATAGAAGATTATCGTGCGGAATTTGGGATAAAATACCCCACTAGCACGCAAATGGCTGAATATTTGGCGAATGATTGAGTAACCACTCATGCAAGGCCAAGAATTTGATCAAACAGGCTTAACTGAAGTGGCGCTTTACCTTAATCAGAAAAAGCGACGCTTCTATCGGGTTGTGGCGGGCTGTGACTTATTGGGTGATTTTATCCTCTACCAAAGCTGGGGCAGCCTAGATTCAAAACTGGGCAACTTTAAACAACAAATCATCGATCAAACCCAACTCCCCCGCCTGCTCGCACAAATTCACAAGCTGCGTTTAAAGCATGAGTATTTTAAGTGCTAGGGTGAGTATAGCTTGCAGATGTTTAGAGTGAGCATGGATAACGCGATTGACAGTTCATCCTTTCTTAACGCCAAGTGATAATGACTTCAATCACATCAGCTAACAAAACCTCGATTCATAAAGTCGTTGTCATATTTTAGTTGGAACTAATAGACAAAATTTTCTTCAGTTAAACCCGCAGCTAAAAAAGCCTGCTTCGCCACTTGCTGCATCTCGGCAGGACCACACAAATAAACGACGAAATTTTCTAGTATTGGGAAATCTTTTAACACTGCGTTGTGAACCCATCCCGTTATACCTTGCCAGTTAGCATCAGCTTCAGAAATTACAGGCGTATAGTGGATATGATTGTATTGCTGACATAACTTAACCAGCCAATCATGTTGGTAAAGGTCGGTCGCTTGACGGACACCCCAATAAATATGAATGGGATAGGTCGGTGTCGATTCAAGTTGTTTTTCCAGTAATGCCTTCATCAAGGCAAAACCCGTACCGCCTGCAACAAAAATGGTGGGTTTGGTTTGTTCACGTAAACAAATGTGATCTATGGGACCTTGCCAATAAAGACGATCGCCAATTTCTTTGGTGAACAGCGTTTGCATCCACGGACTATCTGGGTTGTATCGAATATGACACTCAAGTTCACCACTGCCATCGGGTGCAGCGGCGATTGAAAAGGGTTTTAATATTTCACGATCAAAGCCAAGCAAAATATATTGACCTGCATAAAACTCAATCGGTGCCTCGGCCTTTAATCTCAACCGCAGAATGTCATGAGAAAAAAAGTGTTTTTCGACAATCTGAATCACTTGTGCAGACATGGATAAACCTTTAATTGGATAACTCATTACGCAAAATCGCAGCCCCATCACTCAATGCTTTCAGCTTGCCTCGGGCAATATGGCGTGGCAGGGGTGTCATGCCGCAGTTAGTACAGGGATAAAGTTTATCGGCATCAACAAAAGCGAGTGATTTTCGCAGGGTATCGGCGACTTCCTCGGGCGTTTCGATGCGATGCGTGGCAACATCAATGGCACCAACCATCACTTTTTTACCACGAATCAATTCCATGAGTTCCATCGGCACATTCGAGTTTTGATATTCCAGCGAGATGATGTCGATGTTGGATTGTTGAATGCTTGGAAAGGTTTGTTCGTAGTGTCGCCATTGCGAACCTAAAGTTTTTTTCCAATCGGTATTGGCTTTAATGCCGTAGCCATAACAAATATGTACCGCCGATTCACAGCTCAACCCTTCAACCGCTTTATTCAGTGCTGGCACACCCCAGTCATCCACTTCATCAATAAAGACATTAAACGCTGGCTCATCAAACTGGATAATATCAACACCCGCTTCTGCCAACTCTTTAGCCTCCTCATTCAAAATCTCAGCCAGCACCATGGCTAATGTTGCACGGTCTTTATAATGAGCGTCATACAAGGTATCGATGATAGTCATTGGTCCTGGCAGCGTCCATTTAATCGGTTGGTCGGTAAGGCTGCGCAAAAACTTGGCATCTTCAACAAATACTGACTTTTTACGACTAACTGGCCCAACAATCGACGGCACTTGGGCATCATAGCGATTACGAATAAGCATGGTGGTGCGTTTAGCAAAATCGACACCCGCAAGGCTTTCAGTAAAGGTAGTAACAAAGTGCTGACGCGTCTGTTCGCCATCACTAACAATATCAATACTCGCTTCCATCTGTTCCATTAAGGTGACACGCAGGGCATCTTGCTTGCCCTCAAGCAGCGCATCGCCTTCCAGTTTCCATTCAGGCCAAAGTTTTTCGGTTTCTGCCAGCCAAGAAGGTTTTGGCAGACTGCCGACAGTAGAGGTAGGAAATAATTTTTTCATCATCAAAAGCTCTTAAGGGTTGAATCATCAATCAGACAGCGCAATGTTTTGCCCACTGTTCCAGAATGTGCTGATGGGGTTGAATAAAGTGCTTTTCAGCCCACTTACCCTGCTCTACAGCCAAACGGTTACGCTCAACTCTGTCATAGTCAATACGTGTTAACGAGTGATCTGAATGCTTTAAGCTGGGTTTAAAAATGCTTCCTGCATAGGCGTTGGCGTTATAAATCTCAGGACGATAAATCTTTTGAAAAATCTCCATGGTACTAATCGTGCTAATCAGTTCCATGTTGGTGTAATCGTTCAGCAGATCACCGAGAAAATAAAAGGCATAGGGCGCCACACTATGGGGCGGCATGAAATAACGCACTTCCATGCCCATTTTTTTGAAATATGCTTCAGTCAAAGACGACTCATTGGGCTGGTATTCCACCCCTAAAATTGGGTGACTGTTGGCAGTACGGAAATAGGTTTTATTATCGGAAACACTTAAACACATCACAGGTAATTTATGGAAATGAGTTGCGTAAACATCTGATCTGATGAAGTCTTGAAACATCTTGCCATGCAAGTCACCATAGTTGTCTGGCACGCTGAAATTTTGTTTGTCTTTGTTGTGTTCTAATAAGCGCACGCTAAAATCGTAATCACGCACATAAGAAGAAAAATTGTTACCCACAATGCCTTCAATACGCTGGTTGGTTTTGTGATCGACAATCATGGTCTTTAACACTTCCATGGTTGGAAAAGTCTCGCCTTTGCCTTCCACGTCGACATCAATATGGACGATTTCCAACTCAACCGAGTAACGATCACTGTTAGGGTTATCCCAAAGAACACGCGAATTAAAATTGTTGTTAATCATTTGGATGGCTTTTCGCAGGTTTTCCCGTCGATGCGCACCACGCGCTAGGTTAGCAAAATTCGTGGTGAGACGTGTCTGGTTGGATGGCTGATAATGCTCATCGAAGCGAATTGTTTTTACGCTATAGGTAAAGTCTGTATTCATGGTGATTTTCCTGTTTTCAAAAGTTAACGCTATACTTACTGCTCATGTCAGCATCATAGCCAGCCACTTAACTGAAGAAAAACGATTTAATTTCAACTTCACTTGAATTAAATTCAGGTTAATATCCACCTAGACTTCTTTATAATTCAACACATAGAATCGATAGACTGTTTTGAACCAAGGAGCTGTGAAGCATTGATGCTAGAGATCAAACATTTAAAAGCCATACTCGCCTTGAATCATAGTGGCAATTTAGTGTTGGCGGCAGAGTCCTTGCACATGACCCAATCGGCACTGTCTCATCAAATCAAACAGCTAGAACAACAGTTGGGCGTGGAACTTTTTAAACGTAAGACCCATCCCCTACAATTTACCAGTGCGGGCAAATTGTTACTACAGAGTGCGCAAACCCTATTGCCGCAACTTCAGCTAGTAGAGCGACAGTTGATCGCGCTTAGTCAAGGAGAAACTGGAAGATTATGGATCGGTATTGATTGTCATACCTGTTTTGAGTGGTTATTGCCTTTATTACGGCCTTATCAAGAAAAATGGCCAAGTGTCGACTTGGATATCGTGCCGAGCTTTCATCAACCGCCTTTACAACAGCTGCAAGCGCAAACATTAGATTTTGTCATCACATCTGACCCAGATAAAACAGCGCAAATCGACTATACCCCTTTGTTCAGTTATGAATTGGTTGCCGTGCTACCACCCAACAGCGACTTGTTGGAAAAGCTCTTTTTAACACCACAAGATTTTACTTCTCAGACACTCATTACCTATCCCGTATCACAAGAAAAGCTAGCTGTTTTTAAGCAGTTTTTACTGCCTGCAGGCGTTCAGCCTCAGGCACTGAGCTATTCGGAAATGACCATTATGATGCTACAACGTGTCGAGGCAGGACGGGGGATTTGTGTGTTACCCAGCTGGTTGTTGCAAAACCAAGTGGATTTTAAACACCTACCCTATCGCTCTATTGGTGAACAAGGCCTTTGGTCAAAGCTCTATGCTGCCACACCACAAGGCATGAGCGAACAGCCTTATATTCAAGACCTGATTCAGCTAATTGCCAATGAGATGAAGCTGTAACAAAGCGCTTATTTTTAGAAAAACCAATCAACTCCTAAACGCAGATTTCTGCCTGCTTCCCAGTTGGCTACTTCTTGACCGCCTGCAACGACCCTAACCGCACTATGACGTGCATACTTTTCATCAAATAGATTTTCAACAGCCAAGGTAACACGAAGCGCATCTTTCATCACTTCTGGTTGCCACTGCATACGAATGTCGTGCGTGGTGTAAGCCGGCTTTTCTGGACGACCTGGACGAACGTCTTTGAGTTTTTCTACAGAGGTTAGCGTATAACCTAAACTCCAATTCGGTTGCCATTGCCAACTGGTGTCCCACACCAATTGATCACCAACCGAAGTTCCTACCCGTGCGGAATCACCCGTGGTATCTCCCGGCAACCCCATATAGTCACGAAAACTGTTATGACTATAACTCAGGCTAGTTAGTAACTTATCTAGCCCCCAATGAGCGCGAATTTCATATCCTTTTGAACGCACATCACCATCAGCATTACGAATAAATCGCGTCGGCGCACCTGGGCCTTCACCATCGGTGATGAGGTAATTGGCAATGGTGGTATCGTAAAGCGTCACGTCTAGACCTGCGTGGTCACCCTGCTTGAACACCGATAAATCGTGTAAACGGGCACCATATTCGGTTTGATAAGCTTTTTCAGCTTTAAGCTGACCATTATTGCCTAACACAAAGTTAGATGCATATTTATGTAACCAAGCCGCTTGGTTTAATCGATCACCCCTAACCGACTGACCGTAACCCGCAAACAAAGTTAAGATACGTTTACCCGATAACACATCCCATTCACCACTGATGTTGGGCGACACCTCAGTTCCTGAACTCTGGTAGCGGTCGAAGTATCTAGCATGATATTGGTCTTGGCGTAAACCCGTTGATAGACGAAACGCTTGCCAACTCATTCTATTTTGTAAAAACAAGCCCTGATTATTCGCATGCTCTGACCGATTTGCTTTGGTAGGTTCTTGAGCATGATTTTTAGACTCACTATAATCAATACCATAAGTCAGCGCGTGCTTAACCACTCCTGTCGTTAGTCGGCTGGTATTTTGCACCTTACCCCCAATGGTGTTGGTAGAATAACGCTTCGAGGCAGGATTATTTAATTCTGTCATCAACGCATAAGTGCTATCGTAAAAATCGATCTGGGTATCGATCAGTGACTGGCCAGCGGGTTTATAACCATAGCGTAATTTGTGGCTTTCACTGGTAACACGTTGATCATCGCGTCGCTGTACGAGTTGCGCTTGACTTGCATAAGGGAAATTGGCTCGCAAAGCTCCGCCATTATCCTCGCTGCGTTCACTACTTAAACGCAGGCTGTGACCATTAATATCTAACATGGTTCCTTTTAACAGGTAGTTATCGTGCGAACCATTAGTGGTTTCAACTTTTTCACCGCCCCCTGCGGTGATACGATCATTACTATTGCTACGCACATAAGCCAATAATCCTGTATTGTCATTGAGTTTGCCGTAAACAGAAGCCACTCCACCCCTTAGGCTACTACTACTTTCATATTGACCACCAAGACGCGCACCGATTGTTTGACCTGCTTTTAATAAGTCTTGTGCATCAACCGTTTCAAAAACAACGCTACCACCCAAAGCACCAGGGCCTGCATCGGCAGCAGCTGGACCAGGTTTAACGTCAACGCGTTTGAGTAAAAAAGGATCAACTTGCAAGCGTCCTTGGTGGTGAAATATATTCTGTCCCTGACGCGCACCATCGACAGTGACATTTAAATTAAGGTCTTCTACCCCACGCATGAATAGTTTTTGCCCATTGCGCGCACCAGACCCAGCTTGAATAGAAGGCTCTAATCGAAACAAATCATCCAAGTCTTGTGGCATGGTTTTAGCAATATAACCCATGTCTAATTCACGCGTAAAAGGATCGAGTGCTTTGACCGCTTGTTCTGTCACTTTCACGGTGGCAAGACTAATACCCGATGAGGATTTAGTGTCCTCCTCATGTGCCTGTGCGTTGTGCGCTAATAAAGAAAAAAGACTGGCAATGGCAATCGCCAAAGAGGTGGGTTGCGTTTTCATGAGCTAGTATCCATCAACAGGAATAATTGAATAAAGTTGCCTAATGTTAGCACAAAAGATAAGATATATCCTATCTTTTAATTGCATGAGCAGACTAATGAGCAGCCGTATCCTACCCGTTACCGTCCTTTCTGGTTTTTTAGGCGCAGGTAAAACGACACTATTACATCATTTGCTTCATAATCGCGACGGTATGCGCATTGCCCTTATTGTGAACGATATGAGCGAAATCAATATCGATGCTGACTTAGTACACAACGAAGTTTCACTCAATCGTGGACAAGATAAATTAGTCGAAATGTCGAATGGCTGTATTTGCTGCACCCTGCGTGAAGACCTATTAAAAAATATCAGCGAATTGGCTCATAGTGGACGTTTCGACTATCTTATTATCGAATCGACGGGCATTTCCGAACCCCTACCCGTTGCCGAAACCTTTACCTTTGAAGATGAAGATGGCAAGTCCTTATCTCAAGTCGCGCGACTCGATACCATGGTAACAGTGGTGGATGGCGTTAATTTTTTACGCCAACTGGATGAGGCACAATCGTTGCAAGATGTGGGTGAAAGTTTAGGGGAAGAAGATGAGCGCAATTTAGCCGACTTACTCATCGATCAAATTGAATTTGCCGACGTGATTCTCATCAGCAAAGCCGATTTAATCAGTGACGAACAAAGCGCACAATTAAACCTGATTTTGAGCAAGCTTAACCCAAATGCCGACATTCACGTCATGCGCCACGGTCAGATCGACCCTAAGCTGATTTTGAACACTGGAAAATTCAATTTCGAGACAGCTCAAACGCATCAAGATTGGCTAACAGAGCCGCGCGGAACACATACGCCAGAAACGGAAGAGTATGGCATAGGACATTTCGATTATCTGGCACGCCGTCCTTTTCATCCTAAGCGTTTGTATCAGCTATTCAATGATAAAGGCTGGAGCGGTGGCAATCTATTACGCAGCAAAGGCTATTTATGGCTGGCAACCGATCCCAATTATGTTTGGTTTTACAGCCAAGCAGGTAGTGTTTGGCAAGCCAATAAGGTGGGTATGTTTTGGCATGCGGTGCCCAAAACCCAGTGGCCAACCGATCAAGAGTCTCACGATTACATCATGAAACGCTGGCAAGAACCCTATGGTGACCGTCGTCAAGAAATCGTTTTTATTGGGCAAGCATTGAACAAGGCTGTTATGCAAAATCGCCTTGACGACTGCTTATTAACTGAACAAGAACTGCAACAAGGCGACGATTATTGGTATTATGTCGCTAATCCATTTGATTAAGAGGATGTTATGCCTTCAACATCGCTAAGCCATGTTCAAGACTATTGTCAGCATCAAGGCATTCGCCTAACCGAAACACGACTAGCGGTGTTATTACTGCTAGCCGAACAGGCTGCGCCCATGTCTGCTTATCAATTGCTGGAAGGCTACCAACAGCGTTACCAAAAAAGCTATCAACCCACTACGATTTATCGGGTATTAACTTTTCTGGAAACCAAAGGCTTAGTTCATAAACTCGCATCGACTCGCCAATATGTGTTATGCCAAGAATTAGGCAAAGAGCATGGGCAGTGTGTTGAGTTTTTACACTGTGACAAGTGCGGTCATTTAACCGAAGTTCCGGATATGCAAAGCACCTATCGAGCACTAGCATCACAAACGCAACACTTAGGGTTCACCTTGAATCAACCGACACTAGAACTGCATGGAATTTGTGCCACATGCAATCAAACGTCAATAATGCCTTAACGATTATCGGCAAGCTTACTGCCATAAATAGTCAGACTATGTTCAGCCAGGGTAAAGCCCTTTTCTTCAGCGATTGCTCGGATGCGTGCTTCAATCAGTGGATCAACAAATTCTTCAACTAGCCCTGTTTTTAAGCAAACAATGTGGTCATGATTATCACCCGTGTCCATTTCAAACGTAGAGAGATTGTTATCAAAGTTGAGTCGTCGAACAATGCCAGCAGATTCAAATTGAGTCAACACACGGTAGACAGTAGCTAAACCAACATCTTCCCCTTGGTCGATTAATATCTTGTAAATGTCTTCTGCGGTGAGATGATGGTTATCTTGTTTGGTTTCGAGAATATCTAAAATTTTAATTCTCGGCAAAGTTACTTTAAGTCCTGCTTTGCGCAGGTTGATCGATTGATTCATGTGGATTCTCTTTATCTTGTTGGGCAAAAAACCAGCTGTTAAGACAGTTCCAAGCTGCCTTAAGCTTTAAAAGCGATAGCTTATCTAACTTTATTTATAGACCCTGCGCTAACTGATGCAAATGGCGGTTAATCATAAACATCGCCTCGCCCGATTGACCCTTAAAGGCAACCAATGCAATTTGATCCAAAATGCCACGGAACAAAACTTCTTCCTCTCTTTGTTCTGCAATAAACCATTGCAACATGTTAAATGTATTGAAATCACGTTCATCCAAGGCCAAGTTGGCAATATCATTAATCATGGCGGTTACTTTTTGCTCATGTGCATAAGCTGCTTCAATCACTTCAACCAAGTTATTAAACTCTGATCTGGGAGCTTCTAAGGCAGAAATGCGTACTGGCGCTCCACATTCAAATAAGTAGTGAATGAATTTATCACGATGATCCAACTCTTCTGGCACATGCTTTTTAAAGAAAGCAGCAGCTCCTGCCAATCCTTTATCTTCACACCATGCGGCCATTTGTAAATACAAGTTAGAAGCAAACATTTCTGCGTTGACTTGTTGATTAAGTTTTTCAATGATAGATGATTTTAACATCGCTTTTCTTCTAGTTATGGTTTCGAATTTGACGATTTAACAAGTGCCTGAAACTGCTCTGCCGACATGGTTTGACGGAGCTGATGCAAAGCATCCAATTTCATATCAGTCGCTTGACGGCGCAACTGTTGCAGTTCATCTAACTGTGATGTGACTTCTTTAAGTGATTTACCCTCTTTCACCACAGCATGCAGAATGGCTTTATCTAACTTTTCAATCTGCGCGACTAACTCATGGATTTTTGGTCCCGAAGCCATGCCAATAGCTTGAATTTTTTGCTTTTGCGCTTCACTAAAAGCCTGTTCACCTTCTAATTTCATGGCGACTTTGACCAATGCCTTGGGCGTATCACTCACCATGAGTCCGCATGAATAGGTATGTTCGTGTGCCATACTGATCATGCTTGCCAGTGAGACTGCACTGATGAGAAAAAACGCGATTAGATGTTTCATAATGTTTACTTCCTTAAAAATAATGATTTAATAAAACAAGAATTAGAAATATTTGCGTACGCCAGCGTAGGCATAAGTACCGATTTGATAACCCAGTGCTGAATCGAGCTTGGCATCGAACACATTATCAATGCCTCCAAATAACTCGGTTTCTTTCCAAGCGTTGGGCATATAACTCACCTTTAGGTTGACAGGCGTATAGGCATCGGTCGTTTTGCGCACTTGAGGACTCACGCGCGTATCGGTATATTCTTGATCACCAACATATTGCGCCATGGCCGTGAAACGCCACTCACGGTTAGGGCGATAAATTGCCATCACATTCGCTAATTGATTAGGCGTGTACTCTAAACGCTTGCCTGTGGTTTGGCTTTTGCTGTTCATTAAGGTAAGTGCGGTTTGTAAGCGCCATGCCGATGATAAATCGACACCCAATTTAGCATCTAAACCTTCAAGTGTGACTTGTGACTCATTGCGGAAGCTGATGTAGTTGCTGGGTGCAACTGTGACACGTTGGATACTGTCTTCAATTTCGTTTCTAAACAAAGCAATATCATAGTGCCAGCCTTTGGCAGATCCCGATAAGCCCAACTCCATATTTTGACTACGTTCGGGTTTAAGGTTAAAAGCCTGTTTACCTAAGCCAGCATCGACCACCGATGCCCCAACAAAACGACTGCCTTGCGGATTAAATCGGTTGATATAAAGCTCTTGCATATCAGGTGCTCTAAATCCTTGCGAAACACTAGCGCGTGCAATCGCTAAAGGATGGAGTTTATACACTGCACCGATACTGCCTGATGTGGCATCCTCTCCCGTCGAAATGCGGTCTTGACGCGCACCGTAAACCAAGCCTAACTTATCGGTCACTTGCCACTCATGCTGGGCAAAAAGGGCATTAAAGTCGTAGGCTTTGGTCACCATGGTACCATTGCTACTAAAAAATGCCGCACTGCGTCGCTCATCACGATGTTCAACACCAGCTAAAAGTCGGTGGTCTTTATGAGGTTTCCACTGAGCTGTGGCTTCATGGCCAATAATTTCCACATCGCCCGATCCTGAAACAGCCGATGAGGCGGTTTGCGAAGCGAAACCTAAGGCTTTCCATAAAGGAGTGGTAACCATTTCTTTCTTTTCATACCAAGAACGGTAACTACGCCAGTTAAGCAGCACATTATCGCTAGCTTGCCATTTGGCTCTCACGGTCGTGTCTAATCGCGTATTATCGAGCGATTGCTGTACGGGAACAGAAAATACGGGTAAATTAGTTTTACCTGGTCTCTGATAAGCAGACACATAATTGTCGGCAATATAATCGCTGTCTTTGTCTTCTTTCGTCCAGATAACATCTGCGCCCACTTGTAGACTTTTGCTTAATTGCTGTTCTAATTTACCGCCTAAGTTCAACACCCGACCTGGATCGCTATAGCTGACTTGGCTGTCGTACTGGTTGGTAATTTTAGTGCCAATAGCGGCATGTGCTGGATTCTGGGTCACTTGCCCTGTTGGGCTAATACGTAAACCCGATTCACTAGGAGCTACCTGACCACCTTGATTACCCGTTGGCACACGCGGATTAACCAACTTATCTTGCATAAACCCTTGTGATTGAACAATGCTCATCCAGCCACTAAAACCGGTACCCCCTTTTTTGCCGCGCACATCGGCTTCTAAATTATGGCGAAAACCCTGACCATTCGGATTGGCGCCCGTGCTGACTGCAACCGAACCTTCTATGCCCTCTTTGGTTGGGCTTTTGGTAATGATATTGACCACGCCACCTAAAGAATCTGTGCCATACAGCACCGAAGCGGGGCCTTTAACAATTTCAATACGTTCGATGCTCGACGCTGGAATGCGTGCACCGTCATAATTTTTGGTGAACTCAGACGACATACGACGACCATCAATGAGCATCAAGGTGCCCTTGGCACCAGCACCCCGAATCGACATCTCGCCTTTGCCAGGATTCATGAACACATCAGGGGTCTGTAAAAAAATATCCGTTAAGGTGACCGCTCCCATGGCTTGAATATCAGCCTCAGTAATGACAGCTACCGATACAGTCGATTCGGATAGCGGGCGATCCGTTTTGGTAGCAGTGCCGACAGTCACTATATCCATGGTTTTAAATTCTTCAGCTAAGGAAGGTGAGCAAGCTAATAAGCTCGAAATCGTAATGATTAATAAATTTGGGCGTTTAGCCACACTAACAGACATATCAACGACTCCTGCTGTTGTTGGTGTTGACGGAAATTAACAGTGCTGGCTACCGACAAATGTCCTGGCTTGCAAAAGGTATTTGTTACGACTTAATGATATGGTGTTATTTATATTAATGTCAATCATTATCATTTATGTTATGATGAATTAAATTAATGTGATTTTGTGCTTCAATTGATAAATTCGATTAATGTGGTCATAAAATTAAATTGGGAATAAATGTTACCCTGCGGTAACATAGCAAGCGTTAGGATAACTAACGTAACCAAGACTTTTAATCAGTAAGACTTTTTCATCAGTAACCTTTGGAGATCCATCATGGAACAAACAACTCAATCTGTTGGCCTACCTCGTTTGAATGCCCCTGCACCTGACTTTAAGGCAGTCACCACTCATGGTGTGAAGTCTTTGTCTGACTACAAGGGTAAATGGTTAATCCTTTTCTCTCACCCTGCTGACTTTACGCCTGTGTGTACTACTGAGTTCACGGCTTTTGCCCGTGCTCATGATCAGTTCGCAGCAATGAATTGTGACTTATTAGGTCTGTCGATTGATTCAGTTTTCGCTCACTTAGCTTGGGTGTTGAACATTAAAGAGAAGTTTGGTGTGGATATTAAGTTCCCGATCATCGAGGACTTAAAAATGGAAGTGGCTCAGGCTTACGGTATGATTCACCCAGGTGCAGCAGATACTCAAGCGGTACGTGCTACCTTCGTCATCGACCCTGAAGGTATCTTGCGTGCGATGGTCTACTACCCAATGAGCAATGGTCGTTCGATTGATGAGTTCTTGCGCTTATTAAAAGCCTTGCAGTTCTCTGATGCCAACAAGTGTGCGACACCTGAAGCTTGGCAGCCAGGTGATGCGGTCATCGTTCCACCACCAAAAACGGTTGAAGCGGCTTTGGCGCGTAAGGACGAAGGTTACAACTATACCGATTGGTACTTCTCGACCAAAACCGTGTAATTTAGCTCAGCCTAAACGGAAAACGGCACCTAATCGGTGCCGTTTTTTTATACATTCTGAATATGTTTTTTTTCGATTGTTAACCATTACGATTGACGTTAGGCAAGGCTTACAGCAGGTGACACCTTTGGAATACCGCGCTGTTGCGTTTGCCATAAATCATAGGCTAACTGCATTTTAAGCCATGTTTCGGCGCTTGTTGTATTGAGCCACTGTTCTAATCTTAACGCCATATCAGTCGAAATAGCCGCATGTTCGTTAAGCAACCTTGAGAGTTGCACGCGTGATACGCCTAACTGCTTAGCAGCCTCAGTTATACTCAAACCTAATGCCGGTAAAACATCTTCACGCAAGATGCTGGCAGGATGTGGTGGGTTAAACATGGTCATGGTCAATTCCTCAATGGTAATCTTGATAATCAACAAGTTGAGCATCTTCACCCTCAAATGTGAAAGTAAGACGCCAGTTTTGATCGACCCAAATTGCACAATGATGATTTAAATCATGACTAAGTGGATGAAAACGCCAACCAGGTAGATTCATTTCATCGGGTGATTTAGCATGATTTAGCAAGGATAGTTGACGCGCTAACTTAGACGCATGATTTGCCTGTATCCCAGCCTTCGAGCCTGTTTCAAAAAAACAGCTTAATACCTTTATGTTTGAAACTTTTTATCATTCCTTTATTGTATCGTGTAACGATACGCCATGCAAACTTAGGCAAAACAAGCTCAGAAAACACACATCCTTTCTTCTTATAATCTTTTAGACACTTTCCATAACCTTACTCATGTCGTGCATTATGCTGTTTTCAATAATGTCGGATGGATCGATGGCATAGCCAGTATATGGCTTAAAGCTTGGGGTACCACTTTCATCATCGCCTTCCCAATTATTCTGCTCATTGGTCCAGTAGTGCGTCAATTAGCAGCATAATTGGTGAAGCATTAATTGACAACCAAAACAGCCTAATCCCGCTATACTATGTGCTTTGAGCAAATTTAATAACACGGAGATAGATGATGGCAGTGATTAATAAAGGTGATTTGGTGGCTTTGATTGCCGACAAAATGGGCAGCAGCAAAACTGATGCTAAAGCAGCGCTCGATGCGGTATTAGACACCTTAAGTGAACAACTGGTTCAAGGTAACGAAATCTCGCTCATTGGTTTTGCGAATTTTAAAGTGGCGCAGACTGAAGCACGCACAGGGCGTAATCCCTCAACTGGTGCTGCGATTGAGATTCCTGCCAAAAAAGTGGTGAAAGTCACTATTGGTAAAGCCTTAAAAGATGCAGTAAATCACTAAGCATAGCAACTGCAAGGCTTAAACATAAATGAGCGTCTTCCAACCGATTTAACGTGCACCTTTGGTTGGAAGTTTGGTCTTCCAACTAAGAGCATTAAGGATGCGTTTAATAAAATTAAGGCTATTGCTTAAAAAGAACCAGTGTTGGCAGCTGATGGTGCAGTGCTTTTAAATAAACAACCGCCAAATTGCCAATCAACTTTCCAACCGTTGGAAAATTACTTCAACATCTCTTTAATAAGCTTCATTCGATCTTCATGATTACGGATGCGTCGAGTCAAAACGACATCTAAAGCATGAACTTTTCGACCAATTCGATACTCCTGAACATCAACCATAATAGGAGAAAGTTCATTTATTTCTTTGTGAGCCTTACCAATTACATAGCGATTAAAGTCTTTATATTGGGCATACTGATCATCAGCAATACCTAACAAGGTTCGATAATCATCCAAAGTGATTCTTAACTTATAAGTGTCTCGCTTGCCGCCTATTACATCTTCATAATATTCGTACAAGGCCGTTGAATGCTGGGAAGACATTTGTAGTTGAGCATCCATATTAATCTTTGCATACATACTAGGATTCAAAACAGCTTCAGCAATGCCAGGGGGGAAAGCATAACGACAAATAGTATGATCAACAGTAAAAGCCATTTCAGAGACAAGCACACTGGTTACTTTCCAAAGCTCCCTACCCTCTTTATCTTTATCAAATATATTGTACTGTACGACATGCGTTACGAACTCACCCAATAAATCGCAAAGAAAAGCTCTATTATTAGGTGAAGTACCTAACCAACTTTCAAGCTCTCGCATAGGCAATTCAAATCTTCCTGAAGGTGGAAGCCCACCATGCTTTTCCATGATCTTTCTTGCATGTTGAATCAACAAATTAAAGGCCTTACGCTCAACACTGGTTAAGCAGTTTTTCATCTGGATCATTCCACTATGTTTAACTAATTGAGCCACCTTCTAATCCTTTCCACCATTGTCTTCTAATCCTTTCCACCATTCTATTTAACCACACCCTAAAACATAAATCCTTCCACCTTTCATCATAAAATACAACACTTTACGACATATAAATACACACCTAAAACATAAATAACTATTTAAAATCAATAAGTTATAATTGCCTTAAAGTATTAAATTTAGATAAATTAAGAAAAAGAGCTTATAAATTAATATTTTAGCAATAGTACTTGACAAAACAAAACATTATTGATAATTTACGCTCTATCATACAGCACGATATATCTTGGAGCAAGAGATGAAGACCGTAGTCGTTGGAAATAACAAAGGCGGAGTCGGTAAAACATTCATTAGTAAAACATTAGCAGAATACGCTGCCATTAAAAAGCAACTGAAAGTTTTAGTAATAGATTTAGATCCGCAATGTAACCTATCAAGAAGATTCCTTGACATGAGAATGACCGATGATGGTTCATTCTTATACACTCCCCCACTTCACCCCGAGTATGAAGGTGAAGATGATTGGAATGGTTACTCCGATGCATCAGAAATATGGCTAACCGGATCAGTTGTCATGTATCCAACAGAATTCCAACGGTTGGAAATTATACCTGGTCACGGAAACAAACTTCAAAATATAGAGTATGTAAGAAAGTCTGATATTAAAGATCAAGTAGTTCAACACCTTTATAAACTTCTATCAGTTCCAGAAATAGCTGATGATTATGATTTATGCATTATCGACACTAGACCATCAATGGGACCATTAGTTCAAGCTGCAATGTATGCTGCAACGCATCTAATCATTCCTACTGAATTCGCAGCACCGTCTGTAGAAGGTTTACATGGTATGTTAGGGTTACAAAATGCCATCAATATGACTTCGTCACGCAAATTAGAAATTGCAGGAATCGTTGGAAATAGAGTTAAATCAAATTTCACAGTTCATAAAGCGATACAACAAAAACTCTCAAAAGATCCAATCATCTCACCCTTTTTGCTCAATGAATGGTTCAGTGAATGGGGAGACTATCAGAAAAGCATGCTATTTGGTGCACCATCTTTATTCAATGACAAATCTAAAGCAACTGACCAAGCAACAATGGTCTGTGAATTGTTATTGCAAAGAATTATGGAACATTAACCATGGCTAAAAGATTTAAAGTTCAAGATTTAGTAGATAGTGACAATACGGTGTCCGTTATCAGTCACCAATTAAGAATTAATAACGAAATGTCTGGTGAAGGTGAAGTAAGAGTCTTTAACCTTGAAAAGCTGCACCCAAACATATTCAATCCAAGAAAACTGAACTTCTCAAATTCTGATATTGATCAATTAAAAACGCATAAACCGAATTATGAAGTTTACCTAAACCAGATTGATGACACTACCAAAGATCAATTAACTGAATTACTCGCATTAGCTTCAAGCATTGATCAATCGGGCTTATTACAACCAATTGTTGTTACAGATCACCCTTCAATTATCGGTGAATACATGGTAGTAGCCGGTGAAAGACGTTATTGGTCACACATTCTACTTGGTAGAACTGTTATTAGAGCAGTATATAGAAAAGTCAACGAAAAAGCTCATAGAACACTTTCTATTGCTGAAAACCTAGCACGCCACGATTTAACACTTAAAGAAAAAGTGATTGGTTTAAAAGAACTCATGGCTATAGATGAAAACTTTAACAGAGCTGAACATGTAATGAATTTATTTGGTGTGCGTAAAAGTGCTGCTTATATGTTGTTAAAACTAGCAAAACAAGAAAGCCACTATACAGCAGTCATGTCGGGTCAGATTACCCAATTCCGTGATATTGAAGAATTTGAAAAAAGCCACAATTTAAGCCCAATAACTGAAAAAATTCCAACCGTTGGAAAAAAACTCACAAACAAAGGCACCTATCTAAAGTTGAACAAACAGCAAACTTTGAAACTAGCTGAGCTGCTTTCAATTGACACAAATGTTGAAAGTCTTGCGGATTTAATCATTGAGAAACTATCATGAAAAAAATCACACTCAGTTCAAATTTTTCAAAAACAGCGTTGGAACAAGCTTCAACCAGTCGCGTCACGATCAAAATACCTAAAGAAATGCATTCGCAGTTATCGTTTAAGACCGTTGAATCTGGTTATGGTCTAAGAGGTAAATCAAGGTGGGTTAGAGATCAAATTGAACGCCTTAATGATTATGAAGGTCGTCATCAATTTATACTAGACAGCATGATTATGTCTAATACTGAAGGCGTCTCAGACACAATTACTTTATCTGAAGATCTACGCATCGTCTGTTGGCAATTAGCTATAGACGCAGCGGTGTACGGATCAAAGAAAGATGAACCACTCTATCTAGAAGTCTATATCAGTCATGTTATTAAAGCGGCTATTTTACTCGGTTTATCCTTGGTTCAGACCAAAACATAAATGATAAAACAGGCTTTCTAATTCTTTCCACCTTTTTTCTAAACTATCGATTAATCGTTAAAAAGAACACAATAAGCGGCGCATTAATAAGGTTTATTGGGAATACTGAAAGTTTCTCCAATCGCTAAACTTCGAAAAAATTGTGGGTCGATGCTTTTGTCAGTTAAGGCTTTCTTTAGATCTTTAGGCGGTTGGTTAATGGCTTCATCGGCCATGACAAAACTGCCCCAATGAATGGCAATGCTCTGTTTAGCGGCTAAGTCTTGGTGCAGTTTGACGGCTTCATAGGGATCTACATGTTGATCTCGCATAAACCAACGAGGCTCGTAAGCACCAATGGGAATAAAGGCAACATCAAATCCTTGAGGTGCTAGGCGAGTGCGTATTTCTTGGTAAATTGTTGTGTAACCTGTGTCTCCGGCAAAATGCCAGTTGACTTGTGGAGTTAATATGCTCCAGCTTCCCCATAGACTGTCATTTCGATCAAATAAACCCCGTGCAGACCAGTGTTGAGCTGGAGTGAACACCAGTTGGGTGTTATTAAATGTGTGAGATTGCCACCAGTCTAGCGGCATCACCTTTTCAACACCCCATGATTTGAGAAGTTGATCCACTCCCAGAGGTACCAGAAACAGGGGAGAGCCGGTTGTTTGTTGAGCCAGTGTTTTAATACTATTTTCATCGAGATGATCGTAATGATTGTGCGAGATGATTACGACATCAATCGGTGGGAGTTGAGCGGGGCTTAGAGGGATAGGCTGAACGCGCTTGGGGCCAGCAAAACTGACCGGTGATGCGCGCTCGGAAAAGATGGGGTCTGTTAGAATATTGAGTCCATCGGCCTGAACAAGTAGGGTGGAGTGACCTAACCAAGTCGCTTGAGGTTGAGCTGGATGATGAATCAGTGCAATGTCGGGGACTATTTGTGGCACACTGTTAGCTGGAGCTGCGGGCGCTGGTGATGACGTGAGTCGCCATTGGAATACGTCTAGCCATGTTTTAGGGACCAATTGGGTGTTGAGATTTTGAAAACCCGTTGGTGTGTGGTGGGGTTTATCGGCTTGATAGTAAGGATTGCCGGCACTGCATCCTACAAGTGAAATACTCAGTAACGCAAGTACAGAAAGATTGAGTCGTGGGTGGCGCGTGTTTGCTAGACTGAATTTCATGGGTTTTCTCTGTTTGTTGTGAGATGTCATGGTCAATTTATGATCAATTATGTCATACTGCAACAAAATTCTCAGACTTTTGCAAAGCCATAACAAATAAAGTGAGATTTATGTGTTTATTGGGTTAGTGTTTATTCTCGTTGGTGTTTTGTTATTGCTGATCGTTGGTATTCATGTCGGATTTCGTGCGCCACGTTTAGCGAATCAGATGACGCCATCCAGTTTAGATTTGCCTTATGAAAACTTATCGATAGTAACAAGCTCTGGCAAAAGACTTAGCTGTTGGTGGATTACTTCACCGATACCGAGCGAACTGACATTGGTCATTTTGCATGGCTGGGGTGCGAATAAGAGCTGTATGTTGCCTTTTGCACGTCATTGTGTCGAACTTCGGGCCAATGTTCTGCTGATGGATGCACATAATCATGGTGATAGTGATGCGCGTGGTACCTCGACCATGCCAAAGTTTGCTGAAGATTTAACATCTGTTTTAATCTGGTTAAAACAGCATAAATCAGCACAATCTCAATCATTGGTTGCTTTAGGACACTCTGTTGGTGCGGCAGCAACCCTATTGTCGGCTGCTCGTCATCCTATTGCCGATGCTTATATTGTCATTGCCAGTTTTGCCCATCCTAGGTTAATGATGCAACGACAACTCGGCAAGCTTATGCATGTGCCGGGTTTGTATGCCTTTATTAGTGCTTATGTGCAGTGGGTCATTGGTCATCGTTTTGACGATATAGCACCTGTCACCAGTGTTAAGTCCATCACTAAGCCGTTACTGTGTATTCATGGTACTGCGGATAGACTGATTCCGCTGAGTGATTTTGAACAACTTTGCCAAGCGGCTAACAAGCAATGGGTGAGTTGTTACCAAGTTGAAGGCGCAGATCATGATTCGATTGAATTGATTGATGCGCATTTTGACGTAATTGAATCTTTTATTGCTCAGCATCTTGGTAAAGATGTGAAAGGGGAGGGGAGATGACCGGCAAGTTGAATCTTTTGGGTGAGCCTTTGTTGCCCTGTTCTCATCAGCCATTAACGGGTTTTTTTCGAGATGGCTATTGTCGTACCGATGCTCAAGATCGAGGAAGGCATGTGGTGTGCGCTCAAGTGACTGAGGCATTTTTGACTTACTCTAAAGCTCAAGGGAATGATTTGATTACAACTCAACTGGGATTTCCGGGGTTAAAGCCAGGAGATTTTTGGTGCTTGTGTGCTTTGCGATGGCTGGAAGCTTTTGAAGCTGGTGTGGCGCCACCGATTGTCTTTGCTGCAACAGATCAAGCTTTGTTGAGCTATGTTGAGTTGAAAGTCTTGCAGTCATTTGCCCTAGATAAGACAATTTAACCCTTGCAATGTCACTATCCAATTGAACCTTAGTATGAACGCACTATCTTTATCCCCTGAAAATACGCAACAACAAATGGCCAGTTGGATTCAATGGCTGGTACAGGAGCACAGTGAATTGGTTCAGGCTATGCGCAAGTCGAGTCATCACTATAGTCCTTCACACTTAAGCCCATGGCATTTAGAGGGGGATGTTTGGTCACATAGTTTATTGGTGGCACAGGCTTATGTGCAACGCAATCAGCTAGATTCGTGTGTGGGGCTATGTGCGTTATTGCATGATATTGGTAAACCCGTTGCGGCAAAAGTACTTCATCACAAGCAACGGGTGGTATTTCAGGGGCATGAGTCGGTTTCTGCTTGGATGGCATGGCGATTATTGCAGGATGAGCGTTTACTGCTAACGATGCCTGAGAAGTTGCGTATTTTTAGTTTAATTGCCTTGCACGGATGTTTATACACTGGTTGGTTTGCTGAAGATGAGGCGGTGAAGCAGTCACAAGTGATGCGTGCTTTTTCTGGTTTTGGACAAGATTTCTGGCGACAACTTTGTCAGCAAGTAGAGCATGACCAACAAGGACAAATTACCTTATCGGCTAATCGTAAATCGGTGGTCGCTGATTTAGCACAACTGACCTTAGCAGAAGCGTCCAAGATAGATGACAATCATGTGCCGATTGTGTTTTTAGTTGGATTGCCTGGCGCAGGTAAAACCAGTCTGCGAGCGCGATTCGGTGGCTATTGCATCATCTCGCGTGACGATTGTCTTCATCAAGTGACTGGGGAGAAGGATTATCGCAAAGCCTGGCAGATGCAAGAAGCACAAGGCTTATCGGCGCAAATCGATGCGTTACTTAACGCTCAGTTTCAACAAGCAATCCGAGATAAGCAACCGATATTAATGGATATGACCAATTTAACGCGCAAATCACGTCGTTATTGGTTGTCGCAATTACCCAAACATTACTCGCCACGTGCTTTATTACTGGTTACCTGTGATCAAACCTTAGCCAAGCGCAACCAACAACGACAAGATAAATCATTAGATCAAAAGGTCATGCATGACATGATGTTGCGTTTTGAACACCCCTTGTTTGATGAGTTTGAGCAGATAGATTATGTGGTGGAGGGGGAGTTTTTTAGCATTAGGTCTGAGTCCTTATGTTTCAGCTAGACATTGAATTTGGATTGGCCAGGGCGCTAAAGGGTATGGCTAAGAGCGAGTCACCAAACGAGACCGTTAAGCTTCCCATGTAAATGACGATGCCAAGATGAAAGTTAGGACTGGCCTGCTGCAAATCGATTATGTGTTTAAAGTCACTTGCTGTAACTGTCTTAGCAAGCTTCACCTCTATGGCGATTAATTTGCCATGACGCTCGATGATAAAATCAATCTCTCGCTGGTCGTGGGTTCGATAGTAGTAAATCTGTGTTCCGTCCAACAAATAACTCACTTGCTTGTATAGCTCATTGAATACAAAAGTTTCAAAGACCTGACCAATGAGCATGGAAGATTTCATCTGATCTACTGTTTGGTTGCCAAGTAGAAAATTCAGTATGCCAGAGTCAGTAAAATAAAGTTTTTCACTTTTTACCAAGCGTTTACCAATATTAGAGAAATAAGGTTTAACGCGTTTGACCTGATAAATCAATGACAGAAGATTTAGGTAATTGTCGAGTGTTTTATTGTCTAAACCTGCATCTTTACTCAGTTCAGATTTGTTAATTAATGCGCCTGAACGACTTGCTAGCAAGTGGATAAGGCGAGAAAACTTATCAATATGACGTATGTTTTCAATGTCCCGAACATCTCTTTCCAAATAGGTAGCCACGTAGCTACTCAACCATAAATAACGCATGCGCCCATCACCAATCGTCAACATTTCTGGGTAACAGCCAGACAATATTCTTGGGTATATTAAATCCTCGCTAATGTTGTCGTAGTTGGTTAACGACCATGATTCACTGAATAGTTGTTCAACAAATGTATTGTGCTTGTTATTTAACTCAATAAAAGAGAGTGGGGTTAACTCAAACAGAGCGATACGACCCGCCAAAGAATCTGAAATTTGATTAAATGCCAGTACATTCGCTGATCCAGTCAGAATGAACTGTCCTGGTCTACGGTCAGCATCAATAGCCATTTTTATGGCACTGAGTAGCTCGGGTGCCTTTTGAATTTCATCAATAACGATCGGAAGTTTTAGATTACTGATAAAGAGATGAGGATCACGTTTAGCACTGGCCAATGCTGTGATGTCATCAAGGGTAATGTAGTTAATCGCCAGTTGCATTGCCAAAGTGCTTTTACCACATTGTCTAGGGCCTGTGATTAAGATGGCTGGAAAGTACTTAAGTGCTTCTACAATGCTGGATTGGATAAATCTTGCGTACATTTGATTTGTATTCCTTAAAAATATAGGAATATATTACCAAATATTTAAAGGGTTGGCTAAGAAATGCTTGTTGAAGGCTTTAATGTAGTTTTCTAAACCCCGGCAACGCACTAAGCATCTTGCGCCCGTAGTATTTGGTTAGCAGTCGGTTGTCGAGGATGGAGACACGACCTGTGTCGCTTTCGGTGCGTAGGAGTCTGCCAACCCATTGAGTGAGTTTGGCACTGGTGAAGGGGACAGCTAGTTCATCGAAGGGGCGTTTGCCTTGCGATTCGATGTATTCGGCTTGGGCTTCTTCTACCGGTGAACTGGGAACAGGGAAGGGGAGTTTGCAGATCACCACATGGGTGCAGTAGTTGCCGG